>JBEOKN010000120.1:0-14019 GCA_040275885.1 Azonexus sp. | reverse complement strand
GAACAGTCGGAACGATGCCGGAACCCGCCCAGAAGATTCGGTTGTGCCGCCAGATCGCGAAACGGTCCAGCAAAATCGCGAACGGTTCGCCACGGACCTCACGGGCGGCGCGCTCCAGTTCGGGCAGGCGCTCGACCGGGACGTTGCCGATGAAGGCAAGCGTCAGATGGATCGATTCGCGGCGCGTCGCCCGCCCGCCTGCTGCGGCAGCAAAGGAATCGGCGACGGCCGAGAGTCGCCTCGCGGCTTCCGGGGCGGGCCACAGCGAGAAAAAGACGCGGGCTTGCTCCGGCCCCACGCGGTGTCGCTGTCCGCCCTCAGAGCGCACGTTCGACCAGTACCACCGCTTGCGCCTCGATCGCTTCGCGGCGCCCGAGGTAGCCGAGCTGCTCGTTGGTCTTGCCTTTGATATTCACGGAATCGCGCGAAATCCCGAGGTCGACCGCAACATTCGCCACCATCGCCGGCGCATGCGGGGCCAGCTTCGGCCGTTCGGCGATGATCGTCGCGTCGACATTGACCGGCCGCCAGCCCTTCCCGGCCAGCAGGGCGACGGCGGCGCGGAGCAGCACGCGGCTGTCGGCACCCTGGTAGCGCGGGTCGCTGTCGGGAAAGTGGCGGCCGATGTCACCCAGCGCGACGGCACCGAGCAAGGCATCGGTAATCGCATGCAGCAGGGCATCGGCGTCGGAATGCCCGAGCAGGCCGGTTTCATGGGGAATCTCGACACCGCCGAGAATCAGCTTGCGGCCCGCGACCAGGCGATGCACGTCGTAGCCCTGCCCGACCCGAAAGTTCATTTTCGTCCCCTGAGGATCAGCGCCGCCAGGACCAGATCGGCCGGGTAGGTCACCTTGAGATTTGTCGTATCGCCCCGCAGCAGGCGCGGCCGGAGACCGAGCGCCTCGATCGCGCCCGATTCGTCGGTAACGGCGCCGCACTTCTCCAGAGCCTCCTTGAGCAGCCCGTAACGAAACATCTGCGGCGTCTGCGCCTGCCACAGGCCGTCGCGCGGTTCGGTGGCGGCGACGCGCTGCTCGCCGTCGGCCCGCTTCAGCGTATCGGCGACCGGTACGGCGAGAATGCCGCCAACCTTGTCATCCGCCAGTTCGACCAACAGGTTGACAAGCATTTCCCGGCTCAGGCACGGGCGGGCAGCGTCGTGCACCAGGATCCAGTCATCGTCGCTCGCCACCATCGCGGCCGCCTGCAGTCCATTGTTGACACTGTCGGCCCGCGTCGCGCCGCCGCAACGCAGGGTTTCCAGCTTGGGGCCGAGTTCGGACCAGTCGTAACGGTCCCATTCGCCATCTTCCGGCGACAGCACAACCCAGACCCGGTCAATCTCGGGACAGGCCACCAGCGCCGCCAGCGTATGATGGAGCAAAGGGCGTCCGAGCAGGCTCAAGTACTGTTTCGGCTTCTCGGACCCGAAGCGCGATCCGCTGCCGGCAGCGGGAACGATTGCGAAATGACGTGGCATGGCGTAATTTTACTGAATATCACAGGGCTGGAGAGATCGCATGAGTTTCGTCACTCCTGAGCTGGCGGGCCCCGTTCAGGCCTTTCTCACCGCGCTGGGGATCGGCCTGCTCGTCGGCATGGAGCGCGAACGCCGCCCGGAGTCGGCGGCCGGCCTGCGCACCTTCGCCCTCGTTTCCATGCTCGGCTGTCTGTTTGCCCTGCTCAGCGACAAAACCGGCGGCCCGGCGGTGCTGGTGACCGGCCTGCTGGTCATTGCCGGCGCGATGATCGCCTCCAATTTTTCGGCGCGCCAGGAAGAGCAGTATCGCGGCTTCACCACCGAAGCGGCGATCATCGTCACCTATGGACTCGGTGCAGCGGTCTGGTTCGGTCACGCGACGCTGGCCGTCATGCTCGCTATCGCGACCACCGTGCTGCTCTACTTCAAGGCGGAACTCAGCCGCTTCAGCCGGCGGATGACGCCGAAGGACATCAATTCCATCCTCCAGTTCGCCGTCCTTTCGCTGGTCGTCCTGCCCATTCTCCCGAGCCAGGACTACGGACCCTATGGTGCCCTCAATCCGCGCCAGATCTGGTGGATGGTCGTCCTCATTTCCGGGCTCGCGCTTGCCGGCTACCTTGCCCTGCGCATCATCGGCGCGCGGCACGGCGCGGCGCTCCTCGGCATCTTCGGCGGCCTCGCGTCGAGCACGGCGACGACCATGATGTTCTCCCGCCACGCCCGTGCCCAGGTCCATCTGGTACGGATGGCGGCGATCGTGATCCTGATCGCCAACCTGATGGTCATGATTCGTCTCGGGGTCGTGGCCGGCGTCGTGGCGCCGACGCTGGTGGGGCAGATTGCCGTGGTCTTCGCCTGCGGCCTGGTGCCCGGGTTGGCGCTCACGCTCTATGGCTGGAAGATCCTCAACGCCGGCGGCGAACTGCCGATGCCCTCGGTCAAGAACCCGACCGAACTCAAGACCGCAGTCTCCTTCGGCCTCCTCTATGCGCTCGTGCTGCTCGCTTCGGCCTGGCTCCAGGACATCGCCGGCAACCGGGGCCTCTACATCGTCGCGCTGGCATCCGGCCTGACCGACGCCGATGCCAGCGTGCTGTCCGCGCTGCGTCTGTACAACCTCGAAAAGATCCCGGCTGACCATGCCGTGACTGCCGTGACGCTGGCACTGATGGCCAACCTGACTTTCAAGATCGGCCTCGTCGTCAGCATCGGCGGCAGCCAGCTGGCCCGCCATGCGCTGCCTGGTCTGCTTGCCATCGGCGGCGGCATGGCCCTTGGATTGTTTCTCGTTTGAGGAGTCAACCGTGACAATCACCCGCGCTCCCGCCGTCGCCGGCATGTTCTACCCGGGCCGCCCGGCCGTGCTGGCCGCCACCGTCGACCAGCTGCTGGCCGCTGCGCCGACAACCGAAGCGTTGGTGCCCAAGGCGCTGATCGTGCCGCACGCCGGGTACGTTTACTCCGGCTCAACCGCCGCCATGGCTTATGCCGCGCTGGCCCCCAGGCACGCGACGATCCGCCGCGTGGTGCTGCTCGGCCCGACCCATCGGGTTGCGGTCGACGGCATCGCGGTGCCGGAAACCGACGCCTTCGCCACGCCGCTCGGCAGCGTCCCGCTCGACAATGCGGCCGTCGCCCGCCTCGCCACGCTGCCGCAAATTGTCGTCAGCGACCGGGCGCACGCCGAGGAACATTCGCTGGAGGTTCATCTGCCGTTCCTGCAGCGCGTCCTCGACGACTTCACCCTGGTGCCCCTCGCTGTCGGTCACGCGACGCCGGAAGCCGTCGCCGAAGTGCTCGACCTGCTGTGGGGCGGGCCGGAAACGTTGATCGTCATCAGCTCGGATCTCTCGCATTACCAGCCCTATGCCGCCGCCAACCAGGTCGACCGCGAGACCTGCCAGCACATCCTGCAACTCGACACCCACATCCGCCCGGAGCAGGCCTGCGGCGCCTACCCGGTCAACGGCCTGCTGCTTGCAGCCCGCCGACGCGGGCTCGTCCCGCAACTGATCCACCGCTGCAACTCCGGCGACACCGCCGGTGACCGGCAGCGCGTCGTCGGTTACGCCGCCTTTGGTTTCGCGGAGGCGCAAGATGCCTGACCTCGGCACCACCCTGCTGACCCTGGCGCGCAACGCGATCGCCACCCACTTCGCCAAGCCGACCACCGGCACGACCATGGAGGCAACGGCTGGCCCCAGCGACGACCTGCCCGAACTGCACGAAATGGGCGCAACCTTTGTCACGCTCACCAAGCACGGTCAGTTGCGCGGCTGCATCGGCAGTCTCGAAGCGTGGCGCCCGCTGCTTGCCGACGTCCAGGAAAACGCCCGCAGCGCCGCCTTGCGCGACCCGCGCTTCAACCCGTTGAGCGGCGAAGAACTGCCGATCACCCGCGTCGAAGTCTCGCTCCTGACGGCGGCCGAGCCGATCTCATTCACCAGCGAAGCCGACGCCCTCGCCCAGTTGCGCCCGGAGGTCGACGGCGTGATCTTCATTGCTGGCCGCCATCGCGCGACCTTCCTGCCGCAGGTCTGGGAGCAGTTGCCCGACCCGGCCGTGTTCATGGCGCATCTCAAGCAGAAGGCCGGACTCCCGGTCGACTACTGGGGACCGGACGTCCGGTTGCAACGCTATGCGGTCAGGAAATGGAAGGAGCCCGGACCATGAGTCAGCCCGAAGCCCTCCACCCCGGACGCTGGTGGCACGCGCTGCCCGATGGCCGCGTCCAGTGCGACCTTTGTCCGCGCGACTGCCGGTTGCACGAAGGCCAGCGCGGCGCCTGCTTCGTCCGCCAGATGGTCAATGGCGCGATGCAGCTGACCACCTACGGACGCTCGTCCGGCTTCTGCATCGATCCCATCGAGAAGAAGCCGCTCAACCACTTCTACCCGGGAAGCAGCATCCTTTCCTTCGGTACCGCCGGCTGTAACCTCGCCTGCAAGTTCTGCCAGAACTGGGACATCTCCAAGTCGAAGGATATGGACCGCCTGATGGATTCCGCAAGTCCGCGGATGATCGCCAACGCTGCCAGACGCTACGGCGCCGACGCTGTCGCCTATACCTACAACGACCCGGTCATTTTTGCCGAATACGCCATCGACACCGCGCTCGCCTGCCGCGAACAGGGTATCCGCAATGTCGCCGTCACGGCGGGCTACATCCACCCGGAACCCGCCCGCGAGTTCTTCGCCGTCATGGATGCCGCCAACGTCGATCTCAAGGCCTTCACCGACAGCTTCTATCACAAGCTGTGCGTCGGCCACCTGCAACCGGTGCTCGACATTCTCGCCTACATCCACCACGAGACCGACTGCTGGCTGGAAATCACGACCCTGCTGATCCCCGGCAGCAACGACGGCCCGGAAGAGATCAACGAACTCGCCACGTGGGTCGCCCGCGAACTCGGCCCTGACGTGCCGCTGCACTTCTCCGCTTTCCACCCTGACTGGAAGATGGACGGCGTCCCGCCGACACCGCCGGCGACGTTGACTCGTGCCCGGCGCATCTCCCTCGATGCCGGCCTGCACCATGTCTTTACCGGCAACGTCCATGATAGCGAGGGCGGAACCACCTTCTGCCCGCGTTGCCACGCGGCGCTGATCGTCCGCGACTGGTACGACATCCGGCGCTACGAGCTGACGCCGGAAGGCCATTGCCCGCACTGCGCGACCGCCATCGCCGGCCGCTTTGGCAAAACGCTCGGCCGCAACGGCCAGGCCTTCGGCCCGCGCCGGATCCCGGTGCGCCTTGCCGTTTGATCATTTGCCCCAGGGTGGGTGCGGGTCGCCATGACGGAAAACGGCCGCAATGTCGCGGGCGACCAGGCAGCTCTCGTCGCCGCGCTACGCAACCCCGACTATTATCCGCATCCGGCCGGGCAGGTCGAAGTCATCGAGACGCACATCTCGTACGTGCTGTTGAGCGGCGCCTATGCCTACAAGATCAAGAAGGCGGTCGCGCTGGGATTCCTCGATTTCAGCACCCTCGCCAGACGCCACAATTACTGTGAGGAGGAGCTGCGTCTCAACCGTCGCCTGGCCCCGGAACTCTATCTGGCGGTGGTCGCCATTACCGGCTCCCCGGATGCGCCGCGCTTCGGCGGGAACGGCGAGGCCATCGAGTATGCGGTGCAGATGGCGCGCTTTTCGCAGGAAGCCCTGCTCGACCGGCAATTGGCGGCGGGACGCCTTTCGCCGAATGTGATCGACGAGCTCGCTGATCAACTGGCCGATTTCCACGAACGGACGCAAAGGGCTTCGCCAGACCAGCCATTCGGCTCGCCGGAAGCCGTGTGGGAACCGATGGCACAGAATTTTGCCCAACTCGGCCAACAGCTATCCGGCGCGGCCGACAGCACCCGGCTCGCTGCCCTGGAGGCATGGAGCCGCCAACGGTTCAGCCAGTTGGCCGATCTGCTCGCGGCCCGCTCGCGTGATGGATGGATCCGCGAATGCCATGGCGACCTGCATTGCGGCAACATCGCAAGGACAGGTGACGGGTTGCGGATCTTCGACTGCATCGAATTCGACCCCGGGCTGCGCTGGATCGACGTGCTCAACGAAATCGCCTTTCTGACCATGGACCTGGAGGAGCGAGGCCGTGCCGACTACGCGCATCGCCTGCTCAACCGCTATCTGGAGGCGAAGGGTGAATACCGCGGCCTGCCGCTGCTCGCCTTCTACACCGTCTACCGTGCCCTGGTGCGAGCCAAGGTCGCCGCGATACGCGCCAGTCAGGAGCACCCTGCAAGCAGGCTCGCGGAACTCGCCAACTGCGACCGGTACCTGGCCTGTGCGGTGAAAGCCACCCTCCCGGGCAAACCCACGCTAATGCTCATGCATGGACTTGCCGGTTCGGGGAAGAGCTGGCTCGCGCAGCAACTGCTGGAGAGACTGGGCGCGTTGCGCATCCGTTCGGATGTCGAGCGCAAGCGCCTTTTCGGTCTGTCCGCCCTCACCCGCAGTGACTGCGCCGTCGGCGACGGCATCTACGATACAGCGGCGACCAAGGCAACCTATGACCGTCTCGTCGAATCGGCAAGTCATATCCTTGCGGCGGGCTATCCGGTGCTGGTAGACGCGGCCAACCTCCAGGCCTGGCAGCGCGCGGCTTTCCGGGACTTGGCGGCAGCACGGAAGGTTCCCTTCGTCATCCTCGCCTGCACTGCGCCGGAAGCGCTCCTGCAAGCCCGGCTGGTGAGCCGCCAGGCAGCCGGCTGCGACGCCTCGGAGGCGGACTACGCGGTGTTGACGCAGCAGATGCGCACCCAGGAAGCCTTGACTCTCGAAGAAGAAGCGTGCTGTCTCGGCATCGACACCACAAGGCCTTTCCCGGAAGATCTGCCAGGACGTCTGTTGGGAATTCAGATTCCCAGCGATCACTGACCTGCTTTCCAACGCCCTTGCGGCCAGGCACTTTTCAGGATGACTTATGGAAGAAACGATCACGTTGCGCAGACTCCACGCCGACATCGAATCGCGCGTGCAAGCCATCCGGGCCAGTCACCCCGAATGGCTGTGCGCCAAAGGTTGCGCCGGTTGCTGTCGGAGCCTGGCCCATGTGCCGCAACTGACGGCGGCGGAATGGAAGCTGTTGCGCGAAGGTCTGGCGACGCTACCGGCGGAGCGGCTCCGGGAAATCAGCCGGGACCTGGCTGCCTTGGCTGGCCCACAGGCGCGCCCTGTCGTCTGCCCGCTACTGGACCAGTCCGCCAATGCCTGCCCGGTCTACGGCCAGCGTCCGGTGGCTTGCCGCAGTTATGGATTCTATGTGCAGCGCGATCTGGGACTCTACTGCAGCGACATCGAAGCGCAGGTCGCCGACGGCACCCTTGCCGATGTGGTATGGGGCAACCACGATGCCATCGACCACCGACTTGCCGGTTTCGGCGAAACCCGTCCGCTGACCGAGTGGTTCGCGCGCTGGGAAAGTGACCGACCCTGACGTACGTGTCGCCGCCGCAACCGGATGCCGCGCTGGCGGCGCACCGTCAGACAGGTCGCCAATACGATTTGCCTTGGTCATTCAAGCCTCGCCTTGTCGCTGCCCGACAAGGCAGGCCAACGCTATCGTCTCAGGTGCCCAAAGGGACCGGTTTGGGTTTCGGCAGCTTGCCCTTGGGCTCTTTTCTCTTGTCCTTGCTTCCCATGATTTTCTCTCCTTGAGTGGTCGTACCCGGACTGTATTGCCCGCAGGGCCAATGATAGTACCAACCGATGGCGTTCGGTTGGACCTGGTGGGATGACTCGCAGCCGGGCCGATTCACCTACCTGTCGTCGGCCACACCGTCATCCTTGTCTTCGTCGTCCGCAGGTGCTTCCTCGACTGGCAGGGGGATTTCCCGAGGCAGCGGTTTCAATTCAACCGGCTGCGCAAAGGTCTTGGCGAGACCGCCGTCGATCTGTCCGGAGATGTGGTGGACCCCCGCCATCACCCCGCTGGCGGGATCGTCCATCAGACTCTGCCACATGTCGACCAGCGCGGCGTCGAGGCTTTCACGAAGCTGCGCCTCGATTTCCGGGCGCTCCTTCTCGTGCGCTATGGCGCCAAAACCGGCCGCCCCCAGCGAAATCGCTATGCCGGCGACACCGCCGACCGCCGCCGCGGCCGCGCTTGCACCAACGGCGGGGCCGAGCCTCGCCACCATATTCTCGCTGGCCCGTCTGGCCACCGGTGAAATCCTGGCCTCCGGCGGCCCTCCGGACGCGCCACCAGGTGCCTTGCGGAAGCGGGCGGTCAGGGCCACAAAGGCAGGCAGCCTGGCGAGCGGGTCGGCATGGACAACCTGGTGGAGCGAGGCACTGTGCGCCGGCGGAGGCGCCAGTGCAATTGCCGGAATGCTCCGGAGGCGCCCGTCGAACGCGGCTTGCGGCACACCGTAGCGCCGCTGGATTGTCGGAAGCTGCTTGCCGAGTGTCTGGATGTAGAGCATCGTCGCCTCCCCTCTCACGGCGTTGGGATCGATCTCCAGGGCGGCGGGTCCCAGCACGCGTTCGTCGTATTGCTCCTGCAGATAGGCGGCCAGACGATCGACCGCCGGATCCGTCCCTTCCTCGGCACCCAGCTTGTACCAGGCGATCTTGATGGCCAGCCATTGCTGGGTCCAGTAACCAGTGAACCACGGAATGAAGTCGGCCTCGGTACGCGCCTGGACACGGCTTCTCCAGCTTTCCATTTCACCGCGCGCGTATTTCCTGGCCGTTCCGGTGGCAGCCAGCGAGGCGGCGCCTATGTCGTTGTCGACCCGCCACCAGGTGCTCTCCGGGATCTCGACCGCCGGCGGCAGTTCGGGGGGGCGATCCGGAGTCGCGCATCCCGCCACCGCCACCATCAACGCGACGATCAGCGAACGCAGGGCGAGGATCGCGATCCCGCAAGATGCGTTCGCCCGCGGTCGACCACCCACCGCTGCAAATCCCGGAAAAGAGCACTTCAAACTGCTCATGTCGGCCTGCCCTTGGCATCTCACCTTGCTGTGGTGTCTTGAGTATAGGTGGCGGCGGTCGAATCGGGAAGATCGCGCAGGAAGGCCGCTGATTGGCCGGACGTGCCCACCAACGTCCGCCACGACAACACCCTGGCCCAGCCGCTGCGCGACTACGGCCCGCGCGACCACGTCGATGTCATCGTTACCAACCCGCCCTTCGGCGGCATGGGAGAAGACGGCATCGAGAACAACTTCCCGGTCAATTTCCGCACCAACGAAACCGCCGACCTCTTCCTGGTCCTCATCATGCACCAGCTCAAGGACGGCGGCCGCGCCGCTGTCGTGCTGCCAGACGGCACCCTGTTCGGCGAAGGGATCAAGACGCGCATCAAGGAGCAATTGCTCGCAACCTGCCAATTTTCACCAAAGGGCAGGACCGCAGACGTCTGGTTCTACGAGCACCACTATCCGCTGCAGCGTTCGTTCAGACGCACGCGCGTCGCCGCGACGGACGCCGACGACGGCGCCGATGGCGTCTCCGCGCTGTCGAATGGCGTCAAACTGCGGCGGCTACTGGCCCGCATGAAGGCGGTCGAGGCGCACCGAAGAAAGCCCGGCTTGCCCTGCACGGTCCCCTGCCCCATGCCATCCAGCCGGTCGCGGATCAGCCCGAGCGTCGAGCATGACCTTGTGCTCGGCGCGGTGCTCGTTCAGCTTCGGGTAGCCGATCCTGGCCAGTTCCCGCTCCTCGTAGCGGAAATGGGCGTCGAGCACCCGGGCCAGCTTTTCCGCGGCGGACCGCACCTGCCCGACATCCGCATGCTTCTGCCAGAGTTCGGCGATGTGCGTGGCGAGATTGAAGATTTCCTCGTGCTGCGCGTCGATCTGCGCCTGGTCGACCTTCAGGTGGTCGCCCCAGGCGATCAACTGCCGGAGCGAAGAATCGGTCAGTCCATGCAGGCCTGACATGCGACCGAAAATGCTGCGGGAGCCAAGGTCCATCGAGCCCCTCCTTCTTCTGGTTATCGTTGCGGAGCCAGGAAAAACGCGCTGACGACCGCTGGACAATCCTCCAGTTCGCACGGACTGTCAAATTGCCGCGCCGCGCCGGTTCTCCGCTGTCGCCATCCCCGTTACACTGCCGGCATGACCCCCGAAGAATTCATCGCCCTCTGGAAAGACAACCCGCTGACCGAACGCGCCGGCGCGCAGGCCTGGTTCGACGACCTCTGCGACCTGCTCGGCGTCGCCAAGCCGCGCGACGCCGACAACTACTGCTTCGAGCGCGGCGCCGGCAAGTCCGGCGGCGGCGACGGCTGGGCCGACGTCTGGATGCGGAGCCGCTTCGGCTGGGAGAACAAGAAGCCCGGCCGCGACCTGCCGGCGGCGCTCAAGCAGCTCACCGACTACTTCCTGCAGCTCGACAACCCGCCGCTGCTCGTCGTCGCCGACCGCGAGCGCATCGTCATCCACACGGCCTTCACCGGCTACCCGGACCAGCCGCGCGAAATCCGCATCGAGCAACTGGTCGACCCGCAGATCCGCCAGTTCCTGCGCTGGGTGTTCACCGACCCGGAAAAGCTGCGTCCCGAGAAGTCGACCGCGGCGATCACCGCCGCAGCCGCCGGCCACTTCGCCGAACTCGCCGCCGCCATGCGCGGGCGCGGGGTGGACGGCCAGCGCGTCGCGCATTTCCTCGTCCAGTGCCTGTTCTGCATGTTCGCCGAGGACGAGGCGGTGCTGCCCGCCGGCATCTTCACCGACCTGCTCGCGCACGCCCGCAACGACACCGGCAAGGCCGCCCGCCGCATCGAAAAGCTGTTCCTCGCCATGGCGCAGAGCGGCGGCGAGTATGGCGACCACGACATCCCCTGGTTCAACGGCGGCCTGTTCAAAACGGTCGATATTCCGCCGTTGACCGCAACCGACCTCGCCGCGCTGCACCGCGCCGCCGCCGACATGGACTGGCGCGGCATCGACCCGACCATCTTCGGCACCCTCTTCGTGCGCGGCCTCGACCCCGCGGCGCGCGCCCCGCTTGGCGCCCATTACACCGACACCGAAACCATCGGCAAGCTGATCGACCCGCTGATCCGCGAACCGCTCTTCGCCGAGTGGGAAGCGGTCAAGGCCGAAATGCGGGCGAAGCCGAAGAAGGCGCGCGCCCTCTACCAGGGCTTCCTGCTCCGCCTCGAGCGCTTCCGCGTCCTCGACCCGGCCTGCGGCTCGGGCAACTTCCTCTACCTCGCGCTGGCCGCGCTGCGCGACGTCGAGAAGCGCGCCCACGTCGACGCGCAGGAACTCGGCCTCGGTGCCGAACTGGTCATGCATACCGGCCCGCACAACATCCTCGGGCTGGAAATTAACGACTTCGCCGCCGAACTGGCGCGCGTCACCGTCTGGATCGGCGACATCCAGTGGTGCCGGCGCAACGGCTACCCGCACGCCGTCAACCCCATCCTCAAGCCGCTCGACGGCATCGAGCACCGCGACGCGCTGCTCAACCCGGACGGCAGCGAAGCCGCGTGGCCGGCCGCCGACGTCATCACCGGCAACCCGCCGTTCGTCGGCGACAAACTGATGCGCACTCGCCTCGGCGCTGCCTACGTCGATACGCTGCGCCAATGTTTCGAGGGCCGCGTGCCGGGCGGCGCCGATTTCGTCACCTACTGGTTCGAGAAAGGTCGCGCGCAGATCGCCGCCGGCCAGACCCAGGTCGTCGGCCTCGTCGCCACCGACTCCATCCGCGGCGGCGCCAACCGCAAAGTGCTGGAGCGCATCTCGGACACGACGCGCATTTTCGAAGCGTGGAGCAGCGAGCACTGGGTTAATGAAGGCGCGGCGGTGCGTGTTTCGCTGATTGGTTTTGGGCCATTTTTCGGGGTCGACCGCAGCAGCCGGCTGGATGGCGTTGCAGTAGCGAACATCCATACCGATCTGACTGGAGGAGCCGGCCTGGACGTCACTCGGGCGTTACGCTTGCGAGAAAACTCCGGGGTTAGCTTTCAAGGACCAGTTCTCGTAGGTCCTTTTGAGGTTGAGAGATCGGAGGCGCGGGCGTGGCTAAGTCTGCCCAATCCGAACGGTCGCTCCAACAGGGATGTATTACACCCACTCACTAACGGCAAAGACATCACCGATCGATCGCGTGACTTCCTCGTGGTTGATTTCGCGATGCGCGATGAGGCAGAGGCAAGCCTGTACGAAAAGCCGTTTGAGTACGTGAAGCAAAACGTAAAACCAATTCGCGACAACAACAGGGACGAATCACGCCGCAAACGTTGGTGGTTGCATGGTCGACTTGGAACGGATTGGCGCTCGGCGATTGCTTCGCTGCCTCGCTTTATAGCGACAACACGGGTCGCCAAGCACCGCCTGTTTGTTTGGTTTCCAGCAACGTGTTGGCCATCAGATGCAGTCGTGGCAATCGCCCGCGCCGACGACACTACCTTCGGCATCCTGCATTCCCGTTTCCACGAACTCTGGTCGCTGCGCCTCGGCACCTCGCTCGAAGACCGTCCGCGCTACACCCCGACGACCTGTTTCGAAACCTTCCCCTTCCCGGCCGGCCTGACGCCGCGCGACACCGCCCCCGTCGCCGGTCAGGCCTCGCCGCCGTGCCTGGCCGGGCAGATCGTCGCCGAGAACATCGCCGCTGCCGCCCGCCGCCTCAACGAACTGCGCGAAGCCTGGCTCAACCCACCCGAGTGGGTCGATTGGGTCATCACCCCGGAAGAGGAACAAGCCGGCTTCCCCAAACGCCCGGTCGCCAAACCCGGCCACGAGGCCGACCTGAAAAAGCGCACCCTGACCAACCTCTACAACGCCCGCCCGGCCTGGCTCGACTTCGCCCACAAAGCCCTCGACCAGGCCGTCGCCGCCGCCTACGGCTGGGCAGACTACACCCCCGAAATGCCCGACGACGAAATCCTCCGCCGCCTGCTGGCGCTGAACCTGGAACGGGCGGAGAATCGACTGGTCCGAGCAGAACAGCTCTTGTAGTATCCAAGCACTCGTTTTCCGGAGAACCACCATGCCCCCGACGACAATCGAAGCCATTGAGGCCGCCGTCATGCAACTGACCTCAGCCGAGCGCAGCTATCTGGCCGAGCGCCTGCTGGATTCGCTGGAAGAGGATGACGAGGTGATGTCGACCTGGCTTGCCGAGGCGGAACGGCGCGGCGAAGCCTTCGATCGCGGCGAGGAAGTATCCTCCGATGTGGGCGATGTGATCGCCCGCATCCAGAAGTTGATCCCCAACGCGACGGAGCGATGAAGATCGTTGTTCTCGCATCCGCCGAGCGGGATTTGGCCGAGGCGACTACGTACTACCTGGAGCACGCCACTGCTGGCATTGCACGAGCCTTTCTCGATGAGTTCCGGCATGCAACCGGCCTGCTGGCCGGATATCCGGAAATTGGAGCGCCGGTGTCCGGAGAACAGCGCATGACGCATTTCCGGCGCTTCCCTTATTCGATCATCTACCGGCTGCGCCCCGACAGCGTGGTCATTCGCGCCATTGCTCACCATCGACGCAAGCCCAAGGTTCGCCAGGCAGGCCAATGACCGGGATGTCGGTTCGAAAATACCGGTTTCCCTGGACGCCGGTAGGCTTTTCTTCGACCCCGTCTGATAAGAAATCCACCCGGTTTTCGCGGTCGACCGCAGCCGCCCCGCGCGCGCCACGGCGCCACGGCGCCACCGCGGTTTGAGGCGCGGCGCTCCGGCGTGATACATTGCGGCGGCCGCCCTGTCGCGGCGCGCCGCCGGCACCGCTGCCGGGCACGATTTCTGCCGCCGAGAAGGAGATCTTCGATGAACGCCCCCCGCGAACCCGATTACGAACTGGAAGACCGCCTGTCGCGCCGCCTGCTCGACGTCTTCATCCGCGCCGGCCTGGTGCTGGCGCTGGTGCTGCTGTGCTACCAGATCTTCTCGCCGTTCCTGTCGATGATGCTGTGGGCGCTGATTCTGGCGATCACGATCTACCCGCTGCACCAGATGCTGGCGGCCCGCATCGGCGGCAAGCAGGGGCTCGCGTCGACACTGATCGTGCTGCTCGCCGTCGCCGTCATCATCACGCCGACGGTCATGCTCGGCA
>JBEOKN010000119.1:0-5530 GCA_040275885.1 Azonexus sp. | reverse complement strand
ACACTTTTTGACTACATCTTTTGGCGGGTTATCGGGTCAATGTCGAGTATTACAACACCGACCTGACCTGACCGCGTCCGTGTTCGGGTACCACCTGATCGTGAGCGATCAACCTGCGCAACCGCTCTCTCGGGGATCCTCGCGTGCCTGGTCGTCGTCACCTCCTTCGGGTACACATCGCGCTCGGACTCCTGCCCGACAGTGCTTTCCCGCCCTTTCTTGAATTGCGGGGTGATGCGACGCAGACCACAGAAACTCTTTAGGAATCTCGGGTCAATAGGTGGCGCAAGATGGTCGGTAGGTCGCCCGGTTACTGACTTGAGGCCGGCCGGGAGCCTATGTCTACCATTCGCCCGCCCGAGGTTTGTGCCCTGCGGTGGGCGTCGAGACATTGTTGCGGACGTTCGCGGGTTCCCCGCGGGGCGATGATCTGATCGACTTGGTGGAATTTCCGGCCTCAGCGTTGGAGAACCTTCATCGCACGCTGCGCCTCGCGCTTCGAATCCTTGTCCAGTTCGTCGGCGCGCTTGTCATATTGTTTCTTGCCCTTGGCGAGGCCGATTTCGAGCTTGATACGCCCCCTCATGAAGTGCAGGTCAAGTGGCACAAGCGCATAGCCGGCCCGCTCGACTTTGCCTATCAGCTTCATGATTTCGCGTTGATGCAGGAGCAACTTGCGGGTGCGCGTCGGGTCAGGACTGACATGGGTCGACGCCGTCAGCAGGGGCGTGATGTGCATGCCGATCAGGAAAAGCTCGCCGCCCTTGATGATGACGTAGGATTCCTTGATGTTCATCCGGCCGCCGCGAATGGCCTTGACCTCCCACCCTTCGAGGGCGATGCCTGCCTCGTGCTTCTCTTCGATGAAGTAGTCGTGGAAGGCTTTTTTGTTGACCGTGATGCTCATGCCGCCGACGATCCATTAAAATCGCGCATTCTACAGGATTCAGGAATTTCCCCGACGCATGGCTCTGGTCGAAAAATCCGTACTCATCGGGCAGTCTGTTGAGCGTATGTTCGAACTGGTTGACCGTTGCGAAGACTATCCGGCCTTTTTGCCGTGGTGCAGCCAGACCGCAGTCAACTATCGCGATGTGACCAAGACAGTGGCGACGCTGCATGTCAATTACCATAGTGTCAAGACTGCCTTTACGACCGAAAACCACAAGGAGGCGCCACACTCAATGAGAATCCGCCTTGTCGACGGACCTTTCCGGCGCCTTGAGGGGGCTTGGCATTTTAGAAGGCTGGCCGAGACTGCCTGCAAGATCGAATTCCGGATGCACTACGACTTTTCGAGCAAGGTCTTCGAAAAGGCGATTGGCCCGGTGTTCAGTCACATCGCCAATACCTTTGTCGATGCCTTCGTGCGTCGTGCCGGACAGGTTTATGGAGAAATCAGTGGCTGACAAGCTGAAGGTTGAGGTCTGCTACGCATTGCAGGAGAAGCAGGTGCTTGTTCCAGTGAGCGTGCCCGAGGGCGCAACACTGCAGGGGGCCCTCGAAGCATCGGGGCTTCTCGAGAAGCACCCGGAGATCGATCTGCAGAAGAACAAGTTCGGCATCTTTGCCAAACTGTCCAAGCTGGACACCGTATTGCGTGATCGTGACCGCGTGGAAATTTACCGGGCGCTGATCGCCGACCCCAAGGAAGTGCGCAAGCAGCGGGCAGCCGAGGGAAAGGTCATGAAAAAGGGCGCCGGCGATGCCGACGCCCCCGATGTCTGAGAGACTGTCGCGGGCTAAGCGGGTCGATCTATTTGCAGGACTCGGCAATCGTCTTGCGGGTGCGCTCGATTTCGTCACCCCGCTGGGCATCCTCGAGGAAGGTCTCGCCACCCTTGCCGTCGGGCAGGATCATGCGGCGCCCGGATTCGAGCGCTGACAGGTGGGTACGAGCGCGTTCGCAGTTTTCCCTCTTCTGGGTTGCTGCTGCTGTTTCCTTGGCGTCCTTGTCGGCCTTTTCCTTGGCTTCCTGCTGGCGCTTCTTGAATTCCATATCCTTTTCCCCCGTTGTTTTTGGGGCATCCGCGGACTGCGCGCCGCCGGTCGCCTGCGAGGCATCCGTCGTCGGGGCGCCGATCGACGGCGGGGGAGAAGTGCCGATCGCCTTGGCGTTGCGCACCGATGCCGGTGGCGGCGTGTCAGAAATTACGGTCCGGCCGCTACTGTCCTTCCATTGATAGGTTTGCGCATTGGCGTTGATCACGGTTGCGGTCGACGCGATCAGAAGGGCAAAAATCAGGGGGGTTTTCATGGTCATCCGGAGTCTTGGGCGATTTCTGTATAATACGTTTTTGTGACCTTGGATCAAAGGCCATGCGAATTTTGCAAAAAGCCCTGACTTTCGACGACGTCCTTCTCGTCCCTGCACATTCCCAGATCCTGCCTCGCGATGTCAGCCTGTCAACCAGGTTAACGCGCAATATTTCCCTCAATCTTCCGCTGCTTTCCGCAGCCATGGATACAGTTACCGAAGGCCGTCTGGCGATTGCGCTGGCGCAAGAAGGTGGTATCGGCATCATTCACAAGAATCTGTCGCCCAAGGCCCAGGCGGCTGAAGTTGCCAAGGTCAAGCGTTTCGAATCCGGCATTGTCAAGGATCCGATTACGGTTTCGCCGCTGATGACCGTGCGCGACGTTCTCGACATCACCAGCCAGTACCGCATTTCCGGCCTGCCCGTCATCGACAGGGCGGGCAAGGTGGTCGGCATCGTAACGAACCGCGATCTGCGTTTCGAAACCAATCTCGACCAGCCGGTCAAGGCGATCATGACCCCGCGCAAGCGCCTGGTTACGGTAAAGGAGGGCGCCAGCGTCGAGGACGCCAAGGAGTTGCTCCGGGCCCACCGCCTGGAAAGGGTTCTGGTTATCGACGATGCGTTCCACCTGCGTGGCCTGATCACCGTCAAGGATATCCTGAAGTCCACCGAGCATCCGCTCGCCAACAAGGATGCTTCCGGCTGCTTGCGTGCTGGCGCCGCGGTCGGTGTCGGCCCGGGGACCGAGGAGCGTGTCGAGTATCTGGCCGAGGCCGGCGTTGATGTCATCATCGTCGATACGGCCCATGGTCACTCGCAGGGAGTGCTCGATCGGGTCAACTGGATCAAGAAGAACTACCCGCTGATCGAAGTTATCGGCGGCAACATCGCCACGGCGGATGCCGCCCGGGCGTTGGCAGACAGCGGTGCCGATGCGGTCAAGGTGGGAATCGGCCCCGGTTCGATCTGCACCACCCGGATTGTGGCCGGCGTAGGCGTTCCGCAGATCACGGCGATCCAGAACGTCTCGGAGGCTCTCAAGGCTACGGGCGTGCCGATGATCGCCGATGGCGGCATCCGCTATTCCGGCGATATCGCCAAGGCGATTGCCGCCGGTGCCGATACCGTGATGCTCGGCGGGCTGTTTGCCGGCACGGAAGAAGCGCCGGGTGAAGTCGAACTGTTCCAGGGGCGTTCGTACAAGTCGTACCGCGGCATGGGCTCTCTCGGTGCCATGCAGGCAGGTTCTTCCGACCGCTACTTCCAGGAGGCCACCGCCAACGTCGACAAGTTCGTGCCGGAAGGGATTGAGGGCCGTGTGCCTTACAAGGGTTCGGTACTGGCCGTCATTCATCAGCTGACGGGCGGCCTACGTTCTTCGATGGGCTATCTCGGCTGCTCGACCATTGCCCAGATGCACGATCAGGCCTGCTTCATGGAAATCACCTCGGCGGGCGTGCGCGAATCGCACGTTCACGACGTTCAGATCACCAAGGAAGCACCGAATTACCACGTCGAGTAGCTCATGTCCGAATGGCCGACCTGATTGGAAGTACTCGTCGCTGTCGTTGGCATCGTTGGCGTCTCTGCCTTCTCCCGACTCCTCCTTTATCTCGACCGGATGGGCGCCAGCAAGTTCGACCTCTGACAGATGCCGGATTCTTCCGGCATCTTCTCTTATGCCGCTGAAACGCTGGAGTTCACCATGTCTCACCAGAAGATACTGATCCTCGATTTCGGTTCGCAAGTCACGCAGTTGATCGCCCGCCGCGTGCGCGAACAGCAGGTCTATTGCGAACTGCATTCTTTCGACGTCTCCGAGCAGTTCATCCGCGCCTTCAAGCCGAACGGGATCATCCTCTCGGGCGGCCCGAACTCGGTCTATGAGGCGCTGGAGTGGAAGGCGCCGCAGGTGGTTTTCGAGATGGGGGTACCGGTTCTCGGCATCTGCTACGGCATGCAGTCCATGGCCCAGCAACTGGGCGGCAAGGTCGAGAGTTCGGGCAAGCGCGAATTCGGTTTTGCCGAAGTTCGTGCCCGCGGCCATTCACGGTTGTTCAACGGCATCCAGGACCGGAGCAATGTCGAGGGCCATGGCCTGCTCGAGGTCTGGATGAGCCATGGTGACAAGGTCACCGAGTTGCCGGCCGGCTTCAAGGTCATTGGCAGCAGCGAATCGTGCCCGGTGGCTGCAATGGCAGACGAAGAGCGCGGTTTCTACGCCGTCCAGTTCCACCCGGAGGTCACCCACACCCTCAAGGGCAAGGAAATGATCGCCCGCTTCGTTCATGACATCTGCGCTTGCGGCCACGACTGGAACATGCCGGACTACGTCAATGAAGCCATCGCCAGGGTGCGTGCCCAGGTTCGCGGTGATGAGGTCATCCTCGGCCTTTCCGGCGGCGTCGATTCTTCGGTCGTGGCCGCCCTGTTGCACAAGGCGATCGGGGACCAGCTGACTTGTGTCTTTGTCGACAACGGTCTGCTGCGCCTCAATGAAGGTGCGCAGGTGATGGAAACCTTCGCCCGCAATCTTGGCGTCAGGGTCATTCACATCGATGCCAGTGAACAATTTCTAGGCCACCTGAAGGGTGTTGCCGACCCGGAGGCCAAGCGCAAGATCATCGGCCGTGAGTTCGTCGAGGTCTTCCAGGCCGAAGCGGCCAAACTGCCCAACGCCAAATGGCTGGCCCAGGGCACCATCTATCCGGACGTCATCGAATCGGCCGGTGCCAAGACTGGCAAGGCGCACGCCATCAAGAGCCATCACAACGTCGGCGGCCTGCCGGAAACCCTCAATCTCCAGCTGCTTGAACCGCTACGCGAACTGTTCAAGGACGAGGTTCGCGAATTCGGCGTGGCCCTCGGCCTGCCGCATGAAATGGTCTATCGCCACCCCTTCCCCGGCCCCGGCCTGGGAGTGCGTATCCTCGGTGAGGTCAGGAAGGAGTTTGCCGACCTGCTGCGTCGGGCCGACGCCATCTTCATCGACGAACTGCGTGCCACCGACTGGTACGACAAGACCAGCCAGGCTTTTGCCGTATTCCTGCCGGTCAAGAGCGTTGGTGTCATGGGCGACGGGCGCACCTACGAATATGTGGTGGCCTTGCGCGCCGTGCAGACACAGGATTTCATGACCGCGCACTGGGCCGAGTTGCCGCACAGCCTGCTCGGCAAGGTTTCCAACCGCATCATCAACGAAGTGCGTGGCATCAATCGGGTGGTTTACGATATTTCCGGCAAGCCGCCGGCGACGATCGAGTGGGAAT
>JBEOKN010000118.1:0-82784 GCA_040275885.1 Azonexus sp. | reverse complement strand
GGACTCGACGAACAACTTGTCGGGCCGTTGCATCGCCACGCGCGAAGCCCCGAAAAGACTGATCTGCTGCCCGGAGGGGGTGGCAAAGGGAATCATGCTGCGCACCTTGAAGTTAAGGGTTTGCGCTTTGGCCAGCGTATCGCTCATGCCTTTCAGCAGGTTGAGTGCCCGTTCGTCCTTGAACTGCTGCGCAGGTGCAGTCGCCGGCACTTCGGCGGGCTTTTCCTGGGCCACGGCAGCGCCGTTGAAAAGGACAGTGGCGGCGAGCGCGGCGCCACCGAACAAATGTGCAAATGGATTTGGCTTTCGTTTTGTCATGTCTATTTTCCAGTTAGTCCGAGGCGGTATTGCCACGGATGTACGCTGCATTCTTGCATTGCGGTCGACGCCGCTAAAGCACGTATTTTCATCTTGATCCTGATTCCCGTTGAATGTTCCGTGACAAGGAAGGGTGCCATCGCGACACCCTCCGGAAGAGGGATTACAACGATGGTGGGTATCGAATTATTGAAAAGACGTACGGTGCCATCGCGACACCCTCCGGAAGAGGGATTACAACGGACGAGCCGGCCCGATCTGCGGTGAACGTACCGGCTTGGCCATGCCGAAGAATATCACCACGCCCTGGCCGCCGCAGCGGGTGGACAGCGCTTCGGCGGCGCCGGGGTAGCAACTGTCGATGTCCTGCCAATTATTCATGGCCCAGACGTCGCCCGCCGGGCCGACGGCGATGTCGGTCTGCAACTGCAGGCCGCCGCCGACATAGCCGCCTGGCGGCGAGATCTGGTCGCCGGTCTTGAAACCGGGCGGGCAGTTCTCGGTGCGCACGCCGCACAACTGGACGATCGGGCTTGCCGGCATCGCGAAGTTGGAGACCCACAGGTTATCGTTGCCGTCGACCACCACGGCCCACGGCCCGGGCAGACCGCCACCCCTGAACGGTGAACCCGGCAACTGCGTACCATCCGGGCGCAGCACGGTGATGCTGCCACTGCCGCCCTTTTGTTCGGACATGGTCTTGGTCAGGTAGTCGGAGGCCGAGAGCACGCCGCCGGTCTTCAGGTGCACCGCCATGTCGACCATATGCGCCAACCCCAGCAAACCGGGGCCGAAGCGGTTGGTCACCCAGACGTTGCCCTGGCTGTCGATGTTCAGGCCGCTATTGTTGGAGCGCACGTCGAAACGTTCCGCCTTGGTCGGATCGGCTGCCGGAAAGCGGATCACATGGACCGAACTGTCCGACACCCAGATGCGGTCCTGCTGGTCGATCGCCAGATGGAAGGGTGCGGTGAAGGACTTGCACGGCTCGCCGCTGTCGCCCTCGCAGACGATACGGCCGTTGTTCCAGTCACCCTTCGGGAAATACAGCAACTGGCGCTTGGAAATCCCCAGCGCCCAAACGTCGCCGTTCGGCACGGTGATGATGCCCTGCATCAAGCCGAGTTTGCCGCCGAAATTGATCCCCTCGGGCGGGGTCAGCGGCTTGCCGTTCTTGTCGAACACGGTAATGGATTTGCTGCCGTAGCTCGCAAGCCAGACGTTGCCCTTGAGGTCGATGGCGGCGCCGAAGGTGCCGCCCTGCATGCCACCGCCGGCGAAGCCGGTGGTGATCGGCGACAGCGGCTTGCCGTTGGGGTCGAACTTGCTGGCGTTACCCTGCCAGAGCGCGTCGCTCGCCTGCCAGCCGATGGTGAAGTTGTTGCCGACCCATAGGTTGCCTTCGGCGTCGAACATCGCCTTGCCGCCGGCACGGTAGCCACCGCCGTCGAACTTCAGCGGCAGTACCCAGGCGCTGGGGGCAACCTGCAGGTAGGGCATGTACGGCACCGGGCGCATGGTCTTGCCCTGCGGAATCGGGTAAAACTGCTCGAGCAGCGCGAATACCCGCTGCGGCTGATACCACGGCGCCTTGGCGATTGCCTGAGCCGCGCTCAGTGTGTCGACCGGTGTTGCGCCGGCCGGCCCCCTGGCTGCGGCGAACAGGGAACCGCAGGCATCGGCCTTTACCTGAGTTACGCAACCGGACAGCGCATTGGCCAGCGTGGCGAAATTGGCCATCGTCGGCGTCTGGCCGCCATTGAGCGGGTCCTGGATCGTGCCGCCCCAGCCGCCAGTGGCGAGATCGACGAAACTCGGGACGTTGCCGGCGGCAATCTTCAGTTGCAGAGGCAGCGCCTGGATCGTCGTGCCGTTGATGAACTGGTTGTGCGTCCACACCGAGGCGACGGTGGTCATCTCATTGATCGTGACTCTGGCCGGCGGCTTGCTGCCGAGCACCGTCATCAGGGCAATGGCCGGGTTGTTGCTGGCGGCATTGTTGGCGGTCGGCTGCCCGCCCTGCGCGATCAGGTAGAGGCTGGAGTCGGTGGGGGCAGCAGGCGCCTTCAGCGTAAAGCGGCCGTCGGTACCGCTGCGTGCCTGCGCCAGTTGTTTCGGTGTGCCGGCACTGGCGGCCCAGAGGGTGACCGTCGAATTGGCGATCGGCATGCCGCCACCAAGAACCTGGCCATTCAGGCCGGCAGCAGTTGCCGGAGCAGCCAACAGCAGGCCGCCCGTCGCCAAGGTCAGCAGTGACAGGCAATTGAAGATGCCATTTCTGCACTGAGCCAAGGAATTCATGGTTTCTCCAATTCATGTTTTGTTACAAAACAAGTTGATGGCGTTAGCACGGCCAGAAGGGGTAGGGGCTTCATTCTCGGACCCGGCAATCAATCCGGCGCCCCGAACAGGAAGGCAAGCTGGAAGTTGACCGACCAGTTCGGGCCGTCGGTCGGTGTGACAACATTGTAGAACGCCTGCGCCGAAAGACTGATCGGCAGCGGACCGACATAGAACAGCTTGCCGACCCCGCCACCCACCGGCACGGTCCAGCGTTCGTCCGATGGCTTCGTCCAGTTCGACGTGATGGTGGCGTTGCTGTAGATCGACCAGCCATCGGGCAGGTTGTAGCTGAACAGGTATTGCGCCCCGAAAGCGTTAACCCGATTGTTGCCGCTGGCGTCACCGAGCGACCAGCCATTCTGCAATACCAGGCCCGCACTCCACTTCGCCTGTTGATAATAAAGAAGCGCAGCCGGACCAAGGGCCACACGGTTGCTGCCGAGTTCAGGCTGGGTGCGGGTTGGCAAGAGGATGGTGGGACCGAGTCCCCAGACGATCTCGCCCGCCTTCTTGGGCGAGACGAACAGATTGATCAGCGTGTCGCTGAGGCCAGTCGTCGAGTTTTCCCCAGCCGTGCCGGGGAGATGTGCTACCGGGAGGATCGTGTAGGTGACGAGCCGGTAATCCTCGTTGATCGAAAACGGCCAGACCGCCTGCAGCGAATAGATGCCTTGTGTTTGTCCGGAATTAGGGTAGCCGGGATTGGCATTGGCCTCGAACAAAAATTGGCGCAGACCGCTCACCGGGTTCTGCTTGAGCTTCTGCAATTCAGCCACCGAGGTTCGCTGGTTTGCGGTGTCAGATGTTCCCTCGGCAGAAGGTGATGGCGTTGTCTGGGCCAGCGTCGGCGTGGCGACAAGCAATGTTGCGGTCAACGCCGAAAAGGCACCGAATTTGCGCGTGGTTGTGAATGTCATTTACTTCTTCCCGATCGAAGAAGATTCCCGGCCCGCATGTGGCCGGGAATCTGTACTTCACTTGCCCTTGATATTCTTCTTTCCAAGATGGCCGAGCCAACATGAAAGGGCTGTCCCTGAAGCAACAGCCCTTTTACCTGGCCCGACGTGTGACTTACTTCGCGCTAACCGGAACAATCGGCGGCATCGGGTTGGCGGCCGTATCCTTCAGGACTTCGATGGCCGAAGGCTGCGGAGCGTAGTTGCGCAGCAGCAGGTAGAACGGCCCCTTGGGCGAAGGCAGCCAATTGGACTCTTTGTCCTTGCCCGGGCTGGTCGCTTGCAGATACATCGTGACCGACCCGTCGGCATTCTTCGTCATGTCGTTGGCGCTGCCAAGGAAATAGCGGTTGAGCGGGTTCGGAACGGTGAACTTTGTCTTGCCGTCATACATGGTGACTGACCAGAAGCCCGGCGGGATCACCTGGATGTACGGATTCGATGCCTTGAAGGTGATCGTGTACGCCTTGTTCCCGTTCAGCGGCGCCCCGTCCGCGCCGAGCGCTCCAAGGGTATAGATGGCCTCCGTGGTCGTGTTCGCGGTCAGCCCAAGCACCGAATTGATGCCGCGCGTCAGGTAGTCGGCGCCGGTCGCACCGAAATTCACCGGAGGCACGTCCCAGCCGTTCGACGGCTTGCCGACGATGGGTCCGACCACATTCATCATCGAACCCACTTGCTGGGCTGCGACTTTCATTTCCGCGAGGATCAGGGGGTTCACGTTCTCGCGTTTCCACGGCTTTCCAAGTTCGATGCCGAGATACTTGAACAAGGGCAGAACGGACTTGATTTGGCTTTCGGGCGGCGGGTTTTCGTTCATGGATGCCGAGCAGAGCGACCAGAACTGAAGGGGATCGACGAATTGCAGTTGGCTGCTGGCGATCTTGGGAACGAGCTTGGGCGACTCGTAGTTGTAGGCCGGGGCCGCCAGCGCAGGCTTGCCCAAGTGCTGCGACAAGCCCTGCACCTTGATTGCATCCAAGACCTTTATTGCGCCGGGAAGATCAGCCTGATCTTTCACGCGGACGCGCGGCTGCATCTCGACCCAGCGGGTCGGGCTGTCGATGCGCTTGACGCCAGCCGGCAGTTCGCCCTTCCAGTCCGGCCCGACCACCGCGTATTTGCCACCCTTGTATCCGACTTCCTTGCCGGCAGCGTACGCGAACGCGTTGTCCCACATATCGACGATCTCGATCATGTAGTAGCGTCCGTCGGAGTCCGGCGCGGTGACGATGACCGGCTCCTGGCCGAGGTCGTAAAAGCCGAAGCCGTAGATCACGTCCACGTTGGGTGTGACGTAGCCGGTCTGCGCAGCGATCTCCGGGGTGGCGATCTGGTCGAACTTCCACATCGTGCCCGGAGGTGCCTTGGCCCCGTGTTTGACGGCCACCGTGTCGCGCAGGTTGTACATGCCGACGGTGGCGGAACAGTAGGTTGCGGCATAGACCGCCGTCGAACGCGCCCAAGCCTGTATCAACGCGGCCTGCTCGGGCGGCATGCCCGGTTTCTTCGCCTCAGCGGCAACGGGGCCAGCGGCCAGCGCCAGCGCGACCGACAGTGCGATACATCCGGGCTTCGCATTTATGAGCTTCATTCTTGTTTCTCCTGCCAAAAGGTGTGTTTGTTCAATGGGTTCTTACTTCGCGCCAACCGGCATGACTCCCGGCGGCCCCTGGAACGTCGCGCGATCCTTCAGGCCTTCGGAGACCGAAGCATCCGGCGCGTAGTTGCGGAAGATGAGGTAGAACGGCCCTTTTGGCGTCGGCAACCAGTTCGATTCCTTGTCCGCACCCGGGCTGGTCGTCTGCATGTAGATCGTGATCGATCCGTCCGCGTTCTTCTTCAGGTTGTCGTAGTCGGCAAGGTGATAGCGGTTGATCGGGTTAGGCGTCGTATAGCTCGTGAGCTTGTCGTACATCGTCACCGACCAGAAGCCCGGAGGCACAGGCTTGGCATAGGCCATGGGCGGCTTCAGCGTCAGCGTGTACTTCTTGGCGCCGGTCATCGGCTGGTTGTTGCCATCCAGAACGCCTGAGTAATAGATCGCCTGCGTCGCCGTGTTGGCCGTCAGTCCGAATACCGCAACGTCCAGACGCGACAGGTAGTCGGCGCCACCAAAGCCGGTGTTGGCTGGCGGAATGACCCAGCCATTCTTCAGCGTTCCTGCGAGCGGCATGGTGCCGAGTGCCATCGGTCCGATTTGCTGCGCAGCCTTCTTCATCTGGGCGAGAATCAGCGGGTTTACGTTCTCGGGTTTCCACTGCTTGCCGAGTTCGATGCCGAGATATTTGAACTGCGGCAGAACCGCGTCGATCTGACTTTGCGGCGGCGGATTTTCGTTCAGGGCGGCCGAGAAGATGGACCAGAATTGCAGCGGATCATCGAACTGCATGTGGCTGGTGGCCACTCCGGGCTTCATCCTGGGGACTTCGTAGTTGTATGTCACGGGTTTTGGTGCGGCGCCGCCCTTGTATTGCGACAGCGTTTGCAGCGTGATGCCCTGCATGACTTTCTTTGCAGCAGGAAGATCAGCCTCGCCCTTCACGTTGACGCGCGGTTGCAACTCGATCCAGCGCGTGGGGGCGTCGATGCGTTTCACGTCAGCCGGCAACTCGCCCTTCCAGCCCGGCCCGACCAAGGCGAATTTTCCGCCCTTGTACCCGGATGCCCCACCGGCGGGGTAGGCGAAGGCATTGGTGTACATGTCGACGATTTCGATCATGTAGTAGCGGCCATCCGAGTCGGGTGCCGTAAGGATGACCGGCTCGGCACCGAGATCCGCAAAGCCGAAGCCGTAGATGACATCGAGGTTTGGCGAGACATAACCGGACTCTGCGGCCAGCTTGGGCGTGGAAATATCCTCCATGCGCCAGATGGTGTTGGGTGCGGCCTTGGGTTTGGGGCCGACGGCAACCGTCGACCGCAGGTTGTACATGGCGACGAGCGGCGCGGCATAGGTCGCGGCCTGGATAGCAAGCGAGGCGGTCCACGCCTCGATCGCCTTTACCTGCTCGGGCGAGGCACCTGGCTTTTTCTCTTGAGCAGCGACAGGACCCACAGCGAACGCGAGCGCCATCGACAGGGCAATCAAAGCGGGGCTGGATTGTTTGAGGAATTTCATTCTTTCTCCTTGGGTTTGTTCGGGAGCATCACTTCCACGGTGCTATTGAATCTGGCGGCGGTGTGATTCGATAAATCGTACCGCTGGCAAAGCTATCACGCAGCAACGATTATTGGAAATAACCAGAAACCTAGTATTTGATAACATTGTAGGAATCATGATTACACAACGCCGCCTTCAACACCTGCTGGCCCTCGTCGAGCACGCGCATTTCGGGCGCGCCGCCAATGCGCTCGACATCTCGCAGCCGGCACTCACCAAGAGCCTCCAGGCGCTGGAGGCCGAACTGGGGGTGGCGCTCATCGACCGCAAGCGCGGGGCGGTCGGGCCGACCGTATTCGGGGAACTGGTCCTCCATCGCAGCAAGCGAATGCTCACCGAGGAAGACGAGCTGCGGCGCGAGATTGCGCTCCTCGCGGGCCTCGAGACCGGATCGTTGAAGCTGGCGCTCGGCCCTTATCCGAGCGTCACGTCCGGCTATGCGGCGATCGCGCGCCTGCTCGCGCGGCATCCCAAGGTCGGCATCGCTGTGCACGTGGCTGGCTGGCGCGAGATCGCCAGCCGGGTGCTGGCCCGGACGGTCGATCTCGGTATTGCTGAAGTTGGCGACGCCGAGAATGACGAACAGTTTGCGACTGAACGCCTGACCCCGCACCGCGCTCGCTTCTTCTGCCGGCCGGGACACCCGCTGCTTGATGGCAATCCGATAACGCCACAACGGTTGCTCGCCTATCCGTGGATCGCCACCAGGCTGCCTTCTCGAATTGCGGACGGCCTGCCCAGGGCGCTCGGGGCGGCAGGGACGATCGATCCGTCCAATGGCGATTTCGTGCCGGCCGTCGAGATCGACGTCCCGATGCAACTCGGCGTATTGCTGGCTGGTGGTGACGCGCTGACCATCGCTTCGCTGGTGATCATGGAGCGTGAATTGCGGGCGGGCGAGGTCGCTGTGGTGCCGACGACCAGTCCGTCAATCCAGGCGGGTTACGGGTTCATTTACCTGAAGGATCGCTCGCTGGCCCCGGCTGCGTTGGCCTACATGGCGGAGGTGCGGGCCATGGAGGCGGAGTTCGTCGAGCGGGAAGCGGCGCTCGCCGCCGAGTTCAGTCTCCAGTAACGTTTTCGCGAACGTCGGCAAGCTGCCGCTCTAACCGTTCGCGCCGGTTCCCGAACTCGCCCGTCGCCGTGGCGGCTCCGGCCATCCAGGAGCTGCCAGACCGACTTGGGCGAGGAACAGCCGGGTATCGGCGGACTGCCGAGGCGATTCTCGATTTCGGTGGCGGCGTCAGAAACCGGGGGCGGCCAGGCCCAGGAGATCATGGGCGGGTCGCGACAATCTGGATACTTGCGAGCTGTCGTCCGGAATCGTTCGCCTTGCCTGATAATTCACGACATCAGTGTTTTTCAGGTGCTTTCATGTCCGACATGGATTCCGCGCATTTGCCTCCAGTCACAAGCTTCTGCGATATTCAGGATGGCTGTGTGCGTGTGCAGCCGATCATGCATATCGCCCGGACGATCAGCGAACTGGGCGCCGATCCGGAACGGGTTTTTGCCCAGGCCGGGATACCCGCCGATCTCTTCGCCAATCCGGAGAATACGATCTCGCTGCAGGCGATCGGAGAACTGCTCGAAATCTGCGTGGCAGCGACCGGTTGCGAGCACTTCGGCCTGCTGCTGGGCGCCGGCGCGAGTGCCAATCCGCTCGGATTCCTTGGCGAGATCCTGGAGCAGTGCGCCGACGTCGGGACGGCGATCGCCCATTTCCAGCAGTATTTTCATTTGCACGATCGGGGGGCAATGGCGACCCGGACGGTCGAACGCCAGGAAGCGTCGATCGGTTACCTGCTTTTCGATGCAACGGGTCCCGGCGCCGAGCAGATCTACGACGGCGCCATCGCCATCGGCATGGGGCTGATGCGCTGGTTGTGCGGCCCGAATTGGAAGCCGACGGCGGTTCTTCTGCCGCGCCGCCAGCCACGCGATGTGCGCCCGTACGAGGAGGTCTTTGCCTATACGCCGGAATTTGCCGCCGAGCGGGCAGTGCTGATCTTTCCCGCCGGTAATCTCCGGCGGCGGCTTGCCGGCGCCGATCGGGAAAGATATTCCTTGCTCGCGGAGCGGTTGAAGTCGGTCACCAGGCAGAACGATCTGGATTTCGCCGACCAGGTACGCCGGGTCGTCCGCGGTCTGGTGGCGGTTCGCCGCTGCTCGCTCGACGAGGTCGCCGCCCTGTTCTCGATGAACCGCCGGCGCATCAATCGCAAGCTTGAGCGTGAGGGAACGACTTTCCATCAGATATCGCAGGAGGCGCTGTGCGCCCAGGCCGAGCGACTGATGCGCGACACTGACATGGCGCTGGGCGAGATTTCCGCCGCGCTCGACTATGCCGAGGCCGGCGTATTCACGCGCGCCTTTCGCGGCTGGCGTGGCATGACGCCCAGCGAGTGGCGCCGGATGCATGCGCCAAATCGGGGTTCGAGGGGCAGTTGACCGCAACGTTCGGGTGACGATCGGGCCAACGGCGACGGGCGACCTGAAGTTTTCCGCGACGCGGTCGCCGGTCCGCTTCAGGCAGCCTGCTCGATGCGCTGCGCCTGCCTGGTGATGCCCATGCGGTTGATGCCGCTGACCAGCGCCTTGATCGACGCGGTGACGATGTTGCCGTCGATGCCGACGCCGTAGAAATCGCCATTGCCGCTGCCGGCAATTTCCAAGAAGGCGCAGGCCTGGGCGTTGCCATCATCGCTGCTCGGCACCATCGAGCGCTCTTCGTAGCCGCGGACCTGGACCCTGATTCCGGCACTCTGGAAGGCGTGGACCGCAGCGTTGATCGGGCCGTTGCCTTCGCCGGTCAGGATGTGCGGCGTCCCCTCGATATCGACACTGAGGCGGATGCCCTGGACGCTGCCGTGCTCGTAGAGGTGGTGCTCGCGGTAACGGATCGGGGCAACGGGCTCGAGGTAGGTCTGCGCGAACAGATCCCAGATGTCGTCAGCGCTCACTTCGCCGCCAAGCTGCTCGGCATGGCGCTGGACGACGCCGGAGAATTCGACCTGGAGGCGGCGCGGCATGACGATGCCGTTCTCGGTTTCCATGAGGTAGGCGATGCCGCCCTTGCCCGACTGGCTGTTGACGCGGATCACCGAGTCGTAGCTACGCCCGACATCGGCGGGATCGATCGGGAGGTAGGGCACTGACCATGTCTCCTCCGCCTCTTGAGCGGAGAACCCCTTCTTGATGGCATCCTGGTGGGAGCCGGAGAAGGCCGTGAAAACGAGATCCCCGACGTACGGGTGGCGCGGATGGATCGGGAGCTGGGTGCAGTGTTCGAAAGTGCGGGCGACGGCGTTGATGTCGGAGAAATCGAGGCCGGGATGGACGCCCTGCGTGTACATGTTGAGCGCAACGGTGACGAGGTCGACGTTGCCGGTGCGCTCGCCGTTGCCGAAGAGACAGCCCTCGACGCGTTCGGCGCCGGCCATGAGGCCGAGTTCGGCGGCGGCGACGGCGGTGCCGCGGTCGTTGTGCGGGTGGAGGCTGATGATGACGCTGTCGCGGCGGGCGAGATTGCGGTGCATCCATTCAATCTGGTCGGCGTAGATGTTCGGTGTGGCGATCTCGACCGTGGTCGGCAAGTTGAGGATGACCTTGCGCTGCGGCGTCGCTCCCCAGGCGGCGGTGACCGCGTCGCAGACCTCGAGGGCGAAATCGAGTTCGGTCGCGGTGAACAGTTCCGGGCTGTATTCGAGGGTAATCTCGGTTTCCGGCATCGCTGCGGCAAGCTCCCTGATGAGCCTGACGGCGTCGACCGCCATGTTCACGACCTCGGCCTTGCTCATGCCGAAAACGTTGTCGCGGAAGGTCTTCGAGGTGGCGTTATAGACGTGGACGATGGCTTTCCGCGCGCCGCGGATCGATTCCATCGTGCGCCGGATGAGATGTTCGCGCGCCTGGGTCAGTACCTCGATGCTGACGTCGGCCGGGATGTGGCCGCCTTCGATGAGGTCGCGCACGAAGTCGAATTCGGTCTGCGAGGCCGAGGGGAAAGCGACCTCGATCTCCTTGAAGCCGATGACGCAGAGCGTCCTGAACATGCGCATCTTCTTCTCGCCGTTCATCGGTTCGAACAGAGCCTGATTGCCGTCGCGCAGATCGGTGCTCATCCAGACCGGCGGCTGGGCAATGACGCGGTTCGGCCAGTTGCGGTCGACGAGTCCGATGGGGGCAAAAGCGGGATACTTGGTGCCGGGGGCGTGCAACATGGGATGCTCCTTGAATTCGTCTTGATGGAAGGAATTCTAAGGAAAAGGCGCCGGCAGGTGCTTGCGTTGTTAAGCCAATTTGTGAGCGGTTAAGCAATTAAATTGCGATAACGTTAGGTGGGAAAGAATAATTGTGCGCGCACTTCCTGATGGTCAGGATATCCGCTAATCAGGTGATGCTGCGTTTCCGGGAGTTGCGCCTGCTTCCGCTGTCGGCAAGTGCCCCTGCTGCCGGGCCGCAGCGTCTGCGCCAATGCGGCACTCCGCGCGAGATCAGGGAGCAGCGTCTCCGTCCCGCCCGGCCAGAAAGGCTTGGGCTTCCTCGCGGCGCTCGAAGATGTGGGGCGCGATGCTGCGCGCGGAGAAAGCCTCGCCAAGCTTGGCGCGCAGGAAGGCGCTGGTAGCGTAGCGGGTGATCTGGCTGAAATAATTTGCCAGAAAGTAGCGGTCCATTTCGGCGTAGGCGTCGTACATGTCCTGGTTGATCCGAAAACGGTCGTAATTGATGATCACACCGACCCGTTTTCCGGCCGCCCGGCAGCGCAGCTCGCAAACATCCCAGATCGCCTGCACGTCCTCGGCCACCCGGACATACATGCCCTCGAAATTGAGGAACAGGATGTTGCGCGCCGGATCGTAAATGACCCGTTCCGGCAGGGACAGGTTGAGCAGTTCAGCCTCGAGGCCCATCGGGTTGACGTTGAAGATGCGGGCATCCATCTCGCCGTATTCACCGACGATCGGCTCGAAGTCCATGTTCGGCAGAATGTCCCGGTCAACGTCGATGCCGGGCGCCACCTCGATCAGCGCCAGTCCGCCCCTGACCCGACGGAACACGCAGCGTTCCGTGACGTAATAGACCGGCTTGGCGCGATCATAGGCGTACTGGCCATTGAAGGTGATTTGCCCGACCTGCTTGAGAAACTTCCGCTGTCGGCCCTCCTGGAGAATCCGAAGTTTGCCGTCAGTGACCTCGACCTTGAGACCATTGCCGGTGAAAGTGCCGACGAACACCACGAGGCGGGCGCTCTGGCTGATGTTGATGAAGCCGCCGGCTCCGGTCAGGCGGCCACCGAAGCGGCTGACATTCACGTTGCCCGCGGCATCGCACTCGGCCATCCCGAGACACGCCATGTCAAGGCCGCCACCGTCGTAGAAATCGAACTGCTGATTCTCGTCGATCACCGCATCCATGTTGACCCCGGTCCCGAAATCACCGCCGGTCGAGGGAATTCCGCCGATGAGCCCGGATTCCACGGTCAGAGTCAGCAGATGCGAGACCCGCTCCTCGTTGGCGACCGTCGCCACACCTTCGGGCATCCCGACGCCCAGATTGATTATGCCGTTGGGCGGCAACTCGAAGGCAGCGCGACGGGCGATGATCTTGCGCTCGGTCAGCGGAGTCGACACCAGGCTGGCCTGGGGAACCCGGAACTCGCCAGCGTAGGCGGCGTTGTACTGTGTCGCCAGGGTTTGCATGTGCTGGGCCGGTTCGGCCACGACCACGCAGTCAACAAGAATCCCCGGAATCTTGATCTGCCGCGGGGGCAGCCCGCTGCGCTCGGCAATGCGTTCAACCTGGGCGATCACGATGCCGTTACTGTTCTTGGCCGCCATCGCCATGGCGAGGTTATTGAGGGTCAGTGCTTCCCGCTCCATCGATATATTGCCGAAAGTATCGGCGGTGGTGCCGCGCACGAAGGCGACGTTGACTGTGCCGACCTTGTAGAACAGCCACTCCTCGCCATCGACTTCGACCAGGCTGACAATGTCCCTGGTGGTGGCGGCGTTGATCCGGCCGCCGTCGTGGCGCGGATCAACGAAGGTGTGAAGTCCGACCTTGGAGAACGTGCCGGGTTTGCCGGCGGCCAGATCGCGGAACAACTGACAGATGATGCCCTGGGGCAGGTTATAGGCCTGGATCCGGTTGTCCAGCGCCAGCTTTGCCACCTGCGGCATGCGCCCCCAGTGGCCCGCCACCACCCGGCGCAGCAAGCCGGCGTGGCCCAGGTGATTGAGGCCCAGGGTCTTGCCGTCACCCTGGCCGGCGGCGGCGAACAAGGTCAGGTTTTTTGGGCTGCCGGTGTCCAGGAAGCGGCGCTCCAGCGCCGACAGCAAAGCCTCGGCGAAGCCGGTCTGGACGAACCCGGTACTGGCTACGGTATCACCGTCCCGAATCAGGGCGATTGCTTCATCGGCTGTAACGATCTTGCTGCGCATACTTTGTTCCTCCCCCGTCTGTTCTTGATGTCCGGTCGCAGGACCGACGAACGACAACATCTTCGCGGCGGTACCTGCAGGGTTGCCGCCGCTCTCAACCATGCAAAGCTTACCCGCGTGACGCGTCGAGTCTACCTCTATTCCGGGCGCAGCTGGCGCGGGCAAAGGCGTCGGCCAGGAGGTCGGGTCGGGGTCGTGGTGGAATTCATGATTGCTCGTCGTTGGTGCAGTCTCACCGGCATTGTCATCGTGAACCGCCAGTCAGGTCGCCAGAACAAGTTCGCTCCTCCGCGAAGCGATCAATCTTTGACTCGGCGAGGTGAATTGGCGATACTCAGCGCCCATGCAACCGGAATTTGATTCCGAATCCTTGGCCACGTCGCCGCGTTCAACGAGCGGACGCGCGGCGCGCAAATGGGAACTGCTGCAAGCGACGTTCGGCTGTAGCGGAAGGAGCACAAGACATGCAGGAAGAAAAAGACAGCAGTGAGCAGAGGAGCCGCAGCCGCGGGAGCATGGATCGTCGCACCGGGCCGCGGCCTCTGAACGGGACCGGCGCGCCGCACCGCTTTTCCTGGGAGGATCAGCGCACCCAGTACTGGACCCGGCTACTCTTCTGTGGACTGGCGCTGCTCTACTTCAACTTCGGTGGCCAGGCGCAGGTCCGTCCATGGGTCAGCCTGGCCACCGTCAACATCGTGTTCGCGCTCTACGGTGCAGAGATCCTGGCATTCATGTGGCATGCGGCGCGCGTGCCTCACGCACCCTTGCGGCAGCGTCTGACGATGTGGGTCGATATCGCCGTGGCCTCCTTCGCCGTGCTGGCAGACGCCACTGTCAGTTCGCCCGGTTTCCTCGTCTACCTGATGGTGATACTCGGCAACGGCATGCGCTACGGCCTGCGTCTATTTGGCGAGGCGGTAATCGGTAGCCTGGGTGCGGTCGTGCTGATCGTCTTTTTGCGCTTGTTCGATTACGTCAACATCTTCTCGGTGAGCGCGGTTTTCTTCCTGGTGTTCTTTGCCATCATCGTTCTCTATTCCTATTCCCTGACCGCCAAGATAGAGCGCGCCCGGGCAAAGCTCGCGCATGAAAGAAATGTGGATGCCTTGACCGGACTGCTGAATCGGCGAGCTCTCATGGAGTGCGCCGAGCAGCTTTTCCAGTCGCCGACAAATCGGAACGGTGGCATCGTCGTGCTGTTCGCCGACCTCGATGGCTTCAAGGGAGTGAACGACACTCACGGCCATCATGTCGGTGACCGTGTGCTGACGGCCGTGGCCGGCCGGATAGCGAAGATCGTGCGCGATGTGGACCTGGTGGCGCGCTATGGCGGCGACGAGTTCATCCTGGTCCTGCCGGCGACGACCCGGGAGGGCGGCGAGCTCGTCGCCGAGCGCCTGCGGCACGCAGTCGAAGACTGCGCGCGCCAGAAAGGCATGAACTTCAGCGTCTCGATCGGTATGGGCAACTACCCTGATCATGGCGCCGATCTGGCGTCGGTGGTCGCGGCAGTGGATCAGGCCATGTACCACAGCAAGCTCGTTCATGGCCGTGGCGGTATTCTGCATGTGGATGGCATCGACCGGCTACTGCCGGCGATGGAGTAACCCGGCCCCGCCTGGCCACGCGTATTCGCGTCAGTTGGCCCGCAAGATGATCTTCCTGACACGCCAGCTTCGTTGCCCCTTTGGCAGCAGCGATCACGGGGCGGTGCGTCGTGGTTCCACCCGCTCAGGCGGCCGCGCTCGGACGTTCGGAGATGCGGTCACGCCAGGTTGCCAGATTGTTCAAGCCGGCGTCGGCTGGCTTGAACCTGACCAGACGCACGAATTCGATGGCGCAGAATGCGGTGATGTCGGCGATGGTGAAGCGCTCGCCAGCGATGAAAGGCCGCATCGCCAGCAGGCCATCCAGCCAGCGCGCGCTGTGCAGCATCTTTTCGCCCTGCGACTTGCCGAATTCCGGAAACTGTGGCTGCTCGAGCACCGCCAACCCCGGGTGGGTGTGGCGGATGTAGTTGGCGCCGATAGCGAACAGGTTGAATTCAACCTGACGATCAGCCATCTCGATGAATGCCCGCTCCTCGCCGTCGCGACCCATCAGATTGGGTTCCGGGTAGAGGAACTCGAGATAGGTGCAGATCGCCCGCGATTCCGCAAGGCAGCGCCCGTCGTCAAGTTCGAGAACCGGCACCCGGGCGAGCGGATTGCGTGCCAGAAACGCCGCCTCCCTGTGTTGTCCCGCGTTCAGGTCGACCAGATGACGCTCGATGTCGTGGATGCCCTTTTCCGCGAGGAACATGTCCACCCGGCGCGGATTCGGTGCCTTGGCTGATGTGTGAAGTCTCATTGCTGGGCCCCCTGTTGCGCCTGTGACTGTCCCATCTCGACCATCTTGCGCGCCTCCTCGGAAAATTTCCGCGCCGTCTCGGCATCATCGCGCGATTCGACACTGGAAGGTGGTTTGAGTATGCCCTGCTGTACCGCCGGTCGCGCCCGGATCTGCGCCAGCCAGCGCTTGAGGTGCGCAAATTCGTCGACCGGAACCCCCGACCACTTGTGCGTCCGCACCCAAGCCCAGTTCGCGATGTCGGCGATCGAGTAGTCGCCGGCCAGGTATTCGTGGTTCGCCAGATGCTTGTCAAGGACGCCGAACAGCCGGGTGCATTCACCCTGATAGCGGTCGATCGCCGGCTGGATCTTCTCGGGGAAATAGCGGAAGAAAACGTTGGCCTGTCCCATCATCGGCCCGATTCCGCCCATCTGGAACATCAGCCACTGCAGAACAAGCGACCGCCCCTTGGGGTCGCCCGGCATCAGCTGGCCGGTCTTTTCCGCAAGATAGATCAGGATGGCGCCCGATTCGAACACGGCGAAGTCGTCGGCCTCGTGATCGACGATCGCCGGAATCCGGCCATTCGGATTGATCGCCAGAAACCACGGCTGCTTCTGTTCCAGTGTGCCAAGGTCGAGAACGCGCAGCGTGTAGGGCAATCCCAGCTCTTCCAGCGCGATGGAGACCTTGTGGCCGTTCGGGGTTGCAGCGGTAAACAGCTCGATCATGTCATATTCCCTGTTGCAGATGGCAGGCTGCCGTCCCGGCAACCATCAGTCACTTGTTGTCGCCTTTTTCGAGCAGTGACTTCAAGGCGGCGAACGGCGAGTGCGAGGCCCCGCCGCCCCTCGTCGAGCCGGCATCGGTGTAACCGCGGTCGGCTTCGATCTGCTTCTGGTGTTCGTTGTCATGGCAATAGACACAGAGCAGTTCCCAGTTGCTGCCATCGGGCGGGTTGTTGCCGTGGTTGTGATCGCGATGGTGAACGGTCAGCTCGCGCACATTGGCGACGCTGAACTCGCGGGCGCAACGGCCGCAAATCCACGGGTAGATCTTGAGCGCGCGCTCCCGATAGCCCGCATCGCGAGTGTCGCGCGCCTTGTGCGCATCCAGCACGAGTCGATCGAGGCGGTCGTGGTCTATGGACTTCATGGTCAATTGTGATCCTTGTTGGCATTTCAGTGGAACATTACTCCAAACGGTGGGCAAAGCGGTCAGCTGCCATTTGCCCCGGGCCATTCCTTCCTCGCCCAAGATGCTGAAGCCTGCCCTGCGCCGCATTCGGGAGCAAGGTGACGTCGCCAAGGCCAGGATTGTTCCGGAAGGCGAATCACCAGCCGCGCATGAGGGCGATCCCGTGCGCACCCTGCTCCTGAGCGACGGCGAGCATCTCGTTCCTCATTCCTCCGAGCGCGAACAGTGGTAGCGGACTGCCGGCGATCAACCGCGCAAACTCGGCCCAGCCGAGACCCCGGGCCTCGGGATGAGTAGGCGTCGGCAGCACCGGGCCGAGCAGCGCGTAGTCGAGGCCGAGTTCCTCAGCGCGGCGAAGTTCGTCCGCGCCGTGGCATGAGGCACCGACCCAGTCGAAGTCCGGTCGCTGCGGGCATGCCGCGAGTCTCGGCGCCGACAGGTGCAGCCCGTCGGCGCCGATGCGCCGGGCGATGTCTTCGTCGTCGTTGATCAGCACCAGCGCGCTCCGTTGCCCGGCGATGCGCTTGACTGCTTCGGCAAACCACAGCCGCTGGGCGAAAGGCCAACCCTTGTCGCGCACCTGGATCAGGCGCAGGCCCTTGTCCAGCGCCTCTTCCAGCCGCTCCAGCTGGCGCTCGACGCCCTCGCTTTCGCCCATGGTGATGGCCATTGTCGTCGGCAGCGCGAGCGCCTTGAGGATCGGCGCATTGGCCGGCAGGATGGGCGTCACGCTCGCGGTTTTGCCGCATTTCTGCCAGTCGACCGCGGCATGCTCGAGCGGGGCGCTGATGCCGATCTCGCCGGTCCAGGCGGTGACGCGCCAGAAGTTGAGGCGCACGGTCGCGTGCGGGTAGGTGAAAACGCGGGTCAGCCAGGGGGAGCAGGCGCTGACTGAAATGCCGAGTTCTTCGCGCAATTCGCGGACCAGCGCCGTGCGCACGGTTTCGCCGGGCTCGACCTTGCCGCCGGGAAACTCCCAGTAGCCCGCATAGACCTTGCCCTCCGGGCGCTGGGCGAGGAGGAACTCGCCGCGATCCGCACGCAGTATGACGGCAGCGGCGACCTCGATGACCTCGCTCACCTCGCCTTCTTTCGCAGGTGGTTCTCGTGGCCGGCGAGGTCGCGGGCGAACTGCCAGGCGACGCGACCGCTGCGCGAACCGCGGCCGAGCGCCCAGTTCAACGCATCGCGCTCGCACCTGGCGATCTTCGCGGCACTGACCCCGAAATGGCGCAGCCAGTGCCTGACGATATCGAGGTAGTCGTCCTGGCTGAACGGGTAGAACGAAATCCACAGCCCGAAGCGTTCGGAGAGCGAAATCTTCTCCTCGATCGCTTCGCCCGGATGAATTTCGTCATCGACGCGTTTGGTATCGAGGTTTTCGGCGAAGTACTCGGGCATCAGGTGACGGCGGTTCGACGTCGCGTAGATCAGGACGTTGTCGGGCGGCGCGGCGATCGACCCGTCGAGTATCGACTTCAGCGCCTTGTACGCCGATTCGCCGGCCTCGAACGAAAGGTCGTCGCAGAAGATGATGAAGCGCTCGGGGCGCCCTTCGAGCAGATCGACGATGTCCGGCAGGTCGACCAGTTCGTCCTTGTCGACTTCGATCAGGCGCAGCCCTCTGTCCGAGAACTCGTTGAGCACAGCCTTGACCAGCGACGACTTGCCCGAACCGCGCGTGCCGGTCAGCAGCACGTTGTTGGCCGGCTGGCCGGCGACGAACTGGCGCGTGTTGGCAACGATGCGCGCCTTCTGGTCGTCGATGTTGGTGAGGTCAGCGAGGCGGATCGGGTGCGGATGGCGCACCGCCTGCAGCCAGCCGCGTCCGTTGCGGGTGCGCCAGCGCAAGGCGATCGCGGTCTTCCAGTCGGGCGGCGGCACGGCCGGCGGCAGGCTGGCTGCGAGCTGGCCGAGGACGGCTTCGGCACGGGTCAGGAGGCGTTCGAGTTGCGGGATGTCGGGCATGGTGGCAGTTATACTTCGCGGCGAATCTGCGAACTCTAACGAAAGCCATGGGAAAAATCCAAGCTTCAGCGCTTATTGCGTCTCTGTTTCTTGCTGCATGCACGGGCATGTCGCCCGGCGAAACGCCTCCGGGCTGCAAACCGTGTCCGACGTGTCCGCCTTGCCCGCCTGTGGCATCTCCCCCGGCCCCGACCACGCGTCCGGTGCCAACTCCGACCCCGCCCCCGGCGGGCCCCTTCTCACGCAGGCTGCAGCCGGCGAAGTGGGCCGATCTTCCCGGCTGGAACGACGATGACCAGGCGGCCGCCTGGCCCGCCTTCCTGGCGAGTTGTCGTGGCGTCGCCGGCAAGCCGCATGGCCCGGGCTGGAAACGTGTCTGCGATCTGGCGTGGGCCGCCGATGGCAAGCCGGGCCATGATCCGCGGCGCTTCTTCGAGAATCAGCTCAAGCCCTATGCGATTCAGGCGGCCGACGGCAACGCGACGGGCCTCGTCACCGGCTACTACGAACCGCTGCTGCGCGGTAGCCGGACGCGCGCCAATGGTTTTGAGCAGCCGGTCCGCGGTGTCCCGGACGATCTGCTGACGATCGATCTTGGGACCGTCTTTCCGGAACTGAAAGACAAGCGGGTGCGCGGCCGGCTCGAAGGCAACAAGGTCGTGCCCTACTGGTCGCGCGCCGAGATCGCAGCGCGTGGCGACAAGGTGCCGGCGCGCACGCTGCTCTACGTGGACGATGCCGTCGAACTTTTCTTTCTGCAGGTGCAGGGCTCTGGGCGCGTCAACCTGCCGGACGGCACGACGATCCGCCTCAACTACGCCGACCAGAACGGCTATCCGTATCAGTCGATCGGCCGTGTGCTGGTCGACCGCGGCGAACTGAAACTTGAGGAAGCCTCGATGCAGGGCATCCAGGCGTGGGCGCGGGCCAATCCCGGGCGTCTCGACGAACTGCTCAACGCCAATCCGAGCTACGTTTTTTTCCGCGAAGCGCCGAACAGCAATGGTGGCCCGGTTGGCGCTCTGGGCGTTCCGCTGACTGCCGAGCGCAGCATTGCCGTCGACCCGCGCTCGGTACCGCTGGGGGCGCCGGTGTTCCTGGCGACGACGCGGCCGAATTCGGTCAGGGCGCTCAATCGTCTGGTGCTGGCACAGGATACCGGGAGCGCGATCAAGGGTGCGGTGCGTGCCGACTTCTTTTGGGGTTTCGGCAAGGAAGCCGGGGAGCAGGCGGGGAGGATGAAGCAATCCGGGCGCATGTGGGTTCTGCTGCCGCCCGAGGCAGCTCCGAAATAGGGCGGCTTGCACCGCCATAGGGCGCAGATTGGCAATTCTGCACCGTGCTGGTGCTTCTGTCTTCGCATCGCCAATAGCAATGCACTGATTTGTAACAATTTTTACGCACTGGAATGGTGCTTGCTTCTAGTTTTGAATTTTGCGATGCGGGGGTTCCATGGAAGCTGTTCAATCGGGCGGTAACGTCCTCTTCATCCTTCTGGGCGCAATCATGGTGCTCGCCATGCATGCCGGCTTTGCCTTTCTCGAGGTGGGTACGGTGCGCAAGAAGAATCAGGTCAACGCGCTGGTCAAGATCTTGGCCGATTTTGCGATGTCGACCGTGGCTTACTTCTTCATCGGCTACAGCCTGGCCTACGGCGTGAATTTCTTTTCCGGGGTCGAAACGTTGATGGACAAGAATGGCTTCGAGTTGACCAAGTTCTTCTTTCTCCTGACTTTTGCCGCGGCCATTCCCGCCATCATCTCCGGCGGTATCGCCGAGCGCGCCAGTTTCAACCCGCAATTGATCGCGACTTTCGTTCTCGTCGGCTTCGTCTATCCGTTTTTTGAAGGCATTGCCTGGAACCAGGCGTTCGGCATCCAGGCCTGGCTCAAGGCGACCTTCGGCGAGGAGTTCCATGACTTCGCCGGATCCGTCGTCGTCCATGCCATGGGCGGCTGGATCGCACTGCCCGCCGTGCTCCTGCTCGGCGCCCGCTACGGCCGCTACAGCAAAGATGGGCGAATCTCCGCGCACCCGCCATCATCGATTCCCTTCCTGGCCCTCGGCGCCTGGATTCTGACGGTCGGCTGGTTCGGCTTCAACGTCATGAGCGCTCAGACGCTCGACAAGATATCCGGTCTCGTCGCGATGAATTCACTGATGGCCATGGTTGGCGGAACCCTGGTCGCATTGCTGGTCGGCAAGAACGACCCGGGCTTTGTGCATAACGGTCCGCTGGCCGGCCTGGTGGCGGTCTGTGCCGGCTCCGATCTAATGCATCCGATCGGTGCACTGGTGGTCGGTGGTGTTGCCGGCGGCCTGTTTGTGGCGATGTTCACCCTGACCCAGAACCGCTGGAAAATCGATGACGTCCTTGGCGTCTGGCCGCTGCATGGGCTTTGCGGCGCCTGGGGCGGCATCGCCGCCGGCATTTTCGGCAGCAAGGCGTTCGGCGGCGCCGGCGGTGTCGCCTTGATGCCGCAACTGATCATGACCTGCCTTGCCATTGTTGTTGCGGTGATCGGCAGTCTGACCGTCTACGGAACTTTGAAAGCCGTTCTCGGCCTGCGCCTCGATCAGGAAGAGGAATACCAGGGGGCCGACCTGAGTATCCACAAGATCACCTCGACGCCGGAGCGTGAGGCGAACTGGTGAGGCTGCGAAGAATGGGCAGGGGCTTCACGATGGCGTTGATGAACCTTGCTTCCGGTTCCGATGTACAAGCGCCGGGAAACATCGATAACCCTTGACGGACAAAACCATGACCACACATCCATCCGATCTGCTACCTCTCGATGCGGCCGAGGCAGGGCTGATCCTGACACCCTGCCCGGGAACCAAGGGCGTGCCGCCGGATGTTGCGCTGGAACAGTTGAAAGCGGCCGGCGCCAGCGCGGTGATCACCCTGATGCCGGAAAGCGAGATGGCGAGCAACGACGTAACGAACCTGGCGGACCTTTGTGCGGCAGCCGGTCTGCAATGGTTTCATCTCCCGATCGCCGACGATCATCCGCCCGAAGCCGATTTTGCGGCTGCCTGGCAGGCGCAGCGGGCGGCGGTTCACCGCTTGCTTGATTCCGGCGGGAAGATCGCGATCCATTGCAAGGGTGGTTCCGGCCGCACTGGACTGATGGCCGCGCAGATACTGGTCGAACGTGGCCGCGCGAAGGATGAGGCCAAGGCGGCCGTCAAGGCGCTGCGTCCGAATGCGCTGAGCCTTGACATCCACCAGGACTATCTGTCCGGCCTGCCGGAAGCCGGCCGGCCTGATCAAGGCTAGTCGCCCATATCGTCGACCTTGATCGGCTTGGTGCGCGGGCCAAGGTTGCGCGGCAAGAGTAGCGACAGCAGGCCGGCGACCAGAACGAAAGCCGTGGAGGCCCAGAGGCAGGCGATCAGACCGTTGTTCGGTCCGCTTTGCACGCCCCACTGATAGAGCGCGCCCGAGAGAACGGTGCCGGCAAGACGGCCGGCGGCGTTCGCCATGTAGTAGAAGCCGACGTTCATTGCCACCTTGTCGCTGTCGGTATAGGCCAAAATCAGGTAGGAATGCACTGCCGAATTCAGTGCAAAGATTACCCCAAAGACGATCAGGCCGGCGACCACGACGATGTTCGGCGCAACTCCGGCGCTCAGGCTCACGGCGATGCCGGCCGGCAAGGCGGCGAGGACGAAGGCGAGGAGTGTCGCCGTCCGGCCGTCGGGTTCATGTCGTCCCTCGACGCGACTGCGCAGCAGGCCCGGCGTTGCCGCCTGGACGATGCCGTAGCCGATGACCCAGACGGCGAGGAAGCCGCCGGACTGCCAGAAGGTCCAGCCGAGCACGCTCGACAGGAAGACCGGCAGGCCGACGACGAACCAGACGTCGCGGGCGCCGAAAAGGAAGATGCGCGCCGCCGCGAGCTTGTTGACCGCGCCGTTGCGCGAGAACATCTGACCGAACTTGGCCTTTTTGTTGGCCTGGCCGAGCCCGCCGCGCATCAGGATCGCGGCGAGGATCAGCGTGCCGCCGACCAGCGCGACGAGTAGCTTGAGCGCGGTCTGGAAATCGAGCACGGTCAGCAGCAGTCCGCCGAGGAAGAAGCCGACGCCCTTGAGTGCGTTCTTCGACCCGGTGAGGATCGACACCCAGCGATAGAGCGTCGCCGAGGCATCTTCGGGAACGATCAGCTTGACCGCGCTCTTCGAACTCATCTTCGTCATGTCCTTGGCGATGCCGCTCAATGCCTGCGAAACCATGACCCAGGCGACGACCAGCCAGGCCTGCGGTGCGAAGGCGAGCATCGACAGCGCCACGAGTTGCGTGCCGAGGCCGATGAAGAGCGTGGTCTTGAGCCCGAAGCGGGCGCCGATGTAACCGCCGAAGAGATTGGTGATGATGCCGAAGACTTCGTAGAAGATGAACAGCGAAGCGACCGCCAGCGGCGTGTAGCCGAGGTTGTAGAAATAGAACAGCACCAGCATGCGGGTGGCGCCGTCGGTGACGGTATCGGACCAGTAGGCTGCGGTGACCAGAACGTAGTTGCGCAGGCCGGCCCGCGTGGAACTGTTACCGGCCGTGGATGGTTCACTCATGCCGTTCCTCCATTGGGGTGTCGCTGCCCTGGAGGCCGTTGCTCGCGGGTTGCGGTCGACGGCCTGCAGGGCAGCATTTCGGGAAGCCGTCCTAGAGCGAGGTCGCGACCTTGCGCGCGAGTTCGATGTAACGGTTCACGTAGCCCCACTCGTTGTCGTACCAGGCGTAGATCTTGACCATGGTGCCACTGGTCACCAGGGTGTGCGCAGCGTCAACGATAGCCGAGCGCGGATCACCGCAGTAGTCGATCGACACCAGCGGCCGCTCCTCGTAACCGAGAATTCCCTTGAGCGGCCCTGCCGCGGCAGCCTTGAGCAGGCCATTGACCTCGTCGACTGTCGTCGGGCGCTGCATCTCGAAGACACAATCGGTAATCGAGGCATTGAGCAGGGGCACGCGCACGGCGTGGCCGTCGAGCTTGCCTTTCAGTTCGGGGAAGATCAGCGCGATTGCGGTCGCCGAACCGGTCGTCGTCGGCACCAGAGACAGGCCCGATGCGCGGGCGCGGCGCAGATCCTTGTGCATCTGGTCGTGCACGCTCTGGGTGTTGGTCGAACTGTGGATGGTCGTGATCTGGCCGTGAGCGATGCCGATTGCCTCATGGACAACCTTGACCACCGGCGCCAGGCAGTTGGTCGTGCACGACGCTGCGGTCACGATGTCATGCCGGGCCGGGTCGTAAAGATGGTCGTTGACGCCCATGACGATGTTGAGCGTATCGCCGCCCTTGACCGGTGCGGCGACGATCACCTTCTTCACCCCCGCTGCCAGGAAGGGCGAAAGCTCCTCGACCGTCTTCCACTTGCCACTGGCTTCGAGAACGATGTCGACTCCGGCATCACGCCATGTTCCTTCGGCGACATCCCGGGAGGAACTGTAGCCGATTGTCTTCCCGTCGACCGACAGGCGCCCGCCGCTCGTTCCGATCTCGTGCCGCCAGCGGCCATGTACCGAGTCGAATTCGACGAGATGGGCGGCGGACTCCACCGGCCCGGCCGGTTCGTTGATATGCACGAACTCGATATCCGGGCAGTCCCATCCGGCGCGCAGCGCCAGCCTGCCCATGCGACCAAAACCGTTGATGCCGACCCTGACAGTCATTTCTCATTCCTCCAATTGGTGTGTGGTGCTCGACTGGAAACCCGTCAGCGAGCAGGCTCGTTTGAGCGCCGCAGGTGACCTCACCTGATGCACGTTTCCATAATGCTAGAATCCTGAAAGTATGTAAAGCCCTCTGTATTGCGTCGCCGTGCAAAGGGCGGCGCTCTTGAGGCTCCCGAATCGCCGGAAATTGCGATTGCCGGGCCTGAGGCCAAACGTTTTGCGAAATCGACGATATTTCGGTATCTTTGGAAACATGAACAGCACCGATGCCGTCACTGCGCTGGCCGCGCTGGCCCAGGACAGCCGCCTCGCCATTGTCCGGTTGCTTATCCAGAATGCGCCTGCAGGCCTCACCGTAGGGTTGATCGGTGAGCAACTTGCGTTGCCGGCGCCGACGCTATCGTTCCACCTGAAGACATTGAGCCACGCCGGTCTCGTCGCGACCACGCAGGAAGGCCGCTTCGTGCGTTGTCAGGCCGAGATGAGCAGGATCAACGCGCTGATCGCCTTCCTGACCGACGACTGTTGCGGCGGGCGTCCGGAAATCTGCAATCCGCCCGGCAAGTGCTGAGTGGAGTGTTCGCCCCGCCTAACGAAACGGCGAGAGGATTCAGTTTCCCCCGTCGATCACCGTGAAGGCGATCCCGGAATGCTTTTCCAGACGTTCGATCAGGCGGTCGCCGAAGAGGGTCGCCGGCGTCCAGAAGCCACCGGGTTTCTCCGCCTTGGGCAGGTCGCGCGCGAGGAATGCTGCGGCCTGCGCGAGCATCTTCGACGTCGACCCGTAACCGGCGTCGCGATCGCCGGTCACCTTGACCATGAGGCTGCGGCCGTCGTCGGTGCGGCCAATGAAACGCAGGTCGTAGAAGCCTTGCTGCTGTGCTTGCGGACTCGGCCCCGACCCCGGCGCCGGCAGCACGAAACGCTCCAGGGCCCAGCGCGCCGGGCCGATGGCGCCGGCAACCATGAAGCCGGAAATTCCGGCGGCTATGCCCAGTGCCGTCATCCGGCCCTTGAGGCCGTGGCCGGTCAGCATCGCCTCGTCATAGCGAAAGTCCGCACCATAGGCTTGTTTCGTCAGGGCGTTGGTACGCTGCACGATCCGCGTGTTGATCGCGCTCATGATGAAAGGCGCCACCCAGGCCTTGAAATCGCTGTCGTACTCGGCGGATCTGATGTCCGGCTGGCGGATCGGCGGTGCGTAGCCCCCCGGACAAAGCGAGTAGGGATTGGCGAGTTCGCTGCGTAGTTGCGGATCGGCGGCGGCTTCCTTCAGTACGTTCATGATGCTGGCGACCGTCCCGCCAGACAAACCGCCGCGCATTGCCTTGACCCGCATCTTCACGCTCGGGCATGGCTGGCCGAAGCGCCGGATCGCCTCCTGCTGCAGGAAAAGCACGCCGAGATCCGAGGGGATCGAATCGAAGCCGCAGGCGTGCACGATCCGCGCCCCGGACTTGCGTGCCGTCTCCTCATATCGGCTCAGCATGCGGCGGATCCATTGCGCTTCCCCGGTCAGGTCGCAGTAGTCGGTGCCGGTTTCGGCGCAAACCTTGACCAGTGGTTCGCCGTATAGCGCGTACGGTCCGACGGTCGACACCACGGCCTTGGCGCCGAGGCACATCCTGCGCAGCGCAGTCTCGTCGGCGGCGTCGGCGACGAGCACCGGCAGTTTCGCCGCCTTCGGCCCGAGCGAGGCGCGAAGTTCCTCGAGCCTGGAGACCGAGCGGCCGGCTGCCGCCCATTTGAGATCGCCATGAGCGCCAAACTGCTCGAAGAGGTGGCGGGCGAGAATCTGCCCGACGAAACCCGTCGCCCCGAAAACGATCAGGTCAAGGTGAGTGGAAGCGGCGGTCACGGTGGTCAGGGCTGGATACCGAAGGCTTCAGTGTCGCCGGTCGGTGCGGCCGCCGTCAATCGGGCGCGGCATCAGCGACAGGCGATCCGCGAAGCCTCGCGGGGCGCGTCGGATGGGAAGCGCCGGGCTTTTCCGGAACCGGCAATCGCGGTTCCGGTATGTGGCCACAACAATCTTTGAGCAGGAGACTTGAAATCCCGATCATCTGCCCCTATTATTAGCACTCAACGGAGACGAGTGCTAATAATAGCCTTGCCCGCCTCCGGGTCTGGCCCGGCCAATTCCCATTGTCTGAACTACAAGGAGTCATTTCCATGAATATCCGTCCTTTGCACGACCGTGTGATCGTCAAGCGCGTCGAAGCCGAGCGCACCACCGCTTCCGGTATCGTCATTCCCGATTCTGCCGGCGAAAAGCCCGATCAGGGCGAGGTCCTGGCGGTCGGCCCGGGCAAGCGCGACGACAGCGGCAAGTTGAATGCCCCCGACGTCAAGGTCGGCGACCGAGTTCTGTTTGGCAAGTACGCCGGCCAGGCGGTCAAGGTCGATGGTGACGAAGTTCTGGTCATGCGTGAAGACGACATCATGGGCGTTGTGGTCGCTTGAGCGCCGTTCGTCCCCAACAACTGTTCAAATTAGGAGAATTCAATGGCTGCAAAAGAAGTTAAATTTGGCGATTCCGCCCGCGCCCGCATGGTCGAGGGCATCAACATCCTGGCCGACGCGGTCAAGATCACCCTCGGCCCGAAAGGCCGCAATGTCGTGATCGAGCGCTCCTACGGCGCCCCGACCATCACCAAGGACGGCGTATCCGTCGCCAAGGAAATCGAACTGAAGGACAAGTTCGCCAACATGGGCGCCCAGATGGTCAAGGAAGTTGCTTCCAAGACCTCCGATATTGCCGGTGACGGCACCACCACCGCCACCGTGCTGGCCCAGGCGATTGTCCGCGAAGGCATGAAGTACGTCGCCGCCGGCATGAACCCGATGGATCTGAAGCGCGGCATCGACCGGGCGGTCATTGCTACCGTTTCAGAGCTACAGGCATTTTCCAAGCCCTGTACGACGTCCAAGGAAATCGCCCAGGTGGGTTCAATTTCCGCCAACTCCGACGCTGACATCGGCGAAATCATCGCCAATGCCATGGAAAAGGTTGGCAAGGAAGGCGTCATCACCGTTGAAGACGGCAAGTCGCTGGCCAACGAACTGGATGTCGTCGAAGGCATGCAGTTCGATCGCGGCTATCTGTCCCCGTACTTCATCAACAACGGCGACAAGCAGCAAGCCCTGATGGAAAATCCGTTTGTCCTGCTCTACGACAAGAAGATTTCCAACATCCGCGACCTTCTGCCGATTCTCGAGCAGGTTGCCAAGGCCGGCCGTCCGTTGCTGATCATTGCTGAAGATGTCGATGGCGAAGCGCTGGCTACCCTGGTCGTCAACAACATCCGTGGCATCCTGAAGACCGTTGCCGTCAAGGCTCCTGGCTTCGGTGACCGGCGCAAGGCCATGCTCGAGGACATCGCCATCCTGACCGGCGGCACCGTGATCGCCGAGGAAGTCGGTCTGACGCTGGAGAAGGCCACACTCAAGGATCTTGGTCAGGCCAAGCGCATTGAAGTGGCCAAGGAAAACACCATCATCATTGATGGTGCCGGCGAAGCAGCTTCCATCGAAGCCCGCGTCAAGCAGGTGCGCATCCAGATCGAGGAAGCCACCTCCGATTACGACAAGGAAAAGCTGCAGGAGCGTGTTGCCAAGCTGGCTGGTGGCGTTGCCGTCATCAAGGTCGGCGCCGCGACCGAAGTCGAAATGAAGGAAAAGAAGGCGCGCGTTGAAGACGCCCTGCACGCGACCCGCGCTGCCGTGGAAGAAGGGGTCGTCGCCGGCGGCGGCGTTGCCCTGATCCGTGCCCGTGCAGCCGTTGGCAAGCTGAAGGGTGACAACCACGATCAGGACGCCGGGATCAAGATCGTTCTCCGCGCTCTCGAGCAGCCGCTGCGTGAAATCGTCGCCAACGCGGGCGATGAGCCCTCGGTCGTGGTCGACAAGGTGCAGCGTGGCAAGGGCAACTACGGTTACAACGCTTCCACCGGTGAGTATGGCGACATGGTCGAGATGGGTGTGCTCGATCCGACCAAGGTCACCCGCACCGCGCTGCAGAACGCCGCGTCAGTGGCTGGCCTGATGCTGACGACCGAATGCATGGTCGCTGAACTGGCTGAAGACAAGCCGGGTGGCGGCATGCCGGACATGGGTGGGATGGGTGGCATGGGCGGCATGGGTGGCATGGGGATGTAATCCCGGCCTCGGCTTGCTGTTTGTAAAAAAAGCCCCGCCAAAGTGCGGGGCTTTTTTGCGACAGTCCAAGTGTGACTACGACTTTTGTAACAGTCTGTAAGTTGGCTGTAAGCAGCCGACCCTAAATTAGTCTTCGCAGCAATGCCTCTATTAACAATATAAGTGAGGAGCAAATCAATGCAAGACATTCTCGACCGGGTTACAGCAAACCCGAAATTTCTCGAGTTCGTTGCCGTGCGCAACCGCTACTCGATCATGATGGCCCTCGTCAGCGCGGCCGCGTACTACGGCTTCATCCTGCTGGTCGCCTTCCAGGGGCCCTGGCTGGGCACCAAGATGGGTCCGGGCATGACCACCAGCATCGGTGTGCCGATCGGTGTCGGCGTGATCGTCTTCACCATCATCATGACCTGGATCTACGTGCGTCGCGCCAATGGCGAATTCGACGAAACAAACGCGAGACTCATTGCGGAGGCGCAGAAATAACATGACTATCAAACATCTTCTCGCAGCTGTCGCTGCGTTGGCCGTTGCCGGCGGTGCCATCGCCGCCGGCGCCGACCTTGGCAATACCCAGAAGCAGGCCACCAACTGGACGGCGATCGCGATGTTCGCGATCTTCGTCGCCGGTACCCTCTACATCACCAAGTGGGCGGCTTCCAAGACCAAGACCGCGGCCGACTTCTACAACGCCGGCGGCGGCATCACCGGTTTCCAGAACGGCCTGGCGATCGCCGGTGACTACATGTCCGCCGCCTCCTTCCTCGGTATTTCCGGGCTGGTGTTCGCCAACGGCTTCGACGGCCTGATCTTCTCGATCGGCTGGCTGGTCGGCTGGCCGGTCATCACCTTCCTGATGGCGGAGCGGCTGCGCAACCTCGGCAAGTTCACCTTCGCCGACGTCGCTTCCTACCGCTTTGCCCAGGTCCCGGTCCGCATCTTTGCCGCGATCTCGACGCTGGTCGTCGTCGCGTTCTACATGATCGCGCAGATGGTTGGCGCCGGTCAGTTGATCAAGATTCTGTTCGGCATGGAGTATCTCTACGCAGAAATCATGGTCGGCACGATCATGATGATGTACGTGCTGTTCGGCGGCATGACCGCGACCACCTGGGTGCAGATCATCAAGGCCTGCATGCTGCTCGGTGGCGCGACCTTCATGGCGACAGCCGTGCTCTTGCAGTTCGGTTTCTCGCCGGAAGCGATGTTCACCAAGGCGGTCGAGGTGCACTCCAAGCACGACGCCATCATGGCGCCGGGCGCCCTGATCAAGGATCCGGTCTCCGCCATCTCGGTGGGTATGGCCCTGATGTTCGGTACCGCCGGTCTGCCGCACATCCTGATGCGCTTCTTCACCGTGCCGAACGCCAAGGAAGCCCGCAAGTCGGTTGCCTGGGCGACCACCTGGATCGGTTACTTCTACATCCTGACCTTCATCATCGGTTTCGGCGCCATCACCAACCTGATTCCGGATCCGGCAGCCTACTATGCGCCGAAGCTGGTCGATGGCGTTCAGGCCATGAGCGCCGAAGGCAAGCCGCTGTGGGACGGACTGCGGGGCGGTGGCAACATGGCCGCCGTGCATCTGTCGCAGGCGGTCGGCGGCAACCTCTTCCTCGGCTTCATCTCGGCCGTCGCCTTCGCCACCATCCTCGCCGTCGTTGCCGGTCTGACCCTGTCCGGTGCGTCCGCCGTGTCGCATGACCTGTACGCTTCCGTCGTCATGAAGGGGCAAGCTACTTCGGACAAGGAACTGCGTGTTTCGAAGATCACGACGATCTGCCTCGGCGTGCTGGCGGTGGTTCTCGGTATCGCTTTCGAGAAACAGAACGTCGCCTACATGGTGATGCTGGCCTTCGTCATCGCCTGCTCGGGCAACTTCCCGGTGCTCTTCATGTCGGTGCTGTGGCGGAACTGCACGACCCGTGGCGTCGTGGTCGGTGGCTTCACCGGTCTGATCCTGGCTACTGTCCTGACCATCGGTTCGGCCAGCGTCTGGGAAGCAGTCATGCATAACCCGAAGGGCTCCGCCTGGTTCCCGTACAACTCGGCTGCCATCTTCTCGATGTCTGCGGCGTTCTTCACGATCTGGCTGGTGTCCATTCTGGACAACTCAGCTCAGGCCAAGAAGGAGCGTGCCCTGTTCCCGGCGCAGCAACTGCGCTCGGAAACCGGTCTCGGTGCCGCTGGCGCTTCCGGCCACTGAGCCGACAGCGCGCGTAGTTTCGGCAAAAAGCCCGGGTTTCGACCCGGGCTTTTTTTCGTCCATTTTCGGGTGTTTTTGGCGGTCGACCGCAACCGAGCGGACGCATTGCCCAAACAGGCGGGAGCACGCGGATATCGCGATGCTATGATTTCGTTAGACTGGCCGGGCTTGGGGAGAAAAATGGTAGGGGGCGCCCAGTGCAGGATCGGGCTAACCCCCTGAGTCGCAGCGCAAGCCACAAGCTCCAAAGACCATAAAAGGAGAACAGCAGGCGTAGAATAGGGGCCAGACCTTACAGAAGTCTTACGCCGGTATGGACGTTTAGAGTTAAATGCGAATCCTTCTTGCTGAAGACGATGCCATTATCGCTGATGGCCTTTCCCGCTCCCTTCGCCAGGGTGGCTACGCGGTCGACTGGGCGGCGAACGGGGTTGATGCCGAGGCGGCGTTGCTGACTGTCGACTATGACTTGCTGATCCTTGATCTGGGCCTGCCCAAGTTGGTGGGGCTCGAGGTTCTGAAGCGTTTGCGTGCACGTAACTCTTCCCTGGCGGTGCTGATTCTGACGGCGCTCGACGGGTCCGGTGATCGCGTCAAGGGCCTCGATCTGGGGGCAGACGACTATATGGTCAAGCCCTTCGACCTGGCTGAACTCGAGGCTCGGGTGCGTGCCCTGACCAGACGCTCTGCAGGCAAGACGCCGACAATCCAGTGCGGCGCACTCGTCTACGATCAGGTCGGGCGAATGGCGCAGCTCGACGGCCAGACGCTCGATCTCTCCGCGCGCGAACTTGGTCTGCTCGAGGTCTTGCTGAGCCGCATGGGGCGCCTGGTGAGCAAGGACCAACTGGTTGATCACCTTTGTGGCTGGGGTGGGGAAGTCAGTCACAACGCGATCGAGGTCTATGTTCACCGCTTGCGCAAGAAACTGGAGGCGGGCGGCGTCAAGATAGCGACGATGCGCGGATTGGGCTATTGCCTTGAGCGACACCAAGCGGACTAGCCCGCCGCCTTCCGGAGGCGAACGCTCGCTGTTTGGCGAGATTCTCGACTGGATGCTGGCGCCCTTGCTGTTCGTCTGGCCGCTCAGCATCGCGTTCACGCACTACTTTGCCAACAACGTCGCAACTTTCCCCTATGACCAGGCATTGCGCGAGCATGTGAATGCCGTTGCGCGCCAGGTCAGGCTGGTCGACGGCTTGCCGGTGCTGAGCCTGCCCCCTTCGGCAAGTGCAATGTTGCGGGCGGACGAGACGGACAATGTGTATTTTCACGTGGCCACACGTGACGGCAAGCTGCTGGCCGGCGACCGTGAACTCCCGTTGCCCGATGCCAAGAGTGATGCGGCTGTTTTGCCGGGTGAAGTCTATTTCCGCGACATCGAACTGAAGGGACAGGATGTCCGGGTTGCCTACTCATACGTCGCTGACGGCTGGACGCCTCGCGAGCGCTGGGTGCTGGTGGAGGTTGCCGAGACGACCGGGAAGCGAACGCAATTGGCTAACAAGATCGTCGCCAGCGTGATCCTCCCGCAGTTCATCATCGTTCCATTGGCGGTCATGCTGGTCTGGTTCGGCCTGTCGCGCGGCCTTCGGCCGCTGACCCGCTTGCGCAAGACGATTCAGACGCGCCACCCGGCTGATCTCTCGCCCATTGCCACGCACCGGGTTCCGGATGAACTGGGGCCGCTGGTTGAGGCCTTCAACGAAATGCTCGATCGGATGAAGCGCAACGTCGAAGTGCAGCAGCGCTTTGTCGCCGACGCCGCTCATCAGATGCGGACGCCGCTCACCGGGCTCAAGACGCAGGCCCAGTTGGCGATCCGCGAGGTCGATCCTGCGGCACTGCGACATGCCCTGCGGCAGATTGCGATCGGCGTCGACCGCGCCGGGCGCCTGGTCAATCAATTGTTGACCCTGGCCCGGACGGAAGGCCGGGAAGCGGCCCAGCAGAGCCATGAGCCACTGGATCTTGTGCGACTCGTGCGCAGAGTCGTCGAGGACTGGGTTGTGGTTGCGCTTGACAAGCGGATTGACCTCGGCTTCGAGGCAGAGGGAACGGCGATGGTCAGCGGCAATCCGCTCCTGCTACAGGAACTGGCCAAGAACTTGCTGGACAACGCGCTGAGATATACCCCGGAAGGTGGTCACGTCACCTGCCGTGTAATGACAACGGGCGCTGTGACAGTTCTCGAGGTCGAAGACAATGGCGTCGGAATTGCAGAAGAACATGCAGAGATGGTGTTCGAGCGGTTTTTTCGGGTCGAAGATGCCTCTTCGTCTGAGGGCAGCGGCCTCGGGCTTGCCATCGTTCAGGAAATTGCCGCGCAGCATGATGCCAGTGCCCGGTTGCGTCCCAATCTTGACGGGCAGGGTACAGTCGCCCGCGTGGTTTTCCGGACCTGGCAGCCACCGCCACCACCGATGCCGATTCCCGATGACTTCTCGGAGCTCTATCGGCAGTCGCCGCCGATCGGCACCTGAGCCGACATTTTTGGCCACCCAGTATTGCGGCCACTTGGACACCTCGCTATAATTCGCCCTCTTTTCGGCCAATTAGCTCAGTTGGTAGAGCAGCGGATTGAAAATCCGCGTGTCCGTGGTTCGATTCCGCGATTGGCCACCACGTAAATCAAGCATCTAGCCCGGTCCAAGCGACCGGGCTTTTTGCTTTCTTCCCTTGGCGAAATTGACAGCCTGCAAGTGCAAATTTCGGCCAGACTTGCGGCGGCCGACAATTCCATGTGGATTGCGCTCGGGGGGTTCGTTTGCAATTCCTTTCATCCGCAGGATTCCGGGGTAAGCAATTCCCAGCTGTGAAATCCTTCACTGTCGATGTGCCAGGAAGGCGAGATACTGGAGCTGGAGCAACGGAGACCCAGTCACGGCCGCCGGCGCGTGGCGCACACACTGTTGGGACATGGAATGAAGTACAAGGGAAGAGGACGGACAGACGCCGAACGGCGTGACGAAGATAAGGGGCCGCCGGCTGGTTGGAGCGAGCGTCGGCGCACTGTCGAGCGCCGCAAGCCGGAGGTGACGGAAATTTCTTTTGCCGAATGGATTGCTTACATGCGGCAAAAGTCGCATGAGCACCATTAGCCATCTGCCAAGGGTGCGTTGTTGCCGCGCCCCAGCCTTGGACCCCCAATCCGAGAGCGAATTCTCTTTCACAGCCAGCTTGACTGGCAATAGAGCTTCGGCCGATCGTTCCCGGTCCGCTGCGCTCCCGCGCTGCTCAAGCTAGGTTATTGCGAGCTCGCCGGTAACGGCTTGGGCTTGGCTTCTTCGCCGCTCTCGGCTGGTGCCTGATTCGATCCGGCAGCGGGGACCGTTTGGGCCGGCCCGGCCTTTTCGATTAATCCCGAATGAACCTTGAGCGGGCCGGTCTGCGCAACTTCCTTGTTGAGCAGTGCATCCTGGTTGGAAGCGCAGCCAGCGAGCAGGGCCACGAGTGCGGAGGCGAACGGTGTAGATATGCGCATGATCGGATAGACACCAGAAAGAGCAAGCGTGAATGATAGCTTTTCGGAAACCCGGCGAACAGCCCGATTGCCAACGTGCTCTGAATCGTGCTCTGACAATTGCTTCCAGTGACCAGTCCGTGGTGAAATTCTGTGGCAGCATCATGTTTGGATGATTGCGCATTTCCTGGGGAGACGAAGATGGATCTATTGTTGTGGCGTCACGCCGAGGCCGAAGAGGGGGAGGATGATCTCAAGAGACGCCTGACTGAGCGCGGCCGTAAGCAGGCCCGGATCATGGCCAGGTGGATACGCGAACAGCAGCCGCAGGGTCTGCGCATCATTGTCAGTCCGGCGGTGCGGACCCAGCAGACGGCCGAGGCGCTGAAGCTGCCGTTCGAGACCATAAGCACGATCGGGCCCGATGCCGGGGTGGCCGACCTGATTGCGACATGCGGGTGGCCGGATGCCGGCGGCGCCGTACTGGTAGTCGGTCACCAGCCTGTGCTCGGGCAACTGGCGGCACTTCTGCTGGCCGGTCAGGATGCAGAATGGACGATCAAGAAGGGGGCGCTCTGGTGGTTGAACAACCGTACCCGGGGCGATGAGACGCAGACCGTGCTGCGGGCGGTGATTCCTGCCGAACTGTTGGGGTAGGCGGCATCTCTTGATGCAGACCGTACCCATGCTCGAGGATCAGCTGATGACGTAGGAGCCGCAGCCGGTCGCGATGAGCAGGCCGGTTTCATTTTCCAGCGTCATCTGCACTGAAGCTATGCGGCCGCCAAGACGTGTGACCCGCCCGGTGGCCGTGAATCGGGTGCCGGTGCCTTGGCGAAGATAATCGACCCGCAAGTCGATGGTTCCGAGGCGTCCGAAGCGACTGGCAACCTGAGCGGCTGTCTCGCTCGAAAATTTTTCCCCGATTCCGACGGTTGCGGCAAAGCCGCCCACCGTATCGAGCGCTGCGGATATGACACCTCCGTGCAGGCGGCCATGCAAATAGTGGCCAACCAGATCAGGACGCATTGCGAAGGAAAGGGAAGCGGCGGCCGGGTCGAATGATTCGACGTGGAAACCGAGTGCTTCGTTGAAACATATCCGGTGTTCGAACATGTCGCGAAGGACCTCCTGGAGGCGCACCTGTTCTTCTGCGGATCGCTGGGGCAAGGCGTTGGCTATGGTCATGGAATCTTGGCAAGAGAATAGAGGGCGACAAAAATACCGTCACCCTCCGTTCAGTCTAACCTGATCGGCTATTTCTTGCGCGGCGGCGGCACATCGGTACAGGTGCCATGCGCCACTTCGGCAGCCATGCCGACCGTTTCACCCAATGTCGGATGCGGGTGGATGGTCTTGCCGATGTCGATGGCGTCGCAGCCCATCTCGATAGCCAGACAGACTTCGCCGATCATGTCGCCGGCGTTTGGGCCGACGATCGCGCCGCCGATGACGCGGTGGGTTTCGGCATCGAAAATCAGCTTGGTGAAACCGTAGTCGGCGCCATTGGCGATGGCGCGGCCGGAAGCGGCCCACGGGAACTTGGCGGATTCGACCTTGCGTCCTTCCTTTTTCGCCTGCTCTTCGGTATACCCGACCCAGGCCACTTCCGGATGCGTATACGCGACCCCCGGAATTACCGTGGCATCGAAGGCCGCCTTGTGACCGGCCGCAACTTCCGCGGCAACGTGGGCTTCATGGACCGCCTTATGGGCCAGCATGGGCTGGCCGACCAGATCGCCAATGGCGAAAATGTGCGGCACGTTGGTGCGCATCTGGGCATCGACGTTGATAAAACCACGGTCGGTGACAGCAACGCCGGCCTTGTCGGCAGCGATCTTCTTGCCATTGGGCGAGCGTCCCGCGGCTTGCAGAATCATGTCGTACTTGACCGCTTCTGCGGGAGCGCCTTCGCCCTCGAAGCTGACGTAAAGACCATCCTCCTTGGCGTCGACCGCAACCGTTTTGGTCTTCAGCATGATCTTGTCGAAGCGGTGAAGGTTCTGCTTTTCCCAAACCTTGACGGTATCGCGATCGGGGCCCTGCATCAGGGCATCGAGCATTTCGACGACATCGACCCTGGAACCCAGCGTTGAATAGACGGTGGCCATTTCCAGCCCGATGATGCCGCCACCGATGACCAGCATCTTCTTCGGCACGAAGCGCAGTTCCAGCGCTCCAGTCGAATCGACGATGCGCGGGTCGCGCGGGATGAAGGGCAGATGCACGGCAGCAGAACCGGCGGCAATGATGCATTTCTGGAACTTGATGATCTTCTTGACGCCGGTCTTGTCCTGGCTGCTGCCGGCGGTTTCCTCGACCTCGATGTGGTGCGGGTCGATGAAGCTGCCGTAGCCGCGCACGATGTCGACCTTGCGCCCCTTGGCCATGCCGGCCAGACCGCCGGTCAGTTTGCCGACGACCTTGTCCTTGTGCGCGCGCAGCTTGTCGATATCGACGGTCGGTGCGGCGAAGGTGACGCCGAGGTCGCTGGCGTGCTGCGCTTCTTCCATCACCGCGGCGACGTGCAGCAGCGCCTTGGACGGAATGCAGCCGACGTTGAGGCAGACGCCGCCCAGCGTCGCGTAACGCTCGACGATAATCGTTTTCATGCCGAGATCCGCCGAGCGGAAGGCGGCCGAATAGCCACCGGGGCCGGCACCAAGGACCAGCATTTCGCATTCCAGGTCGGCGCCGCCGGCGTGGCTGGCGGCCACCGGCGTCGCGGCCGCCGGTGCGGCTGCTGCGGTCGACGCCGCTGCCGGGGCACAAACCGGAGCCACCGCTGCGGCTGCTCCGGCTTCGACCTTGATCAGCACGGCGCCTTCGCTGACGCGGGAACCAAGCTGGATCAGTACGTCCTTGACTGTGCCGGCGACCGTGCTCGGCACATCCATGGTCGCCTTGTCGGATTCCAGCGTGGCGATCGCATCATCCACCTTGATGCTGTCGCCGACCTTGACGAACAGGTCGATGACCGGCACATCGGCGAAATCGCCAATATCGGGGACTTTGACTTCAATAAGCTGACTCATCGCATTCCCCTTAAACGATCATGCGACGCATGTCGGCCAGCAGTTCGGCGACATAGACGTTGAAGCGGGTGGCCAGCGCGCCGTCGATAACGCGATGGTCGGCGGTCAGGGACAGGGGCAGGATCAGGCGCGGCACGAATTGTTTGCCGTCCCAGACGGGCTTCAGTGACGATCTGTTGACACCGAGGATGGCGACCTCCGGCGCATTGACGATCGGCGCGAAATAGGTGCCGCCGATGCCGCCCAGGCTCGAAATCGTAAAGCAGGCGCCCGACATGTCAGCGGGCTTCAGCTTGCCCTCGCGAGCCTGCCCTGCCAGTTCGCCGCTTTCCCTGGCGATCTCGAAAACGCCCTTCCTGTCGGCGTTCTTGATCACCGGCACGACCAGGCCATTCGGTGTATCGGCCGCGAAACCGATGTTGAAATACTTCTTCAGCACCAGATTGTCGCCGTCGAGCGAAGAGTTGAATTCCGGATAGCGCTGCATCGCCTTCACGCAAGCCTTGATCAGGAAGGCGAGCATGGTCAGCTTTTTGCCGGACTTCTCGTTTTCCTTGTTCAACTGGATGCGGAAGGCTTCGAGGTCGGTGATGTCGGCGTCTTCGTGATAGGTCACGGCCGGGATCATGACCCAGTTGCGCGAGAGGTTCTGGCCGGAAATTTTCTTGATGCGCGACAGCGGCTTGATCTCAATCTCGCCGAACTTGGCGAAATCGACCTTTGGCCACGGCAGCAGATCGAGCCCGCCGCCCCCAGTCGCTGCGGCCACCGGGCCGGAAATGGCACCCGACATGACGCCCTTGACGTATCGGGTCAGGTCTTCCTTGATGATTCGGTTCTTGGGACCGGTCGCCGGAACCTTGATCAGATCGACGCCAAGTTCGCGGGCATAGGCACGCACCGACGGCGACGCGTGCACCTTGCTGCCAGCCGGCAGGGCGGGCGCCAGTGCCGCCGGGGCGGTTGCTGCGACCGTGGAAACAGCGGCTGGCACCGGGGTCGACGCAGCTGCCGGGGCAGAAACCGGCACCGGTGCAGCAGCAGGTGCCAGAGCTGGCGCGCCAGCGGCCGAGGTGCTGTCTACCTTGATCAGCACGACGCCTTCACTGACCTTGGAGCCCAGGTTGACCAACACTTCCCTGACCGTGCCGGAAACAGTCGAGGGGACGTCCATGGTTGCCTTGTCGGATTCCAGCGTGGCGATGGCGTCGTCGACCTTGATCGTGTCGCCGACCTTGACGAACAGGTCGATGACCGGCACGTCGGAAAAATCGCCGATGTCCGGCACCGACACGTCAACGAGGCCGCCGGCAGCAGTCGGAGCAGTTGCCGGAGCGGCGGCAGGCGCCGGTGCAGCGGCCTGGGCGGCAGGCGCTGCGGCACCAGCACCCGTGTCGACCTTGATCAGCACAAAGCCTTCGCTGACCTTGGACCCAAGCTGGACGAGAACTTCCGTGACTACGCCGTCGACTGTGGAAGGGACATCCATCGTCGCCTTGTCGGATTCCAGCGTGGCAATCGCGTCGTCGACCTTGATGCTGTCGCCAACCTTGACGAACAGGTCGATGACCGGCACGTCGGAGAAATCGCCGATATCGGGGACCTTCACTTCACTGATCTGGCTCATGTCGTCTCTCCCTGATCAGACCGACAGCGGGTTGGGTTTGTTCGGGTCAAGGTCGTACTTGACCAGAGCCGACGCCACCTGCTCGCGTTCGATCTCCCCGGTGTCGGCCAGCGCCTTGAGGGCGGCCAGCGTGACCCAGTGGCGGTCGACCTCGAAAAAGTGGCGCAATTTCTCACGGGTGTCGGAGCGGCCGAACCCGTCGGTGCCGAGGGTGACATACGGCGCCTTGACGAAGGGGCGGATCTGCTCGGGAAACATGCGGATGTAGTCCGTCGCGGCGATAACCGGACCCTTGGCATCCTTCAATTTCTTCTCCACGTGCGACAACTTTGGCGCTTCGAGCGGGTGCAGCAGGTTCCAGCGCTGGACGTCCTGACCGTTGCGTGCCAGTTCGTTGAAGCTCGGGCAGCCCCACAGGTCGGCTTCGACACCCCAGTCCTTCCTGAGCAGATCGGCGGCGGCGATGACTTCACGGAAGATGGTGCCGGAGCCGAGCAGTTGTACCCGCGGTCCCTTGCTCTTGGCGGCCTTCCTGAACGCGTACATCCCTTTGACGATGTCAGGCGCAGCGCCCGCCGGCATTTCCGGGTGTTCGTAGTTCTCGTTCATCACGGTGAGGTAGTAGAAGACGTCTTCCTGCTCCTGGAACATGCGTCGCATGCCGTCCTGGGCGACAACGGCGACTTCGTATTGGAAGGTCGGGTCGTAGGAGATGCAGTTCGGGATCAGGTTGGCGAGAATCAGGCTGTGGCCGTCCTCGTGCTGGAGGCCTTCGCCGTTCAGCGTCGTGCGCCCGGCGGTGCCGCCGATCAGGAAGCCGCGGGCGCGTTGGTCACCGGCGGCCCAGCAGAGGTCGAGCGTGCGCTGCAGGCCAAACATCGAATAGCAGATGTAGAACGGAATAGTCTGTACGTTATGCACCGAATAGGATGTGCCGGCAGCGATCCAGTCGCTCATCGCGCCGGCTTCGTTGATGCCCTCCTGCAACACCTGGCCGGTCTTCGATTCCTTGTAGAACATCAGCTGGTCATGGTCTTCCGGGACATAGTTCTGGCCTTGCTGGTTCCAGATGCCGACCGAGCGGAACATCCCTTCCATACCGAAGGTGCGGGATTCATCCGGGACGATGGGCACGACGTTCTTGCCCACGTTCTTGTCCTTCAACATCATGTTCATGATGCGGACGATGGCCATCGTCGTGGATAACTCGCGTCCTTCGCCGGAAGCCTTCAACAGTGCATCGAACTTGTCGAGCGGCGGAATGGCCAACGGCTCGGCCTTGCGCCGACGCTGCGGCAGGAAGCCGCCGAGGTCCATGCGGTGCTGGCGCATGTACTTGTATTCCTCCGAGTCTTCCGCAAACTTCAGGTAGGGCAGCTTTTCCAGCTGATCGTCCGCTACCGGCAGGCTGAAGCGGTCACGGAAGCGGCCGATCTGCTCCTTGTCCATCTTCTTTTGCTGGTGGGAGATGTTCATTGCCTCGCCGGCCTGGCCCATGCCAAAGCCCTTGATGGTCTTGGCGAGGATCAGCGTCGGCGCGCCTCTGTGCTTCACGGCGCGGTCGTAGGCGGCAAAGATCTTGAATATGTCGTGGCCGCCGCGGTTCAGTTGCCAGACGTCGTCGTCGGTCCAGTCGGCGACAAGTTCCTTCAGTTCTGGTGTGTTGAAGAAATTGTCGCGAACGTAGGCGCCATTCTTGGCCTTGAAGGTCTGGTACTCGCCGTCGCACAGTTCCATCATGCGCTTCTTGAGGATTCCCTTCTTGTCACGGAGGAACAGGGCGTCCCAGTGGGTGCCCCAGATCAGTTTGATGACGTTCCAGCCTGAGCCGCGAAACTCGGATTCAAGCTCCTGAATGATCTTGCCATTGCCGCGTACCGGACCGTCGAGGCGCTGCAGGTTGCAGTTGATGACGAAGATCAGGTTGTCGAGTTTCTCGCGGCCCGCCATGCTGATGGCGCCGAGCGATTCGACCTCGTCGGTCTCGCCGTCCCCGAGGAAAGCCCAGACCTTGCGCTGCTCGGCCTTGGCGGCGTCGATCAGGCCGCGGCTCGCCAGGTACTTCATGAAACGTGCCTGATAGATCGCCTGGATCGGGCCGAGGCCCATCGAGACGGTCGGGAACTGCCAGAAGTCCGGCATCAGCCAGGGGTGCGGGTAGGATGAGATGCCCTTGCCGCCGGTTTCCTGGCGGAAGCTGTCCATCTGATCCTCGGTCAGGCGGCCGAGCATGAAGGCGCGGGAATAGACGCCCGGCACCGAGTGGCCCTGGAAGAAGATCAGGTCACCGCCGGTTTCGTGCTCGAGGCTCTTCCAGAAATGCGAGAAGCCGACGTCGTAAAGCGCGGCAGCCGAGGCGAACGAGGCGATGTGGCCGCCGACGTTGGTGCCCTTGTTGGCGCGGACGACCATCGCCATCGCATTCCAGCGGATGTAGGAGTGAATTTTGATCTCCATGTCGCCGTCGCCGGGGTACTTGGGCTGCTGGTCGACCGGAATCGTGTTGATGTATTCGGTATTGGCGGAGTAGGGAAGATTGATTCCTGCCTCGCGTGCCTGGCCGATCACCCTCTCGATCAGGAAATGGGCGCGGTCGGGACCTTCCTGGGCGATGACCCCGTCCAGCGCTTCCACCCATTCACGGGTTTCCTGAGGGTCGGTATCCATCGGGTCGGGCTGTGAGTTCTGCTGGTCGGCCATCGTTCGTCTCCAAAGTTGGTTCTGGTCATGTCCTGCCTGTTGAGCAAGACAACTTTAACGCAATTGTGTCGCGTTGCGCCCGGATCGCAAACCCGTGTTTACACCTAGGCATGATTTCACAGTATAAAAACGAAATTCGCATCGTGCAATACCCGCCATGGCACAAAGTTAAAAAAGCGACCACGAATATCTCCTTCCCGATCACTGCGTATCGCGCGAATTCGATCGTGGCCGACTGGTCGTTGGTGCGCAATACGGTGTAGAGAGGAAGATTCAGAGCTTCGCCAAACGGCTGGGCTCGGCCATGATCGCCACCATCTTTGTGCAGGAGGCCGAACAGACGGGACATCATCAGGGGCAAACCGCGACGGATTCAGTTCGTGAGCGCTTCCAGAAGATCGCTTGACCGATGGATGACTTCGACCACGATGTCCTGGCCAACGTGCAATTTCCGAAGTGGCGTCGGGCCCAGGATCCACAGCACCAATACGCTGGAACGCTTCAATGGCGAGATCAAGAGACGGACCGACGTGCTCGCGGTGTTCCCCAACGAACTGCCCATCTGCCACGTGCTCGGGATGCTCCAGCTCGAGCAGAACGACGGGTGTCACTTGCAACGTCGTTGCATGGCGCTGGAAACCTTGGCCGAGGTCGGCGACAATCCCGGCATCAACCTCTCCGCCGTGACAGTCTGACCGGCAATCCAGCCACACGGGAGTCGATGATCTCCTGAAGGCCTTTTACACCACTCGGCGGGACACCGCCTCCCTGCTTGAGGAAAAGCCCATGCGCGATCGAAATCTTCTGGCTTCCGCGCTGCGGCAACTTGGTGCGCTGTTCCTCGTTGTTTCCGTGCAGGCTGCATTGGCCCAGGAACAGGAGGTTGTGGCGTTGCCTCCCACGCTATTTCGCGTGCTCATCGCAGCAGGCAGTGGCCTGGATCAGGCCGTCGCACTGCGGGGCGTCTTGCGCACACTACTTGTGAACGGCTCGTCGGTGGCGCGAGGTGGCACGGCTTGGGATGCCGATTGCGAAGACGCCAACCGCGACAGTAATGGCACCGCTGGCCTTATCCGCCTGGCACTTGCCGACGGAAGCTGGCTGGTTCAGGCCACTTGCGCCCAAGGCGCCTACCAGGGCAGTTTTTGGGCAGCACAGCTATGGATTGCGGATACCGGTCAAGGTGTCGGCGCGCTGTTACGCTGGCCCATCGCGGCTGAACACTTGGGCGCGCCGGCGAATTTTGAACTGAGCGAGCAGGTCGTTGTATGGGGCGACCTGACGGTCTTGGCGCCGCCGCACAGCACCAGGGCCGAACTGGAAATCCTCAACCGCTTTCGGGCACCAGGCGACTGCGGCACACGAACCCGCTACGCGCTGGAACGCGGCGCGCTGCGCGTGGTCGGTCTGGCCGCCGTGTTCACCTGCCCCGAATCGCTTGGCGTGAGCGGCCCGGCCGACTGGCGGGCGTTGCCAACCTCCGACCGCTGACAATCCAGACTCGATCCCATCCTGCTATCCAACCCAAAGGAGATATTCATGTTTTACGACCATCAAGCCTTCGCAACCGCTTACCAACAGTCTTTCGCCCAACTTAACGCTTCGCAGTTTCAGGGTATCGACCAGATCCTTGGGTTTGCGCAGATTGACCCTGAAATTGACGACGACCGCTGGGTGGCCTACATGCTGGCGACCATCAAGCACGAGTGCGCGAACACCTTCACTCCGATCACGGAATTTGGTGCTGACTCCTATTTCGCCAAGTACGAGACCGGCACAACGCTTGGCACGCGCCTGGGCAACACCAAGAAGGGTGACGGCCTGCGCTTCAAGGGGCGCGGCTATGTGCAGATCACTGGCCGTGCGAACTACTTGCGCCTCGGGCAGGCGATCGGCGTCGGAACTGCCTTTGTCGACCGGCCGGCGATGGTTCTCGAACCGGCAACCGCCTACCGCATCATGTCGGCCGGCATGCGCCTCGGCCTGTTCACCGGCAAAATGCTGGCGACCTACATCAACGCAGCTGGCTGCGACTACGTTGGGGCTCGTCGCATCATCAACGGACAGGACAAAGCCATCGAGATCGCCGCCTACGCGACGAAGTTCGAAGCGATGCTCAAAAGCTCGCGTCTGGACTGAGGTGTCCTGATGTCGCGCACAGGTTGCAAGGGCGTTTCGTCGAAATCGGGATTGGCATCATCGTTGCCGCGCGCCTGGCCGGAGCAGACGCCGTTGCTCCGGCACCACCACGCACTCTGCCGCAGGTCAGAACAGACTTGAATCCGCCACTCCATGACTCTCGTCAGCATTGCCAGTATGCCAAGGTCAGCGCATTACTTGATGGCCAGGTGCCCATCACCATCCTCAAGATCGGCGATGTCATCGGCGAAAGGGAATTGATCGACCTGCAGAACCAGTGGCTAACGGTCCGTGCGCTTGAGCCCATTGACAGGTCTCAGGAGAAAATCTTCGATTGACCATGCCTGTTGTGGCCAGCGATACTTTCTCTGGTAGTCTTGAGTCGCCTGTCCGTTGTCTCGTCATCCGGATTCTGGAATGTGGAGGACCATGAGATGCTCAGATCAGAGAGAACCCTGGAGTCCACCCTGCGAATCAGCCTGGTGCCTGTTGCTTCCGTGGCTCTTGTTGCACTCCCGATGGACGCCTGCTGGGCCGGCGGGAACCCTCTCGAAGAGGCTATGAACTGGTTTGATCCGCTTTTCTTCCAGTACAACCTCGTCCTGGCTCTGCTGGCCATCCTCATTGTGCCTCTGATCACCATCATGTACGTGTCGAACATGAAGGATGTGAAGAGGCTGCGCATCGAGCGGGATTTCAGCCCCAAGGAGTTGGAGAGGTATCGCGAGGAGATCAAGCGACTGATCCCGTTGCAGTTCAGGTTGCGTCGCTACTGGGGAAGCATGGCCGCCCTGACACTGGTCATCACCATGGGCGCCTTCATCATTCTCCTGTTCAAGCCCTATTTCCCTCCCGTGGAGAGTGTTGAGTCCGCTGCCGCACTCGCCGTTTCCCAAGTGGAGCGAGCGCATGGGACCGCTGAGCTGACAGGCTCCGGCTCAGTACTGACGACGAAAGAGCCGTTGGGTCAGGGCGTCGATTACGGAAAGGGAGCGAACATGCTGCTCCTTGGCCCGTTCATCGAGTTTTATTCGACTGACCGGACGAAGTTCTATCACCAGATCGTCATCAGTCTTACCGCCTTTCAGTTTGGTTTTCTCGGCGCCTACATCTATTTCATCGGGTATCTCTTGCGCGCCTACTTCACCCTCGACCTGTCGCCGCACACCTATGTGGCCGGCAGTCTGCGGATGGTCGTCAGCAGCATCCTCGCCCTTGTTCTGTCGTTCGCTCTCCCGGCCCTGGAGGTCTTCGGGTCGGTATCCGATGCGGCGTATAGCGAGCGATTCCTTCGCTTCCTCCCGCTTCTCGCGTTCTTCCTGGGCTATTTTCCCAACCGTGCGCTATTTCTTATCGAAAAGCTCGGGAACAAGATGCTCGGGTTCGGCCCGACGAAATATGCTGGGACGCCCCTCGCCGATCTCGCCGGGATGAGCTCCGACCATGAGATGCGGCTGGATCGCGAGGGTTTCGACAACATTGAGAACCTCAGTCATGCCAGGCCTATCGACCTCGCAGTGCGCACCGGCTTCGGTTACCGGCAGCTCAAGCAGTGGGTCGGGGAGGCAAGGCTTCGTCTGCACCTTGAAAACGACTTCGAGGAGTTTGTCGACCGCGCCGGCATCCGGACGGTGGAGGAGCTGGTCAACTACTGGCAAGGCCAACCCGATGCGGTCGCCCAGCATCTGAAGGAGACCGTCAACCCGAAGATCTTCGCCAAGCTCGCGATCGTCGTTCCGCTCCTGCTCCGGGAGCAGGTCGAGCGGACAGGCCCGCTTGCCGAGCCGGACGGGGCGTAATCACGCCTCAATGTTGCCTGGGTGGCCATTCCAGTCGACTGACGTTCACGCGCGGCGACGGCGAACAGCGGCAAAGAAGCAAAAAGCCCCGGCTTGTGGCCGAGGCTAAGTGCTGGATTTTGATGGTGGGGCGCCAGAGATTCGAACTCTGGACCTACGGATTAAGAGTCCGCTGCTCTACCAACTGAGCTAGCGCCCCGCAACTACCGAAAGACTGGTGGGTCGGCAGAGATTCGAACTCTGGACCAACGGATTAAAAGTCCGATGCTCTACCGACTGAGCTACCGACCCGACCTGGGAGCGCGGATTATAGGGATGCGCAGAAACCCTGTCAACGAATCGGGCAGTGCACAGGTGTCCGCGTCGGGGCGATAACTTGCTGTTATTTGTCCGGTTTTCCGGATTTCTTCTAGAATGCAGTTGGCTTGACGGCCCATTTTGCGGGTTCGGGCTTATCCCAATTGAGACGGAGAATAGTGATGAATAAAGAAGACATTTCGCGCTGGCAGGACCTCATCATGACAACCGCTACCGAGGTGGGCATCAAGGTGCTGGCGGCGGTCGCTTTCTGGGTGATCGGTCGCTGGCTGATCGGTGTCGCGGTAGGCATGGTGCGGGCGTCGCTGGAGCGCCAGAAGGTTGACCCGACCGTGTTGCGTTACGTCGGCTCCATCGTCACGGTGACCTTGAACATTCTGCTCGTCATTGGCATCCTTGGCTACTTCGGCATCCAGACGACGACCTTCGCTGCCTTGATCGCGGCGGCCGGTGTCGCCATCGGTATGGCCTGGTCGGGCCTGCTGGCCCACTTCGCGGCGGGCGCCTTCCTGGTGGTATTGCGGCCGATGAAGGTCGGCGACTTCGTGACGATTGCCGGCGTCACCGGAACCGTCACCGAGCTCGGCCTGTTCACAACCGTGATCAACACGCCGGACAACGTGCAGACGATCATCGGCAACAACAAGGTGTTCAGCGAGACGATCCAGAATTACTCGCACAATGCCTTTCGCCGCGTCGATCTCAAGTGCCAGCTTTCGGGCGCGGCCGACCATCAGGCAGCGATGGTCCTGCTGCGCCAGAAGATCGCGACGATTCCGAACGTTCTGCCGGAGCCCAAGGTCGATGTCGAAATCCTCGATTTCACGCTGGTCGGCCCGGTGCTGGCGGTGCGTCCCTACTGCCACACCGACAATTACTGGCAAGTCTATTTCGACACCAACCGGATGATCCGCGAAGCGCTGGGCGAAGCCGGCTTCCCGGCGCCGATGCCGGCGCAGAACGTTATCGTGACCCAGGCCGCCTGAGCCCGGATCTCGGCCGCAGCAAAAAGCCCGCGAAAAGCGGGCTTTTTCGCGGGTCGACCCTAGGGCCGGCGCTTGCTTCCATGGTCGCGACGGGCGACGTTCACCCGAGGCGGCGGCAGATTTCCGTGGTCAGCCGGGCCTGATTCATGGAATAGAAATGCAGGCCGGGGGCGCCGCCCTTGAGCAGGCGTTCGCACAGTTCGGTGACGATGTCGAGGCCGAAAGCGCGAATCGAATCGACATCGTCGCCGTAGCTCTCGAACTTCTTGCGCATCCAGCGCGGCATTTCGGCCCCGCAGGCATCCGAGAAGCGCGCCAGTTTGGTGAAGCCGGCGATCGGCATGATGCCGGGAACAATCGGCACATTGACGCCAAGCGCCGTGGCTTCGTCGACGAAATTGAAGTACGCATCGGCGTTGTAGAAATACTGGGTGATGGCTGAATTGGCGCCGGCCCTGACCTTGCGCGCGAAGGCTGCGAGGTCGTCCTGCGGGCTGCGCGCCTGTGGGTGCCATTCCGGGTAGGCGGCAACTTCGATGCTGAACCAGTCGCCGGTTTCGCTACGGATGAATTCGACCAGTTCGTTGGCGTGGCGGAATTCGCCCGCCTCGGCCATGCCCGAGGGCAGATCGCCACGCAGGGCGACGGTGCGCCGGATGCCGGCGGCCTTGTACTCGTTGAGGATCTCGCGGATGCTGTCACGCGTCGACCCGATGCAGGACAAGTGTGGCGCGGCAGCGAAGCCACCGGCGACGATTTCCTTGACGACACTGAACGTGCGTTCGCGGGTCGAGCCGCCGGTGCCGTACGTTACCGAGAAGAAGGCGGGCTTCAGCTCGGCCAGACTGACCCAGGTGGCACGCAGCTTTTCCATGCCCTCCGGCGTCTGCGGCGGGAAGAATTCGATCGAAATTTCGTGTTTCATTTATTCAACCAGATGAAGAATTCGCGATTGCCGTCGCCGCCGGCAAGCGGACTGGCGAACCAAGCCCGGACAGTGAGGCCGAGGCTGGCGGCGCACCGGCGCAGCTTGCGTTCAACTTTGTCATGCAGCGTCGGGTCCCGGACGATGCCACCCTTGCCGACGTTGTCGGGGCCGACTTCGAACTGCGGCTTGACCAGCAGCAGCAGATCGCCGCGGTCGGCCAGCAGCGGCGGGAGTTGCGGCAGGACCAGCGTCAGCGAGATGAAGGACAGGTCGCCGACGATCAGGTCGAATCCTTCGTTCGGCACGGCGTTGCCGAGATCACTGGCGGCCAGGTTACGGCAGTTGACGCCCTCGAAGGCGGTGATGCGGGAATCGGCCAGGAGCCTGGGGTGGAGTTGCCCGTGCCCGACATCGACGCCGACGACATGCCAGGCGCCGGCCTGCAGCAGGCAGTCGGTGAAGCCGCCGGTAGATTGTCCGACGTCAAGACAGGTCCGGCCGGCAATGTCGACAGCGCTGGATGACAGTGCGCCAGCCAGTTTCTGGCCGCCGCGCGAGACGAAGCGGTCTTCGGCGTCGGCTGTCACGGTCAACGGTGTTTCCGGGGCCAATTCCAGCGCCGCCTTGGCGACGATGCCGCCCGGCCAGTTGACGCGGCCCGCGGCGATCATGCGCTGGGCGGCCGTGCGCGAGGCCGCCAGCCCGGATGCGACGAGCAACTGATCGGCGCGCGCCACTCAGTCCGCCTTGAACAACAGCGCGTGCAGCGCCCACGAGATCACGCTGTAAGCGATCGCCCCGAACAATGCCGACCAGAAGCCACCCACGTCGAAGCCGCTGACCAGGTGGCCCGTCAGCTGAAAGAGCAGCGCGTTGATGACGAAGATGAACAACCCGAGCGTCAGCAGCGTCACCGGCAGCGTCAGCAAAACCAGCAGCGGACGCAGCAGCGTGTTTATCAGGCCGAGAACCAGCGCCACCAGCAGCGCCGTCCCGAAACTCGCGACGTGAATCGACGAGAAGACGTAGGGCAGGGCCAGCAATGCCAGGGCGTTGATGACCCAGATCGCGATGATTCTCAGCACCTGTGCCTCTCAGTAACGATAGTGGTCGGATTTGTAAGGTCCTTCGACCGGGACACCGATGTAGGCGGCCTGCTGCTCGGTCAAGGTGCTCAGTTGTGAATTGAGTTTTTTCAGTTGCAGACGGGCGACCTTCTCGTCGAGATGCTTGGGCAGCGTATAGACACCGACCGGGTAATCGGCTGTGCGGGTATACAGTTCGATCTGGGCGATGGTCTGGTTCGCGAAGCTGGAACTCATGACGTAGGACGGATGGCCGGTGCCGCAGCCGAGGTTCACCAGACGGCCCTTGGCGAGCAGGATGATGCGCTTGCCGTCAGGGAAAATGACGTGGTCGACCTGCGGCTTGATCTCTTCCCACTGGTACTTTTCGATGGAAGCGACGTCGATTTCGTTGTCGAAGTGACCGATGTTGCAGACGATGGCCTGATCCTTCATCGCCGCCATGTGGTCATGGGTGATGACGTGATAGTTGCCGGTGCAGGTGACGAAGATGTCGGCCTTGTCGGCGGCGTATTCCATGGTGACGACGCGGTAGCCTTCCATCGCCGCCTGCAGGGCGCAGATCGGGTCGATCTCGGTGACCCACACTTGCGCCGACAATGCGCGCATGGCTTGTGCAGAACCCTTGCCGACGTCGCCGTAACCGGCGATCAGAGCCACTTTGCCGGCGATCATGACGTCGGTGGCGCGCTTGATGCCGTCGACCAGCGATTCGCGGCAGCCGTAGAGGTTGTCGAACTTGGACTTGGTCACCGAGTCGTTGACGTTGATCGCCGGAAACTTGAGTTCACCGCGTTCGTGCATCTGGTACAGGCGATGGACGCCGGTGGTGGTTTCCTCGGTGACGCCCTTGACCTGGGCCAGGCGCAGCGAGTACCAGGTCGGATCGACCGCGAGTTTTGCCTTGATCGCGGCGAAGAGGATGGTTTCTTCCTCTGAACCGGGGTTGGCCAGCACCGAGATGTCCTGCTCGGCGCGGGCGCCGAGGTGCAGCAGCAAGGTCGCGTCGCCGCCGTCGTCGAGGATCATGTTGGTGTAGCCGCCGTCGCCCCACTCGAAGATGCGGTGGGTGTAATCCCAGTAATCGGCCAGCGATTCGCCCTTGACCGCAAAGACCGGGATGCCGTCGGCGGCGATGGCGGCAGCGGCGTGGTCCTGGGTCGAGAAGATGTTGCACGACGCCCAGCGGACTTCGGCGCCGAGCGCGGTCAACGTCTCGATCAGCACGGCGGTCTGGATCGTCATGTGCAGCGAACCGGTGATGCGGGCGCCACTGAGCGGTCGGCTTGCCGCGAATTCTTCGCGAATGGCCATCAGACCGGGCATTTCGGTCTCGGCAATGCGGATTTCCTTGCGACCCCAGTCGGCAAGGGTGATGTCGGCGATAACGCAGTCTTTGAATTCAGCCACAGTAAGCTCCTGATGAACTGTGGCCGGGAGGGATGCTCACCCGGCATCCCGTGCCCGGCACGGGGTTGATTGGGTGAGCGCCGTTCAAAACCGAGCCTGAGAGAAACTTCCCCTGCAGCGCTCCTCGGTTAGCGGCGAATTATAAACTGTTTTCAGGTGTTGTCGCCGAGCCAGTGGTGGTTGAAATCCTTGATTCCCCATTTCTCGGGATCTTCGCGGCCTGCTATCTTCTCGGGGCTGTGCGCAAGGTCTATCGTTTCGGGGACGATGTAGGCCTGTGATCGAGCCGAGAAGAAGACCCTGATTTTGGGCTTCAGCAAGGACGATTCGTGTTGCTCAACGACCACCCCCATCCTTCCGGATTCCAGCCGAACAAAGGCGCCGACCGGATAGATGCCCAGGCTCTTGACGAAGGCCTGGAAGACGGTAGGGTCGAAATGGCCTTTCCAATCGGCCATCTGCTTGATCGATTCGGCCGGATCCCATCCGGCCTTGTAAGGACGGTTCGAGGTGATCGCATCGTAGACATCGCAAACCGCGCCCATCTTGGCGAACAAACTCATCGTCTCGCCATTCAGGCCTTCAGGATAGCCGCTGCCATCGACTTTCTCGTGGTGGTGCAAACAGACATCCTTGACTGCTTCAGCGATGCCGCTACCGGCGAGCAAGAGCTTGTGACCTTCCGCGGGGTGAGTCTTGATGATGGCGAACTCGGCGTCGGTCAGCTTGCCCGGCTTGTCGAGGATTTCCTTGGGGATCAACGCTTTGCCCAGATCGTGCAGCAAGCCGGCCATGCCGGCATCGCTGACTTGCTGCGGATCCAGGCCCAGTCGCCGGGCGACGGCGATCATCAGCGCGCAGACTGCCACCGAGTGCATGTAGGTGTAGTTGTCGGCAGTCTTGAGGCGGGCCAGACTGACCAATGCGCCGCCATTGCGCAGCACCGAATTCGCTATCTGCTCGACCAGCGGAGCCACGGCGTCGCCCTCGATCGCCTTGCCCATGCGTGCTTCCATGAACATCGAAGCGACTGCCTCCTTGCCCATTGCGCAGATTTTTGCCGCACTCTTGAGTTCGTCGCTGAACGATGTCCTGGATTCGACCAGCGGCGCCGGATCCCGGCCGGGCGTCTCGGCAGTTGCGACCGGAGCGCAGTCCCCGGCTGCGTCAGGTTCAACATCAAGCCCCAGTGAGGTATCAATCCACACCTCCCTGATCGGGCTCGCAAGGATCAATTTGAGGTCTTTGGGGTCGGTCAGAACAAACCGGCTTCGCCAGAATGGATGATCCAGCCAGGCACCGCAGAATTCCTGCAAATGCATGCCGACGCGCACATCCCGGACCGGAATCTTCTTGAGCATGTCAACGATTGTAATGAAAAAGGGGAGCCGTGGTGGCTCCCCTTTGACCATGCGCCGGGCAACCTACAGGCCGGCGTCGGACTTCAGCAGGTTGGCGCGATCGGTCGCTTCCCAGGTGAATTCCGGTTCGTCGCGGCCGAAATGGCCGTAGGCGGCGGTTTTCTGGTAGATCGGGCGCAACAGGTCGAGCATGTTGACGATGCCCTTGGGGCGCAGGTCGAAGTGCTTCCGGATCAACTCGGTCAGGGTTTCGTTATTGATTTTGCCGGTGCCAAAGGTGTCGACCATGACCGAGGTCGGGTGGGCGACGCCAATGGCGTAGGAGATCTGCACCAGGCAGCGCGACGCCAAGCCGGCGGCGACGATGTTCTTGGCGACGTAGCGCCCCGCATAGGCGGCGGAGCGGTCGACCTTGGACGGGTCCTTGCCGGAGAATGCGCCGCCCCCGTGCGGTGCAGCACCGCCATAGGTGTCGACGATGATCTTGCGTCCGGTCAGGCCGCAGTCGCCCTGTGGGCCCCCGACGACGAAGCGGCCGGTGGGATTGACCAGGAACTTGACGTCGCCCTTGATCAATTCCTTGGGCAGCACCGGCTTGATGATCTGTTCGATGGTCGCTTCGCGCAGATCATCGAGGCTGATGTCCGGGGAGTGCTGGGTGGACACCACGACGGTGTCGATCGAGTGCGGTTTGCCATCGACATAGCGGATGGTGACCTGCGACTTGGCATCGGGTCGCGCCCACGGCAGGCGGCCGTCCTTGCGCAGCATCGCCTGGCGCTCGACCAGGCGGTGCGACAGGTAGATCGGCAGCGGCATCAGCGACGGCGTTTCGTCGCAGGCATAACCGAACATCAGGCCCTGGTCGCCGGCGCCCTGGCCGAGGTCGTCGTCGTACGCCTTGTTGACGCCTTGGGCAATGTCCGGGCTTTGCTTGTCGTAGGCGACGAGCACCGCGCAACCCTTGTAGTCGATGCCGTATTCGGTGTTGTCGTAGCCGATGCGCTTGATCGTGTCGCGGGCCACCTGGATGTAATCGACGTTGGCGTTGGTGGTGATTTCACCCGCGAGGACAACCAGGCCGGTATTGCAGAGGGTCTCGGCGGCAACGCGGGAATGCTTGTCCTGTGCCAGGATGGCGTCGAGGATGGCGTCGGAAATCTGGTCGGAAACCTTGTCGGGATGGCCTTCGCCAACCGACTCCGAGGTGAAGAGATACTCGCTCATGAAATGCTCCAAAGGTCCTTCGATCCGGCGTTACCAGCTTCGGACCATGAGCGGTGACGCTTTAGCAGTATTTCTGAATCGCCCTGCAAGTTGTCTGTTTAACTCGGCGAGTTGATAATGATAGACTTTTTGCGGCCGGTTTCAAGCCCCCGGGGTGTCATGGTTTTTCTTTTTCGCATTCTTTCCTGGCTGCCACTGCGGACGCTGCACGCGCTGGGCGCGGGCTTGGGTCGCCTTGTCTATTGCTTGTCGCCGACCTACCGCCAGCACCTGCGGGAGAACCTTGCGCAAGCTGGCGTCGCTGCTTCTCTTCGGGGCGCGGTGGCTGCCGAGGCCGGCAAGCAGATGCTGGAACTGTCGCGCATCTGGATGCGGACGCTGGAAGAGGCCAACGCCCAGGTGGTTGAGGTCGTTGGCTGGGAGTACGTCGAAGCTGCGCGCCAGTTGGGCAAGGGCATCGTCTTTCTGACCCCGCACCTCGGATGCTTCGAAATTACTGCGCAATACCTGTCGTCGCGCTTTCCGATCACGGTCCTCTATCGGCCGCCCAAGCGGACCGCCATGCAGCAATTGATCGAAATGGGACGACAGCGAACCCAGTTGCATCTGGCGCCTGCCGACCTGACCGGTGTGCGCTCGCTGATCAAGGCGATCAAGAAAGGCCAGGCGATTGGTCTGCTGCCCGACCAGGCGCCGAAGACGGGAGAAGGCGTCTGGCTCGACTTTTTCGGCCGTCCGGCCTACACGATGACACTGGCTGCCCGGCTGACCGAGACCGGGGCCACCACGCTGATGACCTGGGGTGAGCGACTGCCCTGCGGGCGCGGCTATCGGGTGCACTTTTCCCCCCCACAGACAGCCCTGACAGGCAGTACGATCGAGCGTGCGCAACAGATCAACCATGAAACCGAGCATCTGGTTCATCAGTGTCCGGCGCAATACCTGTGGGGCTACAATCGCTACAAGCGCCCGAGTGGCGCCGAACCACCGCCGGAGAGCGAGTGCGCCGGGTGAAAACGGCAGCCTCATACCTCCTTGTCGCCGTCCTCTGGGTGCTCCACTGGCTGCCCTTGCCGGCCCTGCGCGCGCTCGGCTGGGGATTGGGAAGGCTCCTTTTTGTCCTGGCCCGCACCCGACGCGACATCACGCTGATCAACCTGCGTCTATGCTTTCCGGAGAAGACGGAACGCGAGCGCAAGAGCCTGGCACGTGCGCATTTCGTTGCGTTCAGCCGCGCTGTACTGGACCGTACGCTCGGCTGGTGGGCCTCCCGGGAACGCCTGGAACGCACCGTCCGCGTTACCGGTAGCGAGCATCTGAGCTATTCCGACGACCGTCCGCTGATCATTCTCTGTCCGCATTTCGTCGGACTCGATGCCGGAGCGACCCGTCTTTCAATGATCGGCAAGGCGTGCAGCGTTTATTCCAATCAGTCGAACCCGGTGTTCAACAAGTTGCTCTATGATGGCCGGATGCGTTTCAACGAGGTGTTGCTCTTGTCCAGGCAGGAGGGGATGCGGAGGATTGTCAAGGCGTTGAAGGATGGCTATCCGCTCTTCTATCTGCCTGATCAGGATTTCGGTCGCAAGGAATCCATCTTCGTGCCCTTTTTCGGCGTCCAGGCAGCTACCATTCCAACCCTCTCGCGACTGGTGCGCCTGACCGGTGCACGTGTGGTTCCATGCATCGTGCGCCAGGTGCGCGACGGGTATGAGGCGGAAGTCATGCCGCCGTGGGAGAACTACCCCGGAGAAAGCATCGAGGCCGATACCGCATTCGTCAACCGCTTCATCGAAACCCAGGTACTGCGCATGCCGGAGCAGTATTTCTGGGTGCACAAGCGTTTCAAGACCCGGCCACCAGGAGAACAGGGGTACTACCAATGACAGACATGCTGAACATTCAGATCCGTCCCGTAACACCACCGGACGTGCCGGCGATCTCGGTACTGGCCCGAGAAATCTGGCAGGCGGCTTATCCGGGAATCATCACCCAGGACCAGATCGACTTCATGCTCGAACAGCGCTATGGCCACGAACGGCTCTACGACGATCTGGAAGATGCCTACAAGTGGCTGGATCAGGCCTTTCTGGACGGTCGCCGGGTCGGCTTTGCCTTCAGCGAGATTTATCGGGACGAGTTCAAGCTCGACAAGTTGTACATTCATCCCGACGTTCAGCGCCAGGGGATCGGTGGCCAGCTGATCGAGCACGTGGCCGGGCGGGCCCGCAAGATGGGCTATCCCTGCATCATTCTTGCAGTCAACAAGCGGAACACCAAGGCCATCGGCTCCTACCAGAAGTACGGCTTCGTCGTCCGTGAGTCCATTGTTGACGACATTGGTCGCGGCTTCGTCATGGACGACTTCGTGATGGAGAAAAAACTTTAGCAATTTGAGGCAATGCCCTGTCTCTGCTATCCTTTTCCAACATCAATCCCGGAGCGGCCAGTGAAGCTCAGATTCTCCAAGATGCACGGTCTCGGCAACGATTTCGTTGTCGTCGACGGCATCCGCCAGCAGGTCGCTCTGACACCCGAACAACTGCGCTACCTTGCTGACCGGCATTTCGGGGTCGGATGCGACCAGATCCTGTTGGTCGAGGCAGCGACACAGGCGGGCGTTGACTTCCGTTACCGCATCTTCAACGCCGACGGTGGCGAAGTAGGGCAGTGCGGCAATGGAGCGCGCTGCTTCGTGCACTTCGTGCATGAGCAGGGGCTGACGGACAAGCGCGAGATCCGGGTTGAGACGCAAGGCGGCATTATCGTCCCGCGCCTTGAAGGAAACGGCAATGTCACGGTCGACATGGGAAATCCCCGCTTTTCACCCGACGAGATCCCCTTTGTCCACGAAGACGATGTGGCGATCTATTCCCTTGACGTCGCTGATGAAACCTTGGAAATCAGCGTCGTTTCGCTGGGCAATCCGCATGCCGTTCAGGTCGTCGCCAGCGTCGATAGCGCACCGGTGAGCGAGCATGGCCCGCTGATCGAAAGCCACGAGCGCTTTCCGGAGCGAGTCAATGCGGGATTCATGCAGGTTGTCGATCGCCACACCATCAAGTTGCGGGTCTATGAACGTGGTTCGGGCGAAACGCTGGCCTGCGGCACCGGCGCCTGTGCCGCTGCGGTGACGGGCATCCGGCGCGGTCTGCTCGACTCGCCGGTGCGCGTGATGACGCGCGGCGGCGATCTCAACATCGCCTGGGGCGGCCCCGGTCGACCGGTGCTGATGAGCGGCCCGGCGGTCACTGTTTTCACTGGAGAAATTGAACTATGAGTGCGCCCTTTCCCGAAGATGTTGCGGATTACCTGAAGAACAATCCGGGATTTTTTGAGCAGTACGCTGACCTGATGGCGCAGATTTTCGTTCCCCACCCACATGGCGGGCGGGCGGTTTCGTTGGCCGAGCGACAGATGCTGGCCCTGCGCGACAAGAACCGCGAGACCGAAAGCAAGCTGGCCGAACTGATTTCCTTCGGGGAAGAAAACGACCAGATCAGCGAAAAGGTGCATCGCCTGGCAGTCGGCCTGATTGCGGTCGAAACGTCCAGCGCGCTGATTCACCTGTTGAGATTTCACCTGCGCGATGATTTTCTGGTTCCGCATGTCGCCCTGCGTCTGTGGAAGAGGCCAGAGGGCGTCAATGACTTGCCGGAGTTTGCCGCAGTTGCGGAAGAACTGCAGGTCTTTGCCGAAACGCTGACGCATCCCTACTGTGGCTCGACAGCCGGTTTCGGGACCACCGCCTGGTTCGGCGAACAGGCTGGCCATCTCCGCTCGCAGGCGCTGATCGCCCTTTGCGATGGTGGGACAACCATTGGCATGCTGGCGCTCGGTAGCGAGGATGCCAAGCGTTTCTATCCGGAAATGGGTACCCTCTATCTTGAGCGCATCGGTGAAATGGTCTCGGCAGCGTTGATCCGCGTCGCCAAGCCAGCGCAGTGACCGCGCAGCCGACTGTCGACGATTATCTGGCCGAACTGGCCGAGCAGCGTCGGCAGTCGCCGCACACCGTCAGCAACTACCGGCGGGACTTGACGCGCCTGATGGCGCTGGCCGGCGAGCGTGGGCCGGCGGAGCTCCAGGTGCAACAGATCCGTCGCTTTGTCGCCCAATTGCACGCTCAGGGCCTGTCGGGGCGCTCCCTTGGTCGGATGTTGTCGGCGTGGCGCGGCTATTTCGGCTGGCTTGGTCAGCACAGCACGCTGGCCGCCAATCCGTGCGATGGCGTGCGGCCGCCGAAGTCGCCGCGGCGCCTGCCGAATGCGCTTTCGGTCGACGAGGCCGCACTGCTGCTGGCGCCCGAGGGCGACGACGATCCCGCGCTCGAGGTGCGCGACATTGCGATGTTCGAGCTGTTGTATTCCTCCGGATTGCGCCTTGCCGAACTCGCCGCGCTCGATTGCGAGGCGCTGGAATCGATGCTGGTCGATGGCGAAGTCCGCGTCATGGGCAAGCGTAGCAAGGCACGGATCGTTCCGGTTGGCGGCAAGGCGCGGGCGGCTCTGGCTGAGTGGCAAACCCTGCGCGGGCAACTTGCTGCTGATGACGAGCGCGCCCTCTTCGTCAGCCGGCGTGGCACACGGCTGAGTCACCGGGCAATCCAGGAACGGCTCGGACGTCAGGCGCTGCGTGCCGGACTGCCACGCCACGTCCATCCGCACATGCTGCGCCACTCGTTTGCCTCGCACCTGTTGCAGTCGTCGGGTGACCTGCGGGCGGTGCAGGAAATGCTCGGTCACGCCAGCATTGCCTCGACGCAGGTCTATACGCATCTCGATTTCCAGCATCTGGCCAAGGTGTACGACGCCGCTCACCCGCGCGCCAAACGCTAGCTGATGCTTGCCCCAAGCTTGCGCAGCCCCGGCGACGATGCTCGAGCGACCGGTTCCTTCAGCGCATGCTGCGGTCGACCGGCAAAAATGTCCCAGAATCAGGCTTCAACGACTGCTGGCCGTGGCGAACCCCTCGATCTGGTGGTACGCCGAACTCGCGCAACAGGTCCCGCAGCGGGAGCAACGGCCCGACACGAACCATTCCGTTTCGCGGCGGCGGATACCAATAACGGTTGGGGGCGGTCGTAATGTCATGAACCCGTTGCAATGTCGAAAGGAGGGTAACAACTGTCGTGTTATGTGTATAGAATTAACGGGGCGAGGAGTAGGATCAAACCGATGGCGCCGCGCCGGGCATTGACTCAAGGAGATCGAGATGGGCAAGAAGAAGGCAGCAAAGAAGCGGGTGGAAGTGGCTCCGGTTGGCGAGAAGCTCGGAGCAAGGGCATACGACAAGGAACTCGAGACGTTGCACGTCGAACTGGTGAAACTGCAGGAATGGGTCATCGCCAAGGGCCTCAAGGTCTGCATCGTCTTCGAGGGGCGCGACGGCGCCGGCAAGGGCGGCACCATCAAGGCCATCACCGAGCGCGTCAGCCCTCGCGTCTTCCGTGTCGTCGCATTGCCGGCGCCGACCGAGCGCCAACAGTCGCAGATGTACGTGCAGCGCTACATCCCGCATTTTCCGGCGGCCGGCGAAGTCGTCATCTTTGACCGCAGCTGGTACAACCGGGCTGGCGTCGAGCGCGTCATGGGGTTCTGCGACGAGCAGCACGCCAAGCGCTTCCTCGAGGTGGCGCCCAATTTCGAGAAGCTGATGATCGAATCCGGCATCATCCTGCTCAAGTACTGGCTCGAAGTCAGTCCCGAAGAGCAGACACGGCGCCTCGAACAGCGCATCCACGACGGGCGCAAGATCTGGAAGCTGTCGCCGATGGATCTCAAGTCCTACAGCCGCTGGTACGACTACTCGCGGGCGCGCGACGAGATGTTCGAGAAGACCGACACGCCGTGGGCACCGTGGTACGTCGGCAAGTCGAACGACAAGAAGCGGGTGCGTCTGAACATCATCACCCACCTGCTGAGCAAGATTCCCTACGAGGAGATCAAGCGCGGCAAGATCGAACTGCCCAAGCGCCAGGCGCCCGGCAAGTACAAGGAACCCGACTATCCGTACAAGTATGTGCCGGAGAAGTTCTGAGGATCCAAGGGCGCGTGTAGCGGCGGATGTCTCGAGACCAGCGGGGGCTTGACGGACTTGTAGGCAGAGGAACAAGGCATGGGCATTCTCGATTGGTTCAAGCACCGGGCTGGCCATTTCGATACGGATCGGCTGTCCGAGGAGATGGTTCGATGGGCGGTCGACAAAGCCGCCGAGCTGACGAACCCGCGGCTGAAACTCCTGCCGAACCTTCACAAACGTCTGGCACCCTCGGTCGAGACAACGATCAGGTTCCTGCAGGGACTGGTCAAGTCGCTTCCGGCCGTCCGGCGCATGTCGACCGGGGCATGGTCTGGCGATGCGGCCTTGCGCGCATTTTTTGTCTCGCCGTCGGACATGAAGGACGTACTCGCCCGCGCAGACGGCTTGCGCACGCTGTTCGAGAAGTTTCCTGAACTCGAACAAGCTTACTTGGTTCTCGGCATGGAGTTCACCGAACAGCGGGTTTTCGGTTTGGGGTTGCACGGGGAAATGGTCCAGCGTGATGTGGCGCAGCTGACGGTGAACTTTTCCGACCACAAGACGCGACTGTGTGGCCCCGACGAAGCGGTCTTGCGCCGCGTCATCGGGGTCGAGATTTTCGAATATCTCATTTCACGGGCCTTGTCGGAGATTGGTGCAGAACGCAGCGAGCGCCAGGAACTGCAGGCAAACCGGTCGCTGATCCGGGCACGCCTCCGGTTGCTGCAGCAACACGGTCCGGGCTTGGGGTCGATGTTGGGCGAGGCGCCGGCGGACGCCAGTCAGCGGGCCCGACTCGAGGCGGAACTGCTCGATAACGAGCGGCAACTGGAGACCATGGGCGGCGGTGAGGCGGTGCTGGAGGGCGAACTCGAAACCCTCAAGAGCGTACTCGACAAGCCACAGGATTACCTGTCGATCGAGCCGAGGCGCATTCGCCTGAGTTCGATGAATGTGGTGCTCGACGAGACGAACACCGACTCGGGAGCCGACGTCGATTTTTCTGTCGTCGAACTGAAGGGCGCGATGCCGCAGCGCAGAGCCTTTGTCATTGGACGCCTCGCGCGAACCGAACTGCCGCCGCCACAATCGATGAATTACCAGGAAGCCATGCGCTACCTGTGAAATGTTGACTGATGACGGCTCTGCTTTCTGGGGTCGCCTTGCGTGATGCAACTCACAGCTTCCAACATGCCGGATTCCGACTGACCGGGATGCCGCTTCAAGGGCACATCGACCACCGGCCGATTTCTGCCGGGGGGATCATTCTCTGACCAAGAGAGCGCCACCATGACGCATCAAGCCCGTTTTGCAGCCCCCGCAAGTAGTGGCACGGGGGGCTTGCGCCCCGACATCGTCGCCGGGCTGACCGCCGCAGCGGTCGTCCTGCCCAAGGCGATGGCCTATGCCACCGTGGCCGGGCTGCCGGTTGCCGTCGGCCTCTATACCGCCTTCGTGCCGATGCTCATCTATGCCCTGCTCGGCACGTCGCGCGTGCTCAGCGTCAGCTCGACGGCGACACTGGCGATTCTCACCGCGACACAACTGGGCCTTGCCGTTCCGGACGGCGACCCCGGCAAACTGATCACGGCGGTCGCGACCCTTTCCGCACTGACCGGTGCGCTCCTGCTCCTCGCCTCGGCGCTGCGCCTCGGGTTTGTCGCCAACTTCATCTCGACCCCGGTCCTGACCGGCTTCAAGGCGGGAATCGGACTGGTCATCATCCTCGACCAGGTGCCCAAGCTGCTCGGGATACACATCACGAAACAAGGATTCTTCAAGGACATCCTGGGCGTCATTCACGAGCTTCCCGATACCTCGCTGCTGACCCTGGCGGTCGCGGCGGCGACGCTGCTGCTGCTGGCGGGCATGGAGCGCCGGTGGCCCCACTCGCCAGCCCCGCTCATCGCCGTGGGCGGCGGCATCGCAGCCTCCTGGTTCTTCGGCCTGAATGCCCTGGGCGTGGGAACGGTCGGGCTGATTCCCCAGGGATTCCCGTCGCTCGCCCTGCCCGATCTCGGACTTGTCGAAAAGTTGCTCCCCGGGGCGCTCGGTATCGCCTTGATGAGTTTCACCGAAACCATTGCTGCGGGACGTGCCTTCGCCAAGGCGTCGGAGCCCCCGATCAAGCCCGACCGCGAGTTGCTCGCCAGCGGGGCGGCCAACCTTGGCGGCGCATTCTTCGGCGCCATGCCCGCCGGTGGCGGCACCTCGCAAACAGCGGTGGTGCGCTCCGTGGGCGGACAATCGCAAAAGGCATCGCTGGTTACCGCAGCCGCGGCGGTGGGAACCATGCTCTTTCTGGCGCCCCTGCTCGGACTGTTGCCGCAGGCCGTTCTGGCATCAGTGGTCATCGTCTATTCGGTCGGGCTGATTCAACCGGCAGAGTTCGTTGCCATCCGGCGGGTCCGAACCATGGAGTTCCGCTGGGCACTGGCCGCCTTCGCCGGCGTGCTCGTCTTTGGCACGCTGAAAGGCATTGTGGTGGCGATCATCCTCTCGCTGATCGGCCTCAGCAGCCAGGTGGCACACCCGAAAATTCATGTCATCGGTCGCAAACGCGGCGCTGACGTCCTGCGCCCGCTTTCCCGCGAGCATCCCGACGACGAAACCTTTTCCGGTCTATTGATCCTGCGCCCCGAGGGAAGATTGTTCTTTGCCAACGCCCAGCAGGTAAGCGATCAGATCCGGCAACTTATCGAAAAGCACCAGCCACGCGTTGTCGCCCTGGACATGAGCCGCGTCTTCGATATCGAGTATTCGGCCCTGCAGATGCTGATCGAGGGGGAGCGTCGCGCCACCGAACGGGGTGCCATTTTCTGGCTGGCCGACTTGAGCCCGGGCGTGATGGAATGCGTCAAGGCATCGGGCCTCGCCGACCGCCTCGGCAGAGAGCGCCTCTTCTTCAATGCACGGGCGGTGATCCGGCATTATCAGGAGAATCTTTCGGCAAGTAGCCCGAAAGCACCGCATTCAGAAGGACCCGAAGTAAAATGATCAACGCGCACGGCGAGCGGATGGCGCATCAGTCACCCAATCTTCGATCGGAAAACCCGTGGACATCAAATCAGCAAGCCATTACGAGTCGCCCTTGGCAGGAGCAGTCATGAAAACCAACCCATCCATCCTTTCATCAGCCGGAAACTCCTTCAGGTGGGCAGCTGCCGGGGTGGCCGGCATCGCCCTGCTGATCACCGCCGCCTGCGACAAGGGAAAAGCGCCGCCGCCGGCGCCGCCGGTCGTCGAGGTGGTGAGTGTCGTGCAGCGCGATGTACCGATCTATATCGAATGGGTGGGCATTCTGGACGGCGATGTCAATGCCGTCATCCGGCCGCAGGTCACCGGCTATCTGCTGAAACAGAACTACCGCGAAGGCGATCTGGTCAAGAAGGGTCAGGCGCTGTTCGAGATCGATCCGCGTACCTTCGAGGCGGCGGTCGACGAGGCCAAGGGCATCCGCGCCCAGAAGTTCGCACGCTATGAGACCACCTCGGCCAACCTCGCGCGCATCAAGCCGCTGGCGGCCTTGAACGCGGTCAGCCAGAAGGATCTCGACGACTCCACCGGCGCCCAGCAATCGGCCAAGGCCGAACTCGAAGCAGCCGAGGCCAACCTGAAGACGGCGAAGCTGAACCTGGGTTTCACCAGGATTACCTCACCGATCACCGGCATTGCCGGCATCGCCAACGCCCAGGTCGGCAATCTGCTGAGCCCGAGCATGACAACCGACCTGACGACCGTGTCGAGCGTCGATCCGATCAAGGTCTATTTCAACATCAGCGAACGCGAGTATCTCAAGGTGGCGAATGCCGCGGCTGCCTCGGGCAAGAAGCCCGAGCAGGTCGCGCTCCAGCTCATCCTGGTGGACGGGTCGCTCTACCCTCACCCGGGCAAGGTCTCCGTGCTCAACCGGCAGGTCGATGCTGGCACGGGCACCTTCAAGGTCGCCGCGCTGTTCGCGAATCCGGACAACCTGCTGCGTCCCGGCCAGTACGGCAAGGTCCGGGCCACTATGTCGGTGGAAAAAGGCGCACTGCTCGTGCCGCAGCGGGCCGTCACCGAAATCCAGGGCAAGTATCTGGTAGCCGTCGTCGGCGCCGACGACAAGGCGGACATCCGGCCGGTGACCGTCGGTGAGCGCATCGGCAGCGAGTGGATCATCAGCAAGGGCCTGCAACCGGGTGAGCAGGTGGTCGCCGAGGGTACCCAGAAGGTCAGGCCGGGGATGACAGTGACTACCAAGCCCTTTGAGCCGGCAACGCCCGCAGCCAAGGCTGACGCCAAGCCGGCGGCGCCGGCCCCCGCGACCAAGGAATAAGCAGCCATGTCGAAGTTTTTCATCAACCGGCCGATCGTCGCCATGGTCATCTCGATCCTGATGACCATCGTCGGCCTGGTCGCCATGTCCGGGCTGCCGACCGCCCAGTTCCCGAACATCGTTCCGCCGCAGATCAATGTCAGCAGCACTTACACCGGCGCCGACGCGCTGACCGTCGAACAGGCGGTGGCCACTCCGATCGAGCAGCAGATGTCGGGCGTCGACAACATGGACTACATGTATTCGATCAACGCCAACAACGGCCAGTCCACGCTGTATGTCAATTTCGCGCTGGGCACCGATGCCAACACCGACCAGTTGCTCGCCCAGATGCGCGAAGGCCAGGCCGAATCGCAACTGCCCTCGGATGTGCGCAACTACGGCGTCACCGTCGCCAAGTCGACCTCGTCGCCGCTGATCATGTTCGCTCTCTACTCGCCGAATGGCACCTACGACAACGTCTTCCTCGCCAACTACGCCTACATCAACATCAATGACCAGATGACGCGGGTCAAGGGCATCGCCAGCGTGACCGTCTTCGGTGCCGGCCAGTACGCGATGCGGCTGTGGGTCAAGCCCGATCAGTTGGCCAAGCTCAACATCACGATTCCGGAAATCATCAACGCGGTCAACAGCCAGAACACCGTCAATCCGGCTGGAACGATCGGGGGCGAGCCGGTCCCGGTGGGCCAGGAATTCACCTACGCGGTGCGTGCGCAGGGCCGGCTGCAGAGCGAGGAGCAATTCGGCCACATCGTGCTGCGCGCCAACACCGACGGTTCGATCGTGCGCGTCCGTGACGTCGCCCGCATCGAGCTCGGCGCCCAGACCTACAGTCAGCAGGGACGCCTCAACGGCAAGCCGGCTGCCCTCGTCGCCCTCTACCAGATGCCTGGCGCCAACGCCCTCGAAGCCGCCGATGGCGCCAAGAAACTGATGGAGAAGATCAAGCAGAGTTTCCCGCCCGACCTCGATTACGTCATCGCGCTCGATACTACGCTGTCGGTCACCGAGGGGATCAAGGAGATCAAGCACACGCTGTTCGAAGCACTGGTGCTGGTGATGATCGTCGTCTTTGTCTTCCTGCAGGGCTGGCGAGCGACGCTGATTCCTTTGCTGGCGGTGCCGGTGTCGCTGGTCGGCACCTTCATGCTGTTCCCGATGTTCGGCTTCTCGATCAACACGCTGTCGCTGTTCGGCCTGGTGCTGGCCATCGGCCTGGTCGTCGATGACGCCATCGTCGTCGTCGAAGCCGTCGAGCACCACATCGAACACGGCCTGTCGCCGAAGGAGGCGACGCTCAGGGCCATGGAGGAAGTCACCGGGCCGGTGATCGCCATCGCCGTCATCCTGGCTGCCGTTTTCGTGCCGACCGCCTTCATTCCCGGGATCACCGGCCAGCTCTACCAGCAGTTCGCGGTCACCATCGCCATCTCGGTGATCATTTCGGCCTTCAACGCGTTGACCCTGAGTCCCGCCCTCTGTGCCATGCTGCTCAGGCCCAAGGTCAAGGGCAGCGGCCCGTTGCAGAAATTCTACGACGGGTTCAACGTGTGGTTTGGCCGGGTCACCGGCGGCTACGTCGGCATTTGCCGGATCGCTATCCGGCGGAGCATGATCAGCCTCGTTTTCCTGGTCGCTGTCGCCGCAAGTGTGGGGTTCTTCGGCAAGATCGTCCCCGCCGGCTTCCTGCCGGACGAGGACCAGGGTTACGTCTTTGCAGCAGTCCAGCTTCCCGACGCCTCATCTCTGCAACGCACGTCGGAAATTGCCGCCCAGGCCGAAGAGCTGATCATGAAGGTGCCCGGCGTCAAGTACACGACCACCGTCGTCGGCTACAGCATGCTGAGCCAGGTGACGAATACCTACAGCGCCTTCTTCTTCATCACCCTTGAGGACTGGGCCGAGCGCAAGAAGCCCGAGGAGCAGTACACTGCGATCAAGGCCGAGCTGACCAAGCGGCTTGCCACCATTCCTGGTGCCATCGCCTTTGCGTTTCCGCCGCCGGCCATTCAGGGGGTCGGCACCTCGGGCGGTGCGACTTTCGTTCTTGAAGACCGTGCCGGCAAGGACATCGCCGTCCTCGCCGAGAACACCGCCAAGTTCATCGAAGCCGCGAAAAAGCGCCCGGAACTCGCCAGCGTGTCGACCACCTTCCGGCCGACCGTGCCGCAACTCTTCATCGACGTCGATCAGGACAAGGTGCTCAAACAGGGCGTGGTTCTCAGCGACGTGTACAAGACGCTGCAGAGCTTCCTCGGCAGCGGCTTCATCAACTATTTCAACCGCTTTGGCCGCCAGTGGCAGGTCTACGTCCAGGCCGAAGGCGACTACCGCACCAACATCGAGAATGTCGGCCAGTTCTACGTGCGCAATAACAAGGGCGAAGCGGTGCCGTTGTCGGCGCTGACCTCGATCCGCAATGTCTCCGGTCCGGAATTCACGATGCGCTACAACCTCTACCGCAGCGCGCAGATCAACGCCTCAGCGGCGCCCGGCTACAGTTCTGTGCAGGTGATGCGGGCGCTCGAAGAAGTCTTCGCCGACACGATGCCGGCCGAAATGGGCTACGACTACATGGGCATGTCATATCAGGAGCAGAAGGCGCAGCAAGGCATCTCGCCGGCGGTTATCTTCGGCTTCTCGCTGCTCTGCGTCTTCCTGATTCTGGCGGCGCAGTACGAGAGTTGGTCGCTCCCCTTCTCCGTCCTGTTGGGAACACCGATCGCTGTCGCCGGCGCTTTTTTTGCACTGATGTTGCGCGGCCAGGAACTCAACGTCTATGCGCAGATCGGTTTGGTCATGCTGATCGGTCTGGCGGCCAAGAACGCGATCCTGATCGTCGAGTTCGCCAAGATGGAGTACGAAAAGGGGGAGCTCTCGCTCGTCGAGGCGACGCTCAAGGGCGCGGAACTGCGCCTGCGGCCGATCCTGATGACATCGTTCGCCTTCATCCTCGGCTGCGTGCCGCTCGCCATCGCCAGCGGGGCCGGTGCCATTTCGCGGCAAGTCATGGGCAGCGCGGTGATCGGTGGCATGCTGGCGGCCACCTGCTTGGCCATCTTCATCATCCCGGTAACCTTCTACGTCGTCGAGAAGCTCAGTCACAAGGGCAATGCCGACGTTGGCGACGCGGCCACCACCGGAGCAGCAGTCAAGCCGGCCGTTGCCGCAAAGGGAGGAGACGACCATGCGTAAGCCCATCGCCACCGTCCTTATGGTACTCCTGGCCAGCGGCTGCATGGTCGGACCCGACTACGTGCGCCCGCCGGTGGACACTCCGACGGCATGGCGTCTGAGCGACAACAATGCGAGGGACCTGGCCAACAGCGCCTGGTGGGAACAGTTCGGCGATCCGCTGCTCGACGATCTGGTCGCCACCGCGCTGCGCGAAAACAGGGACCTGATGATCGCCGCCGCCCGGGTCGACGAGTTCGCCGGCCGCTATGGCTTCGTCCGTTCGGAACTCTTCCCGCAGGTCGGCGCCGGCTACGAAGCGAGACGGCAACGCGACATCGCCGCGGTGGTCGTCGGCGCCGGCGGTTCTGCCACCTACAACACCTACTCGGCCGTGCTCAACGCGAGTTGGGAGATCGACCTCTGGGGTCGTATCCGCCGCCAGACCGAAGCCGCCCGCGCGCAACTGCTGGCCAGCGAGGACGCGCGACGCGCGGTGATCCTGACCCTGGTCGGCAGCGTCGCCGGCTCTTATATCAACCTGCGCGACCTCGACCGCCAGCTCGAAATCGCCCGAGCGACCGCCAAGACGCGCGGCGAATCCTACGATATCTTCAAGCTGCGCTTCGAGGGCGGCATCATCTCGCTCCTCGAGCTGAGCCAGAACCGGTCGCAGTACGAGGAAGCGCTGGCAACGATTCCGGTGATCGAAAAATCGATCGCCCAGCAGGAAAACGGGCTCTCCGTTCTCCTCGGGCGCAATCCTGGGCCAATCGCCCGCGGCAGGAGCATCGACGAGCTTGTGCTCCCGGGAATCCCGGCCGGGCTACCGTCTGACCTCCTCGAAAGGCGGCCTGACATTCAGCAGGCGGAACAGAACCTGATCGCCGCCAACGCCCTCATCGGTGCCGCCAAGGCCCAGTACTTCCCGACCATTTCACTTACTGGCCTCTTCGGCTACAGCAGCACCAACCTGACGAACCTCTTCGACAGCCAGTCCAAGCTCTGGCAGTATGGCGGTGCGATCACGATGCCGATCTTCACCGCTGGTGCCATCGCGGGCCAGGTCGACGCCGCCGAAGCGGGCCAGCAGCAGGCACTGTTCGCTTACCAGAAGGCAATTCAGCAGGGCTTCCGCGAAGTTGACGACGCCCTGGTCGATCAGGATCGAACGCGTGAGCAACTGGCGGCACAGAAGCGCCAGGTCAAGGCGCTCCAGGAGTATGCCGGGACGGCCCGGCTGCGCTACGAGAACGGTTACACGAGCTACATCGAGGTACTCGATGCCGAACGCAGCCTGTTCAACGCCCAGTTGCAGTACACGCAGTCGCAGCAGGTGCAGTTCCAGGCGATGATCAACCTGTACAAGGCGATGGGCGGCGGCTGGGTCGTCGCGGCCGACAGGATGACCAGCGCGGACGACGCTCGATAAGACCACGCTCTCCTGACAATGCCCCCTCTCGCACGCCTTGGCCGTGACTGCCGGTGTCTGCCGGAAAGGGCAGCTTGGTACCCTCAAGGGAGATCTGCGCAGCATCGTCGAAGCTGTATTCGCGGCTTCCAACCGTGCTGCTGAACTAACCTTCCTTGTTGCCCGTGGCCTAAGCCTGCGCCGCGTCGGCGACACAGCCTATTTCGGCGCAATGATGCAGGATACCGGGATCATCGTGCTGGCAAAGCGTGGTGAGGCGGGAGCGTTGGATGGCTCACTGGCCGACAACGGGCACCCGGCGCTCGGTGCCGCCGTCCTGCGTAACTGGAAACTGCCGGCAAACGTTGCCAGTGCGGTCGGCGTACACCATAACTCCGACGGGGCCAAAAAGCCGGGAGGTGACATCCATGCCCTGGCCTGCCTGATGGCCGCCGGGCGACGACTGCGCGATGGGGAAAGCGGGGAATGGACGACCTGGGCCAGCCCGTGCAAGGAGGACTACGGCATCGACAACGATTTTCTCGAGGCACCCATCGCCAATCTTCCCGACGCGGACTGAAGGTCCGGGGTGGCACCGGCGCCATACTCGATCGCGTCGAAACTGCCTATAATCAGTTGCCTTTTGGCCGCGGGAGGAGGGCATGGCAACCGGAGAGCCTCCGTTCTCCCGCATTTCGGAAACAGGCATGGGGAAAGGGAGCTGGAAATGGCTTTCCTGAAACCGTTTGCCTTCAACAGGCACAACCGTTCGTAACACCATTGAACTGGAGCGATAGCAATGAGTATTCTGGACAAGGCAAGAGAAGCGGCAGCGGCAGCAGCCGAGAAGACCCGGGAATTGGCAAGTTCTGCGGTCGCGGTGGTGGAAGAGGCCGGGGTCAAGGCCAAGGAGTTGGCTCAGGAAGCCGGTGCCGCAGTCGCTGACGGCGTCAGCACGACGGTTGAAAAGGCCAGGGATCTGGCAAGCGACGCAGGGGATGCTGCCAAGGGCATTGGCAGCGCAATTGCCAACGCCACGTTTGTCGATAGTGCCAGGGAGTTGGGCGTGGAAGAACGAGAGCAGGAGGCTGCGCAAGCCAGGGACATTATCGCCACCGCTGAATCCAAGAAAGGCTGAAGCCAGTGCAGCAGAAGCGGAGCCGGGCTACGGTCATTGTGGAGTTTGGGGGTGCCGTTGTGCTCGCGATGAACAAGGATCAACTGGTCCTGCTTCCGGGGGGTGGGATCCACCAAGAGGAACTGCCAATCGCTGCGGCTGCCCGCGAGCTTCATGAAGAGACCGGCCTGGTTGCCAGCGCCTTGACGTTTCTGTTCTCCCATGAGTCGCCGTCAAATATCCATCACGTCTTTCATGCTGTCGCAGATGGTGAGCCAATCGCGGCCGACGACGCTCAGAGTCTGATTTTCTTGAAGGGGGCAGCCAGTGCCTCAGACCTCTATATGTCGCTGGCCACGAGGACCATACTGACGAAGTTCGAGGCCATACGGTCGTCAATTTGATAGTCCGGCTTGAACCGCTGGTGGTCGGCGGAGGCTGGCCGGTTCAGTCGGATTGATGCTTTCCGGTCGACCAGGAGCCGGCCGGGATGCCTTGATTGCGAGCAAAAGATTGGACAACCCGACAAGACTGACCATGCCCGTGATTCCCCACTTTACCGCCTGCCGCCCCAACAAGATCGCCCGCGTTGCCGCCCTGGCGCTGCTGCTCCTTGCCGGCCCGGGTCAGGCGCAGATAGCCAACCTGCTTTCCGCAAAGCCCAAGAGCGAGGCGGTCAAGCCGGCGGAAGCGCCTGCCGCGGTCGACCCCAGAACCGAGGCGGAAAAGCAACTGGCCGAGGCGCGGCGCCAGCAGGAAGCCGGACGGGTCGAGAGTGGCGCCTCGCCGGACGCCGAACAACTGCCGACCACCGAGCACCAGCGCCTGCTTGATCGCCTGGTTGCCGCCTATGGCGAACGGCTCAACCTCATGGACGAAGCCGACGGCCTCAGGAAAGCGGCACCCAAACTGCAGGACCGGTCGGAGCAGATCGCCGAGTTCGCCGGCCCGCCGCCCTACCCGGCGCTCCGTGTCGATGCGCTGCGCGACGAACTCGATCTGATGCGCGACCGCCTCAAGCACCGGACATCGAACAAGCGCATTCTGGAAAACCAGAAGCAGTCACTGATCGATGCCCAGCGGCGCGCCGGCGAAGCGCTGCGCCTTGCCGAAGACCAACTGGCCCGGGCCAAGGGCGAGCAGGATAGCGAAAAGGCGCGGAAGGTGCGGGATATTGCCGCGCTGCGGCTGCAACTGACCGAGGCTGAAGTGACCAATCTCGGCATCGGTCTGCAAGGCGTGCAGGACGAGATACAGGCCCTGGAACTGTTCACGAAGGGCACCGAGAGCCTAGTTGCGCGCGTGCTGCCGCAGCAAAAGCTGGACAAGGTCGATCTCGAGGAGCGGCAGGCGAAACTGCGCGCCACGTTGGGCAGACTGACCACGGAACTCGATCGTCGGGTTGCCGCCAACACGCGACGCCTGGCTGAGCGCGAACAGCTGGCCAAATCGCTTGCCGCCCGGGGAGAAGATGTCACTGCCAACCGCCAGTTGAAGTTGTTTGACGAGACGCTCGAAACCGACCGCGTCGAAATGATGGCGCTGAACTGGATGCAAACGGTCGTCCAATATGGCATCGATGGCTGGACGCATCGTTACGCCGCCATTAGCGGTGACGATGCGGAGGTGAGGGCTTCAGCGCTCGCCGCGCTCAGCGCGATCAAGACGGAAGTTGATGCCAGGGCGCCGCTCGTCCGGGAACTCGCGTCAGCGGCGCAGGCAGCGATCGATCAACAGGAGATGCGCCTGAAGGACGCCTTGCTCGACGCGGAGGCGACGGCCCGCGAGTCGGCAATACTCGAGACCCTCAAGCAGCGTTTGCGCGGGCTCCAACGTGTCGAACTGGCCGGCGAGCGGCTCAATCGGGTGCTGGTGCGCTGGCTCGGCGACTTCGGGTTTTCCGGCGAGGCCGGCACGGTGCGCGACTGGAAACTCGCTGCCGCGCGCGCCGGTGAAGTGCTGAAGCAGGTCTGGAATTTCGAGCTCTTTGCCGTCGAGGATTCGACGGTGGTCGAAGGCAAGACGGTGACGACCTCCTATGGAGTGACCGTCGGCAAGAGCATCGGCGTTCTGCTCCTCTACGTTCTCGCCTACTGGGTGTGCTCCAGGCTCTCGCGCCGACTGGAGCGCATTCTGGTGAAGCGCTTCGCGGTCGATGAGCAACTGGCCAGCGTCACCCGCCGCTGGCTCATGATCGCCGTCTCCGTCGTCCTGATTGTCCTGGTCCTCAACCTGGCGCGCATCCCGCTCACGGCATTCGCCTTCATGGGAGGCGCCCTGGCCATCGGCATCGGCTTCGGCACCCAGACCATCATCAAGAACGTGATCAGCGGCATCATCATTCTCTTCGAACGCAAGATCCGGGTCGGCGACATCGTCGCCATCGGTGGCACGACCGGCTACGTCACCGCCGTCGATTTGCGTGCCTCGACCGTGCGCAGCTTTGACGGCATCGAGGCGCTGGTGCCGAATTCCACGTTCCTGGAAAACCAGGTAATCAACTGGACCTATTCCAACTCGCGCATTCGCCGCGAAGTCCGCGTCGGCATCGCCTACGGATCACCGGTGCGCCAGGCCGCCGAAGTCCTCGTTGGCTGCGCCGAGGAACACGGGCAGGTGCTCAAGGAGCCGGCGCCCGAGGTTTTGCTCGAGGATTTCGCCGACAACGCCTTGCTGATGATTCTGGTCTTCTGGGTCGAACTGAGTCCGAACATGTCCGGGCGCCGGGTCGACAGCGACCTGCGCTTCATGATCGAAAAGCGCTTGGCAGCTGCCGGGATTTCGATCCCATTCCCGCAGCGCGATGTACACCTCAGTGTCGCGGAGGCGTTGCCGGTACGTGTCATGCCAGCATCCGAACCTGGCGGGTGAAATCGGCAGGTAGCGGCTATTTCGCCGACCGGTCCCCCTTGGCGCGCGGCGACGGCCCGCCGAAAGAGATCGTGTACAAAATGTCCAGCGCGTTGTCGCTGCCGGCCCGGGTAATCAGCGACAACTGGCGATTGAGGAAGATGGTCAGCTTGACCACGCTTTCAGCTTTGCCCAGCGCCTGATCGTAGGACAGCAAGGCGTTGTTCGACAGTCGTTTGCCGACACTCAGAATCTGGTTGCCGGTGGTCGACGTGGCGTCGAAGGCGCCGCCGACGACGCGACTGCCTGGCTGGCGCCCGCCGAGGTCGCCGATCTGCCCCTGACGCACGCCGAATTCGTCGATGCCGAACCCGCTCTTGATCTGCTGCACCACCCCCCCCGACTGATTGCCGAGCAGGCTGCCCGCCGCCGACAACAGCACCACAGCGTCGCCGGCACCCGTCTGGTCGGGACCGTGGCCGAGGACCAGCCAGCTCAGCTTCTCGACATCGGGCAGCTCGGGGTCCGAAATCAGTCGCGCCACCGGCTTCTGCACCGTCCCGGTGATCTGGACCCCGGCCTCGACCGGGAGGTTCTTGCGCACGGCGCGGACGTCGAGCGCCGGGTTTTCGAGCAATCCCTGGAAGGTCAGGATGCCGCGCTCGATTTCCAGTTGCTGGCCATAGGCGTCGAAGCGGCCGTCGCGGGCGCGGATCCGGCCGTTGGCCCGTGGCAGGTCACGTCCCTGGGCCTGGACCCGGATGTTGCCGGCGAGGCGGGCGCTGAGTCCAAAACCGCGAAACTGGAAGTTGCCGCCGGCATCGGCCTCCAGATTGAGGTCGAGCCGCGGCCGGTAAGCTGCCGCCTCGCGGGTTCCCGCAGGCGTCCTGATCACCACGTCGTCGGAGAGTCTTGGTGTTCCGATATCGATCAGCTTCCAGTAGGCGGCATCTGCCGCCAGCTTGCCCTTGATGCCGAGAACATCCTTGATCCAGGAAATGCGGCCGTCACCGGAAACGGTCAGCCACTGGTCCGGTAATTGGTAGATGCCGACCCGATCGAGGCGCAGGTCGAGCGCCGCGCTGTCACTCCCGCTGCCGCGACCATAGACACTACTGCTGGCCCCAGGGTCGACCCGCATTTCGCCGGCAATTTCAAGGCGCCCTGGCTTGGCCACCAGTTTCTCCAGGGCCTCGCTGTCGGTCCGCCGCAGCGCACGCGGCGGCGCTTGCAGCACGCTGTCGAAGGCGAGCTGGGTGATACGCAGCAGGTTGTCGCTGACAGTCGCTTCGAGAATGCCATTGGCCAGTTGCATGCCCTGCTCGGGAATGGCGAGCGCCAGCTTTTCGCCGCACATCTGCCCGGAAACCAGCGGACGGTCCGGCATGCCGGCCAGCTTCAGTTCTCCATTGAGCCGGCCGCCGCTCTTCCAGCGTTCATCGAGCAACTCCGCCACCCAGCCGAGATCGCCGACATCGATGCGCGCCGCACCCAGCCACGCTCTCTGACGGTTGAGCGTCCACGCGTCGACCATTGCCGCTTCGAAATTGCCGCTGAAGTTGCCAATGCGCGGGCCGCGACCGCTGAACTCCGCGTGCACCCGTTGCCGCCCGGCATCGGCCCGCAACCGAAGCTGCCAGGCGTCGCCATTGAGGACCGCGGGGCCGATCTGCCAGGCATCACGGCTGGCACCGAGTGCCGCCGGCTCCGCCAGCACGAAGGAGCGCATCTTCTGCTCGGCCGTTAGCCGCGCCTCAAGCAAACGGCCCGACCAGCGCAGTGGTCGGACATCGTCGGGAAAACCCCCCTCGGCTGCCAATTCGAGGAGATTCTTGCCGCCAAGCTCCCCAGTGAATTGCAGGCGGTGCTGGCGGCGCGTGCCGGTCACCAGCAGGTGCAACTGTCTGACCAGCCCGGGCCAGTTGGCGCCGTCGAGCGCCGCCACGCTGGCATCGACCTTCAGCGGACTGCCCGGCGCACTGGCGATTTCGGCAACGACCCGCACTTCGCTGATCGTGCCGACGCCGGGCAGGCCAAGACGCGGCGTGCTCAGTTCGCCGGCGAGCGTCGGCTGATCGGTGGTGCCGCCGAGTTCCAGTTGCCCGGCAAGGCTGCCCGCAAGCCCGTAAAGCCCAAGCGCCGGCGCGTCGATAGCCATGGTCAGGCGGTCGCCGGGGCGACCGAAGGCGCCGCGCGCATTCAGATGGTTCGGCCCGGCCGCGAGTTGCACATCGGCCTTCGGGATGCGCGGCCAGTCGATGACGACGTCGCCATGCCCGGTCAGTGGCTGCCCGGCGAGGCGACTGTCGCGCAGCGCAAACCGCGCCTGAACGACTGCCTCCGGCTGCAACCTGCCGGCGGCCGACACTGTCGCATTGATCAGAGCCGCTGGCACCCGGACGAACTTGCTCGGGTCAAAGTGCACCAGTTCGCCATTGGCCGAGAAGGCCTTGCCCTTGTCCATCTGCAGTTCGCCGCTGGCCCTGAGCAAGGCCTCGCCTGCCGCCAGTTCAAACCGCGACACGCTGACCTTGCCATTTTCGTGACCGGCTTCCGCCGTCAGGACGAACCCGGCATCGGCCAGGCGAACCGCAACTGTCTGGCGATCACGGCCGATGCTCGCTGAAATCGGACCGTTCAGGCGCGTCGACCGCAACACGGCAGCGACCTGTGCGGCGTCGACCGTGCTCGCCGTGAGGTCGAGGTTGAGCTGGCCCGTTTCCCAGCGCCCGCTGCCGGCCAGCACCCCCTTCCCCGGCAAACGGGCCGTCAAGTCAGCGAACTGCACCCCGTCGGCGCGCCAGGCAAAGCGCCCGGCGAGGCTGGCGAGCGGCAGGCGCTGGCGGTCAAGCGGACCTGCCACGCTGTTGATCACACTGAAGTCGCCACTCAGCGCCCCGGCCGCACCGGAGTCCGGGCTTACCCGGGCGAGCACGGCAAGCCGTGCAACCGGCGACCCGGCGATCCAGACCGCCGGGTCGACGTCGGCTAGCGCCAATCGCGCCTCGGCAAATGGCCGCCGGGCAAAGGGCGTCAGCATCGCCTGCCCATCGCCGCGCAACCCTTCCGCTCCCGTGACCTTGAGGGCGATGCGATCGAGCGGCCCGGTGGTTTCGACGGCGAGGCGAACTGTCTGCCCCTCAAGTTGCCCGGCGAGGCTTGCGCGGACCCCCAGCGGAAATGGCGCATCGGCCCCGAGCGTGGCATCCCCGCTGAATTCGCCCTTGCCGATGCGTCCGCTCAACTGCTCAAGTCGGTGCGTTGCCTGATCATTGACGTAAGCCGCCAGAACATCTTCGACCACGATCAGGCGTGCGAAATCAAGCCGTGAAATGGAGATCTTTCTGACGTCGACCGTAACCGGCAGACGCAGGCTGGTCGGCGGCGCGCCCTCCTCGTCGGTCGTCGTGATGTCGATCAACACCCGCGTCGCGCTGATAGTTGCCATGTTGAGCCGGCCCTGCAGAAGGCTGGCCGGTGACCAGTCGATGCGCAGATCGTCGACGACGATTTCGCGATCCGGCTCCTTCCAGGTCAGGCGTCCGAGGACGAGCTCCCCGGCAAACAGATGGCCAACCGGCTGGTCGATGGTCAGACGCCCGGCGCTTCCCGAACTCGCGACCCGCACGACAGTGACCAGGCCGCTTTCAGTGAACCCCAGCCATACGACGATCACCGCGACCAAGGCGAGAAAGGCGGCAGGAATGATGAAAAACAGGCGCTTCATCTCAGAACGGTATCGCCAGCGAGAAATGCAACTGGATCGAGCTGTCACGCTGGCCGTAGGCGAGGTCGACGGCCAGCGGACCGGCTGGACTCCGCCAGCGGGCTCCGAGACCATAGCCGACGGCGAGATCGAAACCGCTGAGACTGTCGGTCGCATTGCCGGCATCGACGAAGGCGGCAATGCCCCACTCGGGGTCGAGCCAGTGTGTCACCTCGGCGCTGGCTGTCGCCATGTAGCGGCCGCCGACGGTCGCCGAACCATCCGCAACCCCAAGGCTCAGGTACTTGTAGCCACGCACCGTGCCGGTACCACCGGTACGGAAAACGTATTCCTGCGGAATGCCGTCGCGCGAATCGGCCAGCGTATAGCCGATGTCGCCGCGCAGGGCCAGCGTATCGAGACTGCCGAGCGGGAAATACTGCTGAAAGCGCCCGAGCACGCGGATGAAGCTCTGGGTGGACAGGGCGGCCTTGCTGCCGCCGCCGATCTGGCCCTGGAGGACCGTACCGTCGCGCGGATCGAGTGGGTTGTCGACATGGCGCCAAGTCAACACGATGTTCGGAACCAACGCCCGGCTGATGCTGCTGGCCGCGCCTTCCGGCTGCAGGCGCTCGTCCTGCCAGGTCATCGACAGCCGTGTTTCCAGCGGCCCGCTGAACCAGACCTGCTGCCCGCCGAGCGCGATGCGCTCGGTCTTCAGCCCCTGGATGTCGGTGGCTTGCGCCATGACGCCGACACTGTTGCGGCGCTGCGCCTGGTCGGGCGGAAAGAAGACGTCGGCATAGACCGTCTGCTGCTTCTGTTCGATGCGCAAGCCGGTGTTGAATTCAAGGGCGTAGCCGAACAAGTCCGTCGTTTGGTAACTGGTTTCGACCCGGGCGCCGGTATTCGAACTGATACCGGCCCCGAACGACAGGCGATGCGCCGGGCGTTCACGGAGCCGGATGGTGATTGGGGCGCTGATGGCACCATCGGCATCCGGCAGCGTATCAAGGTCGACGCTGACCAGCACCGACCCGAAATAGGGCGTCGCCTGCAAGGTGGTCTGCAACGCAACGATGTCCTCCTCCCGATACGGCGCCCCGGGCTTGACGGTGCGGTTGTAGCGGTCGACCAAGGAGGCCGGGTGGCGCTCCAGACCGTCGATGCGCACCTCGCCGAAGCGATAGCGCGGGCCGCTGTCGTAATGCACGGTCAGGCTGGCCTGCCGGCTGGTCGGATCGATCTCCGCCTGGCTGCCCTTCAGCCGCGCGCCGGCATGATTTTCGGCGAGCAGCCGCGAGAGAAGCTGCTGTTTGGCATGGTCCCAGTCCTCCTGGCGAAACGGCTGGCCAACTGGCAGCGCCCAGTCGGCAATCAGGCGTTCCCGCCTTTTTTCCCCCAGCGGGCCGTCGACGGTGATGTCGACGGTGCCGATGAGCGTGCGCGGGCCGGGGTCTACGTCGATGCGCAAGGCGTCGTCGGCCTCGGCAAAGCCGAATTGCGGGGAGAAGTAGCCCTCGGTGGCGAGGATCTGGGTGAGCAACTTCTGCAATCTCGCCTTTCCGCCGGGCCCGGGCGCCACCTCGTCGGGCAGGTGGGGGGTCAGCACGCGGGCCAGTTCGTCAGGTGCGCGCAGGTCGATCTCGCCCGCAGGCGCCAACGGCGCGAGAAGCAGCAGGGCAAACGGAATCAGACGCCGGAAGACGGGGTGCTGGGAAAACACGCGGCCATTCTACCCGTGACCGCCGTCCGGCGCGCCCTGCGGCGGGAGAAGGAAACTCCGCGGGGCGCTGCGGAAACGGCTCCAGATCGCCCTGAGCAACGCCCCCCAGTGTTCGAAGCGGATGCCGCGGGCGCCGAGAGCGGTGCGCAGCGCCAGGGCAAAGCTGACCGCCAGATTGGTCAGCCCGATCAGCGCGATGCCGAGTGCCGCCCAGAGAATCGCCTTGAGCGGCAGCGCGAAGTCGAATCCGATCAACGCGTAGCCGAGGTTGGCCGACGAGAAGGCGATGTGTCGGATGTCCAGCGGCAGACCGAGGATGATGCCGACGACACCGGTCGACCCAAGCATGCAGCCGAACAGGAAGTTGCCCATGATTCCGCCCAGGTGATCCTGTATGTAGACGCCGATGCGGGCCGCCCGCGCCGCGCCCGCCAGTCGCCGCAGCCAGCGCAGACGGGCAATGCGAATGGCCAGGTCGCCGTAGGCCGCGCTATTGTCGAAATAGCCGGTGATCAGTCCGGACAGGAACAGATAGAAGCCGGCGATCGCCGCGTGGGGAAGCGCCCAGCTCAACGGGTCGAGGTCGCCGAGCAGGTGGGCCCCCTTTTCCAGCGGGATCACCGGCTGGCCCTCGATCTGGCCGATCCAGAACCCGATGGCGACGGCCACCGGCAGCGCCATCACGACATTGCCGGCAATTGCCGCCAACTGGCTGCGACAGACCGCGGCAACAACGTCCACCAGCCCGTCGAGCTCGGCCTGGCTGTTCGGGCGGACCTCTTCGAGCAGGCCGGCCAGCGTCTGCGCGGTCATCGCCGGCTGCTTGGTGGCGACGGTCATGCCGAGCAGGTAGATGAGGACGAAGCCAAGACCGTAGACCATACTGAACAGGAAGGCCTCGACAAACAGCGGCGCGTGCAAGCCGGCCGCGAAGATCTTGAGCAACGCCATGCCGGCGATCAGCACGCCGGCCCCGGCCGCCGAACGCCACATCTGCCGGTAGTCTCCGGCGGTCTCGCAGATGTAATGTTCACCGGAACGTGCTGCGTTTTCGGTCACCCTGACCGCCAGCAGGCGCGAAAGCTGCGCCATGTAATGTCCCAGGCTGTTCCGGCGGTTCTCGGCGAGGAAGGCGTCATGCGCGAATTCCACCCAGGCTGCGGTGGCGGTGGCGGTGGTGTGCGCGGTCGACGCATTGGCGGCCACCAGAATCCCCACCAGTTCGCGCAGCCGCTCAAGACACTGTTCGCTGCGCGCAAGCAGATAACTGAGGTGAAGGCTGGTGCCGACCGTCAATGCCCGTTTGCGGATGTGCCGCAACGTGCTCTGGCACTGGTCGACGATGACCAGCAACTGGCTACCGTCGTCGGCCGGGTTGGCAGCATCGTCGAGCGAGGCGCGCAAGGCGTTGACGAAGTCCAGCGCCTCGGCCGACAGCGCCACGAAGCGCGGCAGATCATCGTCGAAACTGGGCGAAGCGCGCATCAGCTCGGCCTCGACCCCGAGGCCGCTGATGCGATGGGCAAGGAGCAGCACCGCATCGAGAATCTGTTCCTGGATCCCGCGCCAGTCGAGATTGTGCAACTCGTCTGCGGGCGCGAGCAGTGCCCAGAGCCGCTGTGAGTGTTCGGGTGGCACCTGCTCCTGCCAGCGCCAGTCATCGGGCCGGTCGAAGATAACGTGCAGACAGTCCTTCAGTCGTCGCTCGTCAGGCACCTCAGGCAGCAGCCTGTCAACCAGAATGCGCCACCATTCGGAAAAGAAACCGGTGCCGGGCAGGATGCCGCTGTCGGTGAAGAAAGTGATGAGGCGACGGCTGGCGATGAAATGCACGACGTGGCCGCGAAACGCCAGAAGCAGGTTGGTATCGCCCTCGAGGCGGGCCAGCATCGCCCCGTAGCGCCCGTCAGCCCCAATATCGCGGCGGTTTCTCGGGCGCAATACGGAAACCAGCCGGCGAATCAGATCAAGCGTATCGGCCGCCGGGTCGCGAAAGGCTTCGAGGGTGGCAGCCAGACGATCTTCAGGGGATGTCCGGCGACCCGGCAGCCAGCCCGCCAACTTCTCGATAGTGGACATCAGTGAAACCACTCCGCTCTCAGTCAGTGTCCCGCATCCACGCGGGAATATCTCGCTGGCCGTGCAGTAGCCGCCAGGCATCGACGTGATCGTTGCGCTCGATGTAGAGAACGAGGTGCGGAAATGGCTTCAGCGGCCATGAGCGCAGACCGGGGAGATCCAGTTCATGGGCGTAGCGCGTGGATCCGGTCGCCGGGTATCCGCCAATATGCGCATACGCCTGCTCCAGCGCATCAATGAAACCGGACGCCGCTTGTTCGGCTCCGTCGCTCAGGTAGCACGCGATGGCCTCATCGACATCCCGGTTGGCCAACTGGCGCGGAATGACCGGCTTGAACTTCACCCCCGGGCGTGCCGGCGGACGCGACCGCGCAGCCCGTCCAAGTACGCGCTGTCGGCCTGAGCAGCGGGCTCCGACGTTGCGCCTTCGAGCAACAGACTGCGCAACCGTGTCCGATCCTGATCCTTGCGGATCAGTTCACGCAGATATTCGCTGCTGGTACCGTAGCCCCGACTGGAGACTTGTTCGTCGACGAAAGACTTCATGGATTCGGGCAAGGAAATGTTCATCGTGCTCATGGTGCAAGCCTAGTCTTTTTGGCAAAATTTGGCAAGAAACAGGAACCGAAGTGTTTGCGCCAGACGTCCAGCCACAAGTTCAGCTGGGGTCGGCGTGTAGTAGCCTCGGATGCGGTCGGACGCGGACCGCGCCTCCTTAAGCGCCGACTCCACCAGAAACTGGTGGCCGCGGCACCCATCGCTTCGGCGGCACGGCAGAACGTTTGACAGACCTCCTGCGTTGAATCGGAGGCTCAACGTACTACTGTCGCCAAAGTGACGCCAAGGGGTTCAAGATGACAAAGATATCCGACAGAGCATGGCTTCGTGGTCGACAGCGCATTCATGGCGGTGTCGTCAACCACGTCACCGGCCGGATGATGGTAGCCAGGTGCTGGTGCTCACGCCACCCTTGTCATCAAACGACACCGCTTGCCAATCCCAATCCGATGGCCAACATGGCTCCGGCCACTGTCAGTTGTACGGCCCTGAGCGTTACCTTGCTCAGGAATTTCTTGCCCACGAAGGCACCCATGAACGCTGCCAGCGATGCCACGACGACTGGTGCCAATAGGGCTTGTGACTGGGCAAAGTGAGTCGCCAGGACAGTGGTGCCGTAGACCAGCAGACGAACCGCATCCACGATGACAGCCGAGATGGCGCCGGTGGCAACGAACGCCTCTTTGGATAACCCCGCTTTGAGCAGGAAGGCTGAACGTAACGCCCCCTGATTACCCGACAGACCACCAAAGAAACCAGACAAGGCTCCACCCAATGGAAGCCAGCGCGGGGAGAAGGCCAGCGACTGAAAGCGCGGCCATAACTCCAGGAGTGCAAAGACGATGATCAAGATCCCGATGACAGCCTTGACCGGAGTGACCTCCAGGCTCGCCGTGCCGAGAGAGTAGCGCCAGAGCACCGGCATCCGATCAACCAGACCGAGTACACCGGCGCCCGCTATCGCCGTCAAGGCAGCCGGCACGCCAAAGCGCGCGACCACGCGCCAGTCTGCCTGTTTGGCCAAGATGCCGAACTTGAAGATATTGTTGGCGAAATGCACCACTGCGGTGGCTGCGATAGCGAGCGGCAACGGGAAGAACAGGGCGAACACCGGCATCAGGATCGTCCCCAGGCCGAAGCCAGAGAACAAAGTCAGCCCGGATGTCAGCAGGGCAGCAACTCCGATCAGTACAAGTTCCACGATGGGCGCCTTTAATAATCGTATTTCGTTATCGATTTTCGATTATTATGAACCAACACTGGCACAAATCAAATTGCGACCATGACCGATACCACCAAGACTGACCACAGCCCGTGGGCGGTCTTTCTGATATTTCTCCGACTGGGCCTGACCTCTTTCGGTGGCCCGATAGCCCATTTGGGTTATTTCCGCGATGAATTCGTGACGCGGCGACAGTGGGTGACCGAGCGCAGCTATGCGGATTTGGTCGCCCTCTGCCAGTTCCTGCCCGGGCCTGCCAGCAGTCAGGTCGGGATTGCGCTCGGGTTGTCCCGTTCCGGCTATGCCGGGGCGCTGGCCGCGTGGGCGGGGTTCACGCTGCCGTCGGCGGTTGCCCTGATCGTGTTTGCACTGGGCATGGCCAGCTATGGGGATGCGATGCCGTCCGGCTTGCTGCACGGCTTGAAGGTGGTGGCCGTGGCCGTGGTCGCGCAAGCCGTATGGGGGATGGCTCGCAATCTCTGCACGGATGGGCCGCGCATCACCATCATGGCGGCTGCGACCTGCTTTGTTCTACTGGTGCCGTCCGCTTGGGGGCAGGTGGGGGTCATCGCCAGTGCGGCGGTCATCGGCCTTTTGCTGTTCAAGCCTCGGCAAGTGGCAGAGCATGACCCTCTGCCCATTGTGATCAGGCATCGCGTTGGCCTGCTTTGGCTGACGCTGTTCCTTGCCCTGCTGATGGGTTTGCCGTTGCTGACAACCCTGTTCCCGAATCAGACGCTGTCGATGGTGGATGCGTTCTACCGTGCCGGGTCGCTGGTCTTTGGCGGTGGCCATGTCGTCCTGCCCCTGCTGCAAGCCGAGGTCGTGCCTTCCGGCTGGGTCAGCAATGAGTCCTTTTTGGCGGGCTACGGCGCGGCGCAGGCCGTTCCTGGCCCCTTGTTCACCTTCGCGGCGTTTCTCGGCGCCTCGATGAACAATGCTTCCTCCGGGTGGCTCGGTGGCCTGGTCTGCCTGTTGGCGATCTTCGCGCCGTCGTTCCTGCTGGTTGTCGGCGCGCTGCCATTCTGGGAGCGTCTGCGTCGCAACACGCGCACGCAAGCTGCGTTGTCCGGCATCAATGCGGCCGTGGTCGGTCTGCTGCTGGCAGCTCTCTATCAACCGGTATGGACAAGCGCAATTCACGCGCCGCCGGATTTTGCCTTGGCCCTGGTGGCGCTGGTCGCCCTGATGTTCTGGAAATTGCCGCCGTGGCTGGTTGTCGTCGGCAGTGGTGTCGCGGGCTGGTTGTTGAGCAAGGTTCTGTGAGGTTCCCAGCATGACCGACAAGGACCTCTATGGCGGGCTGATCCGCTTGCACATCCTGCACCACGCTGCCGAGGAACCCATCTTCGGCCTCGGCATCATCGAGGAGCTGCGACAGCACGGTTACGAGATCAGCGCGGGCACGTTGTATCCGATGCTGCACGGATTGGAGAAGAAAGGCTATCTGACCTCACGCCATGAGCGTACGGGCCGCCGTGATCGAAGGATGTATGAGATCACCGAGCAAGGCTGCGTTGCGCTGACTGATGCCAAAGCCAAGGTAAAAGAGCTGTTCGGGGAACTGATCGAAGGCCACTGATCGGAGTCGGGCCGCCCCGCACCAGCAGTTGCAACCACAATTGACCACATCTGAGTACGCCAACACGGACGTTCCGGGCAAGAAATCCCAACCGATGAGGGGTTGGAATTCTGGTAGATGGTGGAGAGGAGGAGAATCGAACTCCCGACCTCCGCATTGCGAACGCGGCGCTC
>JBEOKN010000117.1:0-2619 GCA_040275885.1 Azonexus sp. | reverse complement strand
GTCTTGGCAGATGTTTTTAGCGTCCATTCATGGCCTAGAGGGTGAAATCGCCAATGGCCGCTTCGGAGCATTCCAGTTCGCAGAATTTGGATTTGGCTGACTGGCCGGGGACAGACAACGATTTCAAGGCACAGGCGAGATTGCAGATGCGCTGCGAAAGCCCGCGGCCACCCGCAATTGCCTGAGCAACTCACGAAAACACGATCTCCGATAGATAAGCTCCGTCGCTTGATTGCTTCGGCCACAATGTATACACTTCACGTATACACTGCCAATGAACGCCCATGACCTACGCTCGCGTCTTTCAATCCGGCAATAGCCAGGCCGTTCGCCTGCCCAAGGAATTCCGTCTGAATGTCGAACAGGTGGAGATTTTCCGGCGCGGCGATGAAATCGTGTTGCGCGAAGCGCCGGTGGACGCCACGGCCATCTTCGATGCGCTGGCCAGCCTGCCCGCCGACTTCATGGCCGATGGCCGCGACGATACGCCGCCGCAGGAGCGGGAAGCCCTCTGATGAGTGCCCGTTATCTGCTGGACACCAACCTCTGCATTTACATTGCCAGGCACAACCCGCCGGCGGTCCGCGAACGCTTTGCCCGGCATGGCAGCCGCGAGCTGGCGATGTCGGTGATCACGCTGGGCGAGTTGCGCTTCGGCGCCGAGAAGAGCCAGTCCCGCGAACGGTCGCTGGCCGGCATCGCCCGCCTGGAACAATTGATCCCGGTGCATGCCCTGCCCGAAGTCGCCGGAGAACACTACGGGCAAATTCGCGCCGGCCTGAACAGGCTGGGGCAACCCGTCGGCAACAACGACCTGTGGCTCGCTGCCCACGCCCGCGCCGAAGGCTGGATTCTGGTGACCGACAACGAGCGGGAATTCATCCGGATTCCAGGTTTGCAGATTGAAAACTGGGTGAGCAGCGATGATTGAAGACCGCCTGACCGGCGAACTTGCCGACCTCGCCGCCACCGGCCTCACCCGCCGCCGCCGTGTCCTTGAATCGCCTTGTGGACGCATTGCCACGGTCGACGGCAGAAATGTGCTCAATTTCGCCAGCAACGATTACCTCGGGCTGGCCGGCAATGGCGAGATCGCCGCCGCGCTGGCCGCAGGCGCAACGCAGTGGGGGGCCGGCAGCGGCGCCTCGCACTTGGTCAGCGGCCACCTGGCGCCGCACGAGGCGCTGGAAACGGAGATCGCCGCCTTCGTCGGCTTCCCGCGCGCCCTGACCTTTTCCACCGGCTATCTCGCCAACCTCGCCATCGTTCCGACGCTGGCCACGCGCGGCAGCGTGATCTTTTCCGACAGGCTCAACCACGCTTCGCTGATCGACGCCATGCAACTGGCCAAGGCGCAGGGGGCCGAAACCCAGCGCTACGCGCATTGCGACATGGCGGTGCTGGAGAAATTGCTGGCGGCGTGCGACGCACCGAACAAGATCATCGTCAGTGATGCCGTCTTCAGCATGGACGGCGACCTCGCCCCGCTACCCGCGCTCTACGCGCTGGCCGAGCGCTTCGACGCCTGGCTGGTGATCGACGATGCGCACGGCTTCGGCGTACTCGGGCCGCAGGGCAAGGGCAGCCTCGCCCACTTCAATCTGCCGTATCACCCGCGCCTGCTGCTGATGGGCACGCTGGGCAAGGCGGCAGGGGTCGGAGGCGCTTTCGTCGCCGGATCACAGACGGCCATCGAATACCTGCTGCAGAAGGGGCGCACCTACATCTTCACCACCGCCGCGCCACCCGCCATCGCCTGCGCACTGAGCAGGAGCGTGCAGATCATCGAGCACGGCAACGCGCTGCGCGCCAATCTGGTCGCCCGCATCGGCCAATTGCGCGACGGCGTGGGCGACCTCCCCTGGCAACTGCTGCCGTCGGCGACCGCCATCCAGCCACTGATCGTCGGCGAGAACGCGGCCGTGCTGGCGCTGGCGACGGCACTCTGGGAGCGCGCGCTGTGGATCCCGGCCATCCGCCCGCCGACGGTGCCGAAAGGCACGGCAAGGCTGCGCATCTCGGTCTCGGCGGCGCACACGGCAGCCGACATTGACCAGCTGATTCACGCCCTCAAGGAACTGGCATGACCGCTCCCTTGGTATTTCTTCCCGGCTGGTGCGTTGGCCGAGGCCCGGAACTCGCTGCGGTCGACGCACTGAAAGGCACCATTCTTGACCTGCCCGGCTACCGCGACGCACCCCTGATCGCCAACTTCCACGCGGCGGCCGATGACATCGCCGCTCGCCTGCAGCCGCGCACCCGTCTCTGCGGCTGGTCGCTCGGCGCCCAGATGGCGCTGGCCATCGCCGCCCGCGCACCGGAAAAGGTGGGCAAGCTGGTGCTGATCGCCGGCACGGTTTCCTTCGTCCAGCGTGCCGGCTGGCCGCACGCGATGCCGCCGGAAATGCTGGCCGAGTTCGCCGCCAACGTCGCCACCGACATCGAGGCCATCCTGCCGCGCTTCGTCGGCGGTTTCAATCGCGGTGACGCGCGCGCCAAGGAGGTCACGCGGATCCTGCTCGACCGCGCCGACCCGCTGCCGCCCGCCGCGACGCTGGCGACCGGCCTGGGCTGGTTGCGCGACGTGGATCTGCGCCCGCTCGCGCCGCTGGTCACGGC
>JBEOKN010000116.1:0-29840 GCA_040275885.1 Azonexus sp. | reverse complement strand
CAATCGTGCCTACATTCACGTGCGGCTTCGTGCGCTCAAATTTTGACTTGGCCATGATGCGTTTTCTCCAATAACAGTTACTTCTTGTTGATGATCGCCTCAGCGACGTTCTTCGGCGCCTCGGTATAGTGCTTGAATTCCATCGAGTAGGTGGCGCGCCCCTGCGACAACGAACGCAGCGAAGTCGAATAGCCGAACATCTCGGACAAGGGCACTTCGGCCTTGATCAACTTGATGCCCCCAACCTGATCCTCCAAACCCTGAACAATGCCACGACGCGACGACAAGTCGCCCATGACATTACCCATGTAGTCTTCAGGCGTCTCGACCTCTACCGCCATCATCGGCTCAAGCAGAGTTGGGCTGGCCTTGCGCATGCCATCCTTGAAGGCCATCGATGCGGCCATGCGGAAGGCGTTCTCGTTAGAGTCGACATCGTGATAAGAGCCGTCGAAGAGCGTGAACTTGATGTCGACGACAGGAAAGCCCGCAAGGACGCCGCTGGTGATCGAATCCTGAAGACCCTTGTCAACGGCCGGAATGAATTCGCGCGGGACGACACCGCCTTTGATGGCATCGATGAACTCGTAGCCCTTGCCGGCCTCATTGGGCTCGATCTTAAGCCAGACGTGACCGAACTGACCACGACCACCCGATTGCTTGACAAACTTGCCCTCTTGCTCGACGGCCTTCTTGATGCATTCACGATAAGCCACTTGCGGCGCACCAACAGTCGCTTCGACATTGAATTCGCGGCGCATGCGGTCGACCAGAATCTCCAGGTGCAATTCACCCATGCCGGAGATAATGGTTTGGCCAGACTCTTCGTCGGTGCGGACCCGGAAGGAAGGATCTTCCTGAGCGAGACGACCCAGCGCCAGGCCCATCTTTTCCTGGTCGGCCTTGGTCTTGGGCTCGACAGCCACGTGAATCACCGGCTCCGGGAAGACCATGCGCTCAAGTGTGATAACCATAGCCGGGTCACACAGGGTGTCGCCCGTGGTGGCCTCTTTGAGCCCAACGGCCGCGGCAATATCGCCGGCGCGCACTTCCTTGATTTCTTCGCGCTGGTTTGCATGCATCTGCAAGATTCGACCAAGACGCTCTTTGCGACCCTTAACCGGGTTATAGACCGAGTCACCAGACTTGATAACTCCGGAATAGACCCGAAAGAAGATCAACTGACCGACAAAAGGATCAGTCATGATCTTGAAGGCCAGCGCGGAGAATGCCTCGTCGTCGGCAGCTCGTCGCTCACCCTGACTCTCGTCCTCGAGAATCCCGGCAACCGGCGGAATGTCGACGGGGGACGGCATGAGCTCGATCACGGCATCAAGCATCTTCTGCACACCCTTGTTCTTGAATGCGGTACCGCACAAGGTCGGCTGGATTTCGCAGGCGATCGTACGCGTGCGCAAGCCAAGAATAATGTCCGCCTCGGAAAGGTCGCCCTCTTCCAGATAGCGGTCCATCAACTCCTCCGACGCTTCAGCGGCAGCTTCGAGCATCTGCTCGCGCCACGTCTTCGCCTCATCCAACAGGCTTTCCGGGATCTCACGGGCGTCGTACTTCATCCCCTGAGACGCCTCATCCCAATAGATCGCCTTCATGCGAATCAGGTCAACGACGCCCTCGAAACGGTCCTCGGCGCCTATGGGAATGACGACTGGAATCGGGTTCGCCTTCAGGCGCAACTTCATCTGCTCAACCACTTTGAAGAAATTGGCGCCGGAGCGATCCATCTTGTTGACGAAGGCCATGCGCGGGACGCCATACTTGTTGGCTTGGCGCCAGACGGTTTCCGATTGCGGTTGCACCCCACCCACCGCGCAATAAACCATGCAGGCCCCATCCAGAACGCGCATGGAACGCTCCACCTCGATGGTGAAGTCAACGTGCCCCGGAGTGTCGATGATATTGATGCGATGCTCGGGGAACTGGCGATCCATGCCGCTCCAAAAACAAGTGGTCGCCGCCGAGGTAATCGTGATGCCGCGCTCCTGCTCCTGCGCCATCCAATCCATGGTAGCCGCGCCATCGTGAACCTCGCCGATCTTATGGTTGACACCGGTGTAGTACAGGATCCGCTCTGTCGTTGTGGTCTTGCCAGCGTCGATATGGGCGCTGATGCCGATGTTGCGGTAGCGCTCGATTGGGGTTTTTCGTGCCACGTAGGTACCTTCGATAAAGGGCGTGTTGGTTCTGGCGCCTTCTAGGCGTTAGAAGCGGAAGTGGGAGAAAGCCTTGTTAGCCTCAGCCATACGGTGCACCTCATCACGCTTCTTGACCGCACCACCACGACTCTCGGCCGCCTCCATCATCTCGGCAGCAAGACGCTGCCCCATCGACTTCTCGGAGCGCTTGCGAGCGGATTCTCGTAGCCAGCGCATGGCAAGTGCGGCGCGGCGGGCCGGGCGCACCTCAACCGGCACCTGATAATTGGCGCCGCCGACGCGACGGGACTTGACCTCAACCATTGGCTTCACGTTGCCGACCGCCGAAAGGAAGACCTCCAACGGGTCCTTACCGCCCTTGGCGGAAATGATGTCAAAAGCGCCGTAAACGATACGCTCGGCGACGGATTTCTTGCCACTCTGCATAATGGCATTGATAAACTTTGACACTTCGACATTGCCGAACTTGGGGTCCGGCAGGATGTCGCGCTTGGGTACCTCACGACGACGGGGCATACTTACCTCACTTGATCACTATTCAGTTGAAAAGCCGGGAAAGGGCAATGCCCACCCGGCCCTCACGGCCACCCAGACGAGTAGCCACTTACTCAAGCCACTAAGAATCAGGCTTTCTTCTGGCGCTTGGCACCGTATTTTGAACGAGACTGCTTCCGATTCTTGACACCCTGCGTATCGAGAGAGCCGCGCACCGTGTGATAACGCACACCAGGCAAATCCTTGACACGACCGCCACGTATCAGGACAACGGAGTGCTCCTGAAGGTTGTGGCCCTCACCGCCGATATAGGAAATGACTTCGAAGCCGTTGGTCAGCCGAACCTTGCAGACCTTGCGCAAGGCAGAGTTTGGCTTCTTCGGGGTGGTAGTGTAAACGCGGGTGCAAACTCCACGCTTCTGAGGGCAGCGCTCCAAGGCAGGAACCTTGCTGCTGATCACCTCGGCGAGACGGGGCTTGCGCACCAACTGGTTGATAGTCGGCATATAAGACTTTCTTCAACGGCTGCGCACCATATAGGACGGGGCACAGCGGCAATATTGTTATCCAAGGCAGAGACAATGATTAGCCCCTGCCGACAAAAGGGGAAGATTTTAAGGTTGATCTCCCCCCATGTCAACGCGACCGGGGGGAACCAACTACATCAGGACGCTTGCCCGGCCCCCAGAGATACGGATTCAACGCCAGTCTCTTCAACATCGTGTCCACCAGCGAGATCCTCACCTGCCGCCTGAATCTTGCGGCTACGGTGGTAGGCAAGTCCGGTACCCGCGGGAATGAGGCGGCCCACGATAACGTTTTCCTTGAGACCGCGAAGTTCGTCGCGCTTGCCCATGATGGCGGCCTCGGTAAGGACACGAGTGGTTTCCTGGAAAGAAGCCGCGGAGATGAACGAATCCGTAGACAGCGAAGCCTTGGTGATACCCAGCAGCATATGCTCGAAGGTTGCCGGTAATTTGCCCGCGGCAATAGCCCGGTCATTTTCGGCCAGCAATTCTGCCCGTTCGACCTGTTCCGACTTGATGAATCGGGTGTCGCCCGGCTCAACGATGGTCACTCGACGGAGCATCTGCCGAACAATGACTTCGATGTGCTTGTCGTTGATCTTCACGCCCTGCAGGCGGTAGACGTCCTGAACCTCGTCCGTGATATAGCGAGCGAGTTCTTCGACACCCTGCAAGCGCAGGATATCGTGCGGATCAGGCAAGCCTTCGACGATCTTCTCGCCCTTGTTGACCACCTGACCATCGTGCACCAGAACATGCTTGTCCTTTGAAATCAGGAACTCATGCTGCTTGCCTTCGACATCAGTGATCACCAGACGCAGCTTGCCCTTCGTATCCTTGCCGAAACCAATCGTGCCAGTCACCTCTGCCAGCATCGACGGGTCCTTTGGAGTCCGCGCCTCGAACAACTCGGCCACGCGGGGCAGGCCACCGGTGATGTCTCGAGTTTTTGCAGACTCCTGAGGCATGCGCGCCAGTGCATCGCCAACACCCACCTTCTGGCCGTTAAGCACGGAGATGATGGAACCGACCTGAAAAGCGATCGAAACAGGATGATTGCTGCCCGCAACTCTCACCTCCTCGCCGCTGTCGTCGAGCAACTTGACAACCGGACGAACCCCCTTGGTCGCCGCCTTGCCTCCGCGCTTGAGGTCGATGACGACCAAGGTCGACAGGCCAGTCACATCGTCGACCTGCTTGGCAACCGTGACGCCTTCCTCAACGTTTTCGAAACGGACGGTACCGGCATACTCGGCAACGATCGGCCGCGTATGCGGATCCCAAGTCGCCAGCTTGGCGCCGGCCTTCACCGACTTGCCATCATCGACCGATAGGACCGCACCGTAAGGCACTTTATGGCGCTCGCGCTCACGACCATGATCATCGGTAATCAGCACCTCGCCAGAACGGGAAATGACCACCTTCTCACCCTTGGCGCTGGTGACGTATCGCACTGATGCGGTGAACCGCACCGTGCCGGTTGATTTCGCTTCAACCTGAGATGCCACGGCCGCCCGGGAAGCCGCGCCACCGACGTGGAAGGTACGCATCGTAAGCTGGGTACCCGGCTCACCGATCGACTGGGCGGCAATGACGCCAACCGATTCGCCGGCGTTGACCATACTGCCGCGACCGAGATCGCGTCCGTAGCACTTGGCGCAAAGCCCATAGCGTGTTTCGCAGGTCAGCGGGGTACGAACCCTGACCTCATCGATCCCCAGTCTGTCGATCAGATCCACTAGATCCTCGTCAAGCATGGTACCGGTGAAGATGACAGTTTCCTGGGTTTCCTGATCGACCAGGTCTTCACCCGTTACCCGGCCAAGGATGCGCTCGCGCAACGGCTCGATCACTTCACCGCCTTCGACCAGAGCCTTGACGGCGTAACCGTTCGTGGTCCCACAATCGTCTTCGGTAATGACCAGATCCTGGGTCACGTCCACCAGACGACGCGTCAGGTAACCCGAGTTGGCCGTTTTCAGCGCGGTATCGGCCAATCCCTTGCGCGCGCCATGGGTCGAGATGAAATATTGAAGAACATTGAGCCCCTCACGGAAGTTCGTGGTGATCGGTGTCTCGATGATCGAGCCATCCGGCTTCGCCATGAGGCCACGCATGCCCGCCAACTGACGAATCTGGGCAGCGGAACCGCGGGCCCCCGAGTCGGCCATCATGAAGATCGAGTTAAACGAGTCCTGCTTGACCTTTTTTCCATGGCGATCGATGGTTTCCTCGTGGCCGAGTTCGTCCATCATGACCTTGGCTACCTGGTCACCGGTGCGGCCCCAGATATCAACGACCTTGTTGTAGCGCTCGCCCTGGGTGACCAAACCGTTGGTGTACTGGGCCTCAATCTCCTTGACCTCGGACTCGGCCGCGGCAATGATCTCGTGCTTCCTCGCCGGAACACGCATGTCATCCGAGCAGAAGGAAATACCGGCACGGGTCGCTAGCGCATAGCCGTTCTGCATCAGCTTGTCGGCAAAGACAACCGTCTCCTTCAGGCCGCAACGGCGGAAGGACTCGTCGATCAGCTTGGATATTTCCTTCTTCTTCAGGGCGCGATCGATAGCCTTGAAGGGCAGGCCCTTTGGCAAAATCTTGGAGAGCAGGGCGCGACCGGCAGTCGTCTCGACGCGGACGATTTTCTCGTTCCATTCTCCGTCGACCGCAGCCGGCTCATATTGCGTCAGACGGACGGTGATCCGCGAGTGCAAGTCGAGTTCCTTGGCGGCCATCGCGCGCTCAATTTCGTTGGTGTCAGCGAAATACATCCCTTCGCCCTTGCCATTGATCTTCTCGCGGGTGGCATAGTAAAGCCCAAGCACGATGTCCTGCGACGGCACGATGATCGGCTGGCCGTTGGCCGGTGACAGCACATTGTTGGAGGCCAGCATCAAGGTGCGTGCTTCCATCTGGGCTTCAAGGGAAAGCGGAACATGGACAGCCATCTGGTCACCGTCGAAGTCGGCGTTGAAGGCGGCGCAGACCAGCGGGTGCAGCTGAATCGCCTTGCCTTCGATCAGGGTCGGTTCAAACGCCTGAATGCCCAGACGGTGCAGTGTCGGGGCGCGGTTCAGCATGACCGGATGTTCGCGGATGACATCTTCGAGGATGTCCCAGACCACTGGTTCCTGACCTTCGACCATCTTCTTGGCTTGCTTGATGGTCGTGGCGTAGCCAAGCACCTCGAGCTTGTGGAAGATGAAGGGCTTGAACAGTTCGAGCGCCATCAGCTTGGGCAAACCACATTGATGCAGCTTCAGTTGCGGACCGACCACGATGACCGAACGGCCAGAGTAGTCGACACGCTTGCCCAGCAAGTTTTGACGGAAACGACCGCCCTTGCCCTTGATCATGTCTGCCAGCGACTTCAGTGGACGCTTGTTGGCCCCAGTCATCGCCTTGCCGCGACGGCCGTTGTCGAGCAGGGAATCAACGGATTCCTGCAGCATGCGCTTTTCGTTGCGCACGATGATTTCAGGGGCTTTCAGTTCGAGGAGGCGCTTCAACCGATTATTCCGGTTGATAACGCGACGATAAAGATCGTTCAGGTCCGATGTCGCGAAACGACCGCCATCGAGAGGCACGAGCGGACGCAGATCTGGCGGCAGAACGGGCAACACCTCGAGAATCATCCAGTCCGGCTTGATGCCGGACTTCTGGAAACCCTCAAGTATCTTCAGGCGCTTCGCCAGCTTCTTGCTCTTGATTTCAGAAGTCGTGACAGCAAGCTCGGCACGCAGCGACTCAACCTCACTGTTCAGTTCGAGGTTGCGCAGCAATTCGCGAATACCTTCGGCGCCCATGAAAGCCACAAACTCGTCGCCGTGCTCTTCCATCATTTCCAGGTATTGATCCTCGGTCAACAACTGGCCTCGCTGGAGATTGCTCACCATGCCGGGGTCGGTCACGACATAGGCTTCGAAATAGAGCACGCGTTCGATGTCGCGCAGCGTCATGTCCAGGACCACCCCAAGACGGGAAGGCAGGGACTTGAGGAACCATATGTGTGCCGTCGGCGAAGCCAGTTCGATGTGACCCATGCGGTCGCGGCGGACCTTGGCCAAGGTGACTTCCACACCGCATTTCTCGCAGATGACGCCGCGGTGCTTGAGTCGCTTGTATTTTCCGCACAGGCACTCGTAATCCTTGATCGGGCCGAAGATCTTGGCGCAGAACAGGCCATCACGCTCCGGCTTGAAGGTACGATAGTTGATGGTCTCCGGCTTCTTGACCTCACCGTAGGACCAGGAACGGATCTTGTCGGGCGAGGCGAGACCAATGGTAATTGCGTCAAACTCCTCTTCCGCCGTTACCTGTTTGAATAGATCGAGCAATGCTTTCATCGTTTAACTCCCAGCCTCAAATCAGTAACGTTCCAGATCGATATCGATCGCCAATGAGCGAATTTCCTTGACCAGCACGTTGAAGGACTCCGGCATGCCGGCGTCGATCCTGTGCTCACCCTTGACAATGTTTTCGTACACCTTGGTGCGGCCATTCACGTCGTCGGACTTCACAGTCAGCATTTCCTGCAACACGTAGGACGCACCATAGGCCTCCAGAGCCCACACTTCCATCTCCCCGAAGCGCTGACCACCGAACTGCGCCTTGCCGCCGAGCGGCTGCTGCGTAACCAGTGAGTAAGGACCGGTCGAGCGGGCGTGCATCTTGTCGTCCACCAGATGGTGCAGCTTCAGGAAGTGCATGTAGCCGACAGTCACCTGACGTTCAAAAGCTTCGCCGGTACGACCATCGAACAGCGTCATCTGGCCGGACGACGGCATGCCGGCTAGCGCTAGCATTGCCTTGATCTCCTCTTCCTTGGCGCCGTCGAACACCGGAGTTGCAAACGGCACGCCGTCCTCAAGGTTCCGGGCCAGCTCCATGACTTCGCCATCAGCAAGCTCATCCAGCTTCTCGGGTTTGCCCTTCGAGTTATATACTTGATCAAGGAATCCGCGAACTTCCCTGGCGCTGGCATCGGCACGCAGCATGGCGCCAATCTTTTGGCCCAGTCCCTTGGCAGCAAGGCCGAGGTGCACCTCCAGGATCTGTCCCACGTTCATCCGGGAGGGGACACCAAGCGGGTTCAAGACGATATCGACCGGATTGCCGTCTTCCATGTATGGCATGTCTTCAACGGGCAGAATGCGTGATACAACCCCCTTGTTGCCATGCCGGCCTGCCATCTTGTCGCCCGGCTGCAGGCGACGTTTCACCGCTACATAAACCTTGACCATCTTCTGGACACCAGGAGGCAATTCATCGCCTTGGGTCAGCTTCTTGCGCTTGGCCTCAAACGCGAGGTCGAAGTCCTTGCGGGCTTGCTCGAGACCGTCCTTCACCTGCTCCAACTGGAGGGCGACGTCATCCTCGGCCAGGCGGATGTCGAACCAGTGATGCGGGTCCATGCTGTCGAGATAGTCCTGATCGACGATCGCTCCCTTGGCCAGCCTCTTGGGGCCACCATTGGCCTTCCTGCCCACCAGCAGACGGCCAACACGGGCGAAGGCATCACGCTCGACAATACGCATCTGGTCTGCAAGATCCAGCTTGTAGTGGCGCAGATGCTCGTCGATGATGGACTGCGCCCGCCGGTCGCGCTCGATGCCTTCGCGGGTAAATACCTGCACATCGATTACGGTTCCTGCAATACCGGAGGGAACGCGCAGGGAGGTGTCCTTGACGTCGGATGCCTTTTCCCCAAAGATTGCGCGCAAGAGCTTTTCTTCCGGGGTCAACTGGGTTTCACCCTTCGGGGTCACCTTGCCGACCAGCACATCCGCCGCCTGAACTGCGGCACCGATATACACGATCCCGGAGTCGTCCAGGCGGGACAGTTGCACCTCCCCTAGCGATGCAATATCGCGGGTAATTTCCTCTGGCCCGAGCTTGGTATCGCGGGCAACAACCGTCAATTCCTCGATATGGATCGACGTATAGCGATCCTCAGCGACGACCCGTTCGGAGATCAAAATAGAATCCTCGAAATTGTAGCCATTCCAAGGCATGAACGCGATCAGCATATTCTGGCCGAGCGCCAACTCGCCCTTGTCGGTAGAAGCGCCGTCGGCCACCACATCGCCGCGCGCAATCTGATCACCGACACGGACCAGCGGACGCTGATTGATATTGGTGTTCTGATTGGAGCGTGTGTACTTGACGAGATTATAAATATCGACGCCAACTTCACCAGCCACGGTCTCATCGTCGTTGACCCGCACAACAACGCGCGCAGCATCGACGTAATCGACCAGCCCACCACGCCGTGCAACGACTGCCGTACCCGAGTCAACGGCAACGGTTCGCTCCATGCCAGTACCGACCAGCGCCTTTTCCGGACGCAGGCAGGGAACCGCTTGACGCTGCATGTTGGCGCCCATCAAGGCGCGGTTGGCATCATCATGCTCAAGGAACGGGATCAGCGACGCGGCGACCGAGACGACCTGGCTCGGCGCCACGTCCATATACTGAACACGTGCCGGCTCGGCCAGAATGGTTTCGCCCTTTTCGCGACAGGTCACGAGATCGTCGGACAGGCGATCATGGACATCGAGTGAAGCATTGGCCTGAGCAATGACATAGTTTCCCTCCACGATCGCAGAAAGATATTCGATGTCATTGGTGACAACACCGCCAGTCACCTTGCGGTAGGCCGTTTCGATGAAGCCATAATTATTGACGCGAGCGAACAGGGCCAGCGAATTGATCAAGCCAATGTTCGGACCTTCTGGTGTTTCGATCGGGCAGACGCGCCCATAGTGGGTCGGATGCACGTCGCGGACTTCGAAGCCGGCGCGCTCGCGCGTCAGACCACCCGGACCGAGGGCCGACACACGGCGTTTGTGCGTGATCTCCGATAGTGGGTTGGTCTGGTCCATGAACTGCGACAACTGGCTGGACCCGAAAAACTCCTTGATGGCAGCACTAATCGGTTTGGCATTAATCAGATCATGTGGCATCAGATTGTCGGATTCGGCCTGCGACAATCGTTCCTTGACCGCCCGCTCGACACGAACCAAGCCAGCGCGGAACTGGTTCTCCGCCAGTTCTCCGACCGAACGAACACGGCGGTTGCCAAGGTGATCGATATCGTCGATGTCGCCGCGGCCGTTACGCAGCTCGACGAGAATCTTGATCACTGCCACGATGTCGCGTGGGGACAGCGTCAGCTGCTCGCGGACCTCGACATTGGCACCCAGCGGCTTCGCCTTGGCAGCAAGCGCCTCGGCTTCAGCCAACTGGAGGTTTTCGGACAGGGCGCGCGGACCGAAAGACAAGCCACCAACCAGATCCTGAATCGCGCCGAGCGCAAAGCCAGTACCTTCGGCAAGGTTCTTCAGCGCTGCTTCCGCCTTGGAAGCCAGACTTCTGATCATCACCTTGTGTTCAATGACGTCGGCGCGAGCGAGACGGCGGTTAAACTTCATCCGGCCAACACCTGAGAGGTCGTAGCGGTCGTCAGAGTAGAACAGGCCGTTGAACAGAATCTCTACAGCCTCTTCTGTCGGTGGCTCGCCGGGGCGCATCATGCGATAGATCGCAATACGGGCCGCCTGGCGGGAACTGGTTTCGTCCAGGCGCAACGTGGCGGAAATGAACGCTCCACGATCCAGGTCGTTGATGTACAAGGTTTCTACTGTTTCAATGCCGGCTTTGCGCAGATTGGCGAGCAAGACTTCGGTGATCTCATCGTTGGCATTGGCGATGATTTCGCCGGTCTCCTGGTCGATGATGGATTTGGCAACAACACGTCCGAGAATGAAATCCTCGGGAACCACTATCTGGTTCAGTGACGATGCGGCAATGTCGCGAATGTGCTTGGCCGTGATCCGCTTGTCCTTGGCGACGATAACTTTTCCATCGGGCGCCACGAAATCGAAACGCGCTACTTCACCGCGCAGACGATCGGGGACCAGCGCAAACTCAACCTTGTCCTTCACCAACTGGAAGGTGTCGAAATCGAAAAACTCCGAAAGGATGCCTTCGGTAGTCATGCCGATCGCCCTGAGCAGGGTCGTAACGTACATCTTCCGCCTACGGTCGACACGGAAAAAGAGGATATCCTTCGGGTCGAACTCGAAGTCAAGCCAGGAACCGCGATAGGGTATGATCCGGGCCGAGAAAAGCAGCTTGCCGGAACTGTGTGTCTTGCCGCGATCGTGCTCGAAGAAGACCCCCGGCGAACGATGCAACTGCGACACGATCACTCGCTCGGTACCGTTGATGACAAAGGAACCATTGGTGGTCATGAGCGGAATCTCACCCATGTAGACTTCCTGCTCCTTGACCTCCTTAACGGTATCCGGAGCTTCACGATCCATGATCACCAGGCGGACCCTTGCCCGTAACGATGATGCGAAGGTCAGGCCGCGTTGCTGACATTCATTCACGTCGAAAGCCGGCGCGCCCAACGTGTAGCTAACGAACTCCAGTCGTGCGTTGCCGGAGTGGGAAGCGATCGGAAAGATCGACGTGAACGCTGCCTGCAGACCCTCGTTCTTCCGTCTTTCCGGTGCCACTTCGTTTTGCAGAAAGGCGCTGAAGGACTCGAGCTGTGTGGCAAGCAAGAACGGGATGTCAAGCACGCTGGCCCGCTTGGCGAAGCTCTTGCGGATTCGCTTCTTCTCGGTGAAGGAGTAGTTCATGGTAACTCCGTGAGGATTAAGTCAAACGTTGAACCTGTTGAAACAGGCAAACGCAAACGGCCTCTCCTCCCTGGCGGGAAGCGGAAAAGCAGCGTTTGCGTTTGCCGACCGGTGTATTTCAAATTCGTCTTTTGCTTGCACCTTCAGCAAAAAAAACAATAGGGCTGACAGCAATCGCCGCCAGCCCACCCGCCAAGAGCGATTACTTGACTTCGACCTTGGCCCCCGCGTCTTCCAATTGCTTCCTGAGGGCTTCCGCCTCAGCCTTGGAAACACTCTCCTTGACAGCCTTCGGTGCGCCATCAACCAGATCCTTGGCTTCCTTGAGGCCGAGACCGGTAACCGCACGGACCACCTTGATGACTTCAACCTTCTTTTCGCCGCAAGCATTGAGCATGACGGTGAACTCGGTTTGTTCTTCAACAACCGGAGCGGCAGCAACGCCGGCCCCTGCCCCAGCAAAGGATGCAGCGGAAACGCCGAACTTCTCTTCGAACGCCTTGACAAGGTCGTTCAACTCCATAACAGTCATAGAGCCGACGGCTTCAAGGATGTCGTCTTTACTAATTGCCATTTCAGAAACTCCTAATTGATATCTTAAAAGCGGGGATCAAGCAGCGGCTTCTTCGCGCTGTTTGGCCAGTGCAGTCAGGCAGACAGCAAAGCCGGATACCGGAGCCTGCATGACGCCCAACAGTTTGGCGAGCAACTCTTCGCGGCTCGGGATTGAGGCAAGCGCCTGCACACCGGCTTTGTCGAGCACGTTGCCGGCAAAGGAACCAGCCTTAAGCACGAGCTTGTCGTTGGTCTTGGCGAAGTCATTGAGCACTCTCGCTGCCGCCACGGGGTCGGCCGAGACACTGTAGATCAACGGACCGACCAAGTGATCGGCCAGGCCAGCAAACGGAGTGCCAACCACGGCGCGACGCACCAGAGTGTTCTTCAACACTCGCAGATAAACGCCGGACTCCCGTGCCTTCTTGCGCAGTACAGTGAGATGCCCCACCGCAATCCCGCGATATTCGGCAATCGCGATAGTCTGTGCGCCAGCTACTTGCGCTGCCACTTCCGCCACGACAGCTTTTTTTTCATTTAGATTGAGACCCACAGGCCCTTCCTCCTTTCAAGTCATAACACGACGGGAGAGATTCCCGCCGCACCCACGGCGACCTGAACCAGAAGCTATGCTGCCCGTTCCCGGTCAACAGAAAATCTTGTTCTGGGACTCCGCCTGCGCAGGTGGCTTTCACGATTAAGCCTCTTGCGAGGCACCTGCGGTCTTTGACGATCTGCTGGTTGCCGCCCAGGCGGCAACCAGCAGCCCAAAGTTCCTCTTAGCCAGATAGCGAGGCCTGATCGACACGAACGCCGGGGCCCATCGTCGCGGAAACCGCAATCCTGCGCAGGTACTGCCCCTTGGAGGTGGCCGGCTTTGCCTTGTTCAGCGCATCAATCAAGGCCTTCAAGTTGGACTGAAGACCCTCGACCGGAAATGACGCACGACCGATCGTCGAATGCACAATACCCCCCTTGTCCGTCCGGTACTGAACCTGACCCGCCTTGGCGTTGGCGACCGCAGTCGCTACATCCATGGTCACGGTACCAACCTTCGGGTTCGGCATCAGGCCACGCGGACCGAGAATCTGACCGAGTTGTCCAACCACCTTCATGGCATCCGGCGTCGCGATGACGATGTCGAAATTGAGATTGCCCGCCTTGACCTCTGCGGCCAGATCGTCGAAACCGACAATGTCCGCACCGGCCGCCTTTGCCGTTTCGGCCTTTTCACCTTGGGCGAAAACCGCGACGCGCACCAATTTGCCGGTACCGGAAGGCAGCACAACGGAGCCGCGAACCACCTGGTCCGACTTGCGCGGATCAACACCGAGGTTGACCGCGACATCAATCGACTCGTCGAACTTGGCAGTTGCCGTTTCCTTGACCAGCGCCAAAGCCTCCTTGACAGGGTAGAACTTCTCCTGAACGATCCTGCCCTGCAGCGCCTTCAGCCTCTTGGTAAGTCTTGCCATGATCAGAAGCCCTCCACAGTGATGCCCATCGAGCGGGCGGTACCGGCTATGGTCCGAACAGCCGCGTCAATGTTGGCCGCCGTGAGATCAGGCATCTTGGCCATGGCGATCTCCTCGGCCTGAGCGCGCGTAATATGGCCAACCTTGACCGTAGGCGCCTTGGCGGATCCGGACTTGATACCGACTGCTTTCTTGATCAGGATAGTCGCCGGTGGCGTCTTCATCACGAAAGTGAATGACTTGTCGGCAAACGCGGTGATCACCACTGGAATTGGCAGCCCTGGCTCGACACCCTGAGTCTGGGCATTGAACGCCTTGCAGAATTCCATGATGTTCAACCCGCGCTGGCCGAGCGCCGGACCAATTGGGGGGGAAGGATTTGCCTTCCCGGCCGGGACCTGCAGTTTGATGTAGCCAATAATTTTCTTGGCCATGGTTGTTACTCCTTAAATAATGAGTGGTAACGCGCTTTCGGCTTTCACCTACCATCGCTCCTCTTGCCGAACGAGTTCAGGGTGGCCGGCCAACCCCTAAAGCCCGCATGCCGATCAGGCCTTTTCGACCTGTGAAAATTCGAGTTCAACCGGGGTTGATCGTCCGAAAATTGTTACCGACACGCGCAGACGATTCTTCTCGTAATTCAGGTCTTCAACAGAACCATGAAAATCTGCGAACGGCCCCTCCTTGACCCGCACCAACTCGCCAACAGCGAACAGGATCTTGGGGCGAGGCTTTTCGACCCCTTCCAGCATCTGCTGCATGATCTTGTCGACTTCCTTCTGGGAAATCGGAGTGGGCTTGGTTGCTGTCCCACCGACGAAGCCGGTGACTCTGGGCGTGTTCTTGATCAGGTGCCAGGAATCGTCGTCCATCTCCATTTCAACAAGCACGTAACCAGGGAAGAGCTTGCGCTCCGAGATGGCCTTCTGACCGGCCTTCATCTCGACGACCTCCTCAACCGGAACGAGGATGCGACCGAATTTATCCCGCATTTCCAGGCGATCGATCCGCTCCTCGATGGCACGGGCAACGCTCTTCTCGAAGCCGGAATACGCATGAACTACATACCAGCGCTTGCTCATGATTTTTTCCAGCCCAGCACGAGATCGTATAGAACCCACTCGAGGCTCTTATCGGTAAGATAGAGGAACAGGGCCATGACAATGACGAAAGCGAACACGGCGCCTGTGGTCTGCATGGTTTCCTTGCGCGTCGGCCAGACAACTTTCTTGGCCTCGACCACGGATTCGTTTGCGAAGGTAAAGAAGCGCTGCCCCGGTTCGGTCTTCCAGGCCACGGCAGCCGCCAGCGCCACCCCCGCGAGAACGGCGAGGACACGCAATATCATTGCTTGATCGGAGAGGAGGTAAAAACCAGCTACGCCGGCAGCCAGAATCACCAGCGCCAGCATAAACTTGATCTTGTCAGCCATGACTTTTGCGATCTTTAAATAATATGGCAGGGGCAGAGGGTGTCGAACCCCCAACCTTCGGTTTTGGAGACCGACGCTCTGCCAATTGAGCTATACCCCTGCTGCAGAGACATCAGAGCACCCCGGTCTCCCAGGGCACTCTTGTAACTTCGAAACGTAGCCGTTACGCGATGATTTTGGCGACGACGCCGGCGCCTACGGTGCGGCCGCCTTCGCGGATGGCAAAGCGCAGGCCTTCCTCCATTGCGATCGGGTTGATCAGCTTGATCGTCATGGCGATGTTGTCGCCCGGCATCACCATCTCGACACCTTCCGGCAGGTCGATGGAGCCGGTCACGTCGGTCGTGCGGAAGTAGAACTGCGGGCGGTAGCCATTGAAGAACGGGGTGTGACGACCGCCCTCATCCTTGGACAGGATGTAGACTTCGGAGGTGAAATGGGTGTGCGGCTTGACGGAACCCGGCTTGCACAGCACCTGGCCACGCTCGACGTCTTCACGCTTGGTGCCACGCAGCAGAACGCCGACGTTGTCACCCGCCTGACCTTGATCAAGCAGTTTACGGAACATTTCAACACCGGTGCAGACGGTCTTGAGGGTGGGACGGATGCCGACGATTTCGAGGTCTCCGCCAACCTTGACGATGCCACGCTCGACACGCCCGGTGACGACGGTGCCGCGACCGGAGATGGAAAATACGTCTTCAACCGGCATCAGGAAGGGCAGGTCGATGGCGCGTTCCGGCGTCGGAATGTAGGCATCAAGGGCGTCAGCCAGGCGGAAGATGGAGGGTTCGCCTATTTCGGATTGGTCGCCTTCGAGGGCCTTCAGGGCCGAGCCCTGGATGATCGGGGTGTCGTCGCCCGGGAAGTCGTACTTGGAGAGCAGTTCGCGCAGTTCCATTTCGACGAGTTCGAGTAATTCGGCGTCGTCAACCATGTCGCACTTGTTCATGTAGACGAGGACGTAGGGAACGCCAACCTGACGGGCAAGCAGGATGTGCTCGCGGGTCTGCGGCATCGGGCCGTCAGCGGCTGAGCAGACGAGGATCGCGCCGTCCATCTGCGCCGCGCCAGTAATCATGTTCTTGATGTAGTCAGCGTGCCCCGGGCAGTCAACGTGCGCGTAGTGACGGTTGGCGGTCTCGTATTCAACGTGGGCGGTGTTGATGGTGATGCCGCGCGCCTTTTCTTCCGGCGCCGCATCAATCTCGGCATATTTCTTGGCCACACCACCAAACTTCGCCGACAGTACCGTGGTGATCGCCGCCGTCAGCGTAGTCTTGCCATGGTCAACGTGACCAATCGTGCCTACATTCACGTGCGGCTTCGTGCGCTCAAATTTTGACTTGGCCATTTCAGTTCCCCAATCATCAAATAAGAAAAAACCCAGAATCCAAAGCGGTCAGTGGTGCCCATGGGCAGGATCGAACTGCCGACCTCTCCCTTACCAAGGGAGTGCTCTACCACTGAGCTACATGGGCCCGATCAAACACTCCAACCGCGCCGCATTTTGGAGCGGGTGAAGGGAATCGAACCCTCGTCTTAAGCTTGGAAGGCTTCGGCTCTACCATTGAGCTACACCCGCTTAAACCCAGCCTGCAACGCAGGCCAATACAGCACTATATCCGGTGGAGGGGGAAGGATTCGAACCTTCGAAGGCAGAGCCAGCAGATTTACAGTCTGATCCCGTTGACCGCTTGGGTACCCCTCCGGAAGAACGTATGATTATCCTGCCTCTGTCCACCGGTGTCAACACCCCAGGACTGCTGGGCGCAAAAAAGCCGGCCATCGGCCGGCCAATTCGTGAAACGAGGGACTTACTTCTGGGACAGGACCCAGGCAGCCAGCTTGGAGGCCTCTTCCGGCGTGACGTTGTTCGGCGGCATCGGAATTTGTCCCCAGACACCTTTGCCACCAGCCTTGATCTTCTCGGCAAGCATGGCCTGGGCCTTGGCATCACCCTTGTACTTGGCGGCAACGTCCTTGTAGGCCGGGCCGACGAGCTTCTTGTCGATAGCGTGGCAGGCCATGCAGTTCTTGGACTTCGCCAGGGCTTCGTCAGCCTGGACCTGACCGGCCATCACGATCCCAGCGGCGGCCATCATTGCAACATAAACAGCTTTCATTCTCTTGCTCCGTTTGTCGGGTTGGTGGATGAATCAGCTAGCGATGATAAGACCCTTTTCCTTCGCTTGCAAACTGCTTCTGGCGTAGCAAGTCGATCAGGGGCGACGCAATTCCTGGTCGCCTTCTGTTAACGCGTGGGGACGCCGGGCGTTGACCGCAAACCTCATGCAGACCGCGAAGAAAACGCCAAAAACACGCCGGCCGAGATGAAAAGACCACCGAAGAGCCTGTTCTGCCCGCGGATTGCCCGCGGATCGTGCAACCAGCGTCCCAGGCGACGCCCAGTCAGAGCATAAACCGACATCACGACGATATCTGTTGCGCACAGAGTCGGTGCGATCAGGAGGTACTGTTGCAGTTGGGCACGCAGCGGGTCGATGAACTGCGGCACGAGGGCGCCGATGAAGATGATCGCCTTGGGATTGGTCAGGTTGACCAGCAAGCCCTGAATAAAAAGTCCCGTGCGCCGAACCGGCAACCGGTCGACATCGACCGGGACGGGTGGCGCGCGCCATTTCTGGAAGCCCAGCCAGACCAGATAGCCGGTGCCAATCAGTTTGGTAACGAAAAAAGCGGTCTCGGAGGTGGCAATCAACGCCCCGAACCCTATCGCGACAATGATCAGATGAACGAGAATTGCCGCCTGCAGCCCGAGAATCGCGATCAGCGCCGACCAGTAGCCGTGGCGCATGCCGGTGCTGATGCTGAGCACCGCCCCCGGCCCGGGGGTGACGGCGATCAGGATCGCCGCCAGCAGGAATCCGAGCCAGACTGCGAGGGTCACTTGCGCCGCTGCATCTGCGTCACGTCGCGCACTGCCCCCTTGTCGGCCGACGTCGCCATCAGCGCATACGCCTGCAGCGCAGCGGAGACGAAGCGCTGGCGCTCGACCGGCTGCCAGGCTGCTTGACCCCGTGCATCCATTGCGGCGCGGCGGCGCGCCAGTTCGTCGTCACTGACCGCCAGGTGAATGCTGCGCCTGGGAATGTCGATTTCGATGGTGTCGCCCTCCTCGACCAGGCCGATTGCCCCGCCGTCAGCCGCCTCCGGCGAAGCGTGGCCGATCGACAAGCCCGAGGTGCCGCCCGAGAAACGGCCATCGGTAAGCAGCGCGCAGGCCTTGCCCAGTCCCATCGACTTCAGGTAAGAGGTCGGATAGAGCATCTCCTGCATGCCGGGCCCGCCCTTGGGACCTTCGTAGCGGATGACGACGATGTCGCCGGCCACGATTTTGCCCCCTAAGATACCGTCGACCGCAGCATCCTGGCTTTCGAAAACACGGGCGCGGCCGGTAAATTTCCAGATCGACTCGTCGACGCCGGCCGTCTTGACGATGCACCCGTCGACGGCAATATTGCCACGCAGCACCGCCAGCCCGCCTTCCTGCGAATAGGCGCTGGCCCTGCTACGAATACAGCCGTGGCTACGGTCGAGGTCGAGTTCGCTGTAGCGCCGATCCTGCGAGAAGGCAACCTGGGTCGGCACGCCACCTGGTCCGGCGCGGAAAAATTCATGGACTGCCGCTTCCTGCGTACGCGCCACGTCCCAACGATCGATGGCGTCGCCGAGGGTCTTCTCATGCACGGTCGGCACGTCGCGGTGCAGCAGGCAGGCGCGGTCGAGTTCGCCGAGGATGCCCATGATGCCGCCGGCGCGGTGCACGTCCTCGATGTGGTACTTGTCGGTCATCGGCGCCACCTTGCACAGGCAGGGCACGGCGCGCGAAATGCGGTCGATGTCGGCCATTGTAAACTCGACGCCTGCCTCCTGCGCCGCCGCCAGAATATGCAGCACCGTATTGGTCGAGCCGCCCATGGCGACGTCGAGCGTCATGGCGTTCTCGAAGGCCTGGAAGGTGGCGATCGAGCGCGGCAGAACCGAGGCGTCATCCTGTTCGTAGTAGCGGCGGCAAAGTTCGACTGCCAGGCGGCCGGCGCGCAGGAACAGTTCCTTGCGGTCGGCGTGGGTGGCGACGACAGTGCCGTTGCCCGGTAGCGACAGACCGAGCGCCTCGGTCAGGCAGTTCATCGAATTGGCGGTGAACATGCCCGAACACGAACCGCAGGTCGGGCAGGCCGAACGCTCGATCTCGGCGAGGTCGGCATCCGAGACCGAACTGTCGGCGGCCTTGACCATCGCATCGACCAGATCAAGATGAATCACCTGACCTTTTACGGTGACTTTGCCGGCCTCCATCGGGCCGCCGGAGACGAAAATGGCCGGGATGTTCAGGCGCATCGCGGCCATCAGCATGCCGGGAGTGATCTTGTCGCAGTTGGAGATGCAGACCATGGCGTCGGCGCAGTGGCCGTTGACCATGTATTCGACCGAGTCGGCGATCAGGTCGCGCGAAGGCAGCGAGTAGAGCATGCCGCCGTGGCCCATGGCGATGCCGTCGTCGATGGCGATGGTGTTGAATTCCTTGGCGATGCCGCCGGCCGCCTCAATTTCACGGGCGACCAGTTGCCCCATGTCCTTGAGGTGCACATGGCCCGGCACGAACTGCGTGAAGGAATTGACGACGGCGATGATCGGCTTGCCGAAATCGCCATCCTTCATTCCGGTGGCGCGCCACAGGGCGCGGGCGCCGGCCATGTTGCGACCGTGGGTGGAGGTGCGGGAGCGGTAATCTGGCATGTCTATCTCCGTCGAAAACTTTGCGCGTTGCGGCGCGAACTATAATGGGCGAATTCTAGCCGACTCTCCACCGCCGATGCTTCTTCACCCCCAGTTCGACCCCGTCGCTTTTTCGCTCGGCCCGCTGTCGGTGCGCTGGTACGGTCTGATGTATCTGATCGCTTTCGTTCAGTTCATCCTGCTCGGGCGCTACCGGATCCGTTGCCGCCCCGGAATCATTACGGTCGCGCAACTTGACGACCTGCTCTTTTACGGCATGCTCGGCGTCATTCTCGGCGGCCGGCTGGGTCAGGTGCTGTTCTACGAGCCGGGCTACTACCTGGCCAATCCTGCGGAGATCCTTGCCGTCTGGAAAGGCGGAATGGCCTTTCATGGCGGATTCCTCGGCGTCCTGGTCGCCATGGGTCTGTGGTCGCGCAAGCACCGCATCGCCTGGTTCGACGTCACCGACTTCATCGCCCCGCTGGTACCGCTCGGGCTGGCGGCCGGGCGCATTGGCAATTTCATCAACGGCGAACTGTGGGGCCGGGTCGCCGATTCCGGTCTGCCGTGGGCCATGGTTTTCCCGCAGGCCGGCGACATGCAGCCGCGCCACCCGTCGCAGCTTTACCACGTCGGGCTGGAAGGGCTGGTCCTGTTCGCGATTTTGTGGCTTTTCAGCGGTCGACCGCGACCACCCAGCGCGGTGTCAGGCGTATTCCTGATCGGTTACGGCAGTTTCCGCTTCATCACCGAGTTCTTCCGCGAACCGGACCACGGCATCTTCGGACAGTCTTATTTGGTCAGCATGGGCCAGTGGCTGTCGCTGCCGATGGTCCTGATCGGGATCGCGATGCTGGCAATGGCCTACCGGAAGAAGCCCCTATAATTACCGATCACCTTAGGCACCCAGAAAGGAATCCAGCCATGCAACGTCCATTCAAGGTTCTCGGCATCCAGCAGATCGCCATCGGCGGTCCCTCCAAGGCAAAACTGCGCACCCTGTGGGTCGACATGTTTGGCCTCGAAGTGACCAGCACCTTTGTTTCCGAGCGCGAGAATGTCGACGAGGATATCTGTGCCATGGGCAGCGGCCCGTTCAAGGTCGAAGTCGACCTGATGCAGCCGGTCGATCCAGAAAAGAAACCGGCCGTCCACGCCACGCCACTCAACCATGTCGGGCTGTGGATCGATGATCTGCCCAAGGCCGTCGAGTGGCTTTCGGCAAACGGTGTGCGTTTCGCCCCCGGCGGTATCCGCAAGGGGGCCGCCGGTTTCGACATCACCTTCCTGCATCCCAAGGGCAACGAGGAATCGCCGATTGGCGGCGAAGGCGTGCTGATCGAACTGGTGCAGGCGCCACCCGAAGTCGTTTCGGCATTCGCGAAGCTGGCTGCCGGCTAAGAAGGTAAAGATGGCGCCGACCGTTGCGGTCGACGCCCTGAATCAGGCACTTTTCCGGAACGCCTCAAGCCCCCCGCCGGCAAGCTCAGGGCGCGGATCGGCCAGCATCAAGCCCCGTTCAAGGCCGCGATACGGTCCTCCAGCGGCGGGTGCGTCGCGAACAGTGACAGCCAGCCCGGCCCGCCGGCGATGCCCGACGCCGCCATGCTTTGCGGCAAGGGCTCGGTGTGCAGGCTGCCGAGACGGCGCAGCGCGTTCTGCATCGGCACCGGCGAGCGCATCAGTTGCGCAGCACCGGCATCGGCCCGGAATTCGCGCTGCCGAGAGAACCAGGCGACGATGATGCTGGCCAGCACGCCGAAAACGACTTCGCAAACCATGCTGGTCACCATGTAGCCAATGCCCGGACCACTGTTTTCTTCGCCGCGGCGCAGGAAGGAATCGACCAGGTAGCCGACGACGCGCGACAGGAAGACGACGAAGGTGTTTACCACACCTTGGATCAGCGTCAGCGTCACCATGTCGCCGTTGGCGATGTGGGCAACCTCATGCGCCAGAACAGCCTCGGCCTCCTCACGTGTCATTCCCTGCAACAGGCCGGTCGAGACCGCGACCAGCGAACTGCTCCTGGTCGCGCCAGTAGCAAATGCGTTTGGCTCACCGTCATAGATGGCGACTTCCGGCATCGGCAGCCCGGCGCGCTCGGCGAGACGGGCGACGGTATCGACCAGCCAGACTTCGGTCGAACTGCCAGGCGACTCGATGACGCGGGCGCCGGTACTCCACTTGGCCATGGTCTTCGACAGCAGCAACGAAATGATGGCGCCGCCGAAACCGATCACCGCGGAAAATCCGAGCAGCATGCCGAGATTGAGGCCGTTGGCCGTCAGGAACCGATTGACTCCCAGCAGGCTGCTGACCAGGCCCAGAACCAGCATTACGGCGAGATTGGTAACAAGGAAAAGCACGACACGTTTCATGACAGCCTCCATCGGAACAGGATACGGGCAGATCATACCGCACCGTAATCTCCTGTAAAATCTGAATAGTCTTGAATCTGACTTCGGTTTTTTGGATACGTGATGTCGAACCTGAATTACAAGCACCTTCACTACTTCTGGGTCGTCGCTCACGAAGGCAGCATGACGCGCGCCGCCGAGCGCCTCGGCGTCGCGGTGCAGACAATCAGCGGCCAACTCTCCCTGCTTGAGCGCAACCTGGGCAAGGCGCTGTTCGTCAGCCAGGGGCGGGGGCTGGCGCTCAGCGATGCCGGGCGCACGGCGCTGACCTACGCCGACCAGATATTCCAACTCGGCGAAGCGCTGCGGGAAACAGTCCAGAACTCAGATAGCGGCCACGCGCTGCGCCTGCGCACCGGCATTTCCGATGGCATCCCGAAGCTTCTCGCCTACCGTCTGCTGGCTTCTGTCCTGGCCATGCCCGAAGACGTGCGACTGATTTGCAGTGAAGGCGGTTTCGAGCCCCTGCTTGGCGAACTGGCGCTACACCATCTCGATCTGGTGCTGACCGATCGTCCGGCGCCGGTCGGCGGGAACCTCAAGGTTTTCAGCACGAATCTGGGCGAATTTGCCGCCGGCCTGTTTGGTAGCACTGCCCTGGTCGAACGCTACGGACCAGGCTATCCGGAAAGCCTGAACGGCGCCCCGCTCTTTCTGCCAACCCGGCAGAACGCGCTACGCGGCCAGATCGACCGCTGGATCGAAACGATCGGGATCCAGCCGCGCATCATCGGCGAATTCCAGGACAGCGCGCTGCTGACCACCTTCGGGCGCGCCGGACTCGGACTCTTTCCGGCGCCGCTGGCGCTGATCGACCAGATTGCCGAACAACTCGCGGCCCGACCGCTCGGTGAAATGGCCGGTGTCAGCGAGCAGATCTACGCCATTTCAAACGAACGGCGAATCCGCCATCCCGCCATCGAAGTCCTCTGTTCGTCATCCCCGACCTTGCCCAACAAGTGAGCCGGCCTGAAGCGCAGCGCCGCCCGGCCACAGGTATAATCTCAATTCCCCCACCGCAGAAGTAAAGCAAAAATTCCATGTTCCCGTTCCGCAAATTAATCCTGCTCGCGTCATTCCTGGCGCTGACCGGCCAGGCGCTGGCCCAGCAACTTCCCGTCCCGCCCTCGCTGGCTGCCAAGTCGTGGCTTCTGCTGGAAATGGGCTCCGGCCAGGTGTTGACCGCAGAAAAGCCCGACGAGCGCATCGAGCCGGCCTCGCTGACCAAGCTGATGACCGCCTATCTCACATTTGCCGCGCTGCGTCAGAAGACCATCGCCCTCGATACCCCGGTCACGGTTTCGCAAAGGGCCTGGAAAACCGGCGGTTCCAAAATGTTCATCCAGGTCGAGACACAGGTTCCGGTCGAAGATCTGATCAAGGGCATGATCGTGCAGTCGGGCAACGATGCCTGCGTCGCGCTGGCCGAAGCGATCGCCGGCAGCGAGGAAAGCTTCGCGCAGATGATGAACCGCGAGGCCAAGCGCCTTGGCATGAACGCGTCGAGTTTTGCCAACTCGACCGGCCTGCCCGACCCGCAGCTCTACACCACGGCGCGCGACCTGGCGACGCTGGCCAGTTCCCTGATTCGCGACTTCCCCGAGGAGTACCGGAAGTACTACTCGATGAAGGAGTTCCGCTACAACAACATCACCCAGCCCAACCGTAACCGCTTGCTGTGGATCGATTCCACGGTCGATGGTGTCAAGACCGGTCATACCGACGCGGCCGGCTACTGTCTGATCTCCTCTTCGCTGCGCGACAAGCGCCGCCTGCTGTCGGTCGTCCTCGGTGCCAAGTCCAGTTCGACACGCGCCAGCGAGTCGCTCAAGTTGCTCAACTGGGGCTTCCAGTCCTATGACTCGGTCACGTTGTTCGCCAAGGATTCGCCAGTGGCCACGCTGCGCGTCTGGAAGGGTACGCAGCCGAACATCAAGGCCGGCTTTGGCAACGACTTCTCGATTTCCGTGCCCCGGGGTTACGCCGACAAGGTCAAGAGCGAGTTCACCCCGCAGCCGCGCCTGATCGCGCCTCTCGAGGCCGGACAGAAGCTCGGCAGTCTCAAGGTGACGATCGACGGCAAGGTCTACGGCGAATATCCGGTGACGGCGCTTGAAACCATTCCGCTCGCCGGCATCCTGGGTCGCTCCGTGGATACCGTGAAACTGTGGTTCAACTGAGCCTCATGACCCCCTACGTCGCCGATCCGGTCTATCTAAACGGCCGCTATCTGCCGCTCGCCGAAGCTGGCATTTCGCCGCTCGACCGGGGTTTTCTCTACGGCGACGGCGCCTACGAACTGGTTCCGGTCTATTCGCGCCGCCCGTTCCGCCTTGCCGAGCATCTGACACGCCTGCAGGCGACGCTGGACGGCATCCGCCTGGCCAACCCGAAGGATGCCAGGGGGTGGGCCACGGTGGTCGAGCGGCTGATCGCCGAGGCGCCCTGGGATGACCAGTCGATCTATCTGCAGGTAACGCGCGGCGCGGACAACAAGCGCGACCACGCCTTCCCGCCCGCCAGCGTGCCGCCGACCGCGTTCGCCTTCAGCTCGCCGCTGGTCACGACGCCAACAGAGATACGGGCGAAAGGTGTCGCAGCGATCACTGTCGCCGACGACCGCTGGGCCCACTGCGACCTCAAGGTCGTCTCCCTGCTCGCCAACATCCTCGCGCGCCAGCAGGCGGTCGATGCCGGCTGCGCCGAAGCCCTGCTGATCCGCGACGGCCAGCTCAAGGAGGGAGCCGCCTCGAACATCTTCGTCGTCAAGGATGGTGTGCTGCTCGCCCCGCCGAAGACGAGCTTCATGCTGCCCGGCATCACCTACGACGTTGTTCTTGAACTGGCCGCTTGTCACGGTCAACCGCTGGAAATACGCGAAATTCAAGAAGATGAACTTCGCACCGCCGACGAGGTCTGGATGACTTCTTCAACAAAAGAAGTCCTGGCCATCACCACCCTCGACGGCCGGCCAGTCGGTAACGGGGCAATTGCAGGCAAGCCCGGCCCACTCGGCGAGCGGATGTGGCAGTGGTATCAGGATTTCAAGCAATCGGTCATGCGCAAGGCTTGAAATGGCTTCGTACAAGGACACCCTGCTCGAATTTCCCTGCGACTTTCCCCTGAAGATCATGGGCAAGGCGGAGGATGAACTCGCCCAGACCGTCCTTGAAATCGTCACCCGGCACGCCCCCGATTTCGATGGCGCCCGTATGGAAATGCGCGCCAGTTCCGGCGGCAACTATCTCAGTCTGACGTGCACCGTGGTCGCCACCTCGAAGCCGCAGCTCGACGCGCTGTACATGGATCTGACCGCCCACCCGCTGGTCAAGGTCGTGCTTTAGGAATGGAGATCCGCCGTCTCGGCCGGGTCGACTACGAACCAACCTGGCACGCGATGCGGGAATTCACCGCCGCGCGGACACCGGAATCGCCCGACGAGCTGTGGGTCGTCGAGCATCCGCCCGTGTTCACGCTGGGCCAGGCCGGGAAGCGAGAGCACATCCTGAGCGACGTCGGCATCCCCGTCGTCAAGATCGACCGCGGCGGCCAGGTCACCTACCACGGGCCCGGCCAGGTCGTCATCTACCTGCTGCTCGACCTGCAGCGCCTGAAGATCAAGGTGCGCGAACTGGTCACCGCCATCGAGCAGGCGATCATCGACGCGCTGGCCGATAGCGGCATCGCTGCCGAGCGCCGCGCCGGCGCCCCCGGCGTCTATGTCGCTGACGCCAAGGTCGCCGCCCTCGGCCTGAGAATCAGGAACGGTTGCAGCTACCACGGCCTGTCGCTCAATGTCGATATGGATCTCTCCCCGTTTTCCGCAATCAACCCCTGCGGCTATGCCGGGCTCAAGGTCACGCAAACCCGGGATCTGGGCATCCCGCTGAACCTGGCCGAGGCTGGCGAACTCCTTTGCCGGCACTTGCGCCAACAACTGGACAAAACACATGGCTGAAATAGGCGTCAAACAAAAAGGCGAACTGAAAACCGCGCGCATCCCGATCAAGATCGTTCCGGTCGACACCCCGCTCAAAAAGCCCGACTGGATCCGCGTCAGGGCCGGCAACAGCGCCGGTCGCTTCGGCGAGATCAAGTCGATGCTGCGCGAAAGGAAGCTGCACACCGTCTGCGAGGAAGCCACCTGCCCCAACATCGGCGAATGCTTCGGGCGCGGCACGGCGACCTTCATGATTCTCGGCGACATCTGCACCCGCCGCTGCCCGTTCTGCGACGTCGGCCACGGCCAGCCACTGCCGCCCAACCCGGACGAGCCGCGCGAGCTCGCCGAGTCGGTCGCCGCGCTCAAGCTCAAATATGTGGTCATCACCAGTGTCGACCGCGACGACCTGCGCGACGGCGGCGCCCAGCACTTCGTCGACGTGATCCGCTACACCCGCGAACTCTCCCCGGCCACCACCATCGAAACCCTGGTCCCCGATTTCCGCGGGCGCATGGACATCGCCCTCGACGTCCTTGGCGGCGCCCTGCCCGACGTCCTCAACCACAACCTGGAAACCGTGCCTCGCCTCTACAAGCAGGCGCGTCCCGGCGCCGACTACCGGCACTCGCTGGAATTCCTCAAGCAGTTCAAGGCGCGCTACCCGCAGGTTTCAAGCAAGTCCGGCCTGATGGTCGGCCTCGGCGAAAGCGACGAGGAAATCCTGGAGGTGATGCGCGACCTGCGCGCCCACGACGTCGAGATGCTGACCATCGGCCAGTACCTCGCCCCTAGCGGCCACCACCTGCCGGTCAGCCGCTACGTGCATCCGGACATTTTCAAGATGTATGAGGCAGAAGCCTACAAGATGGCCTTCTCGGGCGCCGCCTGTGCGCCGATGGTGCGTTCGAGTTACTGGGCGGACCAGCAGGCGCACAGCGCCGGGGTCGCTGCACCCTAATTCGAGCCTGGTCCCTTTTAGCCTGCTTTTCGGAGCTGTGGCTGGGAATGCAGTTGGATTACGACTTGTGGGTCACGGAACAGAAGCCGGCCCCCAAGGTGGTTCGGGCGCCAAAACTGGTGGGTGCATAGGCTCCTCGGGTAATAGGAACGGCTTAATTCGAGCCCGAGCCCTTTGACCCGTTTACCAATCAACATTCTCTAGGCTGTTCCCAGACCCCGTCATTCGCCGAGCCCATTTTAAGCAGTTGGTTGATCCGGCTCAGTACCTTCGCCGGAACATCATGGCGCCTGCCATTGATGCGTATTGGGGCAGTAAAGCTAGGGTGCACGTAGAACATTTCACCGGTGCGCCTGACCGGGATCACTACACCACCCAGCATGCGCCAGATTTTTTCCGCATGGCGGCGATCGGATGTGTGAACCGCATTTTTCATGATCTTCTCCAAGGCTTGGTGGTCAAAAATCGGCATAGCTGCACTCTTTTGTTTCAAGGAACTCATCGGTGCCGGGGACTAATCGGTCGGGAAGATAGCAAGCAGTCCAGTGGTTCTCGGGGCCCAGCCATTTCAGGTAGATTCCTTCATCATCATCAAGCTCAAGTCGCGTTCGGATGTAATACAGCGGGTCGTCGCGCACGTACTCCATGACCTTCATGGGGCTGGTGGGCAATCCCTCTAACTCTCTGTACCGATGGCTATCTAGGCTTGTCGGCATCTCAATGATCTTTAGCAGGCGATCGCTGCCACGTAAGAACATAATCAGCCGATTGATGAATGTGTCGCGGACGATATTCAAGTCTGCCACGACAGTATTTAGCGCTTCCGCGGTTTCCTTCGCGACTTCGATGTTCACCGTCACCGGCCCACATCGTTTCAGTTCGCCGGCAATGTAGCGCCGAGCCTTGTTGGACAACCTCTTACCAGCGAGATCCCTCGCCAGATGAACAGTCTCCTTGCGGATCATGTGATCCAGAAAGGCACCTTTCTTAAGAAAGAGCGCATCGCATTGGTTACCAAACGCGTCCCAAAGTGCTGGATGAATCTTTGCCGTGATCTTGGTGGTGTTCATTTCGACTCCGTCTCGATCGTTGATGAACGAATCATAGCGGGCCGACCGAAAGCAGTAAAGATATATTTTTATTAATGATAAATATATAGCGAAGTTTTCTAAAGGGCCAGGCTCGAATAATCCCAAACTGATGTGTCCTTCCGCCATCCATGCCCCGTCGCCCCCGCATCCACCTTCCCGATCTTCCCTTGCACGTCGTTCAGCGCGGCCATAATCGCGACGCCTGTTTTTTCGCGGACGAGGATTACCTCGCCTACCGCGAATGGCTGGCCGAGGCACTCAGGGCAACTGGATGCTTGTTGCATGCCTATGTGCAGATGACCAACCACGTGCATCTGCTGCTCACGCCGCCGACGCCGGAAGCTGTATCGGGGCTGACGATCTCACTGGGTCGGCGCTATGTGCAATACATCAACAAGACTTATCGCCGCACCGGCACATTGTGGGACAGCCGTTACAAGTCTTCCCTGGTGCACGCCGATACCTATCTGCTGCTGTGTCAGCGGTATATCGAACTCAATCCGGTGCGCACGGCGATGGTCGATGACCCGGCCCATTACCGCTGGAGCAGCTACCGGGCCAACGGGCTGGGGCAGGCCGACCCGCTTCTGACACCGCACGCCGTGTACCTCGGCCTGGGACGCAATGATGGCGAACGCTTGCCGGCCTATCGGGCGCTGTTTCGCCCGGAACTGGAGAATGAGGCCATCGGCGACATCCGCAGGGCGCTCGACCAAGGCCAGCCGCTGGGGGATTCACGGTTCTTCGACAGTATCGAGCGGGCGACAGGTCAGCGCCGCGAGCCGAAACCGAGAGGCCGCCCGAGAAATGTGGCGGTGGAGAAGGCGGGGGAAGATGCGCAGTTTCCGCTGGAAATGTAAGCCTGGCCCCGTTTCCCTCGAAGGTCTACGTGCGCGACAGCGGCATTGTCCATGCGCTGCTTGGGCTGGCGGACCTGGAAGCGATCCTCGCCCACCCGGTCGCGGGTGTCAGTTGGGAAGGTTTCGTCGTCGAACAATTGCTGGCCGCCGCGCCGGCCATGGAAGCCAGTTTCTATCGCACCGGGCATAGCGCCGAAGCCAATCTGGTTTTGCGCTTTCGCGATGGCGAAATCTGGGTGGTCGAGATCAAGCGCTCCTCCGCGCCCACGGTGTCGAAAGGCTTCCGCCTGGCCGCCGCCGATGTCGGTGCCACGCGGAAGCTGCTGGTCGCGCCGGTCGCAACTGCCTATCTGCTACGCGATGGCGTCGAGGTCATGCCCGCGCTTGAGGCCGTGCGCGGCGTGTCGCTGCGGTAGCCGTGACGGGGCGTAATTTGAGCCTGGTCCCTTCTTACGCTGAGGTTCCCTCGGTTTTTCGTCTGCCAACGAGTGGGTTTCATGCTACCAGTTT
>JBEOKN010000115.1:0-4974 GCA_040275885.1 Azonexus sp. | reverse complement strand
CAGGCTCCCCCACAACAAAAACCCCCACCAAAATCCGGCGGGGGTTTTTTTGTTTGTGAAGAAAATGATTGACTATACTGAACTCGTGAGGAGTTCTGAGTGGAGCGAGATATGGCGGTGGCGACATTTGCTGGCGGGTGCTTCTGGTGTCTTGATGCCGTTTTCTCGCAATTGGCGGGGGTTTACCGTGTCACCTCCGGCTATTGCGGTGGCTACAATGCGAACCCGACCTATGAAGAAGTGTGCTCGGGGGCAACGGGCCACGCCGAAGCGGTTCGAATTGACTTCAATTCGGAGCTGATTTCGTACCGCCAGCTTCTTGAAGTGTTCTTCGCCATACACGATCCGACCACGTTGAATCGCCAGGGAGCCGACGTTGGAACGCAATACCGTTCGGCGATCTTCGTTCATGCCCCGGAGCAGCGACGCGAGGCGCTGGAAATGGTTGAGAGCCTCGCAGCGGTCTTCTCTCCGTCCGCAGCGATCGTTACCGAGATAGCCGATGCGCCGGAGTTTTATCCGGCCGAGTCTTACCATCAAGGCTATTTCGCCGCCAATCCTGGCCAAGGTTACTGCACCGTGATCATCAATCCGAAGGTTGCAGCTTTCCGGCGGAAATTCCCGGCGCTGTTCAACGGTCGGGGATAGCCAGATGCCGCGTACTGGCGAAGAAAAGCCGCTACGCCATTGGCGCAGCGGCTGGTCAAATTCTGGTGGTGATGGGTGGAATTGAACCACCGACCTATGGGTTATGAATCCATCGCTCTAACCGACTGAGCTACATCACCGCACTCCCAAGGGCGCGGATTATAGTTGGGACGGCATTCTTCGGTCAACGGATTTTGCGGTCGACTATAATGCACTCCTGTTTCCAATAGCCGGACCCTTGCTATCCCGGCAATCCCTGATTCGGATAAACCTCTGTTCATGCCCAAGAAATTGTTCATCCGTACCTTCGGGTGCCAGATGAATGAGTACGATTCGGACAAGATGGCCGACGTGCTCAATGCTGCTGAAGGCGTTGTCAAGACCGACAACCCGGAAGATGCCGACATCATCCTGTTCAACACCTGTTCGGTGCGTGAGAAGGCGCAGGAGAAGGTGTTTCACGATCTTGGTCGGGTCCGCCACCTGAAGATGCGCAATCCCGATCTGGTCATCGGGGTCGGTGGCTGCGTGGCGAGCCAGGAGGGCGATGCCATTGTCGCCCGCGCGCCCTACGTCGATATCGTTTTCGGCCCGCAGACCCTGCACCGCCTGCCGCAACTGATTGCCGAGCGCAAGCGCCAGGGCAGGGCAGCGGTCGATGTCTCGTTTCCGGAAATCGAGAAGTTCGACGCCATGCCCCCCGCCGACGTGAAGGGGGCATCAGCTTTCGTCTCGATCATGGAAGGCTGCTCGAAGTTCTGCACCTTCTGCATTGTCCCTTACACTCGGGGTGGTGAGGTCTCGCGGCCGTTCGACGACGTCCTGACCGAAGTCGCCGGGCTGGCAGCCCATGGCGTCAGCGAAGTCACGCTGCTCGGCCAGAACGTCAATGCCTATCGTGGCGCCATGGCCGGAAGCGAAGAACTGGCCGATCTGGCCTTGCTGATCGAGTACATCGCCGAGGTCCCAGGCATCGAGCGCATCCGCTACACGACTTCGCATCCGCGCGAGATGACGCAACGCCTGATCGACACCTACGCGACTGTGCCGAAGCTGGTGTCGCATCTGCACCTGCCGGTACAGGCCGGAGCCGATCGCGTGCTGGCGGCAATGAAGCGCGGCTATACGGCGCTCGAATACAAGTCGGTCATCCGCAAGCTGCGGGCGGCGCGTCCGGACCTTTCGTTATCCTCCGACTTCATCGTCGGCTTTCCCGGCGAAACCGACGAGGATTTCGAAAAGACCATGAAGCTGATCGATGATATCGGTTTCGACACCTCCTTCTCCTTCATCTACAGCCCGCGTCCTGGCACTCCAGCCGTGGAAATGGACGATTCGACACCCGGCGAAGTCAAGGTGGCCCGTCTCGCGCGGCTACAGAAGCGGATCGAGGAACAGGCGCAGGTCATCAGCCAGGCAATGGTCGGCAGCGTGCAGCGCGTGCTGGTCGAAGGCAGGTCAAAGAAGGACGCCAATGAGCTGGCGGGACGAACCGACAACAACCGCGTCGTCAATTTCGCCGGCGGGTCCGGCGGTGGCGTGCGCCTCATCGACAGCTTCGTCGATGTGCGTATCACCAAGGCATTGCCCCACAGCCTGAGAGGCGAAATTGTCATCCTTGAAGAATAGGCCCCAGCCGAAGAGCAGGCCGGTGGACGCCGTGCTGGCACCGGTCGACAACGTCCTGCTGGCCAATTTGTGTGGTCCTCTCGACGAGAACATCCGCCAGATCGAAACCGGCTTTGACGTGACCATCCGGCGCCGCAACGAGCGCTTTTCGATCATTGGCGAGAAATCCGCGTTGACCGCGGATGCTATCCGCCATTTTTATGCAATGGCACGCGAACCGCTGTCGGTTGATGAAATACAACTCGGCCTGATCGAATTGGTCAACGCGCCAGTGCGCCGCATCTCACGCGCTACCGAAGGCCCGGTCGATGGCCCGCAACTGCTTACACGAAAAACTGACCTGCATGGCCGTACTCCGCGCCAGGTGGCCTACCTGAAGGCGATCCAGGAACACGACATCACCTTCGGCATCGGCCCGGCCGGGACCGGCAAGACCTATCTGGCGGTGGCTAGCGCCGTCGATGCCTTCGAGCGTGACCTTGTCGAGCGCATTGTCCTGACCCGTCCCGCGGTCGAAGCCGGGGAACGCCTCGGCTTCCTGCCCGGTGATCTGACCCAGAAGATCGATCCCTATCTGCGCCCGCTTTATGACGCGCTTTACGACCTGATGGGCCACGATCGCGTCAGCAAGCTGCACGAGAAACAGGCCATCGAGATCGCGCCCCTGGCCTTCATGCGCGGGCGCACGCTTAATCACGCCTTTATCATTCTCGACGAGGCGCAGAACACGACCCCCGAGCAGATGAAGATGTTCCTGACACGGATCGGCATTGGCGCCAAGGCCGTGGTTACCGGCGACCTGACCCAGATCGATCTGCCCAAGGCCCAGAAAAGTGGCCTACGCGAAGCGCATGACATTCTCAAGGGCGTGCGCGGACTGGCCTTCACGGAATTTCTGAAGGAGGATGTGGTCCGCCACCCGCTGGTTGCCCGGATCGTCGCTGCCTATGAGTCGCAGAGCAAGCAAACGCCTTGACCTTGCGGTGCAGTATGCCTGCAGGTGCGAAGGGTTGCCGTTGCGGACGGACTTCGTGCGCTGGGCACGGAGAGCACTGACGGGTGGCGCTCAGGTCACCATTCGCTTGGTCGATGTCGATGAGGGGCGGGCGCTGAACAGCGAATATCGTGGCAAGGACTACGCCACGAACGTCCTCTCCTTTCCGTATGAAACCGAGCCGCTGCTGATGGGTGACCTGGTCCTCTGCCCGCCAGTGGTGGCGCGCGAAGCGGCGGAGCAGGGCAAGTCGCTGGCGGCGCACTACGCGCACCTGACAGTGCATGGGATGCTGCACCTGCGAGGCTGGGATCACGAGAACGAAGGAGCTGCCCAGGCCATGGAAGACATGGAGCGGGAAATTCTCGCCGCGCTGGGCTTTCCCGACCCCTATGCCGCTTAGACATCATGGACAGTGACAGCAGACCGGGCCGAGTTGAGCAACTGACGTCGCTGCCGCCGCGAGCGCCCGACCATCGCCAGCAACCGACCAAAATGCCGTCTTTGACGTGCAGGCGCAAGCCCCGGGCCGTCGTCGTCAGCGGCTGCGGCGGTCGCGCCAGGGGGCCGGCCATCGACGTGCTTGACCAGATCCTGGGCGGTTTCGGAGCCGGACACGACGTCGAAGAAGTACGCGGCCGTATTGCCCTGAAGTGGACCGGTCCCAGCCGGGTCACGATAGCTGCCGCATTCGGTGCGGACCAAGTTGCTGCCTGAGCGGTTGGCATACCGCCTTGGCCTGGCCGTGCCGGTTGGTGTCGCGGGCGTTCTCTGCTTTGCGCCGTTTGGTCTGTTCTGGCTGGCCCCCCTTGTCTGGTTCGGACTGTTCGCCCTGTTGCAGCGCGCTGATTCGGCGCGTGAGGCCGCGCTGACTGGGCTTGCCTTCGGCTTGGGCTTCTTCGTGACCGGTGTCTCCTGGGTTTACGTCAGTCTTTCAGTGTTCGGGGGCATGCCGTGGTGGCTGGCCGGGGTCGCCGCTTTCCTCTTCTGCGCTGTCATGGCGCTGTTTCCGATGCTGGCAGGTGGCATTTTCAAGCGCTGGGCGCCGGACGCAGTGTGGCGCCAGGCGCTGTTCTTCGCTGCGTTGATTGCTGCGGTCGACTGGCTCAGGAGCTGGATTTTCACGGGCTTCCCGTGGCTGGCAGTTGGCTACTCGCAGGCGCCGCCCAGCCCGCTCGCCGGTTTTGCGCCATTGCTCGGCGTGCACGGTCTGTCGCTGCTGGTGGCGCTGTCGGGCGCGTTGCTGCTGCGCTGGAAATTCGGACTCCTCTTTCTGGCAGTGAGCGTTGCTGCCGGGTTCGGGCTGCAGCACGTGCAGTGGACGGAACCCGTCGGTGAGCCGATCAGTGTCGCCCTGATCCAGGGCAACATCCCGCAGGAGATGAAATTCCGGCCGGAGGCCTTTTTCCGCACCTTGAATCTTTACCGGCGGCTGGTTTCGGAGAATCCGGCGCAACTGACCATCCTGCCGGAGACAGCGGTCCCGGCATTCTTCGACCAACTGCCGCCGGATCATGCCGAATTTCTGAAGTCAGCCGCGCAACAGCACGGCGGCGATATTGTCTTCGGCACCATCACCGGTCAGGGTGACCAATACTGGAACAGCGCGGTCAGCCTCGGTGCTTCGCCGCGCCAGAGTTACAGCAAGACGCACCTGGTGCCGTTCGGTGAATTCATTCCGCCCGGTTTCTCGTGGTTCATGC
>JBEOKN010000114.1:0-74265 GCA_040275885.1 Azonexus sp. | reverse complement strand
TACGGGCGCGCAGTGGGACCGATTCTACAGTCTGTGCCGGTCGGCGTCCAATCTATCGGCGCGGCGAAGCCATCAGTCGAAGAAAGTGCGCGCAGCCTCGAAACGCTGGGCGTAGTAGCGGTCGTTCAAGCGGTCGATACGAACGCGCCCGCTGGTCGCCGGCGCGTGAACAAATCGCGAATCGCCGAGGTAGATGCCGACATGCGAGAACGGCCGGCTTCGTGTGTTGAAGAAGACCAGGTCCCCGGGCCGCAGGAACTCTGGCTCGATCGGCCGACTGCTGCGAGCGATGTCGGCGGCGCTGCCCTTGACCTTGAGGCTGATCGCCTGACCATAGATGTAACTGACCATACCGCTGCAATCAAGGCCCGCTTCCGGGTTCTTGCCACCGAAGCGGTAGCCGGTGTCGATCAACCCCAGAGCGTAGAGCGCAACCTCGTTACCCTTCTCGCTGATGGCTAGCGGTTGCGCTATAGTTCCCGTAGACGCGCCCGGTCGCGGTGCCGGGCTGCCACAGGCGGCCAGCAGGAGCACGATCAGCAGGTTGGAAGACAGGGCGGGAAAGCGCATTTCCTGAGACGTTTTCTGCAAACAGTTCATAACTTAGCGTTTTTACAGGATTTTTCAAGGCCATGCACATCAAAAACCAGGCATTGTTGCGGTCGACTGTCTTTTTGGGCGGAAATTGGATCGCTGCCGATGGCGGCTCCAGCATTTCAGTGCGCGACCCGGCAAGCGGCTCGCTGCTGGCTGAGGTGCCGAACTGCGGCGCCGCTGAGACACAGCGTGCAATTGCCGCCGCCGCGGCGGCGCTGCCCGGCTGGAGCACGCAGACCGCCAAGCAGCGTTCGCAGGTACTGCAGCGCTGGTTCGCGCTGATCAACCATAATGCCGAGGATCTGGCGCAATTGATCACAGCCGAGGGCGGCAAGCCGCTGGCCGAGGCCAGGGGCGAGGTGGGCTACGGCGCGTCGTTCGTCGAATGGTTCGCCGAGGAAGGCAAGCGTGCCTATGGCGAGACGATTCCGGCGACCGCCGCCGACAAGCGCCTCGTCGTCATCAAGCAGGCCATCGGTGTCTGCGCGGCGATCACACCATGGAATTTTCCGCTGGCGATGATCACGCGCAAGGTCGCGCCGGCATTGGCGGCCGGGTGCACAGTGGTCGTCAAGCCGGCCGAGCAGACGCCGCTGACGGCGCTGGCGCTGGCCGCGCTGGCCGATGAGGCCGGTTTCCCGGCCGGCGTCTTCAACGTGCTGACCGGCGACCCGGTGGCGATCGGCGGCGCGCTGACCGCCAGTCCGGTCGTCCGCAAGCTGTCGTTCACCGGCTCGACCGAGGTTGGCCGGCGGCTGATGGCACAGTGCGCGCCGACGATCAAGAAACTGTCGCTGGAACTGGGCGGCAATGCTCCCTTCATCGTTTTCGACGACGCCGATGTCGATGCCGCGGTCAACGGCGCGCTGATCGCCAAATACCGCAACACCGGCCAGACCTGCGTCTGCGCCAACCGCATCCTCGTGCAGTCGGGGGTTTATGAAGAATTCGCCCGGAAGCTGGCGGCGCGCGCCGGCGAATTGAAGGTTGGCGCTGGCGCCGAGGAAGGCGTCGCGCAGGGCCCGCTGATCGACGATTTGGCGCTGGCCAAGGTCGAGGCTCACGTCGCGGACGCGCTGGCCAAAGGCGCCCGCGTGCTCTGCGGCGGCACCCGCCATGCGCGCGGCGGCAACTTCTACCAGCCGACGGTGCTCGCCGACGTGACGCCCGAGATGAAGGTCGCCCGTGAGGAAACCTTCGGCCCTGTCGCCCCGCTGTTCCGCTTCGACAGCGAGGCCGAGGCCATCGCCATGGCCAACGATACCGAGTTCGGTCTTGCCGCCTATTTCTATTCGCGCGATGTCGCCCGCTGCTGGCGCGTTGGCGAGGCGCTGGAATACGGCATGGTCGGCGTCAATACCGGCCTGATCTCGAACGAGGTGGCGCCCTTCGGCGGCATCAAGCAATCGGGCATCGGGCGCGAAGGCTCGAAGTACGGGATCGAGGACTATCTCGAGATCAAGTATCTCTGCTTCGACGTCAACGGATGATCAAGGTCGTCATCGCGCTGGCGGCACTCGGCCTGCTTTGGTTGATCTGGCGGCGGTGGTCGGCGCGGCGACGGGCCGCCTTCATCGACCGGTATCCGTTCACCGGAATTCTCGACCAGCGCCTCGCGGCACGCCGCCCCGAATTGACCCCGGATCAGCGCGCCGAGGTCTTCGCCGGCCTGCGCGACTATTTTCAGATTTGTCAGCGCGCCGGACGCCGCTTGGTGGCGATGCCGTCGCAGGCGGTCGACGATGCCTGGCACGAGTTCATCCTGTTCACCAGGCAATACGCACAATTCTGCCGGAGCGCCTTCGGCCGCTTCCTGCACCATACGCCGGCCGAGGCGATGCGTTCGCCGACCCAGGCATCGGACGGCATCAAGCGCACTTGGCGGCTGGCCTGCGCGGGCGAGGGCATCGACCCGGAGAGGCCGCAGCGCCTGCCCCGGCTGTTCGCGATGGATGCTGCGCTCCTGATTGCCGGCGGTTTTATCTACCAGCTCGACTGCCTTGCCGCCGGCTGCGATGGCGCAATGGGCGCCGGCTTCTGCGCCAGCCATATCGGCTGCGGCAGCGGCTGCTCGGGCGATTCCGGCAGTTCCGATGGCGACGGCGGCAGTGGTTGTGGTGGCGGCTGCGGCGGCGACTGACGCCGACCTACTTGTGATAGACGCGACTGCTGCCGGAGCCGCCCTTGCCCGGGTTGGCAACGTTGTCGAACATGTTCCAGCCCTGGTGCTGGGCGTAGCCGAACAGCAGCAACGCGAGGATGCCGGTGGCGAAGTTGAAGTTCTTGAACATCAGTCGTCCCCGTCCGAAGAATCGCTGCTCGCCACCGGCGCATGATCGCTCTCGGCCCAGCGCCTGGATTCGAAGGCGGCGAAGCGCAGGCGCGTGAATACCGGGAAGAAGACGAGAAACAGCATCACCATGACGAAATTCGACCAGCCGGCCCCGCCGCTCGAAACTTCGATGACATCGCGCACCGGCACCGGCTTTTCCGGGGCGATATCGGGGTCGACCGTCACGTAGTAGGTACCGGGCGGGATGTCGAGAAAGACCACCTCGTCGGAACGGTCGCCTTCCGACCAGCTCTCGCCACCGTCGTTGCCATGGTAGTAGGCCAGTTCCCGCGCCGCCGGCCACGCCTGGCCGCTGGCCTTGTTGACCAGCATCAGGTCGAGGCCGATCCAGTTGTTGTCGAGCGAGGTTGAATTGCGCACCGACAACTTGCGCGGCCGGTCGCGCACCTCGAATTCACTGGTGACGACCGAATCTTCCGTCATCTGCGGCGAGAAGGTGAACTCCTGGCGTAGCAGGACCTTGCCGCTGCCGAGGAGGCCAAAAAAACCCTGGAGCGCGACCGCAACCAGCGCCAGCTTCCAGAACAGACTGCAAACTCGCTGGTGGGTTTCAGCCCAGGGATTGGGCTGGTTGGCGAAGATCCCGACCGGCGCGGTCATCCGTCCCGGAAGCTTGAAGGCCTCGCCGATCACCTCGGGCGCGACGTACGTACCGAGCGACCAGTTCAGATCGTTGTCGGTCGCTTCGCGCGACAGCAGCTGCGGCGGCGCAACGTAGTCGACCACCCGGTTGGTCTCGCCGCGGCGAACGCGCCAGGTGAATTCGCCGGCGACCTGGATCACCTCGGCGGATTGCGCGGTCGAATAGTGCCGGAAACGCTGGTTGGCGAAATTGACGTCGGCCAGTTCCATCGCACCGTTGCCGGCCGGCGGGTTGGACAGCACGTCGGCGATGTTCCAGTGGCCGTTGTATTCGGTGAGCCAGCGGTAGGTGCCACTTTCGCCCGCCAGAAGGTATTCGCGCCAGTCGTAGGCAATGCCGTCGACTCGCGACTCCTTGACGAGGAAACCGATGACCTCCACCGGCTTGCCTTCGAGTACCCCCTTGCTGCCAAGCGGAATGCGCGGCACGTATTTTTCGTCGCGCGTGCCGAGCGCTTTCGACAACAGCTTGAAGTTCTGGTCGGCGGTACTGACCACCGCCCCGCAGCTCACACAGCCGACCGCGAGAATTTCCCTGGAACGCGCCTGCATCGGCGCGCCGCAACTCGGGCAGCGGAAGACCTGTGCCGCGATGGCGTGCGTCGGGATCGGCATACCCTCGCGCAGGTTGCCCATCTTCAGCGAGGCGAAGGCGACGGCCTCACCGACGAAGAGCAGCGGCGGCGTCTCGGAGTAGTCGAGGGTCGCGAAATTGGCCCCGTTTCGGAGGTCGACCGCGGCAACCGGGTAACCGGCGCCGACCTTGAACGGCAGCTCGCCCTGCCCGGCCACGCATTCGGCGTTCTCGATATTGCTGACGGTCCATGGCTGGCTAGCCAGCACGAAGCGCTGGCCGATCTTCAGTTCCGCGAATTTCGGCAGCAGCTCCTGGACCTGCTGGGCGAAGGTGAGCACATACTCGCCACCCGCCTCCGACAGCCAGCCGGTGCGCATGTCGTCGAACAGCAGATGCCACTCGTTCCAGTAGCCCTGGCTGTACTTGATCTGGATGCGCCCGATCAGGGCGAAATGTACGCCTTTATAGCTGCCGTCCGCCCCCAGTTGCAGCGGCGAGCGATCCTCGACCAGCGCCGCCATCTTGCCGATGTCTTCGAGCGCCTGATCGTGGCGAACCAGCGTGCTCTGACAGTACTCGCAGACGGCGAAGATCGACGACGCCGACTTGAAGACAACCGGCGCGCCGCACGAAGGGCAGGAGGCAGTCAGCGCCACTTTGTCGCGGTCAACTCAGTTTTTTGAGCAGTTCAGCTTTCTTGGCAGCGAATTCGTCCTCGCTCAGGATGCCCTTTTCGACCAGTCCATGCAGCTTCTCCAGCGTGGCCACGACATCGTCGGCAGACACCGCGGGCGCTACGGGCGCCGCTGTCGCCGCCGCTCCGGCGGCCGGCTGCATGGCCGAGGCCATCGCCTGCCCCATGACCTGGCCGAAGCCAACGCCGGCGCCGAGGCCGACACCCATGCCGGCCATCCCGCCCTCGTTCCTCGCCGCCTCGGGTATCGCGTTGGCGACCTGGTACTGCGTGTAGCGCTGCATGTCGCCGATCATGTTCATGCCTATCCGCTGGTCGAGAACCTTCTGCAGTTCCTCCGGCAACGAGACGTTCTGCACCACCAGCGAATCGAGCGTCAGGCCGTACTCGGCGAACATCGGCTGCGCCTTGGCGAACATCGCCTTGCCGAACTCGTCCTGATTGGCTGCCATGTCGATGAAAGCAACGCCGGATTCGCCGAAGAGGTCGGTCATGCCGGCGACCATGGTGTTGCGCAACTGGCCCTCCAGTTCCTCGCGGGTATAGCTGTCGCGGGTGCCGGAGATCTTCTGGTAGAAGGCCTTGGCATCGCTCAGGTGATACGAATAGATGCCGAAGGCGCGCAGGCGGACGATGCCGAATTCCTTGTCGCGGATGGTGATCGGGTTGGGCGTGCCCCACTTCTGGTCGAGCTGTGTACGCGTCGAAAAGAAGTAGACATCGCTCTTGAAGGGCGACTCGAACAGTTTGTCCCAGTTCTTCAGGTAGGTCAGAACCGGCAGCGTCTGCGTCGTCAATTTGTACATGCCGGGCGCGAAGACATCCGCCACGGTGCCCTCGTTGACGAACAGCGCCAGTTGCGAATCGCGCACCGTCAGACTGGCGCCGTTCTGGATTTCCATTTCCTGCATCGGAAAGCGCCAGGCCAGCGTGCCGTCCCCGTCCTCTGCCCACTGGAGGATGTCGATAAACTGCTTCTTGATGAAGTCCATCAGTGCCATGAAGTTCTCCTTGGATGGTCAGACGATGCAGCCGGCGTTGAGGATGCCGACGCCGATCGCCAGTGAGGCGAGGAAGATTCCCGAGGCCAGCTTGCCTTGGGGGATGCTTTCGTTGAGCCGCGGCAACGCCAGTCGCGCAGCGATGAAGGCGAGTAATTGCACGACGGAGGCGACGACGCCCCAGCCGATCATCGCGTACAGGTTGTGGCTGACGGCGACGGAAACCGCAATCGGCAGTGCGAAGCCGATGACTGCGCCACCGAGGCTGACCGCCGCCGCCTCGTTGCCGGCGCGGATCAGCGCCAGTTCATTGTAGGGCGTGATCCTCACGTAGATGCCGAGAAACACCAGCATCAGCATGATGGCGGTCACGAAAAAGCTGGCGAAGGCCGGCAGGTTGTTGATCACCGGGTCGAACATGGGACCTCCCGAAAGGCGTCGAGTTGGCAGCAATTGTCGCCGCTAAGGGGGCAATCTTCAACTGCTGATTTTTGCCGCTGGCATGCTATGCCGGCAAATCCCCGGCGAGCTGCAGCAAGCCCTCGAGCACGAGATTGTCGACCCGCCGATGCTGAATGCCGAGATGCTCGCCGATGACCATGGCCGCCCCGCCGGAAAGCAGGCACGTGGTACCGTTGCCCAGCCTGGCGACGGCGCGTTCGATGGCGCCGACCTGGGCCTCGATGCAGCCGGACGTGATCGCGTCGTCGGTGCATCGCGGCCAGACAAAATAATTCCCGGTGGCCAGAGGCAGGGCCGCCGTATCGCGAGCCAGCGAGCGGTGCATCAGGTCGAGTCCGGGCAGGATGAAGCCGCCCAGGAAGCGGCCACCGCCGTCGAGCGTGTCGATCGTTGTCGCCGTGCCGGCCATCACCACAACACAGGGGGCCGACGTCAGGCGCCACGCGCCGATCAGTGCGCACCAGCGGTCGACACCGAGACGACCCGGGTTTTCATACAGATTGACGACACCACACGCTGCCGGTGCGGACTTCGCTTCGTTCAGTTCGAGCCGGCTTGCCGCAATTGCCTGACGAATGCTCCCCAGCACAGCGTCGCCGGCGACATTGGCCAGCATGGCCCGCGTCGCCTGCGGGAAACGACGCGTCAACCCCTCCAGTTCCTCGACGCCGGCGTGATCGAGGACGCCGCTTTCCAGCCAGCGCCCGTCCCCGTGCACTCCCCACTTGATGCGGCTGTTGCCGCTGTCGATGAAAAGGATCATGCGCGGCGCAGGCTGACGTCGCCGGAAAAGATGCGTTGTCCGCCGGCAACTGTATCGAGCAGCAGCGCGCCATCATCGTCGACACCCAGGCAGATGCCGTCCACCGCCGTTGCATCGTCAGCGAGAAGGCGAACGGCAAGACCTTGCCAGGCATGGCGCTGCTGCCATTCCATTTTCGCCCCGGAAAAGCCGTCGACCGCGAAAGCCTCAAGCGTCCCGGCCAATTCGGCAAGGATTGCGGCCAGCAGAACATGGCGGTCGGGCAAGGGTGTCAGCGCTTGATCGAGGCCGGCGGCCGGCTGCGGCAGATCGTCGAGGGGCGGCCGCAGGTTCACGCCAACCCCGATGACCGCGTGCGTACCCTGGCGGTCAGTCGCGAGCTCGACGAGAATACCGGCCAGCTTGGCGAACCCGCCCCCGGATTCGACCAGTACGTCGTTCGGCCATTTGAGCCGGATGCCCTGCGCCCCCAGGCTTTCGAGCCCCCTGGCAAGCCCGACGCCGACTGCCAGCGAAAGGCCGGCAAGCTGCCCCGATGGCCCACTGAAGCGCCAGAGCAGCGAAAAGGTCAGGCTGGCCTCGGGCGCCGAGAGCCAGGTTCGCCCCCGGCGGCCACGTCCCGCGCTCTGGCGATTCGCCACGACAACCGTGCCGGCCAGCGCTCCCTGGTTGGCGCGGCGCATGAGCTCGCTGTTGGTCGAGTCGCAGTCGTCGACGGAAACGATGTCGAAGCAGCCGGCACGCGCGCCCAGCAGCGATTCAAGCAGTTCAGGATCGATCAGGGCCATGCGCGGATTTTACTCCGCGACCGCCTCCTTGCTGCCTTCAATGCCGAGTTCGGCGATCTTGCGCGTAATCGTGTTGCGCCCGATGCCAAGCGCCAGTGCCGCCTCGATCCGGCGGCCGCCGGTCCGAGCCAGGGCGCGGGAAATCAGGATGCGCTCAAAGGCGTGGACCAGCCGGCCATGGATATCATCGACACCCGCCGCCAGCAGCCGGTCGACTTCGCCTTCAAGCCCTTTTTCCCAGTCGGTCGCCAGCGCGCCTGGCACCGCCTCGCGTAATTCGGCCGGCAGATCCCCGACTTCGATTTGCTGGCCCGGCGCCATGACCGTCAGCCAATGGCAGAGGTTTTCCAGTTGCCGCACATTCCCCTGAAAATCCCGGCCGCTCAGATAGGCGAGTGCAGCATCGGACAGGCGCTTGGCTTCGACACCAAGTTCGCGCGCACTCTTCTGCATGAAATGACGGGTCAGCAGCGGGATATCTTCGCGGCGCTCGCGCAGTGCCGGCAAGCGAATGCGGATGACGTTAAGGCGGTGGAAGAGATCCTCGCGAAAAAGGCCCTCCTTGACACGCGCTTCAAGATTCTGGTGCGTTGCGGCGATGACTCGCACATTGGCCTTGATCGGCGAGTGGCCGCCGACCCGGTAGTAGTGTCCATCGGAGAGCACGCGCAGCAGGCGGGTCTGCAACTCGGAGGGCATGTCGCCGATTTCGTCGAGAAATAATGTTCCTCCCTCGGCCTGCTCGAAACGCCCGCGCCGCTGGCTCTGGGCCCCCGTAAAAGCGCCGCGCTCGTGACCGAAGAGTTCCGATTCCAGCAGATCCTTGGGGATCGCCGCCGTGTTGATCGCAACGAAGGCCTTGTCGGCACGCGGACTGTGACGGTGCAGTGCCCTGGCAACCAGTTCCTTGCCGCTGCCCGAGTCGCCGGTGATCAGCACAGTGGCGTGCGACATGGCGAGGCGACCGATTGCCCGGAAGACCTCCTGCATGGCCGGTGCCTGTCCGAGGATCTCCGGCGCCAGCGCCTCCTCTTCACTTGCACCGCTTTGGTGCATTGATTCCTCGATCGCTCGCTGGATGAGCTCGACCGCCTGATCGACGTCGAACGGTTTGGGCAGGTACTCGAAGGCGCCGCCCTGGAAAGCGGCAACCGCGCTTTCCAGATCTGAATAGGCGGTCATGATGATCACCGGCACCGAGGGGAAACGAGTCTTGACTTCCTGCAGCAGTTCCAGTCCGGACTGGCCTGGCATGCGAATGTCGGAGAGCAGAACCTGCGGTGGTGCGGCGCCGCGTTCGAGCTGAGACATGGCCTCGCTGGCCGAGGCGAAGCTCTTGAATGGAATGCCTTCGCGGGACAACGTCTTTTCCAGCACCCAACGGATGGAACGATCATCGTCGACAACCCAGACAGGTTTCATGATTTCTTGGCTCATCTTGTCATTGGCAATGGTCTGATGACAAGCAAGAGTCAGGCCTGCCCAACCGGCAGACGGATGGCAAAAGTCGTTTGGCCCGGCTGACTCGTGCAATCGATGGTGCCGTGATGGTGCTGGACAAAATTCTGGGCGATGGTCAGCCCCAGCCCACTACCCCCTTCACGACCCGAAACCAGTGGATAGAACATGCACTCGCGGACCGTTTCGGGAATCCCCGGACCGTTGTCAATGACTTTGATCTCGAGGGCCAGGCGATAGCGCTTCTTCGCCAGCGTGACCTGGCGCAGCACACGGGTACGCAGCACGATCTCGCCCTCTCCGTGCATCGCCTGTGCCGCATTGCGCGCAACGTTGAGAAACGCCTGAATGAGTTGCTCGCGGTCACCCACCAGCTCCGGCAAGCTGGTGTCGTAATCACGGCGCACCGTCAGCGAGCCTTGAAATTCGGAGGTCAGAAGACTTCGGACGCGCTCCAGTATCTCGTGGATATTGACTGTGGACGGCAGCATCATCCGATGTGGGGTCAGCAGGCGCTTCATCAGGTTCTGCAAACGGTCCGCTTCCTTGATGATGACCTGTGTGTACTCCTTCAGCGAGGGATTGCCAAGTTCGTGTTCGAGCAACTGCGCGGCGCCACGGATGCCACCGAGCGGATTCTTGATCTCGTGCACCAGATTGCGGATCAGTTCACCGCTGGCTTTCTGCTGCTCGATCAGATGCTCTTCGCGAGTGGCCGCCAACTGATGCTCGATTGGTTGCAGTTCGAGGAGCAGGCGTACGTCGGCCGCCACATCCGGACGGAGCGGCGTCACCGTGCAATTGATGTGCAGTACCTCGCCATCGCTACGCTTAAGCTCGATGTTCTGGCCGGTATAGCCCCAATTATTGTTCAGGGCGTTGTCGAGCGCGGCCTGCAGGGTTGCCGGACAGGCGCACAGCGCCGAGAGGGGCTTGCCGGCCGACGTGCGCAGGCTGACCGCGAGCAGGTTCTCGCCGGCCGGATTGACATAGCGGACGAGCAGACCCGCATCAAGCACGAGCACGGCCGAGGCCAGAAGGTCCAGCCCGGAAAAAAGTGGCGGCGTGTCATTCATGTCGGTCATTGTAGCGATTCGCCCGGGACGGCGTCGAAGCCGTTGCGTATATGACCCCGTGTTCATTATCATTGCATGATTTCACTTGGCGCCTTGCCGATGCCTTCCCGCAGACTTGTGTCACCCGTCGCCCTGTATGTCGCCATTGTCTTGAGCGGCTGCAACGGCTCGGGGCCGCCGCCAGCGGTTACCAAGGTCCTGGTGCAGGTTGCAGGCACCAGCGATGTCGGGAATACCGTCTATACCGGCGATGTGCGGGCGCGCCACGAGGTTGACTTGTCTTTCCGGGTTGGCGGAAAGATTGCTGCCCGCCTCGTCGATGGCGGCATGAGCGTCAAGGCTGGACAGGCTTTGGCCCGGCTCGACCCGGCCGATCTGCGGCTTGCACGGCAATCCGCAATTGCCCAGGTTGGCGCCGCGGAAAGCGAATTCACCACCGCCAGCAATGAGCGGGCGCGCTATGCGGACCTTCTGGCAAAGCGCTTCGTCAGCCAAGCCGCCTTCGATGCCAAGGATAATGCCTTCAAAAGCGCTCGGGCACGATTGGAACAGGCGCGTGCGCAAAGCCAGATCAGCGGCAACCAGGCCAGCTACGGCACGCTCGTGGCCGATCAGGCGGGCGTGATAACCGCCGTGCTCGCCGATGCCGGCCAGGTGGTAAGCGCCGGCCAGCCGGTATTCCGTCTGGCGCGCCCGGAAGAGAAGGAAGTCGCGATCGCCATCCCGGAGGGCCGCCTGACTGAACTGAAGGCAGCACGGTCTATCGCGGTCAACCTGTGGGCCCAGCCGAATCTGGTGATGAAGGGGGAACTTCGCGAACTGGCGGCTGCGGCCGACCCGGCCACCCGCACCTACGCGGCGCGTATCCGGATCATCGACCCATTGCCCGCCACCCAACTCGGCATGACGGCGCGCGTCATGGTCAATGCCTCTCCCGCTGCGGCTATTGTCATACCGCTGACGGCGGTCGTCGACAACGGCAAGGGGCCGCAGGTCTGGGTTGTGGACTATGGCAAGGCAAGGCCACGGCCAGTTGTGGTGAGCGCCTTCCGCGAGGACGGCGTCGCCATCGGCAGCGGACTCGCCACCGGCGATCTCGTCATCGTGGCCGGACAGCGCCGACTGGTCGACGGACAGACCGTGCAGGCTCAGCCCGCCGCACCGCCGGCGCTCCAGCGCTAAGCTGTGAGTCAGCGCTTCAATCTGTCCGACTGGACACTGCATCACCGGACTCTGGTCGGTTTTCTCCTGCTTGCCATCTCGCTGATGGGCTTCGTGTCTTATGGCCGCCTGAGCCAGGCGGAAGATCCCCCGTTCACATTCCGGGTCATGGTGATCCGCAGCTTGTGGCCAGGCGCCACTGCGTTCCAGGTCGAACAGCAGCTGACGGACAAGATCGAGAAGAAGTTGCAGGAGATGCCGTACATCGAGCACATCCAGAGTTTCTCGCGGCCCGGCGAGTCGACAGTCATGTACTTCGCCAAGTACGGCGTGCCGGGAAGCATCGTGCCCGACCTCTTCTACCAGGTGCGCAAAAAAGTCGGCGACATCCGCCACACCCTGCCGGCAGGAGTTCAGGGGCCCTTTTTCAATGACGAATATGGCGACGTTTTTGGCAACGTCTACGCGTTGACCGCAGACGGTCTCGATTACCCGCAACTCAAGGACCTCGCCGAGCGCATTCGCGACGACCTCCTGCGCATTCCCGGAGCCGGCAAGGTCGAGATATTCGGGATTCAGGACGAGAAGATCTACGTTGAACTCTCCAATTCAAAACTGGCAACACTTGGGGTCGACCAGACCACAATCATCCAGGCGCTAAGCCAGCAGAATTCGGTCAACGGCGCCGGTTTTTTCGAGATGCAGGACGAGCGGATCCAGATACGGCCCAGCGGCGCCTTCGATACGCTTAAGAACGTAGCAGACACCCTGATTCGCAGCGGCAACCGCAGCTTCCGCTTGGGCGATATCGCGACGGTGCGGCGCGGCACCAGTGACCCGCCAACCACGCAAGTTCGCTTTGGCGGAAAACGGGCGCTGGCCATTGGCGTTTCACTGGCGCGCGGCGCCGACATCATCGAGCTTGGCAATGCCCTGGAGGCGCACATCGCCAAGGCTCGCGGCAGCCTGCCGCTGGGCGTGGACATCGCCCAGGTGGTCAGCGCACCCAACGCTGTCCGGAACTCGGTCAAGACCTTTGTGCGGGCTCTCGCCGAAGCGGTCTCCGTCGTCTTGCTGGTTACCTTCATCAGCCTCGGCATGCGCACCGGGACGGTCGTTGCCGTATCAATCCCGCTGGTCCTGGCTGCCAGTTTCCTCGCCATGGACTTGTGCAACGTCGGGTTGCATAAAGTTTCGCTTGGCGCCCTGGTGCTGGCACTCGGGCTGCTGGTGGACGATGCGATCATCGCGGTGGAGACCATGTGGGTCAAGATGGAGCAAGGCTGGGAGCGCACCCGTGCTGCGTCCTTCGCCTACACGAGCACGGCCGGCCCGATGCTGTCCGGCACGCTGGTCACCGTCGCCGGATTCATCCCGATTGCCATCGCCAAGTCATCGACCAGCGAATATGCTTTCGCCTTCTTCCAGGTCAACGCCATCGCCCTGCTCATTTCATGGGTAGCTGCCGTGGTGGCGATTCCCTGGCTCGGCTACAAGTTGCTCCCCGACCCGCGGGCACCCAGGAAGCCAGGGCTGATCGAGCGGCGCTGGCCCCGGCTGGCCAGCAAGCTCAAGCACGTCGGCCTCAACGGTCAAGCTCTTGGCGAAGCGCATGATGTCTATGGAACAGCGTTCTACAACCGATTCCGCCAGCTCGTGAAGGCCTGCGTCAAGCGGCGCTGGCTGGTCATCGGCGTCACGGCGCTGCTTTTCGTTTTGTCGATTGTCGGCATGGCGAAAGTCCCAAAGCAGTTCTTCCCCAACTCGACGCGGCTCGAACTCAATGTCGAACTGCGACTGCCCGAGGGCGCCTCAATCAACGCCATCGACAACCAGACCCGGAAACTCGAAGGGTGGCTTGACCAGGACAAGTCCAGTTTCGACCAGCATGATCATTACATCGCTTACGTCGGCTCGGGCTCGCCGCGCTACTTCCTTTCAATCGATCAGCAACTGCCCGCCACCAACGTCAGTCAGCTGGTCATCATGACCCGCAGCGTGGAGGCGCGCGAAGCCTTGCGCGGTCGACTGATCGATTACTTCGAAAATCAGGCTTCGGGCGTACGCGGCAACATCGCGCGCATCGAGAATGGCCCGCCAATTGGCTACGCCGTTCAATACCGCGTATCGGGCGAAGACGTTGCCGCCCTGCGCCAGGTCGCCGGCGAGGTCGCGACCGCCCTGCGCGGCAGCCCTGAGCTATCGAACGTCAATCTCGACTGGAGCGAGCTCTCCAAGGCTGTGGAAGTCGAGATCGACCAGGACAAGGCGCGTCTGCTGGGCGTTTCCGGCCAGGACATTGCCGCACTGCTCAACATGGCGCTCAACGGCCTTGCGGTCACCAGCTACCGCGAAGGCGAGAAGACGATCGATGTCGTCTTGCGCGGCGACCGCGAAGATCGGGCCCACTTGTCGGCATTGCCCGACCTTGCGGTCCCGACACGCAGCGGGAAGAGCGTTCCATTGAACCAGATCGCTCGGCTCAAACACGGGTTCGAGCCCGGCCTGATCTGGCGCCGCGACCGGCTACCGACCATCACTGTGCGCGCCAATCTCTACGGGACGACCCAACCGGCATCGGTAGTCGCCGACCTGCAACCGCAGATTGATGAGATCGTCGCCAAGCTGCCGGCGGGCTACCGAATCGCGACCGGCGGTTCGGTCGAGGAGTCGGCAAAGGGATCAGACTCAGTCATGGTCGGAATTCCGGTCTTCATCCTTGTGGTAATCACGGTGCTGATGATTCAGTTGCAGAGCGCTTCTCGGGTCATCATGGTGGTGCTGACCGCACCTCTCGGAATGATTGGCATCGCCCTTTTTCTGCTGCTCTTCAACAAGCCTTTCGGCTTCATGGCCCTGCTGGGAACGATTGCCCTGTTCGGCATGATCATGCGCAACTCCGTGATCCTCGTCGATCAGATCGAGCAGGACATGGCCGCCGGCAAACCTCGGGGCGAGGCGATCATCGAATCGACGGTGCGCCGCTTCCGCCCGATCGTGCTAACCGCAGCGGCGGCCGTGCTGGCGATGGTGCCACTGTCGCGCAACGACTTCTTCGGACCGATGGCGGTCGCCATCATGGGCGGGCTGATCGTCGCCACGGCGCTCACCCTGCTCTTCCTGCCGGCACTCTATGCAGCCTGGTACAAGGTCAAGCCTGACTCTGTCTGATCAGCGCAGGCCGGAGAGTTCCTTCTGGATGGCAATAATGTTGCGCTCGTGTTGTGCAACACGATCCCGGTAGGGCTGAACACGGTCGAGTGCAGCGGCCGAGCCGTCTCTGCCGCGCAGTGATTCCTGGTCGGCCAGCTCGCGCTGCGCCTGATCCAGACTGCGCTGTTCACCCGTCAGCTCCTGTTCGAGAATGCGCTTGCGATCGGTGTCGCGTGCCTTCTGCGTGTCCTCTTGAACCTTCGGAAAGCCTGCCGGCGACGCATTCCCCGCCGCGCCACCGGGCCGCGCCCTGGATCCCGGCATCGAAGAATCCGGCGGCACAGCAACCGCCTTGCAACTCTTGTCGACACGCGTATTCGAGATCAGGGTGCCGCCGCTCGCGTCTGTGCATCGGTAGATAGTTTCTGCTGCCGCCGACAAGGCAGGTACAGCAAGTAGGATGGCCAGCGTCCAGCGTGTCATCGTCATCATTCCTCGTAACTGATTCAGTTTACCGGACTTAACGCGCTTCACAGCGAACCGTGGACAAAAAAAGGGGGCGGGATATCCCGCCCCCTTTTCGCTGCTGGTTAGCAGGAATAATAGAGATCGAACTCCACCGGGTGCGTCGTCATGCGAACCTTGTTGACTTCATCCATCTTCAGGCCAATGTAGGAATCGATCCAGTCGTTGGAGAAAACACCACCGCGGGTCAGGAATTCGCGGTCCTTGTCGAGCGAAGCCAGGGCCTCCTCCAGACTGGCGCAGACGGTCGGGATCTTCGCATCCTCTTCCGGCGGCAGGTCGTACAGGTTCTTGTCGGCCGGATCACCCGGGTGAATCTTGTTCTGGACGCCATCCAGGCCAGCCATCATCAGTGCCGAAAAGCAAAGATACGGGTTGGCGATCGGATCCGGGAAGCGGGTCTCGATCCGACGCCCCTTGGAGGAGGCAACGTGCGGGATGCGGATCGAAGCGGAACGGTTCTTGGCGGAGTAAGCCAGCTTGACCGGGGCTTCATAGTGCGGAACCAGACGCTTGTAGGAGTTGGTGCCCGGATTGGTAATGGCGTTCAGGGCCTTGGCATGCTTGATAATGCCGCCAATGTAGAAAAGGGCGAACTCGGACAGGCCGGCGTAGCCGTCACCAGCGAACAGGTTCTTGCCATCCTTCCAGATCGACTGGTGAACGTGCATGCCGGAACCGTTGTCACCGACGATGGGCTTCGGCATGAAGGTGGCGGTCTTGCCGTACTGGTGAGCAACGTTGTGCACCACGTACTTGAGGATCTGGGTCCAGTCGGCACGCTTCACCAGGGTGCTGAACAAGGTGCCAATCTCGCACTGGCCGGCGGTGGCGACTTCGTGGTGGTGCACTTCGACGGGCACGCCGAGGGCTTCGAGTGCCAGAACCATCGCAGAACGAATGTCGTGCAGGCTATCGACGGGAGGAACCGGGAAGTAGCCGCCCTTGACGGTCGGACGATGCCCGGAACCGCCGCCGCCTTCGGTCTTTTCGCCGGAGGTCCAGGCGGCTTCGGAAGAGAAAATCTTCAGGTTGCAGCCAGACATGTCGACATTCCACTCAACGGAGTCGAAAATGAAAAATTCAGGCTCCGGTCCGAAATAGGCGGCGTCGCCCAAGCCGGAGGACTTCAGGTAGGCTTCCGCTCGCTTGGCGATCGACCGCGGGTCACGGTCGTAGCCCCGGCCGTCGGCGGGATCGACCACGTCGCAGGTGATGACCACCGTGGTTTCATCGAAGAAGGGGTCGAGGTAGGCTGTTGTGGCATCGGGCATCAGTTGCATGTCGGAAGCCTGGATGCCCTTCCAGCCGGCGATGGACGAGCCGTCGAAAGCATGGCCGTTCTCGAACTTGTCCTCGTCGAAGGCGGAAACCGGCACGGTGACATGCTGCTCCTTGCCACGGGTATCGGTAAAACGGAAATCGACGAACTTGGCGTCGTTTTCCTTGACCATCTTCATCACGTCTTGCGGGGTTGCCATAACCGTCAATCTCCTAACTATTTAAGAAGCCGGCGAGGCCGGCGACAAAGAAAAAACCCAACGGAAAACCTTCAGCAGAAACCGTGCCAACGCTCATCTGCCAAGCCGATCATTTTGCCACAAGGAGATGCGCGAATCACCCAAAGAATTGGCGCACCATGTTCGTGCGCGTGGCCAGAAATATGCACCTCCATGGTGCGACAAGTTGGCGCTCGAATACATTGATGGGCGCGATGACCTGAACGCGCGCACCAACCAGGCCGAGACACCGGGATTGCAACCCGCTCCCCCACGACGTCGTGCGCAGGGTCTCGCGGATCCCTTTGGCAGCAGATTCATCGAGCCCCATTCCCTGTGCCCTATACTATCGGGGTCGGATTCTGGCAACTGGAGATTATGGGACGCCTAACTGAAATTCTCGCCCTGGCGCAGCAGCGCGCCACAACCATGGGCCTGCCATATGAAGGCGCGCTGACCCCACGGGAGGCCTTCGACCTGCTCCGCCTCGCACCCGGAGCCAAGATGGTCGACGTGCGTACCCGCGCGGAACGGGACTGGGTGGGCCGCGTTCCAGGCGCCGTCGAGATCGAGTGGAACCTCTATCCGGGCGGTGGGCACAACGCCAACTTCACGGCCGAACTCAAGCGTCAGGTCGATCCCGAAGCATTGGTCTTGTTCCTCTGCCGGAGCGGCGCCCGTTCGGATGCTGCGGCGCGTCTGGCGACTGAAGCCGGCTATGGCGACTGCTACAACATCCTTGAAGGATTTGAGGGCGACAAGGACGCCAACGGCCAGCGCAGTACCTGTGGTGGCTGGCGCCATTCCGGGCTGCCTTGGCATCAGGGCTGAGCCAGACCTCAAGCCCGCTCGCGAGATCACCATGCAATCCACTCCAATCGCCTTCGCCCCGTTCAACACTCTTGCAGACAACGACTGCCAGGAGCGCATCCGTGCTGCTCGCGCCCAACTGGGCAGAAGAGCCGTCATCCTCTGCCATCACTACCAGCGCGCCGACATCTACCAGCACGCCGACCTGACCGGCGATTCGCTGAAGCTCTCCAAGCTGGCCGCGCAGACCGATTCCGAATACGTTATTTTCTGCGGTGTGCATTTCATGGCCGAAGTCGCGGATATCATGACCGCGCCCAATCAGATCGCCATTCTGCCCGACCTGGCGGCGGGCTGCTCGATGGCAGACATGGCCAATCTGGCCAAGGTCGAGCGCTGCTGGCGTGAACTCGATGAGGTGCTGAATGCCGAGACAGAGATCACACCGGTCACCTACATCAACTCTGCCGCTGATCTGAAGGCCTTCTGCGGCGAACATGGTGGCATCGTGTGCACATCGTCGAACGCTGGCACCATCGCCGAATGGGCTTTTGCACGCCGTCCCAAGATCCTCTTCTTCCCCGACCAGCACCTGGGGCGGTGGACCGGCCACAAACTTGGGATTCCGATGGACGAAATGGTCGTCTGGGATCCCGACCTGGAACTCGGCGGGCTGGCGCCGGCACAGATCAGGAATGCGCGCATCCTGCTGTGGAAGGGTCACTGCTCAGTCCACCAGATGTTCCAGAAATCGCACATAGAGGCCTTCCGGGCGAAGTACCCGGATGGCTTGGTCATCGCCCACCCGGAATGCAGTTTCGCGGTCTGCGCGGCCTCCGACCATGTTGGCTCGACCGAGCATATCGTCAAGACCATCAAGGAAGCTCCGGCAGGCACGCGCTGGCTGGTCGGCACCGAACTCAACCTGGTCGACCGCCTGGCCAGGGAGGTCTTGCCGCAGAACAAGACCGTCCAGTTCATGGCGACTACCGTCTGCATGTGCTCAACCATGCAGCGCATCGATCCGCAGCATCTGGCGTGGACCCTGGAAAATCTGGTTGCCGGCCAAATCGTCAACCGGATCAGTGTCCCGGAACACGAGGCCAAGCTGGCCAAACTGGCGCTGGACCGCATGCTGGCGATCTCCTGACCAGCCATGCGCAAGCCCGCCGCTCTGCACGTCGCGACCTTCAACATCCATAAAGGCTTTTCCCAGTTCAACCGGCGCATGATGGTGCACGAACTGCGCGAACGTCTGCGCCACCTGAATCCGGACATCATCTTTCTTCAGGAAGTGCAAGGGCTGCATCTCGGCCATGCCGAGAATCACGACGACTGGCCGAGCGAGCCCCAGCATGAATTCCTGGCTGAGGAGGTGTGGCACGACTCAGCCTATGGCAGCAACATGATTTACGACCATGGCCATCATGGCAACGCGATCCTCTCGCGCTTTCCCATCCTGCATACGCACAACCAGGATGTGACCCACCTTCAGTTCGAAAAGCGTGGCCTTCTCCACTGCCGTATCCAATTGCCGGGTGGCCCGGCGGCGCACTGCGTCTGCGTCCACCTTTCGCTCTTCGGCTATTCGCGCCGCCGGCAGGTCTCCGCGCTGGCCGATTACCTAGACGCCGTCTCCAGCCCCAACGTGCCGCTGATCATCGCCGGAGATTTCAACGACTGGAGCAACCGTGCCGGCCACCAACTGGTGATGCGACTTGGTCTGACCGAGGTATTCAGCAGCGGGAACGGCGCACCGGTCCGCAGTTACCCGGCCGCCCTGCCCATGTTCCGCCTTGACCGCATCTACGTGCGCGGCTTCAAGGTACGCCGTACCGAGGTTCATTTCGGGCAACCATGGTCGGCGATTTCAGATCACGCGGCGTTGTCGGCCCACTTGGCACAGCATGGTCGTTGAGTTCCTGGCAGGAAACCGGATCACACTGCTCAATTCGGGCAATGAGTATTTCCCCGTCCTGCTGTCAGCCATCGAGTCGGCACAGGTCGAGATCTACCTCGAGAGCTACATTTTCGCCAATGACGCCATCGGCCATGCGGTCGCGGGCGCCCTCTCCCGGGCTGCGGCGCGTGGCGTCCAGGTGAATGTCACGGTCGACGGCTTTGGCGCCCGGAATTTCCGGGCCGACTTCCTGCCGCGACTCACCGTCGCCGGCGTCCGCGCCATGTTCTACCGGCCGGAGATCGGCCCCTTCCATCTCCGCCGTCATCGCCTGCGCCGTCTGCACCGCAAGTTGGTCGTTATCGACGCCCACGTCGCCTTCGTCGGCGGCATCAACATCGTTGATGACGACAATGCGCCGGTAGAAATGCGGCCGCGCTATGACTACGCTGTCCGCATCGAAGGCCCGACCCTGCGCCAGGTTCACCACGCGGTCCGGCGCATGTGGGAAATCGTCTCCTGGGTGAATTTCAAGCGCCGCTTCCGCCACACCGTCCCGGTAACCCCCAGCTGCGAGATCGCCGGCGAACAGGATGCGACCCTTCTCATCCGGGACAACATCCGGCACCGCAACGACATTCTGCATGCCTACATCACGGCGATCAACGCTGCGCAGAACGAAATCCTGATTGCCAACGCCTACTTTCTGCCTGGCCTGCGCTTCGGTCTGGCGCTGCATGCAGCCGCCAGGCGCGGGGTACAGATTACCGTGCTGCTCCAGGGCAAGACCGACCACCCGCTGCTCCGCTACGCGACGCAAACACTTTACGCGGCGCTGCTCAAGGCCGGGATACGAATCTACGAATACGAGAAGAGCTTCATGCATGCCAAGGTTGCCGTCGTCGATCGCCTCTGGGCAACGGTAGGCTCCTCCAATATCGACCCATTCAGCCTGCTACTCGCCAAGGAGGCCAATCTGTTCGTCCGCAATCCCGCGTTCGCGGCGGAACTTCATGCCAGCGTTCGCCACGCCATCGCCAGCGGCGCGCGCGAAATGCTGGCCGACGAACTCACCGCTCACCCGTGGCACATTCGTGCCTTGCGCTGGCTGAGCTACGAACTGGTCAGGATGTTGGTAGGCCTGACCGGCTACGGCCCGAAAGTCTGGCAGGTCGACGCCGAGACACCGGACCCGGCAGCGGAGCGCTGAGCATCGACTGCCGGGGAATCGCCGCAAACGACCAGTGTTCGTGCGCCCAACGCCAAACCTCGGCGACACCCGCCCGACCGAGGTCATCCGGCGCCGCTTGGCCGAGAAAACGGAGTGCTTGAACCAGATCTTCCGCGGCCTGGCCTGCTTGGAGCGCCGGCGCCCGGGTTTGCTTGGACAGCTTCTCCCCGGCCGCGTTGACGGCAACCGGCAGATGGGCATAGCGTGGCGTGGCGTACCCGAGGCAGCGCTGCAGCAATATCTGGCGCGGCGTCGAGGCCAGCAGATCAGCGCCGCGCACGACCTCGGAAATGCCCTGATAATCGTCGTCGACCGCAACAGCCAGTTGATAAGCGAAACAGCCATCCGCACGCAGCAGAACGAAGTCGCCGACATCGCTGGCCAGTCGCTGGTCAGTGAGGCCCTGCAGACGATCGGCAAAAGAAATTTCCTGATTATTCACCCGCAAGCGCCAGGCCCGTGCCGAACGGCCCTCCGGCAAGCCATTCCGGCAGGTACCGGGATAGACCAAGCCGCCATCGCTCGCCGAATGGGTCGCCAAGTCGGCAATTTCCTTGCGTGAGCAGACGCAACCGTAGGCCATGCCGGCCGACGCCAACCGATCCAGGGCTTCGGCATAGGCGGCCAGGCGCCGGCTCTGCCACAGGACCGGGCCGTCCCACTCGAACCCGGAAGCTTCCAGCGTCGCCAGAATCTGCGAGTCCGCCCCTGGCACATTGCGTGGCGTATCGACATCTTCCATGCGCACCAGCCATTCGCCGCCCCGCGTGCGGGCCTCGAGATAGCTGCCGACCGCCGCGACGAGCGAGCCGAAATGCAGCGGGCCGGTCGGTGAAGGAGCGAAGCGGCCACGATAGCGGACAGGTTCCATTTCAATGATCCGGACTCAGGGCTTTGGTGGCACAATGACCAGATTACAACACCGATCTTTCAAAGGAGCCGTGATGAAAAACTCCGTTACCCGTTCGCTTTTCATGGCGCTCGTATTGGCGCTGTCAGCAGCCATTTCCGTCCCCGCCTGGGCGACGGGCAAGGCCGAACTCGACCGCAGCTCACGGGCCGCGCTCAACAAGCTGGTCGCCAAGGTCCCTGCTGCCAAGGCGCTGAATTCCACCGCCGTTGCAGTTCTCGTGTTTCCCAAGATCACCAAGGCCGGCTTCATGGTCGGTGGCCAGTATGGTGAAGGCGTCCTCTGGAAAGGGGGAAAGGCAGTCGGCTACTACAGTACCGCCGGCGCGTCCTATGGACTGCAGGCCGGCGCACAGACTTACGGTTACGCGATGTTTTTCAGGAACGAGCGTGCGCTGGACGCACTCAATACTGCCGAAGGATTCGAAGTCGGTGTTGGGCCCAGCGTTGTGATTATGGACGAGGGTATGGGCAAGTCCACAACGAGCACCAATTTGCAGGATGACATCTACGCGTTCATCTTCAGCCAGAAGGGTCTGATGGCTGGCCTCGGTCTCCAGGGCAACAAGATCACCAAGCTGAAAAAGTAGTTGCTGGCCGCCCAAAGTGGCTCCCCCGTGTTGTAGGAGTTGCGAACCTATCTGACAGACATCCGTCCTAGCGATGCGCGATTGTCAGATAGATTCAGGTTGGTGACTTTTTTCGGTCCGAGCCTTCTCTCCCGCAAGCGGGGTTTGCAGAGGTGCGCGTCCGCCACCCATATTGCCCTGGTGGGTTCGCTCGTTGTGACGTTGGCCAGCCAAGCCTCGAGGTCGGCCTGCAGCGCCTCCGGCGCAACACCCATTCAGGCCAGAATCACCGTCAGGCCCTGCGCGGCATCAAGACCGTATAGTCGAAGTCGAGCAGCACGCTCGGGTCGTAACCGCCATCAGCGATCTTGTAGGGAAAATTGGCGCAGGGCTGGTCCTTGGTCGCCACGCTACGCAACCGGAGCGCGCCAAGATCGTTGCGTCCGGGCAGAGCGAGCTTGTCAATCACTTCCGACCAGGCGTAAACCGTATCGCCGGCAAAGGCGGGAGAGACATGCCGGCCAGCATTGATCGCGGCGATGCTGAAGGCATTGGCCAGGCCGTTAAAGGACAGCGAGCGCGCGAGGCTGATGATGTACCCGCCGTAGATGAGTCGGCGACCAAAGCGTCCGGCCTTTTCGGCCTGCTGGTTGAAGTGCACTCTGGCGGTGTTCTGGTACAGGCGAGTAGCCATCATGTGTTCGCTCTCTTCGATGGTCATGCCGTCCACGTGATCGATACGCTCGCCGACGTGATAATCGTCCCACAGATCGGGACTGCCTGACAAAGCGATACCGTACGATTCGACCTTGATCCCCGCTGGAACAATCAGATCGCCAGCCGCAACGGCAGCCGGAAGATCGGGCACGACGGTTTCCGGAGCTGGCGAGGCCGGATCACGCTTGCGGACCATGACCCAGCGGCAGTAGTCAAGTGCAATCTGACCCCGCTGATTGACGCCGCACGAGCGCACATAGACGATACCTGTCTTGCCATCGCTGTTTTCTTTCAGTCCGATCACCGTGGAATCGGCAGTGAGGGTATCGCCGGGGTAGAGCGGACAGCCAAAACGGCCGGAGGCGTAGCCGAGGTTGGCCACGGCATTGAGCGAGATGTCGGGAACCGTCTTGCCGAAGACAATGTTGAAGGCAAGCAGATCGTCAATGGGCGCACGTGGGAAGCCCAGGCTTTGGGCGAAGGTGTCAGCGGACGTAACGGCAAAGCGCGAGCCGGTCACGGCCGTGTAGAGTGCCACGTCGCCCTCGGTGAGGGTTCTCGGCGTCGCGTGCGTAATCGTCTGTCCGACGCGAAAATCTTCAAAAAAGTTGCCTAACTTCGTCTTCTCGCTCATCGGAGTCGCTCCTGCAGGTCTTGACTGAATGCACTACAGCCCATAAGCGGCCGCCAGTTCGGGATCGCGTCGGGCAACCAGACGCGCCAGATCGACAATCACCCGTGCCTGCTTCCATGTCGCATCGTCCTGCATCTTGCCGTCTATTGTCGCCACTCCGCTTCCGTCGGGCATCGCTTCCAGAATGCGCTTGGCGAAGAGCACTTCCTTGACGTCGGGACTGAAGACGCGTTTGGCAATCGCGATCTGGTTCGGCGCCAACGACCAAGCACCCGAGCATCCCATCAGGAAAGCATTGCGGAACTGCGCCTCACACGCCGCTTCGTCCTTCAAGTCGCCAAACGGGCCGTAGAACGAACGCAGGCCATGGGCCACTGCGGCATCGACCATGCGCGCGACCGTGTAGTGCCAGAGGTCCTGTTGAAAGAAGGCGCGCTGATCCTGGCCGGCTTCGGGGTCGGCAAGAACACCGTAGCCTGGATGTCCGCCACCCACGCGGGTAGTCTTCATCCCCCGCGAAGCCGCCAGATCGGCCGGGCCAAGGCTCAGGCCATGCATGCGTGGACTGGCGCCGCAGATGGCCTCGACGTTGGTGACCCCCTGCGCCGTTTCGAGCAGGGCATGCAAGAGAATCGGTCTGCGGATCGCGTACTTCGCTTCGAGCAGCGACACGTACTGATCGACGAAATGTATGTCCCATGGCCCTTCGACCTTGGGAATCATGATCACGTCGAGCTTGTTGCCGACGTGCTTGATGATCTGCTCGAGGTCATCAAGCACCCAGGGCGTGTTCAGCGCGTTGATCCGCACCCATACAGCGGTGTCACCGAAATCATGACTGGCCAGCAACTCGATGAAGCCCGCGCGCGCCGCATCCTTGGCATCGATTGGAATGGCGTCCTCGAGGTTGCCGCACATCACATCGCATTGCCGCGCGGTTTCGGGCGCCTTGGCGCGAATCTTATCGATGTGCGGAGGAAAGAAATGGATCATTCGTTCCGGCCGTACCGGCAGTTCACGCAGCGGTTGTGGCGCACCAATGGCGAGCGGCTTATAGAAATTGAGGGGTAGCTTCATGGCTTTCTCCTGGTAAATGGTTTCGCGGGAGGATCCGACAGCGTTGTCGGAAGTGATTCAGGCGGGCCCGGCGACGACACCGCTGTCATGGAGACGGCCGACCTCGGCTTCGCTCAAGCCCAGGATGTCGAGCAGTATCTGGTCGGTGTGTTCGCCCAAGGCAGGCGCCGGCATTGCCGGGAGACGTGGCGCGCCACTGAAGTCGAGCGGTGTCCCGGGCATCAGGTACGATCCGATGCCAGGTTGCTCGGTCATCGTGAACAACGGATTATCGACCGAGCAATCGAGGTCGCAGGCAAGAGTCTCACGCACACTGCGATAAGGACTCCAAGTGACGCGGTGGGCATTGAGGACGGTTGCGGCTTCGGCAAGCGTGCGCGCGTGGAACCACGGTTCCATCAGCGCGGCAATCTGCTGCCTGGCGCGGAAGCGGTTGCCCTCATCGCCGAGGTCGAGGCATAGCCGGGCGGAAAGCGCGGCGACAGCCTCGTCCAGACCAGTCGCCTTGATCAGGCTCTGCCACTGCATGTCGGTGAGGCCAACGACCATCAGGTGCTTGCCGTCGAGTGTTTCGAAGTCGCGGCCAAACGCGCCATAGAGATAGTTGCCCTGACGCGGCCGGTCGGAATCATTGACCATCACCTCGGCAATCATCCCGAAATTGCCGATCATCGCCAGTGCCACGTCCTTGAGCGCCAAGCGCACCAGTTGCCCTTCGCCAGTCAGCCGCCGATGCCTTTCGGCGGCGAGCATGCCGATGGCGATCATCTGGCCGCTGATAAAGTCCCAAGCCGGGAAGACGTGGTTTACGACCTCCGCCGAATGAATCGGGCCGGTCATGATAGGCAGCCCCGTCTGGGGGTTTACCGTGTAATCCACCTCCGAGCCGCCGTCACGGCGACCGGTCAGGTTGACCATGATGAGGTCCTGACGATGCGCTTTCAGCGTTTCGTAACCGAGCCAGCCTTTGGCCGGAAAGTTGGTGCTGAACAGGCCGGCGCCCTCTCCAGGCGCACACACCAACTGCGTCAGCAGTTCCTGACCACGCGGCTTGCGAAAGTCTACGGCAATCGAGCGCTTGCCCTTGTTCATGCCTGCCCAGAACAGGCTATGTTTGCCATCGTGTGTCAGCGGCCAGCGACCGTGGTCAAGACCGCCACCGATCGGGTCGAAACGGATGACCTCGGCTCCGAGCTGGGCCAGTGTCATTCCACCCAGCGGCGCGGCAACAAAGGCCGAGCCTTCGACGACCCGCAAACCCTTGAGAATTCCCTCCATCTTTCTCTCCAATCCCGCCTTAATGTGAGTGTCGCATCAGCGACTCGATAATATCCTTTCGCCCACAAGGCGGAAACCGGCGTAACGTTGGCAGTATAGGGACAAGTCGGGTATCTTTGCGCAGATTTTCGGGACGGTTTGCTGATTGGCCTGATGATCGTGCGCAAACCGGTGTTTGGCCGTATGCTCTGCGCTGATGTTCGAACCATCTCCGAAACCCGTGAAAGGATCATCTCCATGACCGACGCGAACGCCGATTACGCTGGCTGGATTGGCCGTCAGGAGAGCACCGACGATGAACTGGGTCTGGAGCCGGCGCTGGCAGCTGCGGCGATGCTCGACGACACGTCGACAGCGTTCGCGAGAGGCAGTGCGCTTCCGCCACTGTGGCAGTGGTTCTATTTCCTTCCCCGAGCGCCACAAGCGCTGCTCGGTGTAGACGGACATCCGCAGCGCGGCGGCTTCATGCCGCCTATCCCCTATCCGCGAAGAATGTTTGCCGGCGCGCGCATGCGCTTCCACAACCCGCTGTTGATTGGGCAGCCAGCGCGGCGCGAAGCGGTGATTCGAGACATTCAAGTGAAGTCCGGGCGTTCAGGCGCACTCGCTTTCGTGTCCGTGCTCTGCAGCTTTTATCAGAATGGCAGGCTGTGTATCGAAGAGGAGCAGGACATCGTCTTCCGCGAGCCCGGACCGCCGCTCGCCTGCCCGCGTGTGCTTGAGTGGCCGGCGCTACCCGAAGGCGCCATCGCGCGCATCGTGGCGCCGGACGAGAAACTTCTGTTCCGTTTCTCGGCGCTGACCTTCAATGCGCATCGGATTCACTATGACCGGCCTTACGCGATTGGCGAAGAGGGCTATCCGGGCCTGGTGGTGCACGGACCGCTGACCGCGATCCTGCTGATGGAACTGGTACGACAGAACCAGGGGCAGAGGGTCCAGGAATTCAGTTTCCGCGGAGTAGCACCGCTTTTCGACCTCGCGCCATTTCGTCTGGTGTGCACCACTGCGGAGACAGGCGATGGCCAACTGTCGCTTGCGGCACAAGGACCCGATGGAGCGACAGCGCTGAGCGGCAAGGCCCAAGTCACGCCAGTCCGGTAGCCACGCTGTCTGCATTGGGGTGGCAAGATGCGAATCATCGCTTTTATTTCCGACGCGAGTGACGTGGGTGAAATGCCGATTTATCTGGGCGACCCGCAAACGTGGGGACCGTGCCTGGTGAAATCGGGCCGGGCCTGCTGCCACGTGATCGCGGCCACCCGACGGCAGCCGGCGCCTCTATTGCCGAAGGGGACGGGCTTCCCCAGGCGAGCAATCGACCTGGAAAACCCGCCGGTCCTCCAGACGCACGGCGGTCAGGTGGCCACCCCACAGGCAGCCTGAATCGAGAGCCAGGAGATTCGCCGTGATGCGCAGGCCCAGCGCCGACCAGTGTCCAGTGACGAGGATGGAATCGGCACTCCGCCGATCCGGAATCTCGAACCAGGGCACATAACCTTCGGGCCCACTGCCCAATTCCCCCTTGCTCTTGAATTCCATGTTGCCATCGAGCGAGCAGAAACGCATCCGGGTCATCGCATTGACGATCACCCGCAGACGCTTCTTGCCGACGAGATCCTCAGACCAAGCAGTCGGCTTGGTGCCCCAGAGGTTGAGAATGAACTCCCTGTACCCGAGTCCTTGCAGCGCGTCTTCGACTTCGCCAGCCAGTTCGCGGGCACGGGCAGCGGACCATTGCGGCAACAGACCGGCGTGGACCAGGCAGTAGTCGCCCTCGGTGTGACAGAGTGGCTGCCGTCGCAACCATTCGAGCAACTCCCCACAGTCGGGCGCATCGAGTATTTCCTGCAAGGTATCGCCTTTACCGCGGAATTCCACGCCACCTTCGGCGACCATCAGCAGATAGAGGTCGTGGTTTCCCAACACGGTAACCGCCGAAGAACCGAGCGATTTGACCAGGCGCAGAGTTTCCAGCGACTTCGGGCCGCGATTGACGAGGTCGCCGACGAGCCACAGGCGGTCCTGTGCCGGATCGAAACCGCACGCGTCAAGCAAGATCCTGAATGAGTCGAAGCAGCCCTGAATGTCGCCGACGGCGTACGTTGCCATGAATTCCTGGTTCCCATGTTTGAGTGATGACGGCAGGGTGCCGGCCGCTACTGATAAGTCTCAGGTCCTGTAGTAATCGCGATACCAGGCGATGAAGCGGCCGACGCCTTCCCGGACAGGGGTGCCCGGGACGAAGCCAACCCAGTCGTTGAGCAGGTCGGTGTTGGCGTAGGTGGCTGGAACGTCGCCGTCCTGTAGCGGCAGCAGGCGCTTTTCGGCCTTCATTCCGAGAGCGTCTTCGATGGCGGCGATGAAATCAAGCAACTGCACCGGATTGTTGTTGCCGATATTGAATACGCGGTAGGGCGCGCTGCTGGTCGCCGGGTCCGCGGAAATCGGGTCATATTCCGGGTTGACCGCAGCCGTCTTGTCGACCACGCGGATGACACCTTCGACAATGTCGTCGACGTAGGTGAAATCGCGCTGCATGTTGCCGTGGTTGAAGACATCGATCGGCCGCCCTTCGAGGATGGCCCTGGTGAACAGGAACAGCGCCATGTCCGGCCGCCCCCAGGGGCCATAGACGGTGAAGAAGCGCAGGCCGGTGGTCGGCAGGCCGTAGAGATGGCTGTAGGTGTGCGCCATCAGCTCGTTGGCCTTCTTGGTTGCCGCATAGAGGCTGATCGGGTGGTCTACGCTATCGTGCTCCGAGAATGGCATTTTGGTGTTGCCACCATAGACGCTGGAACTGGAAGCATAGACCAGGTGCTGCACCTCGTTGTGACGGCAGCCTTCGAGGACATTGGTGAAGCCGACCAGGTTGCTGTCGACGTAGGCGTGCGGATTCTGGATCGAGTAACGGACGCCGGCCTGCGCGGCGAGGTGGATGACCCTGTCGAATTTCTCGCTGGCAAAAAGGGCTTCCATGCCGGCGCGTTCACCGACATCCAGTCTGATGAAACGGAAGTTGGCGTGACTGGTCAGCCGCTTCAGACGATTTTCCTTGAGGCTGACTTCGTAATAGTCGTTCAGATTGTCGAGGCCGACGACCTCATCACCGCGAGCGAGCAGGCGCAGCGAGGTAGTCATGCCGATAAAGCCGGCGGCGCCGGTGACGAGAATTTTCACGGGTTTGGCCCCTACAGGAAAGTCGGTATCTTACCGCAGCGCCGCATCTGAATTCTGGCGCTCGAATATCTTCGAATACTTCATGAAGCTGTTGCAACAGCCGATGACAATGTGAATCAGCCCCGGCAGGCCATCGCGGAACCCTTGCCGGATAAAGTAGAACTTGATGAAACGCAGCAGCGGACTGAACGCGATACGTCCCAAACTGGCGCGCTTGCCGGTGGCGAATGCCATATCGGCGGCCAGCGTCGTATAGCGGTTCTGCTTGGTCAGGTAGCTGGCCAGCGATTCAGCGGAGTCGTGGAGCAGATCGCCCGGCAATTCGCCGATCCTGCCCTGGGTGATTACCTTTTCATGCACCGCATCGTCCGACCAGCGTGCCTGACGGCGGTCGAACAGGCGCAGGCTCCAGTCCGGATAGCCCTCGCCGTGCCTCAGATAGCGGCCAAGGAAGCGATTGCAGCGGGCGAAGCGGAATGCTGCGGTCGACGGGTCTTTCAAGGCATATTCGATGGCCGCCTGCAGTTCCGGCGTTACCCGCTCGTCGGCATCGAGACACAGTACCCAATCGTGGCTTGCCGCGTCGACGGCAAACTGTTTCTGCGGCCCGAAGCCGAGCCAGTCCTGGTGAACCACTCTTGCACCATGACGCTGGGCCAGCGCCTGCGTGCCGTCGCTGCTTCCCGAATCGACGACGACGATTTCATCGCCAAAGCGTGCGCTCTGCAGGCAGGCATCCAATTGCGTGGCGGCATTCAGCGTGATGATGGCAACGGAGAGCGGCTGGCGCGAGACGGGCATCTATAATTGGCGCTTCGAAAAGCCGTCATTTTATCTGCCGATGCGCATCCTGCTCGTGAAAACTTCCTCGCTCGGCGATGTGATCCACAATCTTCCCGTGGTCAGCGACATCCGGCGTCAGTTTCCTGGCATAGTGGTCGATTGGTGCGTGGAAGAGGGTGTTGCCGCCATTCCCAGACTACATCCCGATGTCGAGGAAGTCATCCCGGTTGCTGTGCGGCGTTGGCGCAAGGCGCTGTTCTCGTCACAGACCTGGCAGGAGATCGCAACTCTCCGGGCACAGATGGGAAACTTCCTCTACGATGCTATCGTCGACACGCAGGGGTTGTTGAAGAGCGCACTGATCGCCCGCCTCGCTCGCGGGCCGGTTTCCGGCTACGCCTCCGGATCGGCGCGCGAGCCATTTGCTGCGCGCTTTTACGACCGCCGGTTCGCCGTTGCTACCAGCGAACATGCCGTTGTCCGCAACCGCAAACTGGCCGCTGCGGCCCTCGGCTACCTGGTGGAAGGCAATCCTGATTACGGCATCGCAGCGCCGGCCGCAGGTTTCGACTGGCTACCCCCGGGGCGCCATGTGGTATTCCTGACGGCGACCAGTCGCGACGACAAGCTGTGGCCGGCGCCTTTGTGGACGGTGCTCGGGCAACGTTTGCAGGCCCTCGGCTACCGGGCGGTCCTTCCTGGCGGAAATGCCGTTGAACGCGAGCGGGCAAGCCGATTGGCTGCAGCGATTCCGGATGCCATCGCAGCGCCGCCGATGTCGATCACTGAACTCGCTTCGCTGCTCGCCGGCGCACAGGCCGCCGTAGGCGTCGATACCGGGCTGAGCCATCTGGCAGTCGCGCTCAAGACACCCGCAGTAGCCATATTTACCGCAACCGACCCGGGCCTGACCGGCGTCCTCGGCGAGGGGTTTTACCGGAATCTCGGTGGCAGGGCACAAGCCCCGACGCCCGATGCCGTGCTTGAAGCCCTGCAGCCGGTTCTCTGCTGATGGCGCGCCGGCTCTACAGCCTCGTCATCTACCTGGCGACGCCGCTGATCCTGCTGCGCCTGCTCTGGCGCTCCCGCCAGCAAGCTGAATACCTGCACAATCTCGCCGAGCGCTGGGCGTTCTACCGCGCGCCTGCCCCCGAAAAGCTGATCTGGGTGCACGCGGTTTCAGTCGGCGAGACGCGCGCGGCGCAACCGCTCGTCGAAGCCTTGCAGCGGGCCTGGCCCGATCACCGCATCCTGCTGACCTCCATGACACCTACCGGCCGCGAGGCGGGGCAGGAGGTCTACGGTGACCGGGTGATCCAGGCTTACCTTCCGTACGACTACCCGGATGCGGTGGACCGCTTTTTCCGGCATTTTTCGCCGACCCTTGGGGTGCTGATGGAAACCGAAATCTGGCCCAATCTGCTGGCGGCGGCCAAGGCACGAGGATTCCCGGTCATCCTCGCCAATGCCCGCCTGTCGGAACGCTCGGCACGTGGTTACGGGAAGCTTGCCGCGCTGGCCCGGCCCGCCTTTTCGGCGCTCACTGCGGTGGCTGCGCAGACCCCCGGCGATGGCGAGAGAATCGCGGCGCTCGGCGCGGGCAAGGTGAGTGTGTGCGGCAATCTCAAGTTCGACGTGACCCCGCCACCCGAGAAGATTGCCTTGGGCCACGCCTGGCGCGAGGCGCTGGGCGACCGCCAGGTCTGGCTGGCGGCCAGCACGCGTGAGGGTGAAGAAGCGCTGTTACTTGATGCCTGGCGAGGAATTGCCGCGACTCGCGCGTTGCTGGTGCTCGTACCGCGCCACCCACAGCGCTTTACCGAAGTCGCCGCGCTACTGGCGCAACGCGGCATGGAATTCGTGCAGCGCAGCCGCGATCTGCCGGACCAGACAACGACGGTCTGGCTGGGCGACAGCATGGGTGAAATGGCCGCCTATTTCACACTGGCAGATATTGCCTTCATTGGCGGCAGCCTGTTGCCGCTCGGTGGCCAGAACCTGATCGAGGCTGCATCCTGCGGCTGTCCGGTCCTCGTCGGGCCGCACACCTTCAACTTCCTCCAAGCCACCGACGACGCCATAGCTGCCGGCGCCGCACACCGGGTTGCCGATGCGGCCGGGGTAATCGAGGCCATTATCGAGTCACTGGCAGACAGGCCAGGGCTTCAAGAAATGCGGATTGCCGCCCGGCGCTTTGCGGCGAACCATCGTGGAGCCAGCGAACGGACACTGGCGGTAATCCGCTCCGCAGCTATTGAGCCGCCGCCGGATCGAGCAGCGCGTTAGCCGCCACCACGTCGTCTTCGCTCAAGGTACCGACGGCCGCTTTGAGCCTGAATTGCGCCATCAGCGTATTGAGAACTGCCTTGGCGAGGTCGCGCCTCACGACGTACACCTGATTGTCGGCATTCAGCACGTCGATGTTGATGCGGACGCCGACTTCGTAGCCCAGTTTGTTCGACTCAAGTGATGACTGTGAGGAAACAAGGGCAGCGCGTAGGGCGCGAATCTCCGCGAGGCCATTGACCACGCCAAGGTAATACTGGCGAGCGGCCAGTGCCGCATTGCGGCGCGTCGCCTCGAGGTTCGACTCGGCGGCGGCGCGGTTGGCACTGGCTTCGCTCTGGCGCGAGGCAACCAGACCACCCTGAAAAATGGGCAGGTTCAACTGTACCCCGATGTTCTGGAAGTCGCTGTCGATCAGGCCCGCGCCTACACCCGCGAATCCAACCGACGATCCCTTGTTGGCTACCAGATCAAGCGTCGGATAATGACCGGCGCGCTGCTTGTCGACCTCGCGTGAAGCAATCTCGGCAGCGGCCAGCTGGATCTGGACGGCAATGCTGTCCTTTTCAGCGGCAGCGGCCCATTGCTTCATGTCGGCCGGCTCAGGTGGCGATATCTGTGCCCCCTTGCGTACCGGCGCCAAGGGGCCGGGTTCCTTGCCAAGGATCAGCTGCAGCGTACGCTGCTTCACGTCCAGATCGTTCTCCGCACCGATCTCCTGGGCAGTGGCGAGATCGAAGCGGGCTTGCGCTTCCTGCGAATCGGTAATGGTCGCCGTGCCCACCTCGAAATTCTTCTTGGCCGAGGCGAGCTGCTGTTCGATCGAGAGCTTGTTGGCACGCACGGCCTTGAGGTTCTCCATCGCAAAAAGCACGTCGAAGTACGCCTGGGCAGTGCGCAGGATGAGATCCTGTCCAGCCTGGACAAAGCCCGCCTCCGCCTGGGCAACCTGAAACTTCGACTGGTCGTAGCCCACCCAGTTCTGCCAGCGGAACAGAGGCTGGCTCAGCGTGAGCGTGTAGCCGTTGCTGTTGTACTTGAAGTTGTCCGTTCTGCCGCTGTTGCGGAGCGAAAGATCGTTATTGTTCCACAAGGAATTGGCGCTCAGCGAAAGGGTCGGCAGCAGCCCGGCGCGTGCCTGTGGCATCCTCTCGCGCCCCGCTTCGAGCGTCGCCTGGGCAGCGGCGTAGGTTGCATCGTTGATCCGCGCTTCGTTGTAAATCTGCAACAAATCGGCCGCCCACAACGGGGCGGACGGCAACAAGGCGAAAAGCAGCCAGACGAGTCTTTTCATGGCACCCTCAATAGCGCGGGAAGTTTGGGTCAACTTCGTCAGCCCAGGCATTGACGCCCCCCGCCAGGTTGATGACCGAGGAGTGCCCCTGGTGTTCCAGAAACAGTGCAGCCTGCATACTGCGCCCACCGTGGTGACAGATAACGACAATCTCGTCACCCGGATCCAGTTCTTCACGGCGCGTCGGGATCAGGGACATGGGAATATGCCGGGAGTCCGGAAGGTGGCACACCTGGAATTCCCATGGTTCGCGCACGTCCAGCAGAACCGGCTTCCGGCGGCTGTCGTCGGACAGCCACTCAGCCAGTTGTCGTGCGCGAATCTGTTGCATCAGAAGGAAAAACCTGTTCTCGCTTCCGCACCATCAAGCGCCGGAACGACCGTTTCGAACAGGTTGATGGTGTTGTATATGCCTTCGCTGCTGCACGTAACCAACTGGGCTTCCATGACTGGAGCCTTGCCCACAATGGCCACCAGGCGGCCGCCGACACGCAATTGCTTGAGCAGAGCGTCGGGCAATGCCGGCAGTGAACCGGAAACGACAATCGCGTCATAGGGTCCGCGCTGCGCCCAGCCGTTGATGCCATTGCCCACTTCGACCGTGACATTTGCGACTTCGGCGCGGGCAAGGTTCTGGCGCGCGAAATCGGCCAGCTCGGGCCGCGATTCGATGCTGATCACGTATTCTGCGCGGGCTGCCAGCAAGGCAGCCATGTAACCGCTACCGGCGCCGATTTCCAGTACCTTGTCTGTGTTCTGGATACCGAGTTCCTGCAGCAGGCGCGCCTCGATGCGCGGCGCAAGCATCACCTGCCCGCTACCAATCGGAATCTCCATGTCGGCAAAGGCCAGATTGCGATAAGCGGCGGGGGCAAAATCCTCGCGCTTGACGACGAAAAGCAGGTCGAGAACTTGCGGATCCAGGACCTCCCAAGGCCGGATCTGCTGTTCGATCATGTTGAAGCGCGCTTGCTCGATATTCATTGGGGTCTCCGCATGCACAGCATTAGCTTAGGCTAATGCAATCGTTCCGACAAGCCAAGATTATACCTGACTCCTCAGCAAGCCTTGACGCAGCAGATCCATGTGGATGGTCAGATATTCGCGCGGATCCATTTCCCTGCCCAGGCAGGATGCCATTGAGAAACGCCAGATCAGCAGCATCAAAACCGGGGCGATAACCACTTCTATCGTTGTCTCGATATCCATTTGCCGGAACTCGCCATTGACCATGCCCCGCTCGAGCGCCGCCCCGACCAAAGCGCGTCCGCGGCGGATCACGTTCTCATAATAAAACCGTGCGACTTCCGGGAAGTTTCGCGCTTCCGCCACGATCAGCTTGGGGATACCGGCCGATCCGGTTTCGCCGATTGGTGTCCAGACAATCCTCAGGAGGGCCTCCAGCAGTTCGAATGAAGTTCCGGTGTGACGCGCCAGAATTCCCTCGCCCTCGATCAGCGCCGGCACCATCCCTTCCTGGATGACGGCCTTGAACAGGGCTTCCTTGCTATCGAAGTAAAGGTAAAGCGTTCCCTTCGAGACCCCGGCGCGGAGCGCAACCTCCTCCAGACGGGTAGCCGCAAAACCCTTCTCGACAAACAGGCCCAGCGCCGCTTCCGTCAGTTCGGACGGACGCGCTTCCTTGCGGCGCCTTCGGGTTGCGGCTGGGACGATCATCGTAATTTAATGACTCTTCGGTCAGTAAATTACCATCGGACACTCGCAGCGGTCAATGCGCTCTGGCCAAGGCCTCTCGGATGCGGGAAATGCTTTCCCCGGCAGTCGACCGCCCAACTTGCCTTTCACCGGCCTTTCCAGTAACTTGACCCCTTCGTTAGGGGTGCCTGCCGGCTGGCGGGCTGAGAAATACCCTTCGAACCTGACCGGGTCATGCCGCCGTAGGGAAACGAACTTTGTCGCTCCTTGCCCGTCTCACCGGTTGCATTCAAGCCTGGAGCCACAATGAACGCCAAAGACACCTTCCTCGCCGCCAACGCCCATGTGGATAAGGCCGCAGTCCAGCCCCTCCCGAATTCCCGCAAGGTCTATATCGAAGGTTCGCGCGCCGACATCCGCGTCCCGATGCGCGAAATCTCGCAGGCCGATACGCCGACGGCCTTCGGTGGCGAGAAGAATCCGCCGATCTATGTCTACGACTGTTCCGGCCCCTACTCCGACCCGGCGGCCCGGATCGACATCCGTTCCGGCCTGCCGGCACTTCGCGCCGGCTGGATCGCCGAACGGGGCGATGTCGAGGAACTGGCTGACTTGAGCTCAGAATTCGGACGCAAGCGCGCCGCCGACACGGAGCTGGACGAACTGCGCTTCCCCGGCCTGCAGCGCAAACCGCTGCGCGCCAAGGCCGGCAAGAACGTCAGCCAGATGCATTACGCCCGCCAAGGCATCATCACCCCGGAGATGGAATACGTCGCCATCCGCGAAAACAACAACCGCCGCGCCTATATTGAATCGCTGCGGTCGACCGGCAAAATGGGCGAAAAAATGGCCGCCCTGCTCGGCCGTCAGCATCCCGGCCAGAACTTCGGCGCCAGCATCCCGGAAGAAATCACCCCGGAATTCGTCCGCAGCGAAATCGCCCGCGGCCGCGCCATCATCCCGAACAACATCAACCACCCGGAAAGCGAGCCGATGATCATCGGCCGCAATTTCCTCGTCAAGATCAACGCCAACATCGGCAACTCGGCGCTCGGCTCCTCGATTCAGGAAGAAGTCGAGAAAATGACCTGGTCGATCCGCTGGGGCGGCGACACCGTAATGGACCTGTCCACCGGCAAGAACATTCACGAAACGCGTGAATGGATCATCCGCAACAGCCCGGTCGCCATCGGCACCGTGCCCATCTACCAGGCGCTAGAAAAGGTCAATGGCAAGGCCGAAGACCTGACCTGGGAAATCTTCCGCGACACGCTGATCGAACAGGCCGAGCAGGGCGTCGACTACTTCACCATCCACGCCGGCGTGCTGCTGCGCTACGTGCCGCTCACCGCCAGCCGGATGACCGGCATCGTCTCCCGTGGCGGCTCGATCATGGCCAAGTGGTGTCTCGCCCACCACAAGGAAAGCTTCCTCTATACCCATTTCGAGGACATCTGCGAAATCATGAAGGCCTACGACGTCGCCTTCAGCCTCGGCGACGGCCTGCGTCCCGGCTCGATCTACGACGCCAATGACGAAGCCCAACTCGGCGAACTCAAGACCCTAGGCGAACTGACGCAGATTGCCTGGAAACACGACGTGCAGGTCATGATCGAAGGACCCGGCCATGTGCCCATGCACATGATCAAGGAGAACATGGATCTGCAACTGGATCAGTGCAGCGAAGCCCCGTTCTATACTCTCGGCCCTTTGACCACCGACATCGCGCCGGGCTACGACCACATCACCAGCGGCATCGGCGCCGCGATGATCGGCTGGTACGGCACGGCCATGCTCTGCTACGTCACGCCCAAGGAACACCTCGGCCTGCCCGACAAGGACGACGTCAAGGTCGGCATCATCACCTACAAGCTCGCCGCCCACGCCGCCGACCTCGCCAAGGGACACCCCGGCGCGCAGATCCGCGACAACGCGCTGTCCAAGGCGCGCTTCGAATTCCGCTGGGACGACCAGTTCAACCTCGGCCTCGACCCGGACAAGGCGCGCGAATTCCACGACGAAACCCTGCCCAAGGAATCCGCCAAGGTCGCCCATTTCTGCTCCATGTGCGGCCCGCACTTCTGCTCGATGAAGATCACGCAGGAAGTTCGGGAATTTGCGGCGCAGCAAGGGCTCGATGAAGCGGCGGCGCTGGAGAAGGGGATGGAAGTGAAGTCGGTGGAGTTCGTGAAGGCTGGGGCTGAGGTTTACAGCAAGGTCTGAGTCTTGCCGATTGGCGTGTGGCAAAGGAAAGGCGGCTGGTTGAGCCGCCTCTTTGCTTTTTTGGGTGAATGTTGCGGTCGACCGGAAAGAATGGCCATTTTTTGCCGACCGAACTGATTTGCCGTCAGCCGTCTCAGCCAGAAGACAACAGACTTGATTGACAAGTTGAAAACCGGGGATGATCCATTGATGGCTACTGTGGTGAAAGCACTGGGACAAAGGCGGCAGACGACCCGTTCCAGTCATTCGCTGTCGCTGTAGGTCAACGACAGGTTTCCGAGTCGAGCAGTCGCACAGCATGCCCAGTCACCGACACCTGGTCAGTCAAAGCGGATCTTCCACGACGAGATAAACACAGGCGGCATTACACAGCAATCCTGACCTGCCCCGATTTAGGATTCCGGGGTCAGTCTGAGCCGATACAGCGTACGGAATCCACCACCAGGAAGAATTTCGTCGAGAACATCGAATAGTTCGGATCCGATGACTAACTTCTTGAGAGTCTTGAAGCCGTAGCGCTCCTTGAGATTTTTAAGTTCCTCGGAAAGCTCCTTGGCAGCGAGGTCTCCAGCATGGGCCAAATAGCACCAACCGTCCTTCCGGTGAATTTTGGTTGTCACCTGTGAGAGGAAGCTAACCAGCGGGCTAGCTTGGAGCCACATCAGCTCGGACTGTTTCTCGTACTCGGGGCTGGCCATAAAATCGACAAGTTTTTGCCTGCTCTCTTGCATGTGGCCGATTGTGCTTCGCAGATGTGATCTTTTTCCACTTGGGTCTCTGAGATCGAAATTCTGAACGGCTCTGGGGCTTTCTCTTTGACCAATCAGTGACGCAACGCACGACGGGAGTTCGTAGAATGCGATGACCGCGTGGCTCATATGGACTACAATAAACGCTCAAATGAGCCATCAAGGAGTTTCTCATGGCAAAAGCAATTCTTGAGCGTCAGCAAAATAAGGTTTCGGGGAGGCGCGATTCCGTACAGTCGGTGGCCCGCGCCGGGTCTCGGGTCGAGCAGGTGCAGGCTGAATATGTCGTTTCGGCTGGTCGTCCGGCGGCTGCGCTCGTCGCCCAGGGTGCGGCGGGTGCATGGGTGCTTTATCGCAACCAGTTCTTGAGCAGTTCGGCCCAGACTCAGATCAGCGAGATTCGCAAGGGGGCGTCGGCCAGCAACCTGATCGGCATGGCAGAGGCGCTGCGCGTGCCACGCGAACGGATTTATCAACTGATCGGCCTCTCGGCCTCGACGGCCAAGCGCAAGCTGGCCAGGGACGAAACGCTCGACCCGCCGATGACCGAACGCCTCAACCGTATTGGTGCCATCGAGAAACTGGCCGAAGACACCTTCGGCGACCCGGTGATGGCCAGTGCATGGTTGCAGACCAGCAACCTGGGTCTGGGCAACGTGGTGCCGCTGTCGCTGCTCGATACCGAAATCGGTTGCCGCGAAGTGTCGCGGGTATTGAATGCCATCGCCTACGGCGGCGCGGCCTGATGCGCGCCTGGCGCATCGCCAAGGCGAGGCATGCCCTCGACCACAGCGGTGCTGGCGGGCTGGCCGATGGCGGACGTTGGCACGCGCAGGGTACGCCGGTGATCTACGCCGGCCTGAGCGTCGAAATCTGTGCGATGGAAAAGCTCGCTCATACGGGCACATTCCTGCCCGCCGATCTGATGCTGGTCTCGCTGACCTTGCCGGACGATGCCACGCTCTATGAAACAGCCGATATCGGGGTGCTGGTCGGCTGGGAGGCGACGCCGCCCGGTCCCGCATCCGTCGCTTTCGGTACGGATTTCTTGCGATCAGCGCGGGCGCTCGGGCTGATCGTTCCGTCGGTGATCGTGCCGGAGGCGCGCAACCTGATCATCAACCCCGTGCATCCCCGTTTTGCCGACGTTCAGCTCGCGATGGAGCGGCCTTTCGTTTTTGACCAACGGCTGCGGCCGCTCGGTTCTTGACTGCGGAGCGGCAGACTCCCGTGGAATGTCGTCCCGACTGCGGCGCCTGTTGTATTGCGCCTTCAATCAGTTCACTCGACAAGCCGGCGGGCGTGCCGTGCCGGCATCTCTATGCTGCTTGGCGGTGCTCGATTTTTTCAAGTCCCGAACGCCCGGATTGCTGCGCCGGTTTGAAGCCTGCGCCGGAGATGTGCGGTGAAACACGCGAGCACGCGTTGCACTGGCTGGCAAATCTGGAAGCGGTTACGCGCCCGGGATAGTAGAATGCTGCCTCCCCATCAAGGCCGCATCCCATGGACCCAATCCTGCTGCTAAAAGCCCTCATTCTCGGCATCGTCGAGGGGCTCACCGAATTTCTGCCGATTTCCTCGACCGGCCACCTCATTTTGGCGGGCGATCTGCTGGATTTCAACGACGATCGCGGCAAGTTGTTCGAAATTGTCATCCAGTCCGGCGCGATCCTAGCAGTCGTCTGGGAGTATCGCGAGCGCCTGCTGAGCGTCGCGCGCGGAGCTTTCAGCGACAAGGCAGCGCAGAAATTCATCTTGAACCTGTTCATCGCCTTCCTGCCGCTGGCCATCCTTGGGCTGGCCAGCGGCAAGGCGATCAAGGCCAGCCTGTTCAACCCGATCACGGTGGCGACGACCTTCATCCTCGGCGCTTTCGTCATCCTGTGGGCGGAGAAGCGCGAGCACCGGATCCGCGTGCAGACCGTCGATGAAATGAGTCCGCTCGATGCGCTGAAGATGGGCATCGCGCAGGCGTTCGCGCTGATTCCCGGCACCTCGCGTTCGGGGGCGACGATCATCGGCGGGCTGCTCTTCGGCCTGTCGCGCAAGGCGGCGACCGAATTTTCCTTCTTCCTCGCCATCCCGACGCTGAGTGCCGCCACGGTTTACCAGCTCTACAAGGAGCGCGCGCTGCTCAATGCCGACGATATCGGCATGTGGGTAGTCGGCTTTGTTTCGGCCTTTGTTTCGGCGTTCCTGTGCGTGCGCTGGTTGCTGCGCTTCATTTCGAGTCACGATTTCACGCCCTTTGCCTGGTACCGCATCTTTTTCGGCATCGTCGTGCTGTCGACCGCGCACTTCGGCTGGGTCGAGTGGACCGCCCACTGATTCTCTACCTGCATGGCTTCTGCTCGTCGCCGGCGTCGCTGAAGTCGCGGCAACTCGGCGAGTACATGAGTGGACGCGGACTGGGCGATCGCTTCGTCTGTCCGCTGCTGTCGCCGGTGCCGGACGCGGCGGTAGCCACTGCCAGCCGCCTCATCGAAGGAGCCGACGGCCCGGTGACGCTGGTCGGGTCTTCGCTGGGCGGGCATTACGCCAACCATCTGGCCGAGAAGTATGGGATGAAGGCTGTACTGATCAATCCGGCTGCGGTCCACTTCCTCGATGCCGGCAATTTCATCGGCGAGCATGCCAATTTCCACACCGGTGAGCGCTTCACCTTCACCGCGGCGCATGCAGCGCAACTTGAGGCGCAGGTCAGCAAGCCGACCCCGTCTCGTTACTGGCTGCTGAGCGAAGCCGGCGATGAAGTACTCAACTGGCGCCAAGCAGCTGCATTTTATGCCGGCTGCCGCCAGACGGTGCTGCCCGGTGGTGATCACAGCTTCACCCGCTTTCCCGATTTCATGCCGCAAATCCTTGAATTCGCGGGGTTATAATCCGTCGATGAATGCATTGTTCGAAGAAGATGGGGGCTTCAAGGCCGGCAGCATCATGGCCGACAACGACAGCTCGTTGCAGGTCGAAATGTCCACCGGCAAGCGCAGCAAGATCAAGACCGCCACAGTGTTGTTGCGTTTCGACAAGCCTTCGGCGGGCGCCTTGCTGGAACAGGCGACACCGCTGGCCGAAGAGATCGAACCGGATTTCCTCTGGGAGTGCGTGAACGATGGCGAGTTTTCGTTCCTTGATTTTGCCCGCGATTACTACGGGCACGAACCGGCGCCGGTCGAAGCGACGGCGGTGCTGCTTGCCCTGCACGCTGCCCCGGTCTATTTCCATCGCAAGGGCAAAGGCCGCTTCCGCAAGGCGCCGCCCGATATTCTCGCGGCCACTCTGGCCAGTCTTGAAAAAAAGCGCCTGCAAGCAATCACGATTGCAAGCTGGATCAGCGACCTGAAGGCGTTCCGGCTGCCACCGGAAATCCGCGCGTTGACTGATGCGCTGCTCTATGCGCCAGACCGCAACAAGCCGGAAACCAAGGCTTTCGAGACGGCCTGCAGCGAGACCGGGCTTGGCGCTGCCCAATTGTTGTTCAAGTGCGGCGCCATCAAGTCAGCCTATCACCTGCACTACCGTCGCTTCCTGCACGAGCAATTCCCGAAAGGCACGGCCTTTCCCTCGCTCGCAGCGCCGAAACTGCCCGCCGATCTGCCGCGCGCCGATGTGCCGGCCTTCTCGATCGACGACGCCAACACCACCGAGATCGACGACGCGCTGTCGGTCGTCAAGCTGCCCGGCATCGGCTCGCGCATCGGCATCCACATCGCCGCCCCCGGGCTGGCCATCGAGCATGGATCGCCGCTCGACGGCGTGGCGCGCGCCCGCCTGTCGACGGTCTATATGCCGGGCAACAAGATCACCATGCTGCCCGATGCCGTAGTCCAGAACTACACGCTGGCCGGCGGCTCCGATTGTCCGGCGGTTTCGCTGTATCTCACGGTCAACGAAGCTTTCGAGGTGATTTCGCAGGAATCCCGGCTGGAGATGGTGCATATCGCCGCCAACCTGCGGCATCACGAAATCGAGCCTGTCTTCAATGCCGAAACCGTGGTCAGCGGACTGTCCGAATTCCGTTTCAGCAACGAACTGCTCCACCTCTGGCACTTCGCCAACGCCTGCGAAGGGCGGCGCGGCAAGCCATCGGCAATGCAGGGCAACAACGACTACAACTTCGCCATCACCGGTGATCTGGCCGATCCCGACCGCTGCACCGTCGAAATCAGCGAACGCAAGCGCGGCAGCCCGCTCGACAAGCTGGTTGCCGAACTGATGATCGTCGCCAACTCGACCTGGGGCGGCCTGCTCGCAGAAAAGAACATCGCCTGCCTGTACCGCGCGCAGACGCAGGGCAAGGTCCGGATGACCACCTCGCCGCTGCCGCACGAGGGGCTTGGCGTGGCGCAGTACGCCTGGATGACCTCACCGCTGCGCCGCTATTGCGATCTGGTCAATCAATGGCAGCTGATCGCCTGCCTGAAGGGCGAAACACCGCCGTTTGCCCAGAAATCGGCGGAACTCTTCGGCGCGATGCGTGATTTCGAGACGACCTACGCCGCGTACGCCGATTTCCAGCGCCTGATGGAGCGTTACTGGTGCCTGCGCTGGCTGCAGCAGAACGATGTCGGCGAAATCGATGCAACCGTGCGCCGCGAGCAGCAGGTCAAGCTCGACCGTCTGCCGCTGCTGCTACGCCTGCCGTCGATGCCGGCCGATGTCGGACCCGGCAGGCGGGCCCGTCTTGCCGTCGATACCATCGATCTGCTTGGTCCGGAGGTCGGTTGCCGCTATCTTTGCGTCATCGATGAAGGCTTGGCCGATCCGATCGAGGAGGAGGAAGTCCAGTGAGCGTGGCAACGCTGTCATGGCAGCCCGTGGTGCCCGGCAACCGCCGGTTACTGCTGGCGATCGCCATTTCGCTAGCCGTGCACGCATTGCTGATGACCCTGCATTTCACCTTCCCGGATGCTTCGAAGGCGATGCGCGAGAAGGCGCTCGACATCATTCTGGTGAATGCCAAGTCGGCCAAGAAGCCGACCGACCCGCAGGCGCTGGCCCAGGCCAATCTCGACGGCGGCGGCAATACCGACGAAAACCGCCGGATCGCAACGCCGTTGCCGCCAACGCAGCAGAAGACCACCGGCACCGAGATCGAACAGATGCAGCGCCGGGTACGCGAAATCGAGGTCCAGCAACAAAAAATGCTGACCCAGGCCAAGACGGCACGAGCCGTCGCCGTTGCCCGCAACGCCGTCGACCAGCCACTGGCCGTGGCCAGCACCAGCGGCGCCGACCTCGCCGAATCGGCGCGGGCGATGGCGCGACTGGAGGGCGAGATCAACAAGAACGTCGATGAATACAACAAGCGCCCGCGCAAGAAATTCATCGGGGCGCGAACGGAAGAATATCGCTTTGCCCAGTACATCGAAAACTGGCGGCAGAAGGTCGAGCGCATCGGCACCCTGAACTATCCCGCTGCCGCACGTGGCAAGTTATACGGCTCACTGGTGCTGACGGTTTCAATCGGCCATGACGGCAGTCTCAACCGGGTCGACATCAACCGCTCTTCGGGTTACCCGGTGCTCGATGACGCTGCCCGGCGGATCGTCCGGATGGCGTCACCCTACTCCCCGTTCCCTCCCGACATAAGACGCGATACCGACATTCTGGAGATCACCCGAACCTGGTATTTCACGCAAGGCGATCAGGTCTCGGCAAAATGACCGACCGCTATTGTGTTTTCGGCAATCCGGTCGCCCATTCCCGGTCGCCGGCCATTCATGCCCGGTTCGCCGCGCAATGTCATCAGGATCTCAGCTACGAAGCCCTTCTTGCCCCACTCGACGGATTTTCCGCGACGGCGCGCGAGTTCGTTGCCGCCGGCGGAAAAGGGGCGAATGTCACACTTCCCTTCAAGGAGGAGGCGTTCCGTCTATGCGCCCGCCACAGTGCGCGCGCGGAGCGGGCGGGAGCGGTCAACACACTCGATTTCACGGGCTCCGGGATTTTCGGCGACAACACCGACGGCGCCGGCCTGGTGCGTGACATCGAGGTCAATCTCGGCTTTCCGCTGGCCGGAAAATGCGTCCTGCTGCTCGGGGCGGGCGGGGCCGCGCGCGGCGTGATTGCGCCGATTCTCGAACGTCAACTGGCCGGCCTGTTCATTGCCAACCGCAACGGCGACAAGGCGGACGCGCTGGCAGGACAGTTTTCCGACCTTGCCACGGTCGACGCCGGCAACTTTGCCAAAACTGCCGGCCGGACATTCGATGTCGTCATCAACGCTACCTCGGCCAGCCTCTCCGGGGCGGCGCTGCCGCTGCCGGCAGGCATCTTCGCCCCCGGCAGCCTTGCCTACGACATGATGTACGGCAAGGGGGAGACGCCGTTTCTCGCGCTTGCCCGCGAACAGGGCGCTGCCCATCTGGCTGACGGGCTCGGCATGCTGGTCGAGCAAGCGGCCGAGGCCTTTCTCGTCTGGCGCGGGGTGCGGCCGGACAGCGCGCCGGTACTCGCCGCGTTGCGCGAACAACTGGCGGCATGAGGCGTTTGGGCGGCTGGTTCAAGTGGGCACTGCTCGGCTTGATCGGCCTTCTTCTCGTCTGGCAGCTGTGGCTGCTCGGCTGGGTGCTGCTGTGGAAATGGGTCGAACCCGACACCACCCGCTTCATGGAAATCCGCCTCGGGGAACTGCGCGTGAACAATCCGGACGCCCGGCTGAAGAAGCAGTGGGTGGCCTACGAGCGGATTTCGCCACACCTGAAGCGCGCCATCATCGCCTCGGAAGATGCCAGGTTCGTCGACCATGAAGGCTTCGACTGGGAGGGCATCCAGAAAGCCATGGAAAAGAACCAGAAACGCGGGCGCACGGTAGCCGGCGGTTCGACCATCAGCCAGCAACTGGCGAAGAACCTTTTTCTGACGCCGACCAAATCGTATTTCCGCAAGGCCGAGGAGGCCATCATCACGCTGATGCTGGAAACCCTGTGGAGCAAGCGGCGAATTTTCGAGGTCTATCTGAACGTCATCGAGTGGGGCAACGGCGTTTTCGGCGCCGAAGCGGCATCTCGCCACTACTACGGCATCGGCGCCGCCCAGCTCGGCCCCGAGCAGGCGGCGCGGCTGGCAGGCATGGTGCCGAATCCCCGCTTCTACGACCGCAATCGCAACGCGCCCGGCCTCGCGCGCAAGACCGCGATCATTCTCGCGCGCATGCCGGCTGCGGAGATTCCCTGACCGGGGACATCACGGCAGGACGGCGCCGACTGCGTTTGCTCTGACGGCGAACCCCGTCAGCGTCTCTGCGCTCGCGTGGCATCGAGCAATCATTTCCGGCAACGTTTACACCTAATTTATGCGGAGAGTGGGAAACTGTCGGCCGCTCGACACCCTTGGCCGGATTCCATGTCCTTCGCAGTCACGCTGCAGTCCGCTTCGACCCGCCGCGTCGCCAGTTATGCGGCGGCCGTCGTGGCGTGCTGCCTGACGGCTACTGGCGCGTTCCCCCTGCGGGATCACCTCGATCTGCCCGACATCGTCATGCTCTTCCTGCTCGCGGTGTTTCTCGTCGCCACCTTTTTCGGTCGCGGACCCGCGGTCGTCGCCTCGTTCCTGAGCGTCGCGCTGTTCGACTACTACTTCGACACGCCACATCACTTCGTTTTCTTCGGCGATGCCGAGCATGTGCTGACCTTCGCGATCATGCTCGCGGTCGGACTGGTGACGGCCCAGCTCGTGTCACGTGCCGCCGCGAAGACCGACGACGCCTGGGCGCGCGAGCGGGAGACTCGGCAGCTTTACGAAGCGGCGAGGGACATGGCCGGCGCCCATGACGTCACCCAGATTCTCGAGGCGGCGCAGCGCTACCTGGGCAATCGCGGCCTGGGCGGAAACCTCCTTGTCGCCGGCGACGATGATCGCCTCGCTGACCACCCCGGAGGCCACCATGTGCTGAGCATCGCGGAGTCGGGCTGCGCCGGGGCGGCTTACCGGGGGGGAAGCGAGTTCGTCGCCGCCGATCCGCGTGACCACGCAGGAGCCGCCATCGTCTGTTTTCCGCTGCGCGCCCCGACACGGGTTCGCGGCGTGCTTGCGGTGACCCCGCTGGACGGCCACACCCGGCTTGCCGACGAGCAGTACGAGGCGGTCGCGGCGCTGGCGTCGCTCGCGGCGCTCGCACTCGAGCGTCTTCACTACGCCGAGAGCGCGCAGAGGGCCGAACTGATGGTCGCTGACGAACGCCTGCGCACCTCCGTACTGACGTCGCTTTCGCACGACCTGCGCACACCCCTGACCACACTCGTCGGTCTTGCCGACACTCTCGCCGAGCGACGCGAGACACTCCCGGCCGACGCCGCCGAAACGGCCGGAATCATCCGCGACCAGGCGCAGGCCATGCACAAGTTGCTCTCCGACCTGCTCGACATGGCGCGGCTGAAAAGTGCAAGCGCACCATTGCGCCGCGATTGGCAACCCTTCGCGGATGTCGTCGGCAGCAGCCTGCGACTGGCAGAAAACGTCGCCCCCGACCGGCACGTCATGATTGACCTGGCGCCCGACCTGCCGCTGATCTTCTTCGACGCCGTGCTGATCGAGCGGGTCCTCTGCAATCTGCTCGACAATGCTTTCAAGTATGCGCGGCCGGGAGCGCGGATCTCGCTGGCGGCGCGGCAATCATCCGCACATCTCGAGGTTTCGATCTGCAACGACGGTTCCGAGTTCCCGGCGGGACGCATCGACTCGATGTTCGACCTCTTCGTGCGTGGCGCGAATGAATCGTGCATTCCAGGTGCCGGACTCGGGCTCGCCATCTGCAAGGCCATCGTCGAGGCGCATGGCGGAAGCATTCGGGCCGAGAACCGCGCCGGCGGTGCCTGCGTGCGGTTCACGCTGCCGTGCCTGACGCCTCCGCCAGTCACGATCGAGGACGAGCCATGAATACACAATCATCTCTCGCGCTGGTCGTCGAAGACGAGCCGCAGATCCGGCGCTTCGTCTGCAGCGCGCTTCGCGACGAATCGTGCCGGGCCAGCGAGGCCGGATCGGTCGCCCAGGGTCTCGACCTCGCAGCCCGCGAGCGACCGGACCTGGTGGTCCTCGACCTCGGGCTCCCCGACCGCGACGGTGTCGACTTCATCCGGGAGCTTCGCGTGTGGTCGGGCGTTCCCGTCCTCGTCCTTTCGGCACGCACCGACGAGTCCGACAAGATCGCCGCCCTCGACGCCGGCGCCGACGACTACCTGACCAAACCGTTCGGCATCGGCGAACTGCGCGCCCGCGTCCGGGCCATGCTGCGGCGAAGCCAGCTGCAAAGCGACAGCGGCGCCGGCGCCCTGCATGCCTTCGGCGATGTCACGGTGGACCTTGTCCGGCGCACTGTCCGGCGCGCCGGCGCCGAAGTTCATCTGACGCCGCTCGAGTATAATCTGCTCGTCCAGCTATTGATCAATCCCGACCGCGTCCTGACCCACCACCATCTGATGGACAAGGTTTGGGGTCCCGCCAACCGCGAGAGGGACCACTACCTCCGGGTCTATATCGGACGTCTCCGGCAGAAACTGGAAGCCGATCCGGCCCGCCCGCGCCACATCGTGACGGAAACCGGCGTCGGCTACCGTTTTCAACTGCAACCGACAGGGCGCTAGATCCATTCCCCGATTTACAGCAAGGAGCATCTTCATCATGAACCAGCAAAGCCATCAGACCGACGCCAACGAAGATCTGACCGAAGCCGACGCAAATGCCAACGAAGTCAAGGACGATCTTGCCCAAGTCCACGACCTGGTGGCCAAGATTCGTGTCTACGAGGAAGAAACCCGGAGCCAGGAGGGTCCCCGCCAGGAATTACTGGACGGCCTGCAACGCGAGCACAGGTTCCGGCTGCGAACGTTTCTCGCCGGCCTGCCGACCGTGGCGGTCGCAGTCATCCTCAGCGCTCTGCCGGAAGACGATCGCGCCATAGCCTGGAAGGAGATCGCCGAGGATCGCCTGGACGGCATTCTCGATCTGCTGGCCGAGGACGTTGCCGAAGAACTCATCGGCGACGGCCAGCACACCAGCAGCAAGGTCATGGTCAACGCCTTCGAACTGCACAATGGCCGCCTCCGTCAGATTACCGTCGATCGTCCGGCCCTGTTCGCCAACATCAAACCGATCTGGGTGGATCTGGTCGCGCCGACGGCGCGCGTGCGCAACTGGGTCGGCAAGCACTACGGGCTGGAAATCCCGGACCCGGAAGACTTGACCGACCTGGAGTCCAGTGCGCGCTATTACGTCGAGGACAACGGCGAAGTCCACATGCGGTCCGACTTCCTCCTCGATCTCGACGCGGGGTCACGCAACGTGGCGGTTGCCTTCATCGTGCACAACGACATCCTTTTTTCGGTGCGCAGCGAGGAACTGCCGGTCTTTCGCCTGCAAAGACTGCGCGCCCGCAGTCAGCCAGGTTATGTGAAGTCCGGCACGGACGTCCTGCTCGACCTTTACGCCGCCGATGTGGAGTACTCGGCGAATGCCCTCGAGGGCGTCTATGGCGAGCTGGAGCAAGTCGGCACGCAGGTACTGCGGTCAGCGATTACCGACGTTGAAGCGTCACAGATCCTGGCCGGCGTCGCCGAGGCCGAGGACATCAACGGCCGCACCCGCCGCAGCGTGCTGGATACCCGGCGCGCCCTGTCCTTCCTGATGCGTGGCAAGTTGCTGTCGGAGGTTCAACTCTCCGATGTCCGCGAGATTCTGCGCGACATCGAATCTCTGGATGGCCATACCGCTTTCCTGTTCAACAAGATCAACTTCCTGATGGATGCCACGGATAGCGCGATCAACATCAACGCCAACAAGAAAATCGAACGGCTGACGATACTCAGCGTCGTCTTCATGCCGATCAATGTTCTCGCCGGCATGGGCGGCATGTCCGAGTTCTCGACGATGGCGACGGCATTGGAGTGGCCGATGTGGCTTGCCTACACGCTCTTTACGGCCTTCATGATACTGGTCGGAGTCATCATGTTCTTTGGCCTGCGCCATTTCGAGAAGCGTCAACCCAAGCGCCCGAGAGCGGTCGTCAGCAAGAGCGCCTGATCCTCGATCGGGGAAGTGCCGCCGCAGAGTTGTTGGCCCGCCCGGCGCGGATCAGCAGCTCGCGGCCGGCACTGCCGACGATCAACACGGCGCTACAGGCGCAGCCAGTGCTCACTTGAGGCTGGCGAAGAAGTCGTCGGCCGCGGCGATGGTCGCCGCGATATCGGCAGCGGAATGCGCCGCCGAAACGAACCCGGCTTCGAAAGCGGATGACGCGAAGTAGTGGCCGGCGGCGAGCATGGCGTGGAAGAAGCGGTTGAAGGCTTCCTTGTCGCAGGCGAGCACCGCGTCGTAGGTCGCCGGGCATTGCTCGGCAAAGTAGAGGCCGAACATGCCGCCGACGTTCTGCGCGGCGAAGGCGACGCGATGCTTGCGCGCGGCTCCGGCCAGACCGTCGCAAAGCGCCCTGGTCGCTGCGGTCAACGCCTCGTAGAAGCCTTTTTCCTGAACCAGCTTGAGCGTCGCCAGGCCGGCCGCCACCGCCACCGGGTTGCCGGACAGCGTACCGGCCTGATAGACGGGACCAAGCGGGGCGATCTGTTCCATGATCTCGCGTCTGCCGCCGAAGGCCCCGAGCGGCATGCCGCCGCCGACCACCTTGCCGAAAGTGGACAAGTCGGGCGTGATGCCATAAAGGCCCTGGGCGCTGTTCAGGCCAACGCGGAAGCCGGTCATCACCTCGTCGAAGATCAGCACCGCGCCGTGCTGCGCGGTCAGTTCGCGCATGGCCCCGAGAAATTCGGCGGTCGGCACGATCAGGTTCATGTTGCCCACGACCGGCTCGACGATGACGGCGGCGATCCTGTCGCCATGTCGGGAAAAGGCATCGGCGAGTTGTTGCGGATCATTGTAGGCAAGGACCATGGTGTGCTGGGCGAGATCGGCGGGAACGCCGGCGGATGAAGGGTTACCGAAGGTCAGCGCGCCCGACCCGGCCTTGACCAGCAGGCTGTCGGAATGGCCGTGGTAACAGCCTTCGAACTTGATCAGCACATCGCGTCCGGTATGGCCGCGGGCCAGGCGAATGGCGCTCATCGTCGCCTCGGTGCCGGAGGAAACGAGACGGACCATGTCCATTGACGGCACCAGATCGCAGAGCAGGTCGGCGATCTCGACTTCGCGTTCGGTCGGCGCACCGAAAGTCAGGCCATCGACGACGGCGGCCTGAACGGCGGAAACGACTTCCGCGTGGGCATGGCCAAGTATCAGCGGACCCCAGGAGCCGACGTAGTCGAGATACCACTTGCCGTCGGCATCCTGAACGCGCGGGCCGACACCCTTCTGGAAGAAGCATGGCGTGCCACCGACCGAACGGAAGGCGCGTACCGGTGAATTGACGCCACCGGGAATGTGGCGCTGGGCGCGTTCGAATAGTTGCTGGTTACGTGAGGTCATGCGTGCGGTTCCTCGAACAGGTGTTGGTAGGCGGCAGCGCGGGCCGTGATGTCCGGCGCGTTGAACAGGTCGCTGATCACGGCGAGCAGGTCGGCGCCGGCAGCAATCAGGGTTGGTGCATTGTCGAGCGTGATGCCGCCGATGGCACAGCGGGACGCGGCCAACGTGGTTTTGGCCTGAGAAAACAGGTCGACCGTAGCAGGCACTGCATTCGGCTTGATAAGCGATGGAAAGACGGCACCGAAAGCGACGTAGTCGGCGCCAGCGGCGGCTGCCTTGCGTGCCACCACGAAATCGGCATAGCAGGAGGCACCGAGCAGTCTGTCGGGACCCAGAATGGCGCGGGCGGCCACCAGGTTGCCGTCGTCCCGCCCAAGGTGAATGCCATCGGCCTTGACCAGAAAGGTCAACGCCATGTCGTCGTTGATCAGCAGCCTCGCGTTGTAGCGCAGCGTGAGCAGACGCAAGGCGTGGGCACGGGCGAGGCGCTCGGGGGCAGCGCTGGTCTTGTCGCGGTACTGCACCAGGCGGCAACCGCCAAGCAGCGCGGCTTCGACATCGGCCAGCAGGCAGGCGCGGTCACCGCGTTCCGGCGTAATGGCGTAGAGGCCGCGCAACTTACCGGCCATCGCCATGGCCTCCACCCTGGCGCATTTCGGCCTTGTCGCCTCCGCTGCGGGTGCGGAAGAAGCGATCCGGAATGAACTGCCCCCGGCCCGGCCGGAAGCCATTGGCGAGTGTCTGCCAGGTGTAGTTCTGGGCGTTGGGCACCCCATTGTCGATGCTGGCGCCGCCGGCGAGATAGCCGGCGATTGCCGAAGCCAGGGTGCACCCTGAACCGTGATAACTCCCGGGCAGGCGCTCCCAGCAGTCACGGCGAAGCACGCCGTCTCGCCCGTACAGGGTATTGATGACTTCCGGGGTATTTTCGTGGGTTCCGGTGATCAGGACGTGCCGCGCGCCCATCGCGATCAGACGTTGGGCGCAGAGATCGATCCCGGGCTCGTCTTCGTCGGCCCGGCATCCGGCAAGCCGCCTCGCCTCGGGGGCGTTCGGAGTCAGTACCGTGGTCCGCGGCAACAGGAATTTGCACATCGCCGACATGATCCCTTCACCCGAGAAATCGTCACCGCGCCCGGAGGTCAGAACCGGGTCGAAGACAACGGGAATGTCAGGATAGTCCGCAACAATATCGGCGACAGCGACAACGTTCTCAACACTGCCCAACACGCCAATCTTGAACGCCACGACCCGCATGTCCGCGAGCAGCGCTCTTGCCTGGCGCTCTACGAGGCCAGCGGCAAGCGGATGCGTGCTATCGACCCCGACCGAGTCTTGAACGGTAATGGCGGTCACAGTCGACAGGGGATGGCAACCGAGGCTGGCCAGTGTCAGGATGTCCGCCTGAATGCCGGCGCCGGCGCTGGGATCGCTGGCGGCGAAGACGAGAACAAGCGGCGGGGTGGGGTTTCCGATGGTCATGAAGTGCCGCGGGCATGGCGCACCAAACGGCGTTTGGGTAAGATTCGCTGAATTTTATCCGAATCCCACTGACAGCAACGACCGCCACATGAACAGCGAAACAAATGGCAAGACATGGATGTGCCTGATCTGCGGTCTCATTTATGATGAGGCAATGGGTCTTCCCGCCGAGGGCATTCCGCCAGGAACCCGCTGGGAAGACGTCCCGATGAACTGGGTGTGCCCCGAATGCGGGGCGCGGAAGTCCGATTTCGAGATGGTGGAGTTTTGAGAATCGTGTAGTATCGCTGGACATTGGTATGGCTTCCCGACGAGGAAGGAGGGGATATCGTTGGTTGATCCGTCAAAACTACGCGACGTCAAGGTGATGATCATTGACGACAGCAATACGATCCGGCGCAGCGCGGAGATATTTCTCGTGCAGGCCGGTTGCCAAGTCATCCTCGCAGAAGACGGGTTCGACGCGCTGGCGAAGATCGCCGATCATCAGCCCAAGGTCATCTTCTGCGACATCATGATGCCGCGTCTCGATGGTTATCAGACCTGCTCCCTGATCAAGAAGAACGCGCGTTTCAAGTCCACGCCCGTCATCATGCTGTCATCCAAGGACGGTCTGTTCGATCGAGCCCGAGGCCGTATGGTGGGGTCTGATCAGTACCTTACCAAGCCTTTCACCAAAGATAGCCTGTTGCAGACCGTTGCAACATTTGCCTTCCCGTCGACCTCAGAAACCCCCTAATATCGCTGGAGAAACAATGCCCGTCAAAAACATTCTCGTCATTGACGACTCCCCGACCGAGAGGTTTTTCTTGGCAGATATTCTGTCCAAGGCCGGCTATCAGGTGACCACTGCAGAGAACGGTGAGGAAGGAATCGCCAAGGCCAAGTCGACAAGACCGGACTTGATCCTGATGGACGTCGTGATGCCCGGGCTCAACGGCTTCCAGGCCACACGCACCCTGACCCGCGACGAGGAAACCCGGCATATCCCGGTCATCGTCTGCACCTCCAAGGGGCAGGAAACTGACAAGATCTGGGGTTTGCGGCAGGGCGCCGCGGATTATGTCGTCAAGCCGGTAAATCGGGAAGAGCTGCTCAAGAAAATCGCTGACTTGCGCTAATCCTGATGGCAAAAAAAACGAGTCTTCGTGGTTTCCAGGAGTACCTTTCGGGGCGTCTCAAGGACGCGGCGCAGGGACATGTCGCCTCCTCGTGGCTAGGCGTGAGGGCTGGCGAGGACAATTGGCTCGTCGATCTGTCCGATAGCGGCGAGATCGTCCAGGCACTGAAACTGACCCCCGTTCCACTGACACGGATCTGGTTCGCGGGTATCGCCAATATCCGCGGCAACCTTTATGCGGTGGTCGACTTCTCGGTCTTTTGCGGGGGCGCGCCAACACCACAGAACAACCATACCCGTCTGTTGCTGATCGGCAGCAAGTACGGCGTCAATGCAGCGCTGCTGGTCACCGGCATGCTGGGCCTGAAAGCTCCCGAAGATTTCGTCGCTGAACCAGTCGATCCCGCGGCGCCGACTTGGGGTGCGGCGCGCTTTTCTGACAGCCAGCATGGCATCTGGCGAAAACTCTCGGTGCGCGACCTGCTTGCCGACAACGATTTCATGAATATTGGGGTCTGATTTTCCCGGACCCCGGGGGGAGAACACACATGGCATTCAGCTTGAAGAACCTTGGTCTTGGTGGCGGAGAAAGCAAGGAAGGGCCGATGACTGTGTCGGAAGATTCCTTGGCGGCTCCCGCTGGTGGCACCTTGTCCTGGCTGCCGAGGGCTTTTGTGGAGGAATCAGTTGTCTGGCAGATGAAGTTTCTTGGCGGCCTGTTCTTGGTCCTGTTGCTCGCTATTGCCACTTTGGTTTTCTTCAACAACCGAAGTTCCACGTACGGGACTGCCTACGTCGCAGCTTCCGGCGAGATGCGCATGCTTTCGCAACGACTGGCCAAAGCTTCCACACTGGCTCTGCAGGGCAATCCGGTTGCCTTCACACAACTGAAGGATTCCCGCGAGACTTTCAGCCGCTTGCTGGAACGACTGACTACGGGTGGCGAGATCGTTGGCACCAGCGTACCTGCCTCGCCGACGGCTGTGCAAACGCAGCTTGAAAGCCTGACCAAGGTCTGGGGCGAAACCGACAAGGATGCCATGACCGTGATCGCTCAGGAGAACAACCTGATCGCACTGGGCAAGAATGTGGCAATCATCGATACCGAGAACCCGGTGGTACTCGAACTGGCTGAGCAGGTCGCCGCCCTCAAGCTGCAAGCCGGTGCCGGAGCGCGCGAAATTGCCTCCGCCAACCAGCTGGTCATGCTGACCCAACGGGTTGCCAAGAACGCCGCGGCGCTTCTTGTTGGTGACGAAATCAACCCCGAGGTGGCGTTCTTGCTCGGCAAGGATACCAATGCCTTCCGGGACATCCTTCAAGGACTGAGCAAGGGCAGCAGCGATTCCGACCTGCGCGAAAAGCTGGGTGAACTCGACAAGGCCTTCAAGTCATACCAGGCGGCCATTGGCAGCATTCTCGGCAACATGCAGCCACTGGTTCTCTCCAAGCAGGCGGGTGCCCGCATCTTCCGCGGAAGTGAATCGTTGCTGAAGGCGACAGACGACCTGGCGGTCGGCTATCAGCAGGAACTGAGTGAGCGCGGGTTCTTCATCGTGCTGCTGTTCGCGCTTGTCGTGCTGGCTGTCGCCACCCTCGCGTTATTGGCCAAGATTTATCTCGATGACACCAGACGTCGTGGTGAGGACGCTGAATTGCAGCGCCAGGCTTCAGAGCGAAGCAATCGCGAGAATCAGGATGCTATCCTGCAGTTGATGAACGAACTGGGCGACCTGGCCGACGGCGACCTGACCACCAACGCGACGGTGACCGAGAACATCACAGGCGCCATTGCCGACTCGATCAACTACACCATTGAGGAACTTCGTCTGCTGGTCGGACGGATCAATGATGCGTCGAACCAGGTGACCACGGCGACCGAGACCGCCCGCCAGACTTCTGCCGAACTGCTGACGGCTGCCGAGAAACAGGCCCGTGAAATTCAAGATGCCGGCCAGTCAGCATTGCACATGGCACGATCGATGAGCGAGGTTTCGCGCGACGCGACCCAATCAGCCCAAGTGGCCCGCCAGTCGCTTGCTGCTGCCGAGAAGGGTACGCAGGCGGTTGAGGATTCCATCAGGGGCATGAACGAAATCCGTAACCAGATCCAGGAAACATCGAAGCGGATCAAGCGCTTGGGCGAAAGCTCGCAGGAGATCGGCGAAATCGTCGAGCTGATCTCGGACATTACCGAACAAACCAACGTGCTCGCACTGAATGCAGCCATCCAGGCGGCTTCCGCCGGCGACGCCGGTCGCGGCTTCACGGTGGTTGCCGAAGAAGTGCAGCGACTCGCAGAACGCTCAGCTGAAGCAACGAAGCAGATTGCCGCCATTGTCAAGACCATTCAGACCGATACGCATGATGCAGTATCGGCCATGGAGCAGTCCACTCAAGGTGTGGTGGAAGGCGCCAAGCTGTCCGATGCCGCTGGCAAGGCGCTGGCAGAGATCGGTCAGGTTTCGCGCAACCTTTCGGAACTGATTGAGAACATTTCCACCTCCACGCAGGACCAGTCTGACTCGGCAACCGAGGTGGCCAAGTTGATGCAGGGCATCTTGAGCGTTACCGAGCAGACCACTGCCGGTACGCAGCGCACTGCGGAGGCGGTTGACGAATTGAATGCCCTTGCTTCCGAACTGAAGGGTTCGGTCGCAGGTTTCAAGGTCGACTGAGCGAAATTCGCGAGAGACTATGAACGCTGCCACCGAATTCGATCTGGGTCCGCTGACTTGGGTCAGGGGTGAAATTGATCTGGCACTCGAGCGTGCCATGGAGGCGCTCGGCCAGCATGAACGGAGCGGCGATGCGACACATCTGAGATTTTGCCGTACCCATATCCATCAGGTTCATGGCGCCCTGTCCATTGTCGGCCTTGACGGCGTGACGCCGATAGTCGAATCTCTCGAAGCGCTGACCGGCCTCCTGGAAAATGGGCAACTGCAGACGACAGCGGAGGTATCTGCCACGCTGGTACGTGCCATTGAATCGATTCGCGGATATCTGGACGATCTTTTGGCCGGCGAACCAAATCAGCCGTTGCGTCTTTTGCCAACGTATGTGGCGCTGGCCAAGGCGCGCGGTCAGGAGACAGGCAACCCGACAGACCTTTTTTTCCCTGATCTCACCCGGCGGCCAACCAAGCGTTCGGCACCAGTTGCACCGCTTACACCGGAGCAATTGCTCACCCTACTCAAGTCCGAGCGGGCACGCTTTCAGAAAGGTTTGCTCGCCTGGCTGAAGCACTCCTCTGAGCCGCATCTCGCGCTCGAGCATATGCGAACAGCCCTGGACAACATCGAGGCCACCCAAGAGTCGACGACCGGACGCACCTTCTGGTGGATCTCACAGGCATTCATGCAGTCTCTGTTGGATCAACCAAGCGAGACGAACGCCGTAATCCAGCAGCTGCTGGCCCGAATCGACGCGCAGATACGACGTCTGCTTCAGGGTTCGCGAAACGTCGCCGAGCGCCTGATGCGTGATGTCCTCTACGCCGTTGCCTTGGCCCCTGCCGAATCAGGCTCCCTGGTTGCCGAGGTGCAGTCGGTCTTCGGTCTGCGCGACATCGTCCCATCTGTTGCCACAGAGCAGGAAGCAACGCAACCTCAGCAAGTCGCCCTACGCAGGTTGCGCGACACACTTGCTGCCAGCGAAGACCTGTGGAACAAGTTCTGTACTGGCAGTGCCTCGGCACTTCACGCGTTCGAACAGCATGCGCAGACCTGCGGGGTGCTTACCGACGAAATCGGACACACCGATCTTAAGCGCCTTGGACAGGGCTTTTCGGCACTTGCAAGCTGGCTTGCCGAAGCTCCTGATCGTCAGAGCGACGCTGTGGCGATGGAGATGGCAACGGCCATCCTGCTGCTGCAGAATGCCCAAGAGAACTTCCGTCGCTTGGGCACAGACTTCGCGCAACAGGTCGACCTGATGGTGGCTCGCCTGCATGCCTGTATTGCCGGCGCGCCCGTTGGTGGCAACAACGAGTTGCCATTGCTGGACGAAATGACCCGGCGCGCTCAGGAGAAGCTGCTCGTCGGACAAGTTGCCCGCGAAATTCAGAGCAATCTGGCCCAGGTGGAACAGGCACTTGACGGATTTTTCAGAAATCCCGAAAAGAAGCACGACCTTGCGGCGCTCGATTCCCCGGTCAAGCAGATAGCCGGTGCGCTCGCCATGCTTGGGCACATGTCGGCCGTCACCCTAGTGCAAGGTTGCGCGGTTCAGATTCAGGCATTTGCCCGTCCTGACTACACGCCGCTGGCCAGCGACTTCGAGTCCGTGGCGCAGCAACTGTCGATGCTTGGTTTTTTCGTTGATACGCTGCAGCACGGCGATGCTGATTTTGACGTCTTCCTGCAGCGGCTGCATGGAACGCCGCTGCCCCCGGCAGCTGAACAGACTGCAGAAGATCTGTTGGCCCTGCCAAGTGTCGAGTCCCAGCTCGAACAGCACAAGCAGGAAACCCAGTCCCTGTTCGAAGCGTTCAAGGACGCACCTGGCGACGAACGGGTTCGCACCGAACTGAAGCGGAATCTGGAATCACTGCAGAAGGATGCCGATCTGCTGGCGAATCCCGAACTTGGGGACACTGCGAAGACGGTTCTAAAAGCACTTGCCAGCGGGGATGCTTTTCGGCCCGAGATCGACACCGCAGTCTCGTCGTTGGTGGCGACTCCGGTGGACGCAGCAGCGCCTTCCGCGGAAACGCTCGAGCTTGCTCAATCCAGCCACGAGGCGATCGACGCCGAACTTCTGGCAATTTTTCTTGAGGAAGCTGGCGAGGTCCTGGCGACAATTGGCAGACACGCAGCGCTGCTTGTGGCTAATCCGAGTGACAACGAGGCGCTGACGACAATCCGCCGTTCGGCACATACACTGAAGGGCAGCGGCCGCATGGTCGGGCTGGTGGAATTGGGAGAGACGGCCTGGGCTCTCGAACAGACCCTCAATATGTGGATGCGCCAGGACAAAGCGGTTACACCTGATCTGCTGGATTTGATCGCCGACGCCCACCGACTGTTCTCGCGCTGGGTTGAAGCGCTCGAGCAGGGCAACCAGCCCACACCCGACCCAAGGGCACTAGTCGCTCTTGCCGAGCTGTTGCGGGGCGATGAACCGCGGTTGCCAGTACCGAAGGAGGCGGCTATCGGCACCGTCGAGTCCCCCACTGTTACAGCCGATCTGGCGATTGCCCCGGACTGGGTGGCCGAACCTGAACCGACCGCGGCTTTCGGGGGCGAGGAGTTCCTGGCCACCGAGTTCTGCTTCGATGAGCCCGCCGAACTGCCCGCTGAGGACTTCCCGGCCGAATTCGCGGTAAGTGAAGAGTCGCCGAATGACATGGCTGAGGCCTTTTCCGACCTTCTCGCAGATGAGGTTGCCGACGTTCCGCGAGATATCGAGACCCGAGCCCCGGCGCCGACTCTATACGATGTCTTCTGTGAAGAAGCACACGGACATCTTGAGACTCTGGTGTCCGGCCATGCAGCCCTGGAGGCCAACCCCGCCGCCCCGACGGCGTTCGACATGACGCGAGCTGCCCACACTCTGGGTGGCATTGCCGCCACCGTTGGTCTGATGCCGCTACACCATCTTGCGACGGGGCTTGAGCGTGCATTGTTGCGCCGCGACAACTCGGGTCGCCCGGAAAGCATCGAGGGACTTGAAACGGTCCGCCAAGCCATCATCACCCTCGAGAGCATGTTCGAGGGGCTGGCACGGCAGGAAGCGCCAGCAGAGCAAACCCATTTGATTGGCGCACTTGAGGACGTTTACCTGCACGACTTGCAAGCCGAGCCCGCAGCAGTCGAACCCGACACCGCTGCAGGGGAGACAGCTAGCAGGCTCGAGCCGAGTCTGTCGCCAGCTTTGCAGGCCACCGCGCAATCAACGGTTGTTCCGGTCATCCCGCTACTGGACGACCTCGATGAGCAGTTGCTACCGATCTTCCTTGAAGAAGCCCAGGATCAGCTGAGCGAACTGACTGTTCAGCTGCGCCTGTGGCGTGGTAATCCGGCGAGTGATGCGCAACCGCATGCCATCGCCCGACTGCTGCACAGCTTCAAGGGCAATGCGCGGATGGCGGGTGTGATGACCCTGGGTGAGTTTACCCATCAACTGGAATCGCGTGTCGAACACATCCTGCATGCAGAGGCAGCGACTCCCGCATTCATCGATGAAATCGAGAACAGCTGCGATTTGCTGGCTCAGGCGACAGGGCGCTTGCGGAATGGGGGAAGTGGAACAATCGAGGCTACCGATTTGTCCCCCCGCGAAGGTCCAGGGGAGACGATCAAGGGCGCGCCCTCGCATCGGGTCATCGATCGCGAACAGGACGTCGAGGCCGGTACTGCGCGCGCGACTCTGCGCGTCAAGGCGGACCTGATAGACCGGTTGGTCAACGAGGCCGGTGAACTTTCCATCGCCCGGGCGCGGATCGAAGGCGAAATGCGCAGCCTCAAGGGGTCACTCCTGGATCTCACTGAGAATGTCATCCGATTGCGTCGGCAGTTGCGCGAAATCGAAATCCAGGCCGAAGGTCAGATTCAGGCGCGCATCGCCCAGACCCACGACGGCCAAGAGAACTTCGACCCGCTCGAACTGGACCGTTTCACGCGCTTCCAGGAACTGACGCGGTTCATGGCGGAGTCGGTCAACGACGTGGCGACCGTACAGCAGAACCTGCTCAGGAACCTTGATGATGCCAATGCCGCCATCGTCGCGCAGGCACGTCTGAATCGCGGGCTGCAGCAAGAGTTGATGAGCGTCCGCATGATGCCTTTCGCCAGCCAGGCTGAACGGTTGTTCCGCATCGTTCGCCAGACCTCCAAGGAACTCGGCAAGCGCGCCAATCTGGATATCGTTGGTGGGCAGGTGGAACTCGACCGCTCGGTGCTCGACAAGATGATGGCGCCGCTCGAACACATGTTGCGCAATGCTGTGGCCCATGGGGTCGAGACGCGCGCCGAACGGATCGAGGCGGGCAAGCCGGAAATTGCCGAGATCACGGTCACGCTGGCCCAGGAAGGAAACGAAATCATCCTTTCGATGGCCGACGATGGTCGCGGACTCAGTAAAGAGCGTATCCGTACGCGCGCGGAAGCCCAGGGCCTGCTTGAGCCGGACCAGGAAGTTGACGAAGCACGCCTCTACGATTTGATTTTCCTCCCGGGGTTCTCGACAGCCGGAGAGGTCAACCAGCTTGCCGGTCGCGGAGTCGGCATGGATGTGGTCAAGACCGAAGTCGCCGAACTTGGCGGGCGTATTGAAATCGTTTCGCGGTTAGGACACGGAACCACGTTCCGTATCTACTTGCCACTTACGCTGGCGGTCACCCAGACACTGCTGATACGTGCGGGAACGAATCTGTATGCCGTTCCATCGACAATGATCGAGCAGGTTCTCAACCTCAAGCAGGAAGCACTCGGCGAGATTGGCGCCCGGGGTGAAGTGCAATGGCAGGAAAGAATCTACCCGTTCCATTACCTGCCCCACTTGTTGGGCGATTCCGCAGCGGTGCCAGAGACCCAGCGCCAGTACTGGATCCTCTTGCTGCGTTCCGGATCACAACGTGTAGCTGTGCAGGTTGACGAACTCAGGGGCAATCAGGAAGTCGTCGTCAAGAATATCGGGGCCCAGCTTTCCCGGATTGTCGGCATAGCCGGCGCTACTGTCCTTGGCGATGGCCAGGTCGTGCTGATTCTCAACCCGGTCGCGCTGGCCAGTCGCCCGCCCGCAGCAAGCGCCCAGAGTTCGGTTCCACTGCCTGAGGCGCCGGTTGTCGAAGTCGTTGCCGCGTTGCCGACCGTCATGATCGTCGACGATTCGCTGACCGTGCGCAAGATCACCAGTCGTCTGCTTGCCCGCGCTGGCTATCACGTCGTGCTGGCGAAGGATGGCGTCGACGCGCTCGAACAATTGCTTGAGATGGTACCTGACGTCGTGGTTTCCGACATCGAAATGCCGCGTATGGACGGATTCGACCTCGTACGCAACATTCGCGCCGACAAGCGGTTCAGCGACCTGCCAATCATCATGATCACGTCGCGTACCGCTGCGAAGCATCGCCGCCACGCGCTCGAAATCGGCGCCAGCCATTACCTCGGCAAGCCTTATGACGAGGACGAACTGCTGGCCTTGATTGCCGGCTATGTCAAGGCCAGGCCGGCTACCTGATTGCCGAGTAGCGGGCCAGGGTTTCCGCTCTGGCCCGTGCATGTTCGACTATCGGCATCGGATAGTCGCGGCCAATGATGACGCCGACCGCCGCCTGCTCGCTGCTCCGCATCAGCCACGGACTGTGAATCTGCGTGTTCGATAGACTGGCCAGTTCCGGCACGTGGCGACGGATGAAGCGGCCGTCGGGATCGAACCGTTCGGATTGGGTGACTGGATTGAATATCCGAAAATACGGCTGGGCGTCGCAACCAGTGGAGGCAACCCATTGCCAGCCGCCGTTGTTGGCCGAAAGGTCGAAGTCGATCAGTTGCTCGGCGAAATACTTTTCACCCAGTCGCCAGTCGATGCCGAGATCCTTGATCAGGAAGGAAGCGGCGACCATGCGCAGGCGATTGTGCATCCAGCCGCAGTGCTTCAATTGGCGCATGGCGGCATCGACCAGCGGGTAGCCGGTGCGACCTTCCCGCCAGGCTGCCAGACCTTTGGGCCAGTCTGCCCAGCGAATGGCATCGTATTCGGACTTGAAGGCATGACCAATCACATGCGGAAAGCGGTCGAGGATCATGAAATAGAAGTCACGCCAGATCAGCTCGCTGAGCCAGGCATCCGCATTCTTTTGGCGAGCGGTGCGGACTAGTTCGCGGATGCTGATCGTCCCGAAGCGCAAATGCACCGAGAGGCATGAAACGCCTTTCACAGCAGGGAAATCACGCATCGCGCCATAATGCGCGATCCGCTCCTCACGGAACTCATCCCAAAGGGCGCGTGCGCCTGACATCCCCGGCTGAATGCCGAGTTCAGTCAGGTCGGTGCTGGCGAAGCCGATTTCCTCCAGGCTGGGCACTTCTGCATACTCCTGCCCAGCCAAGGCGCCCTGACAGTGCCAAGCGGCACAGTCTGCTGCGGTCAACCGTTTCAACCAGGCATTTTTGTAGGGCGTGAAAACCGAAAACGGTTTGCCGGCCAAGCTCAAAACCTCGTTTTGGTCGAAGATGGTCTGATCCTTGGGGCTGTAGAATTCAATCCCGGCATCGCGTAAGCTCGTCCGGATCGCAGTGTCGCGCTGCTTGGCCATCGGCTCGTAATCGCGATTTGCATACACGGCAGACACGCCAAGTTCACAGGCAAGCTCAGGAATTTTTTCGGTTGCTCGGCCATGGCGCACGATCAACCCGCCGCCCCGCGAACGCAGCGCAGCGTCGAGTTCGCACAGCGATTCTCGGATGAAATGCACGCGGCGGTCGTTTTTCGACGGCAATGCGTCAAGAATTTCGCGGTCGAAAACGAATGCACAATAGACCTCGCCAGCCTCGGCGAGCGCTGCACTCAAGGCTGCGTGGTCGTGATCGCGCAGATCGCGGCGGAACCAGACAAGTGCTTTTTCTATCTTCATGGTTGGTTTGTACCCCGACGACGATTAGAATTCCAGCATGAACAGCGTCAACCTTACCGATAACTTTCTGATCGCCATGCCGAACCTGGAGGATATGTATTTCTCCCATGCCCTTGTGTATATCTGCGAACACACTTTGAACGGGGCCTTGGGGATTATCGTTAACCGGCCGATCGACATGAACCTGGCCGGCCTGTTCGACAAGATCGACATCAAGCTGGATGCGGAAAGCCTGACCAATCTGCCTGTCTACTTCGGTGGACCGGTCCAATTGGACCGCGGATTCGTGTTGCATCGCCCGGTCGGCCAGTGGCAATCAACACTGGCCGTCAATGGCGAGGTTGGTCTGACCAGTTCGCGTGACGTACTGGCTTCGGTAGGGAGCGTGGGGCTTCCTTCCGAGATCATCGTCACGCTCGGTTACTCGGGCTGGGAGGCAGGGCAACTCGAAGACGAACTGGCCCAGAATTCATGGCTGACCGTACCGGCCAAGAGCAGCATCCTGTTCGATCTGCCCCCGGAGGAACGCTTGCCGGCCGCGATGCAGAAGCTTGGTATCAGTTTCGCACAGCTTTCCGGCGTCGCCGGGCATGCCTGAAGGCACCGTGCTGGCCTTCGATTTCGGCGAAAAGCGCATCGGGGTTGCAACCGGGGAAACCCTGCTCGGCAACGCTCATCCGTTGACCGTGATCCACGCCGAATCGAACGATGACCGCTTCGCCGCCATCGGCAAGCTGGTTGCCGAATGGCGGCCGGTTCAACTGGTAGTCGGGCTGCCAACCCACGCCGATGGCACGCCGCACGAAATGACCCGACTCGCCAAGAAATTTGCCGAGCGCTTGCGTCGCCGTTTCAATCTTCCGGTCGGTCTGGCCGACGAGCACATGACTTCGCTCGATGCCGAAGCCAGACTCCGCGAAGCCGGCCACAACAGCAAGTCCGCCAGACCGCTGCTCGATGCGGTGGCGGCCCAGCTCATCCTACAAACCTGGTTCGAAAGTTCCCACGATGCCGCCCCTGCCCAATCCTCTGCCTGACGCCGAGACCCAATGTCGCCAACTGGCCGACCTGATCCGTCCGCATCTGCACAGACGGCCGGCGCTGATCGGCATCTTCAGCGGCGGCGCCTGGATCGCCGAGCGCCTCAAGGAACTCCTAGGCCTGCCCGAGGATATCGGGCTGATCGATGTCTCCTTCTATCGCGACGATTTTTCCGAGAAGGGACTGCGTCCGCAGGTGAAGCCGACGCTTATCCCGTTCGATGTCGAAGGCCGCCACCTGATCCTGGTCGACGATGTGCTGTACACCGGGCGAACCACCCGCGCCGCGCTGAACGAGCTGTTCGACTATGGCCGCCCGGCTTCGGTCACGCTAGCGGTGCTGGCCGACCGGGGGGGGCGGGAACTGCCGATCGGTGCCGCCTACTGCATCTGGGAGGTGCCGTTGAGTGACGGCGAAACCCTCGAACTGTGCAAGCTGGATGACGGCCGGCTTTCATGGGGGCTGGAGAATGCATAGCCCACAGTTGAACAGGAATGGCGAACTGATCCATTTGTTGTCCATCGAGGGCCTGCCGCCACACGTCATCGCGCAGATTCTCGACACCGCCGAATCCTTCATGGAAGTCTCGGCGCGCGATGTGAAGAAGGTGCCCGTGCTACGCGGGAAGAGCGTCTTCAACCTGTTTTTCGAAAATTCGACGCGGACGCGGACGACCTTCGAAATTGCCGCCAAGAGACTCTCGGCAGATGTCATCAATCTCGATATCAACCGGTCGTCGACCGCCAAGGGTGAGACGCTGCTCGACACCATCGACAACCTGTGCGCCATGCATGCCGATCTCTTTGTCGTGCGTCATGCGTCAAGTGGCGCGCCCTACCTGATCGCCGAGCATCTGCAACGCATCGGCCGTGACGACGTCCATGTCATCAATGCCGGCGACGGGCGCCATGCGCACCCGACGCAGGGGCTGCTCGACATGTATACGATTCGTCACTACAAGAAGGACTTCACGCAGTTGCGGGTCGCCGTCGTCGGCGACATCCTGCATTCGCGCGTCGCGCGCTCGGACATCCAGGCACTGACTACACTGGGTGTGCCAGAGGTTCGCGCCATCGGACCGGAGACGCTGCTACCCAAGCACCTGGACAAGCTCGGCGTGCAGGTCTTCCACGACATGAATGAGGGTTTGAAGGATTGCGACGTCATCATCATGCTGCGTCTGCAAAACGAGCGCATGACTGGAGCATTGCTGCCGTCGGCCGGCGAATACTTCCGCCATTACGGCCTGACGCCGCAGAAACTGGCGCTCGCCAAGCCCGACGCCATCGTCATGCACCCGGGGCCGATGAACCGCGGCGTCGAGATTCACTCGGAAGTGGCTGACGGACCGCAGGCCGTGATCCTGCCCCAGGTCACTTTTGGCATTGCCGTGCGCATGGCCGTCATGAGCATCGTTGCGGGGAACTAACATGAACATCGAGATTCGCAACGGCCGCGTAATTGACCCGAAAAACGGGGTCGACCGCGACATGTCGCTGTTTATCGGCGAAGGCAGGGTCACCGGATTGGGTCAAGCGCCGGCCAGCTTCGCTGCCGAGCGCACCATCGACGCCAGCGGCTGCATAGTCTGCCCCGGGCTGATCGACCTGAGCGCGCGTCTGAACAGCATCGAAGCCGAGCTGGCCGCTGCCGTGGCGGGCGGCGTGACTTCCGTCGTGGTCCCGCCCGATGCCACCCCTCCCCTTGATGAACCGGAACTGGCGGATCGCCTGATCCACCGCGGGAAGGAAATCGGCATGGCTCGAGTGCTGCCGCTCGGCGCGCTGACCGTCGGTCTGCGCGGGGAGCATCTGTCCGAACTGGCCGGCTTGAAGAAGGCCGGTTGCGTCGCTTTTTCGCAGGCTCAGGTTCCACTCGTCGATACCGAAGCCCTGCTGCGTGCCTTGGAATATGCCACAACTTTCGGATTTGCGGTCTGGCTGCAAGCACAGGATTACTGGCTGTCGCGCAACGGCATCGCCCACGAAGGAGAAGTCGCAAGCCGACTGGGGCTGGCGGGCATTCCAGTCGCCGCCGAGACGATCGCCATCGCCACCATATTGCAACTGGTTCGGGACACCGGCTGTCGCATTCACCTGACGCGCCTTTCGTCCGCGTCAGGCGTTGCACTGGTCAGTGCGGCCCGAGACGAAGGGCTACCCATCACCTGCGACGTGGGCGTCCACCACCTGCTGCTTACCGAAGACGACATCGGCTTCTTCGACCCGCACGCCCGCTTCTCTCCGCCACTACGCGCCCAGAGCGACTGCCAGGCGCTGTCGCGCGCTGCAGCGTCCGGCTTGGCGGCAATCTGCTCCGATCACACCCCGCTCGGTGCCGACGACAAACTGCTTCCTTTCGGTGAAGCGAGCCCGGGTGCAACCGGCCTTGAAGTACTGTTGCCGCTGACCCTGAAATGGGCTGCAGTTGCTGGTGTTGATCTGCCTGCGGCGTTGGCACGAATCACCTCGGCACCGGCCGACGTACTGGGCTTGGCGAGTGGCCAGTTATCCCTGGGCAGCGTTGCCGACATCTGCATTTTCGATCCTGGCGCAACCTGGCAACTGACGCCCGAACTATTGAAGAGCCGGGGCAAGAACTCACCGTGGACCGGCTGCATCATGACCGGCAGGGTTATGGTGACGCTGGTTGATGGCCGCGTGGTTTACGAAGGCTGAACCAAACCGGCGACGTTTTCGCGAGTCGCCCCGCGGACTTCCAGAACCTTGCGCCGTGAGGTGTGGCCGCTTTTCAGAATGATCGCTGCAGCAGGCAGCTTCAGCGCATCTGCCACAAACCTGAGGAGAACCATGTTGGCCTTCCCATCCACGGGGGGTGCGGCCAGGCGAACCTTCAGCGCATCGCCGTGCATGCCGGCGAACTCTGTCTTCCTGGCACCGGGCTGAACATGAAGAGTCAACGCAAGGCAGTCATCGCCTGCGACGCGCAGCCACTCACTCACAAGAGCATCAACAGCGCTTGCAGCAAAAGAATCGCAACCAGCGGCGACAGATCGATGCCGGAGATTGTCGGCACAAAGCGCCGGATCGGATCGAGAAATGGCCGGGTCAATTGCTGGGCAGGCAAGGACAGTGGCGAGTAGGGGTTGATCCACGACAGCACGGCTTGCAAGATCAGCGCACCGATCAGGATATAGACCGTCAGACGCAGCAGTGTGCGCAGGGCAAACCACACTGCCATGAGCGCAATCGTCCCGCCATCCGCCGTAACAGATGGACCGGAAAGACCAACCATGAGCGCTGCCAGCAGAAGTTGCAGACCAAGGGCTGCAACCAGGCTGGCCAGGTCCATTCCCCCAAGGCCCGGCACCACGCGGCGCAATGGCTTGACCGCCCAATTGGTCAACTTGACCACGAAATCGCCAAATTGTCCGGAGAACGAGACTCGCGTTGCCTGCATCGTGAAGCGCAGCAGGAACAACGTGCAGAAAAAGCTCACGACGGCGTCGATGAGAAAAACCAGAATGTGCATCAGATGACTCCCAGCAATTTGCCCAGTTCGCGGCCACGCGTTTCGGCTGCCTTGACGCCTGCGACGATACCTTCCCCGACGCCCATTTTGGTCATGATGCCCAACGCGGCTTCGGTGGTCCCGCCCTTGGACGTAACGCGCTCGCGCAACACCGAAGCCGGTTCGGCGGATTGCGCGGCGAGAGCCGCGGCGCCCTGAACCGTCCCGATCGCCAGTTGGCGGCCCTGCTCCGGAGTGAAGCCGAGATCGGCGGCGGCCTGCTCCAGAGCCTCGATGAACATGAAGACGTAGGCTGGGCCGCTGCCGGAGAGCGCAGTGACGGCGTCCATCCTGTCCTCGTCGGCAATCCAGACGGTCGTGCCGACCGAGCGCAGCACCCGGTCCGCGGCGGCACGTTCATCGTCACTGACTTCCGGCAGCGCGCACAACCCGGTCATGCCAACGCCGATCAGCGCCGGAGTATTCGGCATGCAGCGAACGATCCTGCGGTGCCCGCCCAACCAGCGTGAAAGCGTTGCCATATCGAGTCCGGCAGCGATGCTCACGACAACAGCATCGCCCAGTCGGCCAACCAGCGGGACGACGGCCTCCTTCATCTGCTGCGGCTTGACTGCCAGCACCAGCAGATCGCCGACTCCGGAAAGCATTTCGGCCGATTCCACGCAGTTGACCGCGCAAGTCGCAGCGAGACTGACGCGGGCATCGGCACTCGGGTCGACAACACTGATATCGGCAGCCGCAAACCCCTGTTTCAACATGCCGCCAATCAGCGCGTTCGCCATGTTGCCACCGCCAAGGAAGGTAATTTTCATGCGTTGTCTCTCTCACCAAAGATGGCCGTGCCAATGCGGACAATCGTCGCACCTTCGGCAACAGCCGCTTCAAGATCGTGGGACATGCCCATCGAAAGGGTATCGAGTGGCACCCCGGCATCACGAATTTGCTCGCGGAGCTGCCGCACCTGACGAAATGGCACACGCTGGGCTGCGAAATCGTGCGCCGCTTCAGGGATCGCCATCAGCCCACGCAACGCAAGACGCGGCAGGGCAGCGATTGCCTGACACAGTCCCAATGCATCGCTGGGTGTGCACCCGCGCTTGCTGGCTTCGCCAGAGACATTGACCTGAACGCAGACAGAGAGTGGCGGCAACGCGTCCCGACGCTGCGCGGAAAGTCGTTCGGCGAGTTTCAGACGGTCGATCGAATGTACCCAGGAAAAGTGTTCGGCGACCAGTCTCGTCTTGTTGGTTTGCAATGGGCCGATGAAATGCCACTCAAGATTCAGGCCGCTTGCCGCGAGGACCTTGGCAACACCTTCCTGGACGTAGTTTTCGCCAAAAAGCTGCTGCCCTGCTCTGCTTGCGTCAATTACGCAGTCCACCGGCCAAGTCTTGCTGACCGCGAGAAGCCTTATTTCCTGCGGCGAGCGACCAGCCTCGCTTGCCGCCTTGGCGATACGTTCTCTGACTGCTTGCAGGTTGGACGCAATTGCGCTCATAATTGTTTGGAATTCCTTCTGTTTTCAGTATACACGTGCCCTAAGGACGATCCGTATGGACATCACAGAACTGCTGGCCTTTGGAGTCAAGAACAAGGCTTCCGACCTTCACCTTTCGGCAGGTGTGCCCCCGATGATCCGCGTCCATGGCGATGTGCGCCGCATCAACCTGCCGGCGATGGAGCACAAGGACGTCCACAGCATGGTGTACGACATCATGAACGATACCCAGCGCAAGACTTACGAAGAGACGCTGGAGTGCGATTTTTCCTTTGAGATTCCCAACCTGGCGCGTTTTCGCGTCAACGCGTTCAACCAACAGCGAGGAGCTGGGGCGGCATTCCGGACTATTCCTTCGAAGATCCTGTCACTTGACGATCTCAACTGCCCAAAGATCTTCAAGGACATTTCGGAATATCCGCGCGGCATCGTGCTGGTGACCGGGCCGACGGGTTCGGGCAAATCGACCACGCTGGCGGCAATGGTCAATCACGTCAACGAACTCGAATATGCCCATATACTGACCGTCGAGGATCCGATCGAATTCGTCCACGAATCCAAGAAGTGCCTGATCAATCAACGCGAGGTCGGGCCGCATACGCTGTCTTTCGCCAACGCGTTGCGTTCCGCACTGCGCGAGGATCCTGACGTAATCCTGGTCGGCGAGATGCGCGATCTGGAAACCATCCGCCTGGCGTTGACGGCAGCGGAGACCGGCCACCTGGTGTTTGCCACGTTGCACACCTCGTCGGCGGCCAAGACCATCGACCGGATCGTGGACGTCTTCCCGGCTGCAGAAAAGGAAATGGTCCGCTCGATGCTTTCCGAGTCGCTGCGCGCCGTCATTTCACAAACACTGCTCAAGACCAAGGATGGCAATGGTCGTGTCGCCGCCCATGAAATCATGATTGGCACGCCCGCCATCCGCAACCTGATTCGGGAAAACAAGGTGGCGCAGATGTACTCGGCGATCCAGACCGGTCAGAATTTCGGAATGCAGACACTGGACCAGAATCTGCTCGAACTGGTACGGCGCAACGTGGTGTCCAATGCCGAGGCCAAGGCTCGCGCAACCAACAAAGACACCTTCCCCGGCTGAGCCCTTAAGAATCAGGTAAAGAGGAAAAGTTATGGAACGTGACCAGGCAATGAAGTTCATGCATGACCTCCTGCGCCTGATGGTGCAGAAAAAGGGGTCCGACCTATTCATCACGGCAAACTTTCCGCCCGCAATCAAGGTGGACGGCAAGATCATGCCAGTTTCCAACCAGATACTGACGCCGGCGCACACGTCAGAACTTGCGCGTTCCATCATGAACGACCGCCAGGCGGCGGAATTCGAGGCGACCAAGGAATGCAACTTTGCCATTTCTCCGGCCGGCATCGGCCGCTTCCGGGTCAACACCTTCATTCAGCAGGGGCGCGTCGGCGTCGTCTGCCGCATGATCAACCAGAGCATTCCGACACTCGATGAGCTGGGTCTGCCGCCAGTCCTCAAGGACGTCGCGATGACCAAGCTTGGTCTCGTCATCTTCGTCGGCGGTACCGGCACCGGCAAGACGACATCGCTGGCCGCCCTCGTCGATTACCGCAACGAGAACAGCTTCGGCCATATCATCACGGTCGAGGATCCGATTGAATATGTTCACGAGCACAAGAACTGCATCGTCACGCAACGCGAGATCGGCGTCGATACGGACGACTGGAAGCCGGCCCTGAAGAACACGCTGCGTCAGGCGCCCGATGTCATCCTGATGGGTGAAATCCGGGACCGCGACACGATGGACTACGCCATCGCCTTTGCCGAAACCGGTCACCTCGCGTTGGCGACCCTGCACGCCAACAGCACCAACACGGCCATCGACCGCATCATCAATTTCTTCCCTGAAGACCGGCGTTCACAATTGCTGATGGACCTCTCGCTCAACCTTCGAGCCATGGTGTCGCAGCGCCTGATCGCCAAGAAAGACGGCAAGGGACGCGTGCCAGCGATCGAAGTCATGCTCAACTCGCCGCTGATTTCCGACCTCATCTTCAAGGGTGAAGTAAGCGAAATCAAGGAGGTCATGAAGAAATCGCGTGAACTGGGCATGCAGACGTTCGACCAGTCGCTTTTCGCGCTCTATGAGGCAGGCAAGATCACCTACGAGGATGCCTTGCGCAACGCGGATTCGCTGAATGACCTGCGCCTGCAGATCAAGCTGTACGGAAAGGAGTCCAAGGACCGTGACCTGACCAGCGGTATTGGTCACCTCGACATCGTCTGACCTTCATTCCGCATCGCGGGACAGGGCCCGGAACCGCCTGAGTCTGATTCACCCCGTGTTGTCACTGCGCCCCGGACCTCCGGGGCGATTCTTTTGTGTCACCGGCTTTGCCGGTGGCGGTACAGGTGCCAGTAGTTGTTTCCATGGTATCCCTTGCGGATTCCCACCCATGTCCGGCCTCAATCCCCAGCAACGCGAAGCAATCCACTACCTTGACGGTCCCCTGCTGGTACTGGCCGGCGCCGGCTCGGGAAAGACCCGGGTCATCACCCAGAAGATCGCCTATCTCATCCAGGATTGTGGATTCCAGCCGCGCAACGTGGCAGCCATCACCTTCACCAACAAGGCCGCCAAGGAGATGCTGGACCGGGTCGGCAAGCTGCTGTCGCGGTCGATGGCCGAGGATATACAGATTTCAACCTTCCACTCGCTCGGTGCGCGCATCCTGCGTGAGGAGGCCAAGGCGCTGGGCTACAAGCCTCGCTTCTCGATTTTCGATGCAGCCGACTGCGCCGGCGTCATCGGCGATGTCGCCAGAACTGTCGACAAAGGGACACTGCGCCACCTGCAGGCCATCATTTCGAACTGGAAGAATGCGCTGGTAACACCCGAGGCCGCTCAACGACTCACAACCAACGAACATGAAGCACGGGCCGCGCAGGCGTTCCACTCCTACGAGGCCACCCTGAAGGCTTATCAGGCAGTGGACTTCGATGACCTGATCGCTCTCCCGGTCAAGCTATTCAACCAGTATCCGGAAATTGCCGAGAAATGGCAGAACCGCCTGCGCTACCTGCTGGTCGACGAATATCAGGACACCAATGCCGGCCAGTACCAGTTGCTCAAGCTGCTGACCGGTATCCGCGCCCAGTTCACGGCAGTGGGTGATGACGATCAGGCAATTTATGGCTGGCGCGGCGCCGACATCGACAACCTGAAGAAGCTGCCAGCCGAGTTTCCGGCGCTGAAGATCATCAAACTCGAGCAGAATTACCGGTCGACCGCAAGAATTCTCAAGGCAGCCAACAACATCATTGCCCACAACGAGAAGCTGTTCGACAAGCAGTTGTGGTCCGAACTGGGGCATGGCGACCAGATCACCGTTACCGCCTGCAGGGACAACGAGGCCGAGGCCGAAGGCGTAGCCATGAAACTGCAGGCGCACCGGTTTGAACACCGCGGCAGTTTCAGGGACTACGCCATCCTTTACCGTTCGAACCATCAGGCGCGCCTGCTCGAGACCCAGTTGCGCAACCAGAAGATTCCTTACCGTCTGTCCGGCGGACAGTCCTTCTTCGACAAGGCCGAAATCAAGGACATCACCGCCTACCTGCGGCTACTGGCCAACACGGACGATGACCCGGCCTTCATCCGCGCCGCGACGACGCCCAAGCGTGGCATTGGCGCGGCGACATTGCAGGTCCTTGGCCAGTACGCCGGCGAGCGCCACGGGTCGCTGTACCATGCTGCCGGCGAGGAGGGCTTTGCCCATCGGGTGCAGACACGGCAACTGGATGCGCTACTTGAGTTCTGCAGGTTTATCGGCTGCTTGCAGCAACGAGCCGGGCACGAGCCAGCGCAGCGGGTTCTGCCCAACCTGCTGAAGGCGATTGATTACGAAACCCATCTCTACGATCACGAAGAACGTCGGGTCGCCCAGACGCGCTGGGGCAACGTCTGCGAATTTGCTGAATGGCTCAGCAAGAAAGGCGAAGAAGACGGCAAGACGTTGATCGACCTCAGCCAGAGCATCGCCTTGATCAACCTGCTCGACAAACAGAACAGCGACGATGCCGATACGGTGCAGCTGTCCACGCTGCATGCGGCCAAGGGCCTGGAATACAGGCATGTCTTCCTGGTCGGCATCGAGGAGGGCATCCTGCCGCACCGCGAGTCGCTCGCGCCGGCCAAATTGGAAGAGGAACGCCGACTGATGTACGTCGGCATCACCCGCGCTCAACGCTCTCTGCACCTGTCCTACTGCGAGCGCCGCAAACAGATGCGCGACTTCATTCCCAGCGAACCCTCGCGCTTCATCGCTGAAATGGGCAAGGAGGACATCCGCTTCTGCGGCGGCAAGGACAACGCGCCACCCGACAAAGCGACCGGCAATGCCCGGCTTGACGCCATGAAAGCCTTGCTCGCTGGCAACAAGCGGTAGCAACTGGGTCACAGCCGGTCACACGCGGGTACTCTTCTTGTGACATCGCGGCGACAACCGTCCGCGTTATTCGGCACAAGGCAGCGCGATTTTGCAAAGCCCGATGAAACAACCGAATAAATCACTCAAGGAGATTGAAAATGACCAAGCAACTGATCACCCTCGTCCTGGCCGCCGCTTTCGGTATCGCTCACGCTGCGGACATCAAGCCGGCTCCGGAAGTCAAACCCGCCGCCACCCCGGCTACCGTCGTCAAGACCGAAGCGCCAAAGCCAGAAGCCAAGGCGCCCGAGGCCAAACCCGCTGTTGCCGCACCTGAGGTGAAGGCACCCACCAACGGCGGCGAGCAGAAGCATGCCAAGACGGTCACGAAAGCTGCGCCAACCACAACAGCGGCCCCCGCCGCCGAAGCGCCGAAGGCAGAGGCGGCCAAGGCGGCCGAACCGATGAAGAAGTAAATCTCCTTGCAACGACCTGACGCTGCCATCCGGAAGTTGCTTTGAGCAGGGCGCCCACGAGGCGCTCTTGTTCCGTCAACGAAAAAGGGAGGCCGCGGCCTCCCGTTCCACATTTCTTGTGGACTACTTGGACAGGCCCACCAGGTGATTGACCGCACCCTTGATCTCGTCATCGGACAAGTCGGCTGCCCCACCCTTCGGCGGCATGGCGTTCTTGCCGGCGATTGCGTTCTTGTAGAGGGTGTCGTTGCCTTGAGCAATGCGCGGCGCCCAGGCAGCCTTGTCGCCCGCCTTGGGGGCACCGGCGACGCCGGTGCCGTGGCAAGCGCCACAGACTGAGTTATAGACGGTGGCACCATCCTTCGGGCCGGTTGCTGCGGCGGGTGTGGCCTTGGCCAGTTCGAATCTGGCAACCGACTGGATGCGGCTATCCGCCTGGTCGGCACCACCGGCATCGGCAGCGGACTTCTCGCCCTTCTTGGAGAAGGGAACAACGACGGCAGTCAGGACAATGGCCACGATGATGGTGGCGACCATGATGCCCTTGGAAGAATGTTGCTCGGCCATGCTCATTACCTCAGTCTGCGAAAATTCAAGCAAGCGATTATAGCGGCTTGTGGGTAAACCGGAAGGAGGATGGCGAACATCTCCAGGGCTGGAGCATCAAATCTCCTTGAGATGCTAAGCGGTAGCGAGATGAGCGG
>JBEOKN010000113.1:0-10047 GCA_040275885.1 Azonexus sp. | reverse complement strand
GGTCATGCACGAGCCGATGAAGACTTCGTCGATCTTGGCGCCGGCAACTTCGGAGAGGATCTTGACGTCGTCCGGGTCGTTCGGGCAGGCGAGGATCGGCTCGGTGATTTCGGCCAGATCGATTTCGATGACGGAAGCGTATTGAGCATCCGCATCCGGCTGCAGCAGCACGCCGTTGGCGATCCAGTCTTCCATGGCATTGATGCGGCGCTTCAGGGTGCGCGCATCCTGGTAGCCTTCGGCGATCATCCACTTCATCAGCGTGATGTTGGAGCGCATGTACTCAACCATCGGCGCCTTGTTCAGGCGCACCGAACAGGCGGCAGCCGAACGCTCGGCGGCGGCATCGGAGAGTTCGAATGCCTGTTCGACCTTGAGATCGGGCAAGCCTTCGATTTCCAGGATGCGGCCGGAGAAGACGTTGATCTTGCCCTTTTTCTCGACGGTCAGCAGGCCGGCCTTGATGGCGTAGAGCGGAATGGCGTTGACCAGGTCGCGCAGGGTAATCCCCGGTTGCATCTCGCCCTTGAAGCGCACCAGCACGGATTCCGGCATGTCCAGCGGCATGACGCCGGTGGCGGCGGCAAAGGCGACCAGACCGGAACCGGCCGGGAAGGAGATGCCGATCGGGAAGCGGGTGTGCGAGTCACCGCCGGTGCCGACGGTATCGGGCAGCAGCAGGCGGTTCAGCCAGGAGTGGATGACGCCATCGCCTGGGCGCAGGGAAACGCCGCCACGATTGGAGATGAAGGATGGCAACTCGCGGTGCGTCTTGACGTCGACCAGCTTCGGATAGGCGGCGGTGTGGCAGAAGGACTGCATGACCAGATCGGCGGAGAAGCCGAGGCAGGCCAGATCCTTCAATTCGTCGCGGGTCATCGGGCCGGTGGTGTCCTGCGAACCGACGGTGGTCATCTTCGGCTCGCAATAGGTGCCCGGCAGGATGCCGGCGACGCCGCAGGCCTTGCCGACCATCTTCTGGGCCAGCGAGTAGGCCTTGCCGTCGTCGGCCGGATTTTGCGGCAGACGGAACAAGGTGCTTTGCGGCAGGCCGAGGAATTCGCGCGCCTTGGTGGTCAGGCCGCGACCGACGATCAACGGAATGCGGCCGCCGGCACGGACTTCGTCGAGGATGACCAGGGTCTTGAGCTGGGATTCGGCAACCACGTCACCGTTCTTGACGGCAGTGACCTTGCCGGTGACGTGGTCAACCTTCAGATCGATCTCGTCGCCCATGTCCATCTGGCTGGCGTCGATTTCAATCGGCAGCGCGCCGGCATCTTCCATCGTGTTGAAGAAGATTGGCGCGATCTTGGAGCCGAGGCAGACGCCGCCGAAACGCTTGTTCGGGACGAAGGGGATGTCCTCGCCGGTGAACCACAGCACCGAGTTGGTGGCGGACTTGCGCGAGGAGCCGGTACCGACCACGTCGCCGACGTAGGCAATCACGTGCCCCTTGGCAGTCAGCGCATCAAGCTGCTTGAGAGGACCACGGGCGCCCGGCTCGTCGGGCTCGATCCCCGGACGCGGGTTCTTGAGCATGGCCAGCGCGTGCAGCGGGATATCCGGGCGCGACCAGGCATCCGGCGCCGGCGACAGGTCATCGGTGTTGGTTTCGCCGGTGACCTTGAAGACGGTCAGCGTCTGGAAAGAGGGAACTTCGGGACGCGAAGTGAACCACTCGCCGTCGGCCCAGGACTGCATCACGTTCTGGGCATTGGCATTGCCGGCTTTCGCCAGTTCGGCGACATCGTGAAAGAAGTCGAAGACCAGCAGGGTCCGCTTCAGGCCCCGCGCCGCCACACCGCCGACGGTCGGATCGGTCAGCAGGTCGATCAGCGGCTTGACGTTGTAACCGCCAAGCATGGTGCCGAGCAGTTCCGTGGCCATTTCCCGGGTAACCCGAGCGCAGGATTCTTCGCCCTTGGCGACCTTGGCCAGGAACTCGGCCTTGACCTTGGCGGCGTCATCGACACCGGCCGGCACGCGAAAGGAGAGCAGTTCGACCAGTGATGATTCCTCGCCAGCGGGCGGGTCCTTCAGCAGGGCAACCAGTTCGCTGGTCTGTTGCTTGGACAGCGGCAGCGGGGGAATACCGAGGGCAGCACGTTCTGCGACGTGGGCGCGATAGGCTTCAAGCACGGCGACTTCCTTTCGTAAAGGGTGGCTCTGGGAAACTCCTATTTTACGCCAACGCCGGCGCCCGCAGGCTCTGCTTTTCACTTTGAGTCACTGCCACACCGGATGGCAACCCCGACGCAATTTTGCCCATATTTTGGGCGTCGACCGTGGAAGCCTCTGTTTTCCACTGGAACTGCCGGTTGTCCCGAGCTTATCCACAGGCTTACCCGACCGAAACGGGGATAAGCTTGGTCATCAGCGGTGGCAGTCCATGGCGGTGGCGGGCGCGGGCACAGGCGTCGTCGCTGGTGTCGAATTCGCGGCACGGCGACGGGCGGGCGTCGTAAATCGTACAGGCGACGGCTTTTCCAACCTCCCCGCACAGCGCGATGCAGCGCGGTTCGGTCGCATCGCTGCCGCACATGCGGACGATGGCGGGCGTCACCGGCACCGTCAGTACTGGAGGCACGCCCCGCCCCCAGGCGAAAGCCCCCCCGGCCAGTTCGACCTGGTGAAAATCGACGCGGAAGCTGGCGCAGCAGGCCCCGCAGGACTGGCAGACACTCATCCCAGATTGCCCCGGCAACGCCAGAGTTCATGGCCCGAAGCCAGATATTTCCTCTCGAAAGGTGTCAGCGGATTTTCGGTGGTGTAAGGCTCGGCGTTCACCGGTTGGCCGGCCAGCAGGGTCAACGCCTGCGCCATTTCCTCGACATAGATGCGCCAGTTGCTGCGGCATTCGAGTTTGCCGCCGAGTTTCAGCCAGACGGGAAACACCGCGTGGCCGTGCCAGCGCCGCGCCAGATGGCCGATCTTCGGCCACGGATTCGGGTAGAGGATGTAATGGCGAGCGAGGCGCACGCCGCTTTCGGCCAGGAGGCGCCAGAAATCGACCAGATCGGCGCGGATCAGCAGCGCGTTGTCCGGCATCGCCAGGGGCTTGCCGCGCCCAAGGCGGTCGGCCGACTGGTCGACGCCAATCACGAAACTTTCCGGGCAAGCTTCGGCGATGCACTGCGTGCTCCAGCCGACGCCGCAGCCGGCGTCGAGAATCACCGGCGCATCGGTCTGCCACCGGTCACGGGCCGCCACTGCGCCGGCAAAGGCGGCGCGGTTGTATTCGAGGACCGGCTTGCGGAACGGCTGGGCGAGGTGACGACGAAGCAGCGCCTCCAGATCACGGTGCGGGCCCGCCTGGGCGCTGGTGACGAATCGTGAATCCCCCCCCCTCATGCAGGGCGCGGCAATTCGCCGGGGATGCCGGCGGCGACCAGCACCGCATCGATGTCGTGGGCCGCCTTGATCGGCCGCAGGCGCCGGTACAACTCGCCGGCTTCCGGGTAAGTGAGGCGCAGCAGCGCCAGCCATTGCTTGAGCCGTCCGCCGGCATGCTCCGCGACGACCTTCCGCCGGACGCCCTGCCAGTAGGCCGCCACGCCCGGCGCCACTTCCGCCCAGCCGCCAGCCTCCTCGCCGCGCGCGCGCCGCGCCAGCAACGGATCGGCAACCGCCCCGCGCCCGAGCATGATGTCGGCGCAGCCGGTTTCCTGCTGGCAGCGGACGAAATCCTCGACGGTCCACACCTCACCGTTGGCGATGATCGGGATGGCAACCGCCGACCGCAGCCTGTCGATCCACATCCAGCGCGCCGGCGGACGGTAGCCGTCGAGTTTGGTCCGGCCATGCACGATCAATTCGTCGATCCCGCCGGCGGCCAGCGCCTGCGCGCAGGCGCTGGCAAGGCCGGTGTCGTCGATGCCGAGCCGCATTTTTGCCGTAAACGGGATGTCGACCGGAACCACCGCGCGCACGGTGCTGGCGATTGCGTGAAGCAGTTCCGGCTCACCGAGCAACGCCGCGCCGCCGCGATGGCGATTGACGGTCGGCGCCGGGCAACCGAAATTGAGGTCGATCCCGGCCGGATTCAGCGTCACCAGCCGGCACGCGTTCTCGGCCATCAAGTGCGGGTCGGAACCGAGCAACTGCACGCGCATCGGCGTGCCGGCGGCGGTGCGGCTACCGTGGAGCAGTTCCGGGCAGATCCGCTCGTAGGTCTTGACCGGCAGCACGCTGCCCGAGACACGAATGAATTCGCAGATGCCCCAGTCGTAACCGCCGATGGCTGTCAGCACGCCGCGCAGGACATCGTCGGCGAGCCCTTCCATCGGGGCGAGGAGAATGCGGGGCATGGAATTCCGGGGCGGGCGCTGAACAGGCGGGCATTATAATCCGCGCCATGCTGCGCCTCGTCCTCGATACCAATGTCGTCCTCGACCTCTTTCATTGGGCCAACGCCGACGCGGTCCCGATCATGGCCGCGCTCGCGGGCGGGCAGGTCGAATGCCTGGCCGACGCCGGGACGCTGGACGAACTGCAACGCGTGCTGACCTACCCGCAGCTCAAATTGACGCCGGAAATGGCGGTCGACCGCTACCGCCGCTACTCCGGGCTCGTGCAGGTAGTTCCCGAGGGCGAACTGCCGCCGCTGCCGCGTTGCAAGGATCGCGACGACCAGAAGTTCCTCGAACTCGCCGCCCGTTGCGGCGCCAACTTCCTGGTGACCAAGGACAAGGCTCTGCTCAGGTTGCGCGGCCGGACGACGCTCGGCTTCCGCATTCTCGAACCGGCTGCCGCCTCGGCGCTGCTGCTGCCCACCCCATTTCAGGAAGCGCCATGAGCGAAGCAAGCACCGTCACCCCTGCCCTGCCCAAGCCCGGCCTCCACCCGCGCAACCGGGATGTCGCCGGCTATGACTTTCCCGCCCTCGTCGCCGTTTCGCCCGGTCTGGCACGCTACGTCATCACCACCACCGCCGGCACGCCGGGTATCGACTTTGCCAACCCGGCGGCGCTCAAGTCCTTCAATCGCGCGCTGCTGATCCGCCACTACGGTATCCACGGCTGGGAAATTCCCGCCGGCTACCTGTGCCCACCCGTTCCCGGCCGCGCCGACTATATCCACCACGCCGCTGACCTGCTCGCCGCCGGCAACCGCAAGGTGATTCCAACGGGTCCGCGCGTGCGCATCGTCGACATCGGCGTCGGCGCCAACTGCATCTATCCGCTGATAGGCCACGGCGAGTACGGCTGGCGTTTCCTCGGTGTCGACATCGACCCGCCGGCGCTGGCCAATGCGCAGCGCATCCTGGCCGCCAATCCGGAACTTGCCGCGGCCATCGAGTTGCGCCACCAGCCGGTGCAGGACAACATCTTCGTCGGCATGCTGCGCTCGGGCGAAAGTTTCGATCTCAGCATCTGCAACCCGCCCTTCCACAACTCTCCGGGCGATGTCATGGCCGTCGCCCGGCGCAAGTGGAACAATCTCGGCAAAGGCGTCCGCAACCGGGCAGCCAGCCAGCCGCGCCTGAATTTCGGCGGCCAGGGCACCGAACTCTGGTGCGAGGGCGGCGAACGCGCCTTCCTCGAACGCATGGTCGCGCAGAGCGCCAGCATCTCGAAGCGCTGCCTGTGGTTCACCAGCCTGGTGTCAAAGGCGGAAAACGTCGCTCACGTCGAAGCGGCGCTGAAGAAGGTGCACCCGGTTGAAACGCGCATCATCCCGATGGCGCAGGGTCAGAAGCAGAGCCGGCTGATGGCATGGACCTTCTGCGGCAACGGGGAAATGGAGCGCTGGCGCAAGGCGCGCTGGGCGGATCAGTCCTGACGGCGGCGGAAGACCCAGGTCCTGTCGCCGGAGGCTTCCGGCGCGAAGGCGTAACCGTCGTAGTCGAAACCCTGCAGCCCTTCGGGCTCGCTCAGCCGATTGACCACGGCGTAGCGCGTCATCAGGCCGCGTGCCCGCTTTGCGTAGAAGCTGATGATCCGGTAGCGGCCGGACTTCCAGTCCTCGAATACCGGCTGGATCACCTGGCCCCTGATCTTTCTGCCGATGGCGGCCTTGAAATACTCCTCGGAGGCGAGGTTGACCGCAACCGGCCGCGGCATTCCGGCCAATTCGCCATTGATCGCGTCGAGCAGGCTCTCACCCCAGAAGGCGTAGAGGTCCTTGCCCGCCGCGTTGGCGAAGCGGGTGCCCATTTCGAGGCGGTACGGCTGCATCAGGTCGAGCGGCTTGAGGATACCGTAGAGACCGGAGAGGATGCGCACGTGCTGTTGGGCGAAATCGAGGTCGGCGGGCGACAGGGTTTTCGCCGCCAGCCCGTCGTAGACGTCGCCATCGAACGCCAGCACGGCCTGTTTGGCGTTTTCGGGGGAGAACGGTAGTTTCCAGTCGGCGAAGCGGTTGAAATTGAGCAGCGCCAACGGGTCGGAAATGCTCATCAGGTGGGCGAGATCGGCCGGCGACAGCTTGCGCAACTGGCGAATCAGCGCTTCCGACTGCTTCAGGAAGGCCGGCTGGGTATGCGTGGCGACCCGCGGCGGCGTCTTGTAGTCGAGCGACTTGGCGGGCGAGAGAAAGATCAGCATGGGGTTCTTCCTGCAATATTCTGTAATGCACTACGCCGGATTTTACCGGCTGTTAAAATTCGTTCTTTGCTTTTTCAGGAACATCGATGAAACGCACCCGCTTCGGCTCGCGCGATCGCCTGTCGCGCGACGCGTCAGAACTGCAACGTCTGGCTACCGGCCTCTCCGAATCCGGCGGCAAGCTGGAAGACAGGTTCTGGGAGGGGCAGCTTGGCGAGCTGGTCAGCAGCCTGCTGAAAAACGGTGCCGAAGACGAGATCAACACCGCCCTCGACCGCCTCTTCGAGGCCAACCCGCGCGCCCACGACGAACTCGCCGACATGGTCGAATCGTGCGCCGAGACCAGCCGTCTCGAGGCGCTCGGCCAGGAATTCGACATCCAGCTGTTCGCGGCGCCGGTACTGGCCTGGTCGCGCTTCTCGATTCCCGCCTGCCCGCTGCCGAAGAGCACGCTGCAAGCGCTGGCCGTGCACCTCGGTGCCCACGTTTTCGGCGCCGACACTCGCCTCGCGCTCGCCGATTTCCTGTTCAGCCCGGACCAGTTGCCGCGCAGCTTTTGCGACACCTGGCAACTGACCCAGGCGCTGGGCGAGGCGACGCTGGCCGGCCAGCACTTCGCGGTCGACAGCACTGGACTGCCCGAAACCAACCGCTTCCTGTCGGACGTTCGTTACCTCGTCGGCGCCATTGCCGTGCCGCGCGGCACGGCGCTGTTCCGCTGGAACGAGAAGGACGGCAACAAGGAAACCGCGCTCAAGGAATGGATCAAGCAGGGCAGCCCGAATCTCGAACCGCTGCTGACCGGTTGCGCCTGGCAGCCGCTGTTGCCCGACGCCTACCACGCCTCCTGCCGCAATGCCGACCGCCTGTCGCGCCCCTATTCGCTGAAGGCATCGATCGCCTTCCTGCAGACCATGCTCGGCCTGACGCCGGCCGACCTGCGCGCCGTCGTCGGCCCCTGCTACGACCGCCGCATGGAGGAATACCGCGTCGGACTCGGCCCCAAGGACAAGGACGAGACCTACCACGGCATTGTCTGGCCGCTGCTCGGCGCCGAGGATGAAGCCACCGACGCCGCCGGTGAAATTGAATCCGTGCTGCGCGAAGCCGGGGTCAAGGACGTGGTCTTCCTCGACCATCACTTCCCGCTGGAATTTTGCGACGATTGCGGTGCCCCGCTCTACCCCAACGTCGAAGCCGAACTGGTGCACGCCGAAATGCCGGAGCAGCCCGCAGCCACCTCGCAAGTCCTGCATTGAACGATCGCTCGGCGAACCAGGACTGGCTGGCGCGCAGCCAGGCCGCTGTCTGGCACCCATGCACGCAGATGCGGCACCACGCGCAGACCGGCTCGCCGGCGCACCTGCCGCTGGTGCCCATCGCCCGCGGCAGCGGCGCCTGGCTCTACGACTTCGATGGCAGGCGCTACGTCGACGGCATCAGCTCGTGGTGGACCAACCTCTTCGGCCATGCCAACCCGCGCATCAATGCCGCGCTGCGTGACCAGCTGGAAACGCTCGAACACGTCATGCTCGCCGGCTTCACCCACCAGCCGGTGGTCGAACTTTCCGAGCGTTTATCGGCGTTGACCGGCGGCGCGCTCGGCCACGCCTTCTACGCCTCGGACGGCGCCTCGGCCACCGAGATCGCGCTGAAGATGAGTTTCCACTACTGGCGCAATGTCGGTCGCCCGGAGAAGGCAGAGTTCCTGTGTCTCGCCGGCAGCTACCACGGCGAGACTGTCGGCGCGCTCGCCGTCACCGATGTCGCCATTTTCAAGGATGCCTATGCGCCGTTGGTGCGCGCCGCCACCGTCGTTCCCTCACCCGATTTCCGCCAGGCCGAAACCGGCGAAACGCCCGCCGACGTGGCGCACCGCGCCGCCGCCACGCTCGCAGCTCATCTCGAAGCCCACGGCGAAAGCATCGCCGCCCTCATCGTCGAACCGCTGGTCCAGGGGGCTGCCGGCATGGCGATGTACGACCCGGAATACCTGCGCCTCGCCCGCGCGCTGTGCGACCGCTACGCGGTGCACCTGATCTGCGACGAAATCGCCGTCGGCTGCGGCCGCACCGGCACCTTCTTCGCCCACGAGCAGGCTGAAATCCGGCCCGACCTGATGTGCCTCTCCAAAGGCATCTCCGGCGGCTACCTGCCGCTCTCCATCGTGCTGAGCAGCGACACCATCTACGAAGCCTTCCTCGACGACTCGGTGGCTCGCGCCTTTCTGCACTCGCATTCCTACACCGGCAATCCCCTCGCCTGCCGCGCCGCACTGGCGACGCTGGACATCTTCGCGCAGGATGACGTTGTTGCGGTCAACCGCCAAAAAGCGGCAAAAATCAGCGCCGCGCTCGCCCCGCTGGCCGACCACCCGCAAGTCAGGCACCTGCGCCAGCGCGGCATGATCGCCGCCTTCGACGTCGCCACCGACGACCCTTTTTTCTCCCGCAAGTTCTACCGCGCCGCGCTGGAACGCGAAGCGCTGATCCGGCCGATCGGCAATACGGTCTACCTGATGCCGCCGTATATCGTCAGCGATGAGGAAATCTCTCATCTGGCCCGCGCCATCACCGGCGCAGTGGCGAGCGCACTCTAAGCCGTCCCTTGCACCGCGCGGACTGTTGTATTACTGTTAATACAAATCCGCCTCGGAGCCAAGCCATGACCACAACCGTTCGCATTCCCCAGCGTCTCGAACAAGCGCTGGCCCGCTATTGCGTGGAAACCCGCCGTAGTAAGTCAGAAGTGATAATTAAGCTTCTTGAAAACCACTTCACCGCCGAGTCGCCAGTCAAAACGCCGTATGAACTGGCCTGTGAAACCGGCTTTGTCGGCGCCCTCTCACTCGATGAAAACGCTGCCGAAAACAGCCGGAACACCGTCCGCGCCGCGATCGTCCGCAAACACGAACGCCCGCCCGAATAATGGAAATCCTGCTTGTCGATACCGGGCCCCTTGTCGCCATTGCCAACAAACGCGACAAATTTCATCTTGGCTGCTCGGATTTTCTCAAAAACTACCGCGGCCGCCTGCTCACCACCTGGGCCGTACTGACCGAATTTGCCCACATGGCGGATTCCATCGGTGCCACCCTGCCGCTCTGTCACTGGATTGAACGCGGCGGGCTTGAACTCATGCCGCTCGGCCGTGACGAACTGGTCACCGCCATCGACTGGATCGAGCGCTACGCTGATCGCCCGATGGACCTGGCCGATGCCTCGCTCGTCGTCGCCGCCCTAAAAACCGGCTGCGCCAAGGTCTGGACGCTGGACCGAGCCGACTTTGAAACCTACCGCTTGCCGAACCGCAAACACTTCACGCTGGTTTGAAGCACTCGCGTTGAATCAAGTGCTACCAGAACCAAATATCTCTGACCCCTTTGATCCAAAATCTAGCTACGTCCGCAGAGGGTCGTCAGCACTCGGTGATGGATGGCAGCCTCCGGGAAGCGAAACTTCACTGACCGCTTTCAGGCAACGAACTCGACGAGAGGTCG
>JBEOKN010000112.1:0-2738 GCA_040275885.1 Azonexus sp. | reverse complement strand
TGCCGGTGGTCATCGGCGGCACCGAGAAGATGTCGAAGTCGAAGAACAACGGCGTCGACCCGCAGGCACTGATCGACCGGTACGGCGCCGACACGGCACGCCTCTTCATCATGTTCGCCTCGCCGCCAGACCAGTCGCTGGAATGGTCGGACGCCGGCGTCGAAGGCGCCTACCGCTTCCTGCGCCGCTTGTGGAAGACGACCTACGACCACGTGCAGGCCGGTCTCGTCGCTGCGAAAATCGACCAGAATTCACTGTCGACCGCGCAAGCCGACCTGCGTCGCAAGCTGCACCAGACCATGGGCAAGGTGGCCGACGACTACGGCCGGCGCAAGCAGTTCAACACTGCGATCGCTGCGGTGATGGAGTTGTTGAACGCCTACGACAGGTGTGACCTCAACGATGCCGTCGGCCGCAAGCTGGGCCAGGAAACATTGGAAAGTATTGCCCTGCTGCTCCTCCCCATCGTCCCGCACATCGGCCAGGCGCTGTATGCCGAACTGAAGCCGGGTGCCGATGCCGGCCTCGTCGCCTTCCCCAAGGCCGATCCGGCAGCGTTGAAGCAGGACGAGATCGAGTTGATGGTGCAGGTCAACAGCAAGCTGCGCGGTTCGATTCGCGTTGCGGCGGAAGCCGACAAGACTGTCATCGAAGCCGCCGCGCTGGCCTCCGAGGGCGCTCTCAGGTTCATGGAAGGCAAGGCGGCGAAGAAGGTGGTCATCGTCCCCGGCCGTCTGGTCAATATCGTCGTCTAAGGAGTCGCCATGCGCGTCCCATTCCGCGTTTTTCTCGCCCTGATCCTGGCAGCGATCGTTGCCGGCTGCGGCTTCCAGTTGCGCGGCACATTGAGCGGTAACCTGCCCTACAAGACGCTTTACATTGCGCTTCCGGAAACGGCCGATGTCCGCATCTGGATGCAGCGCTACATCGGCGCCACCGGCCAGACCAAGATTGTCGACAACGCCAAGGATGCCGAAGCGGTCTTCCAGCAGATCAATGACAGCCGCAACAAGATCATCCTCAGCGTCAACACCCAGGGCCGCGTCCGCGAGTACCGCCTGCAACTGAACTACGGCTTCCGCGTGGTCAACGCCAAGGGTCAGGAACTGGTCGGGCCCAACGAAATCACTCTGTCGCGCGACATCACCTACGACGATTCGACGGTACTCGCCAAGGACCTCGAAGAGGGCCTGCTCTGGCGTGACATGAACAATGACCTGGTCAACCAGATCGTTCGCCGCCTCTCCCTGATCAAGCCGAAGAATCCGGACCTCGAAGAAGACGAGTGATGTTGCTCAAGGGCGAACAACTCGCCGCGCACCTCGAACGTGAGTTGCGTCCGCTCTATGTGGTCTTTGGCGATGAACCGCTGCTGGTCATCGAAGCCGCCGACGCGATCCGCGCCAAGGCCCGCCAGCAGGGTTACGGCGAACGCGAGATCCTCACGGTTCTGCCGCATTTCGACTGGAACCAGTTGCTGGCAGCCGGCAGCAACCTGTCGCTGTTCGGCGACCGGAAACTGATCGATCTGCGCATCCCGACCGGCAAACCCGGCAAGGAAGGTGGCGCGGCATTGCAGGACTGGTGCAGGAACCTGTCGCCGGACAACCTGCTGCTGGTCACGCTACCCGAACTCGACTGGCGCGAGGAGAAAGCCGTCTGGTTCACGACACTGGTCAATGCTGGCGTCGCAATCAAGCTGATGGCCCCGCCACTCGCCGAACTGCCGGGCTGGCTTGTCGGCCGGCTACGCCGCCAGCAGCAGAGCGCCGGGCTGGAAAGCCTCAAATTCATCGCCGAACACGTCGAGGGCAATCTGCTGGCCGCGCATCAGGAAATCCAGAAGCTCGCCCTGCTCTACCCGCCTGGCGCGCTTGACCAGGAGCAGATACGCGAAGCCGTCCACAACGTCGCCCGCTATGACATCGACAGCCTGCGCGAAGCCCTGCTCACGGGCGACATCAGCCGTTTGAGCCGGACGCTTGACGGCTTGATGCACGAGGGCGAACCGCCGCCGCTGGTGCTGTGGGCAATGGCTGAGGAAATTCGCACCCTGACACTGATCCGCTGCGGACTTGACCGCGGCCGGCCGCTCGACCTGCTGCTCAAGGAAGCCAAGGTCTGGGGACCGCGCGCCAACCCGGTGAAAAAGGCGCTCCAGCGGCTGTCGACCGCAACCCTCGAAGCGGCGTTGCACCATGCGGGACGAATCGACCGCCTTGCCAAGGGCATCGGTCAGGGCAATATCTGGGACGAGTTCTTGCGCCTCGCCCTCAGCCTCAGCACGACGAAATAGTTACTGTCAACCTGCACCTTCGTCAGGTTCGAGGTCTTCCCAAATGCAGTCCGGCTCGCTACGAGCGTCATTCAGCCCGCGTTTCTGTACCGTCTGTACCAGACACTCGCCCTTGCAATCCATGGACACCACGACAACCTTCATATCAGGATCTATATGGCGTTCGCCATCCCAGTAGCTGCAGGTTGCGCAAACCTTGGCCTCGGTAGGCAAAATCAGTTTTTCAGTCATGTCGTCCCCTTGAAATACCCGTGTTTGAACAAGGGCTATGAGTTCTCCCGCCTGGCGAAGTTCCCTCTAAATTTGCCCGCTATAATGAGGCTTTCCGCCGAATCTGGAACAACATGGAACTCAAGGACTACATGCAGACCGTCGGCCGTCAGGCCCGGACTGCCTCGCGCCGCCTGGCGACGGCCACGACCGCCGAGAAGAACGCCGCGCT
>JBEOKN010000111.1:0-2722 GCA_040275885.1 Azonexus sp. | reverse complement strand
ATTCGGCGGTGATCTTCGCCATTCTCGGCCTGCGCTCGCTGTATTTCGTGCTGGCAGCGGCGCAGAAATATCTGGCCCATCTGGACAAGGCAGTGGCGGCGCTGCTGTTCTTTATCGCCTTCAAGTTGGCGCTGCAAGCGTCCAACCACATCTTCCACTGGCCAGGTTGGGAAATTTCGGCCAATCTCAGCCTGATGATCATTCTCGGTACGCTGGCGGTGGGCGTGATCACCTCGCTCTTGTTCCCTGAAAAGGAAGAAGCCGGAGAGGAAACCCAACCACAGCTGGAGAAAGACAAAGAACCCCGCCGAGAGAATCCCTGATTCCCGCTGGCGGCACACCGGACGGATATGGCCAGCATCCGTCCGGTTCCGCAACTTTTTTGAAATCCCCTATTCGCACCCCGTTATTGAGGGAGGACAAACGCATGGCTATTTCTCTTAACAAAGGCGGCAAGCTGTCACTGAGCAAGGAAGCACCGGACCTAAAGAAAGTCCTGGTCGGATTGGGCTGGGACGCTCGCGCCACCGACGGCGCCGATTTCGATCTCGATGCTTCAGCGTTCCTGCTAGACGCCAACGGCAAGGTTCGATCCGATGCCGATTTTATTTTTTACAATCAGTTGAAATCCCCGTGTGGTTCAGTGCAACACACAGGGGATAACCGGACTGGCGCCGGCGAAGGGGATGACGAAGCCGTCATGGTGGATCTGACCCGCGTGCCAGCGGACGTGCAGAAAATCACGTTTACCGTCACCATTCACGAAGCTGATCAGCGCCGGCAAAATTTTGGTCAGGTCGGCAATGCCTTCATCCGTCTGGTCAACGCCGAAACCAATATCGAAGTGGCCCGCTACGACCTCGGCGAGGACGCCTCGACCGAGACTGCGATGATTTTCGGTGAGCTGTATCGCCACGGTGGCGAATGGCGGTTTGGCGCGGTCGGCCAGGGCTACGCCGGTGGGCTGGCAGCGATGTGCCGTCAGTACGGCATCAGCATCTGAACCTGCTTTCTCCGCTTAATCCGTACGGTTTCCATAACGATCAGGACTGGAACTATGGCTATCTCTCTGCAAAAAGGTGGGAATGTCTCCCTAAGTAAGCAAGTACCCGGGCTGAAGCGGGTCAACTTCGGTCTAGGTTGGGATGTCCGCAAGACCGATGGCAACGCCTTCGATTTGGACGCCTCGGCCTTCGTGCTGGACGGCAATGGCAAGGTGTTGAGCGATCAGCATTTCGTGTTTTACAACAACACTCGGGATCCGTCTGGCGCGGTCACGCATAAGGGCGACAACCGTACCGGCGAAGGCGAGGGCGATGACGAAGTGATCGAAATCGGCCTGGATTCGATGGAGGCCAGCGCCGCCAAGGTGGCGTTTGTGGTCACCATTCACGACGCGGAGGCGCGCAAGCAGAACTTCGGGCAAGTCAGCAACGCCTACATCCGCGCGCTGAATGCCGAGGGCGGGCAAGAGATCGCCCGCTACGACCTGTCCGAGGATGCGTCGATCGAGACCGCGATGATCTTTGGCGAATTATATCGCCACGGCGAAGAGTGGAAATTCAAGGCCATCGGTCAGGGTTACGCCGGTGGACTGGCTGCGGTCGCGCGCGATTTCGGCGTCAATCTCGGCTAGTCGCGCGTCTCTTACGTAGTCGCGGGCTGAGGCGGGGCAGGGATGCTCCGCGATCTTGTTCCGACTGCGACTACCCGGAACGTCCTGGCGGAAACCGTCATGGTTGTTCCCGCTCCCAGGCGAAGCCGACCAGATTGCGTTGCTGCCGGCTGAATTCCACGCCGATCAGATAAATCGGCCCGCCTCCGCCACGATATTTCTCGGCGTAACCTTTGTCCTGGAGTTGCTGTAGGGCACCACCCGCTGCGTCAACCTCCACCACCTTGAATTCGAACAGATTCCAGCGCGATTCCAGGTACAGCCCCTCGAACAGCTCCCGGCTGCCGGCGAAGGGCTCGGCCAGGGTGTCCACCAGCAGGCTCTTGCCGAAGCGGCGGGGTCGGGCTAGGAAGTAGTATTTGCCCTCCTCGACCAGGCCGGCGACGTGGGCGGTCTTGTCCACGTAGACGTAGCCCTGGGTGCGCATCTCGCGCAGGTTTTGCAGGCCGATGGGCAGCTTCGGTTTCATGGGGGATTCCGGCTCGGGGCGATGCCGGACACTATAGCGCAAAGGTCGCGCCGCCCGCCGGCGCGAACCGGCGGTCGGCGTGGATCGGGCCGGGACGTTGCTTCCCGGCGCGGGATATCCGGCCAACGGCTCGCCGCCAGCGGTGGCCCGGCCGGGGTTGCCCCCGGCTGGAGCCAGGGGTGGGCTGCGCTCAGTCGGTGTCTCCGGCGAGACGGCTCAACTGGCCGCCGATCTGGGTCCAGGTGCTGAGGCCGGTGGAGTAGTAGATGGAACCAGCGCCGTTGAGGCCGGCTAGGTCGGCGTACAGGTCGCCGTTGTAGTTGCCGCTCGCCAGCCGGGACAGGGCGCCGGAGATTTGGGTCCAGTTCGTCAGGTTGGTGGAGTAGTAGATGGAACCGGCGCTGTTGAGGCCGGCCAGGTCGGCTTTGCCGTCGCCGTTGAAGTCGCCGGCCACCAGTCGGCTCAAGGTGCCGGGGATGTAGGTCCAGTTCGTCAGGTTGGTGGTGTAGTAGATGGCGCCGGCGCTGTTGACGCCGGCCAGATCGGCTTTGCCGTCGCCGTTGAAATCGCCGGCCACC
>JBEOKN010000110.1:0-2045 GCA_040275885.1 Azonexus sp. | reverse complement strand
TACGGGTCGACAGGCTCACCAGATGAGCTTGGCTGACGCTTGTTGCTAATCAGGTTCAACAATGGCCGGTCCGGACGAAAAAGGCACGATTTCCATCGTTGACCGCACCGATCCAAAAACATCTCGATACCATTTCCGACGGCAGCCTGTGAGCCGAAGCATTTCCAGGACAGCCTGCCGTCACTCGCCAACCGCCAGGTCCTAATCCTGCATGGCCATGAGTTCCTTGTCGGCATAGCGCAGGCGCATGGCGAGAACCTTGGCGAGTTCCTCGACCAGCGTACACGCCAGCCGCTTGTGCTCCTCGCGCAGTACTTCGAACTGCTCGCGCTGGAGTACGTAGAGCTCGGTGTCTTCGAGCGCCGTCGCATCGTTGAGGCGGGTCATCTGCGAAAGGAAGGCCATGCCTCCGAAAAAGTCGCCGCGGCCGTAAGTCAGCAAATGATGGGCACCTTGCTCGGTACCGACCGGCTGGGTGATGCGAAGGGCGCCTTTGCGAATCAGATAGAGTTCGTTGCCTGGGTCACCGTATGAATACACCTTCTCGTCCTTGACCAGCGTACGACGCTCCATGGCCGCCTCCAAGTCGATCAGCGTCTCTTCCTTGTGCCCCTTGAAGAGTTCGAGATCCTTGAGTTCCAGCGCGGGAAGATCGGGAAGCTCGCCCGCCCCCTCGCCCTTGCCCTCGGCAAGAATCTGCTCTTCGACCCACTCCACCGCGTCATCGAGTTCACCGAACACCTTGACATGCTCGGTCATCGTCGTCAGTTCCATCTGATCGAAGAACTCGGCAATGTTTCGACCATTCGGCAAGGAATGCGACAGGTTGCTGAAGATCAGGAAAGCCTCCCGCTCGATCAGCGAATCGCGGATCTGTTGCAGCAGGTGCACCGCCGTGACATCCACCGACTGCACGCGCCGCATGTCGAGCAGGATGTACTTGCGCTTGCCGAGCTCCGGTTCAAGGGCCGTATACAACTGGTCCTTGGTGCCGAAGAAGAGGCCGCCCTGCAGTTCGAGGATGACCGACTGGTAACCCTGCTTCTCGAGGACTGCCATGTCCTGGCGCAAACGCACGCGCTTCGAGAACCGGGTGCCACCGTCCATCTTGCGGCGGATCACCGTGCTGCTCAGTTGTTCGCGAATGAACAGGAACATCGCCAGCGCGATGCCGACGCCGGAGGCGGCAATCAGGCTGTAACCGACCGCGACGGCCACCACCGCCACGATGACGATGAAGTCGAGCACGGTCCATGGCGACTCGAGCAGATGCAGGCTGTGGCGGTCGATCATGCGGAAGCCGACGATCATCAGGATGCCGGCCAGCGCCCCGACCGGAATCCACGCAATGAAGCTCCCGAGGGCGAGAAACGCGACCAGGGAGAGTACGCCCTCGACAACCCCGGAGACGCGGGTCTGGCCACCACTCGCGAGATTGACCAGCGTCGCTCCCATCTGGCCGGCGCCCGGCATGCCGCCGGCACAGGCCGAGGCAACATTGCCAAGACCCTGCGCGACCAGTTCGCGGTTCGAATCATGGCGACTGCGGGTCAGCGCGTCGAGAACGACCGCCGTCTTCAGGGTATCGATCGACAACAATACGGCGAGCGTAAGCGCCGTCCCGAGCAGGCTGCCGATCTGGCTCAGCTTGAGCTCGCCGATCTCCTGCCAGCGCCCGGTAATCGCGTGCAGCATGCTTGAAGCCGTGCCGCCCAGCGGGCCGATGATCAGCTTGTTGCCTTCGACGACCAGCAGCGACTCGTCCATCGCGGCGAGTCCGAAATAGGTCAGCACACCCGCCAGCAGGCCGAGAATTGCCGCCGGCACGACACGCGTGACCAGCGGCGCCAAGACCATCACCGCCGCCGTCACGGCGCCGATGACGGCGCTCTCCCACTGCCACAGTTCCGGCGAGATCAGCGCGCGCCACCACACGGTACCGCCGGGAGTGCCGAGAAATTTCGGGATCTGGCTGCCGATGATGATCAGCCCGACGCCGGTGAGATAGCCGCTGACCACCGGAAACGGGATGTACTTGATCAGGC
>JBEOKN010000109.1:0-28689 GCA_040275885.1 Azonexus sp. | reverse complement strand
GTCATGTCCTCGCTGACGCGCAATCGTGCCGGCGCCGGCAACGTGCCGACCGATCTGACGGTCGAGTACTACCGCCAGCGCGCTTCGGCCGGTCTGATCCTGACCGAAGCGTCGCCGATCTGTCCGGAGGCTCATGGCTATCCGCGCACGCCGGGCATCCATACGGAGCAACAGATCGCCGGCTGGAAAAAGGTGACTGCTGCGGTGCATGCGGCGGGCGGCAGGATCGCCATCCAGCTCTGGCACGTCGGGCGCATCTCGCACCCCGACCTGCAGCCCGGTGGTGCCACGCCGGTGGCCCCGTCGGCGCTGTGCCCGATGGGGCAGGTCATGACATACAAGGGCATGCAGGAATACGTGACGCCGCGCGCGCTGGAAGCCACCGAGCTTCCGGCGCTCGTCGCGAGCTATGTGCAGGCGGCGAAGAATGCGATGGCGGCGGGTTTCGACGGGGTCGAAATCCATGCCGGCAACGGCTACCTGCTCGACCAGTTCCTGCGCTCGTCGACCAACCAGCGCAGCGATGCGTATGGCGGCAGCAAGGAAAACCGGGCGCGCCTGCTGCTTGAAGTCCTTGCAGCCGTCTGTGCGGCCATCGGCAACAATCGTGTGGGCGTGCGCCTGTCGCCGGTGACGCCGTTCAACGATATCAGCGACGCCAATCCGCAGGAAACCTTCGACTACGTGGTGGGCGAACTCAACCGTTTCGACCTTGCCTTCCTCGACATTCTGCAGGGCACCGGCGGCGCCGCACCGGAACAATGGCTGCCGTTCGACTACGGGCGTTTGCGGGCGATCTACAAGGGCAAGCTGATCCTCAACAACGGTTACGATTTTGCCACCGGCCAGGCGGCGGTGCAGGGCGGGGCGGCGGATGCCATCGCCTATGGCCGTGCGTTGCTGGCCAATCCCGATCTGGTCGAACGCTTCCGGCGCGGGGCACCGCTCAACCAGCCCGACTATACGAAGCTCTATGTCGGCGAGGAAAAGGGCTACACCGACTATCCGTTCCTCCCCGGCTGATGACGGAGGGGCTGCCCGGCGCCGCGGATCTGGAACTTCTGGTGACGCGCGCGATGCCCTTCGGCAAGCACAAGGGTACGATCATCGCCGACCTTCCCGGCAACTACCTCAACTGGTTCGCCCGCGAGGGCTTCCCGCCGGGCGAGATCGGGCGCTTGCTGGCGCTGATGCAGGAACTCGACCACAACGGCCTGTCCCAGTTGCTCAACCCATTGCGCACATCCCGGTAGCCAGCCTGAAAATGAAATGGCCGGTTGCCGCTCATCGCCCAATGCCGCGCCGGGTCGCTTCCCTGGCGGACTGGGTGCGGTCAACCGGCCTGGAAGGGGGAAAATGGGGCGGATGTCCGACTGCCCCCGGCCATCGTTTGCCAATGAATTGAGCGGGCAGGCAGGTCGGGTAGTCGAGCCACGCCTTGTCGTTGCATGCGCGCGGACCGTCCGGACCTGCTCGCGACGCCGCCAGTCGGCCCATGCTGATCAATCCGGATCTGGTCGAGTGGACGGTCGAGGGCGCGACTGGTCAGAGCCCGAGAAAGTCCCCGACCTCGGTGTCGCGAGCCATGGTATCGGCGTAGCCCAGGTCGATCAGGGTCCGGGTAAAAGGCTGCTCGAAAAGCAGATAGCTGGTCAGTGCGCCACCCCGGCGGTTCATCGCGCCGATCCCGGTCAGCATTGCCTTGACCGGTGCGGGCAGAGCGCCGGCATGCTCGGCTGCAATCCGTTCCAGTCGCTCGGAGGGAGAAATGACGAGCGTCTTGATGAGGCGCAACGGAATGGTGGACGCAGCACGAACTTCGGCTGGGATGGCTGACAGCGTTTCGTTGATGCGTTGCATCCGCTCGATGTCCACGGCCAGGCCATCGAGAAAGATGCTCGAAAGCGCGTGGCCGGCAATCTGGGCAAAGGAGGGATGGAACTCCACCGTTTGCCGATCGAAAGCTTCATTCGCCTGGTTTGCCCCGACAACCAGAATACGTTCGGCGCCCAGATGCACGGCCGGGGAAATCGGAGTGAGCTGACGCATCGATCCGTCGCCGAAATACTCGCGATGAATGCGGGTCGGTGGAAAGATGAAGGGGATTGCGCTCGAAGCCAGCAGGTGCTCGACAGTCAATGGAGCGCGTATCCCCAGGCGCTTGACACGTCGCCAGGGGTGGGCTGACGGGTGCGCCTGAAAGAAACTCAGGCTTTCGCCGGATTCGTAACCGGAGGCGGTGATGCTCACCGCATGCAGGGCGCCGTTGGCGATCGAGCGCTCGATCCCGCTGAAATCGAGATGTCGCAACAGTAATTCGCGCAGTGGCGAATTGTCGAGCAGTGATCTGGGCGGGTTGCGGACCAGCCATCCCGCCACCAGCATCGACAGCCAGCGCGCGACGGACGCACCGATTCCGATGGCATCGGCCCGGTAGATGTCGCCGGCGCGCATGTTACGCCAGACCTCGGCCAGAGTCGCGACGGCTTTGCCGAAATCGTCGGCCAGGCAGGCAATCGAGGCCGCGTTGATGGCGCCCGCCGAGGTGCCGCAAAGGATCGGGAAGGGGTTGTGGCGCGGGTTACTGGAGAGTTTTGCCACCGCCAGCAGCACGCCAACCTGATAAGCGGCGCGTGCGCCACCGCCGGTAAGGATCAGGCCTGTGCCAGGTGACTTCACGGGTTGGCCGCCTTCCATGCAGACGAGGTTTTCAAGAAACGGCGGGCGACACGGCGTCCAAGTCTGAATACCGATTCATCGTCCCTCCCTCGGGTGGTTGGCACGGCGTGTGCCAGCTTTTTGAGCAGTATAGGAAGATATTGCCGTTTGCTCAATCCGGTCGCGGAATCAGCTGCCCGGACGATGTGGCTCCGCACTATGTTCATTGACCATAATTATGAATACAATTTGCCCTCCCAAGAGCGAGGCGCGCGATGCAATCCTTCAAGGCACTGCTGATCGAGGAGACTGACGGCAAGGTTGACGGCGCCTTTGCGACGCTGGACGAGACCCAACTTGACCCCGGTGCCGTGACTATCCGTGTTGCCTATTCCAGCGTGAATTACAAGGATGCTTTGGCGGCGACCGGCGCAGGAAAGATCATTCGGCGCTTCCCCTGCATCGGCGGTATCGACCTCTCCGGGATCGTCATCGAGAGCGTGGATCCGCGCTTCAGAACGGGCGATGCAGTGATTGCGACGAGTTTTGACATCGGTGTTGCACATCACGGGGGCTATTCCGAAATTGCCCGGGTTCCCGGCGACTGGGTCGTACCCCTGCCAGCAGGGTTGTCGCTGTTCGAGGCCATGGCTTTGGGAACGGCCGGCTTCACCGCCGCGCTGGCCGTCGTGCGGATGGAGGAGAATCGGTTGGCGCCAGGCAACGGCCCGGTCATCGTGACCGGCTCCACCGGTGGTGTCGGGAGCCTGGCAGTCGACATACTGGCCAAACGGGGCTATCACGTTGTGGCGCTGACGGGCAAGGAGAGCGAGGCGGATTATCTGCGTGGCTTGGGCGCCGCCGAGGTCATGCTGCGCAGCACTCTCGATCTGTCGAAAATCCGTCCGCTTGACAAGGCGCGCTGGGCTGGTGCGGTCGACAACCTGGGCGGCGATGTTCTGGCGTGGATTGTCAGCGCGATGGCACAGGGCGGGACGATCGCGAGTATCGGGCTGGCCGCCAGCATGTCCTTGAACACGACGGTTGCGCCGTTCATCCTGCGCGGTGTTTCGCTACTCGGTATCGATTCCGGGTATATTCGGGAGCCTTATCGCAGCGGTGTCTGGCAGCGTCTGGCCAGCGACATGCGACCGCCGCATCTGACCATGATGTCGCGCAGGATCAGCTTTGCCGAGTTGCCGGCGACGTTCGAAGAATATATTGCGGGACGTGCCAAGGGGCGCGTTGTTGTCGAGATCAACGGGGAATGAGATGACGGATCCGGTGAGAATTCTGGTAGTCGACGATTCGCGTCTGGCGAGGATGGCGCTGGCCTCCAAGCTCAGGGGAACCTATCAGGTTCACGAGGAAAGCGATGGCGAATCAGCCTGGCAGAAGTTGTTGGTCGACCCGTCGATCAGTGCGGTGATTTCGGATCTGCAGATGCCCAGGCTCGATGGTGCCGGTCTGGTGCAAAGGGTCAGGGCTTCCAAGCAGCCTCGCTTGCAGGGTATGCCCATCATTGTCGTTTCCGGCGATGAAGGCGAAGCCGAGCGGGAGCGGGTGCGCCAGCTGGGCGCATCGGATTTCGTGACCAAGGGGTCGGGAACGTCAGAAATTCTCTCCCGGTTGAACAATCTGCTGGCGCTGGTCGCAGCCCGGGAAACGCTCGAAGCAGGGCGTCAGAGCATGGTTCAGGATCCTGCCAGTGGCCTCTTCACGCGAAAATACCTGGAGCATCAGGCAGTCCAGGCCCTGTCGCATGCGACGCGATCAGGCGTGGATCTTTGCATCATGGTGCTTGGCTTCGATGCCTTTGACCAGGTGCGCGCGCGGCTTGGCCCCGATCTTGCCGAGCGTGTCAGTACGCGTTTCGCCAAGATGTTGGCGGGCAAGATGCGTACCGAGGATTCTCTCGGGCATTTTGGTCCGGGCCAGTTTGCCATTGTCGCGCCGGGGACATCGCTACCGTTATTCACGGCATTCGCCCAGCGCGTGCGTGAGGCGGTCGAGGTCGCCCATGTTCCCGTCCAAGGTCAGCCGGTCCGCTTGACAGTGAGTATCGGTGTCGCTAGTGTCCCGTCGGATGAGGCCGATACGGCGCTGGCCCTGCTGGAACTTGCGGGTCAGCGGATGCTTGAGGGAATGGGGAGCGGTGGAAACCGGATCGTTGCTGGTGCTGGTGCTGGCGGTCCGGCGGCGCTTCGCCAGATCAAGGTGCAGCGGGCGCTGGAACTCATCGTGGCGCAGCGCAGTGATCTCGTGCGCACGCAACTTGGTCAGCTTGGCATCGAGCTCTTGCCACTGCTGCACCTGATGAATCAGGATTTGGGGTTGAATCTGCCCATGGCAGATATTGAACGCCGCTTACGTGACCGGACCAGCAACAAGAAATAGTCCGGCAATTCTCTTTGTGTGCAGGAAAACCAATCGAAAAGGAGTCTTATGACGACGTACAAGGAGTTTCACCAGTATTCGATCGACAAGCCCAACGAGTTCTGGACTGAACAGGCTAAGCTCATCGACTGGAAAGAGCCGTTCACGCAAGTGTGCGACTATTCGCGCCCGCCGTTTGCCAAGTGGTTCGTCGGCGGCAAGACCAATCTTTGCTACAACGCGGTTGACCGTCATGCGGCCAAGCGTCCTGACGCGCCGGCATTGATCTATGTGTCGACCGAGACCGACCAGGAGAAGATCTACAGCTTTTCCGAGTTGCAGCGCGAGGTCGAGCGCATGGCAGCAATTTACAAGAGCCTCGGTGTCAACCGCGGCGACCGGATCCTGATCTACATGCCGATGATTGCCGAGGCAACCTTTGCCATTCTGGCCTCGGCGCGGATTGGCGCCATCCACTCGGTCGTCTTCGGCGGTTTCGCGTCGGGCTCCCTGGCGACCCGCATCGACGATGCCAAGCCGGTCCTGATCGTTTCGTCCGACGCCGGCATGCGCGGCGGCAAGCCGGTGCCCTACAAGGATCTGCTCGACGAAGCCATCGACCTGTCCGAATTCAAGCCGGCCAAGGTGCTGATGGTCGACCGTGGCATTGACAAGGGTTTCAACAAGGTCGAGGGACGTGATGTGGACTACGCCACGCTGCGCGCCCAGCACATGGACGCGCAGGTGCCGTGCGAGTGGCTGGAGTCCTCAGAGCCTTCGTACATCCTCTATACCTCCGGCACGACCGGCAAGCCCAAGGGCGTCCAGCGCGACACGGGCGGCTACGCGGTGGCGCTGGCTTCGTCGATGAAGCACATCTACTGCGGCGGCGAGGGCGAGACTTATTTCTCGACTTCGGACATCGGCTGGGTGGTCGGCCACTCCTACATCATCTACGGCCCGCTGATCGCCGGCATGGCCACGGTCATGTACGAAGGCACGCCGCTGCGTCCGGATGCCGGTATCTGGTGGCACATCGTCGAGAAGTACAAGGTCAATGTCATGTTCTCGGCGCCGACCGCCGCCCGCGTCCTGAAGAAACAGGATCCGGCCTACATGCACAAGTACGACCTGTCCTCGCTCAAGCACATCTTCATGGCCGGCGAGCCGCTCGATGAGACCACCCACGAGTGGTTCATGAACGAGCTGCAGAAGCCGGTCATCGACAACTACTGGCAGACCGAAACCGGCTGGCCGATGCTGGCGGCGCTGCCGGGCGTCGAGAAGACGCGGATCAAGCTGGGTTCGCCGAGCTTCCCGGTATACGGCTACGACCTGCGTATCTTCCGCGAGGACGGGTCCGAGTGCGAGGCCAACGAGAAGGGCATCGCCGCCGTCGTGCCGCCGCTGCCGCCGGGCTGTCTGACCACCGTCTGGGGGCAGGACGACCGCTTCGTCAGCACCTACTTCACGCTGTTCAAGGAACCGCTGGTCTACTCTTCCTTCGACTGGGCGATCAGGGATGACGAAGGCTATTACACGATCCTTGGGCGCACCGACGACGTCATCAACGTTGCCGGCCACCGCCTGGGCACCCGTGAAATCGAGGAAGCAATCCAGATGCATTCGGCGATCGCCGAAGTCGCCGTGGTCGGCGTCGAGGACAAGCTCAAGGGCCAGATGCCGATGGCCTTCGCCGTCGTCAAGGACGCTTCCCGGGTGGCGACCCCCGAACTGGCCAAGGCGCTGGAGAAGGAAGTCATGGCCACCGTCGATGGCAGCCTTGGTGCGATCGCCCGTCCGGGCCGCGTGTACTTCGTCACCGGATTGCCGAAGACGCGCTCGGGCAAGATGCTGCGCCGTTCGCTGCAGGCACTGGCCGAGGGCCGCGATGTCGGTGATCTGCCGACCATCGACGATGCCTCCACCATCGAGCAGATCAGGAACGTGCTGGCAAGCTGACAAAGCCCACAGCTTCCTGTCCGCACCCGCCAGGGCAACCTGGCGGGTTTTTTGTGCCCGTGTCGCCGGAATGAGACTTGGAGGCGGGTGTTAGAATGCCCGTCAGGTCCTCATTTCAATAATCGGGAGCGAACGATTCACGATACCGTTGCTGCTGTCGATATGGGTTCAAACAGCTTCCGCCTTCAGCTCGGCGTGGCGCAGTTCCGCCATCGCTATCAGGTCGAGGTCGAACAAAGCAGGTGGATCGAAGCAACCGCCCTGTCAGCCCTGAAGCAAGTGACCGGAGGCTTGCCGTCCGCGACCGACCAGGAGTTTCTGGCCAGGGCGACGTCAGGGGGCTTCTCTCTTGAACTGCCAGGCGAATGGCTGGAGGAAGATCCGTGGACGGCGGCAGCCTTGGGCGATGAGGGGGCAGCGTGGAAGGCGCTTGGCCTCGATTACGTGGTCAAGTCGAGACCGGCGAGGTGGACATCATGAACGACCCGCCCCGTCTGCAGAGCGAGCCGGGGAAAGTCGTGCTCACCGGCGAATGGACGCTTGCCGCGCTACTTCCTGGGCTTCCGGAACTGCAGTCGAGACTGGCGGCGGGCCAGCTGGCTGACTTGCCGTGGGATCTCTCGGGCGTCGACCGGCTGGACAGCGCGGCGGCCGTGCTCCTGTGGCGGACATGGAATGAGCGCTGGCCGGCAGATCTGATCATTTCTGACACTCACCGGCGCACCGTCGAGCGCGTTTCGCAGGTGCCGGTCATTGCAAGTTCGGAGAAGGTTACGATTCCCGGGCCGGTCGAGCGCGTCGGCAATCTGGTGCTCGGGTCGGTCGACAATGCCAGTGGGCTGGTGACTCTGTTCGGGCAGATGCTCCTCGACCTTTGGCACCTCGCCCGCCATCCTTCCGAGATGCCGTGGAAGGAAATTGCAGCAAATATCTACAAGGCCGGCGCGCTCGCCCTGCCTGTCACCGGCCTGGTGGGTTTCCTGATAGGCGTGACGCTCAGTTATCTGTCGGCGCTCCAGTTGCGCAGCGTCGGTGCCGACCTGTTCATCGTCAATATCCTCGGCATCTCGATCATTCGCGAACTTGGCCCGGTGCTGGTGGCGGTCCTCGTCGCCGGCCGCTCGGGCTCGGCGATGACGGCGCAGATCGGCGTCATGCGGGTCACCGAGGAAATCGATGCGCTGACCGCGATGGGCATCTCGCGCAGCATTCGCGTGGTCCTGCCGAAGTTGCTGGCATTGACTGCGGTGATGCCCCTGCTTGTCCTTTGGGCGTCGGCCATCGCGCTGATTGGAGGCATGCTTTCCGCGATGCTGCAGCTGGATATATCACCGGCCTACTTCATCGCGAACCTGCAGCGTGCGGTTCCGGTCGCCAACCTCGTGATTGGCCTGACCAAAGGGGTGGTCTTCGGTTTCATCATCGCCTGGGTTGCCTGTCATTTCGGCTTGCGCGTCAAGCCCAATACCGAGAGTCTGTCGGCGAACACGACGACGTCGGTGGTCACGGCGATCACCCTCGTGATCCTCGCCGACGCGGTGTTCGCAATCAATACCCGGGACATGGGAATTCCCCAGTTATGAGCGGCGCGGCGAAACCGGCTGTCGTCGAGATGTGCGGCCTGAGTACGCGCATCGGCGATCGCTTCGTGCATCGCAATCTTGACCTGCGGGTCGAACGTGGTCAGGTCGTCGGTCTGGTCGGCGGCTCAGGCAGTGGCAAGACGACGCTGCTGCGCCAGATTCTCGGCCTGATCCAGCCCGCAGCCGGTTCGGTTCGCCTGTTTGGAGAGGATCTCGGCGCTGCCGGCGCGGTTGCCCAGTCTGCCCTGCTGCGGCGATTGGGCATGCTGTTTCAGGCGGGAGCGCTGTTCTCGGCGCTTCCGGCATTCGACAATATCGCCTTCCCGTTGCGCGAATTAAAGCGCCTCGATGAAGACTGGATCCGCCGCTTGGTCAATCTCAAGCTGGCGATGGTCGAATTGGAGGTCGAGCATGGCAAGCTGATGCCCGCCGAACTCTCTGGCGGCATGGTCAAACGGGTTGCGCTGGCCCGCGCGCTGGCCCTCGAGCCAGAGCTATTGCTGCTCGATGAGCCGACCGCCGGTCTCGATCCGGACCGGAGCCGGAGCTTCGTCAAACTCCTTGGGCAACTGCAGGGGGAACTTGGGCTGACCGTGATCATGGTCACTCACGACCCGGAAACTCTCGCCGGACTGGCGACGCACATCGCTGTGCTCGCCGACCAGCATATCGTGCAGTTTGGCCTCGCGGCGGACGTCATGGCCGGAGACCATCCCTTTCTCGCCGGTTTCAGGGATGGCGACAAGACGGGGTTGTTGTAGGATTCGCCAATGGAAAACAAGTCGCATGCCTTTGTCGCCGGACTGTTTGCCCTACTTCTGGGGGCAGTGGCGATCGTTGCCCTGTTCTGGCTGCGCGGCACCCAGAACAGCCTTCGCGAGTATGTCGTGGTCACCAAGTATACGGTCGGGGGGCTGAATCCCGAGGCGCAGGTCCGCTATCGGGGCATCCGCGTCGGTAAGGTCAAGGATATTCAGCTTGATCGCGACGATCCGGGCGACATCCTGATCAGGATTTCTATCCCAGACAGCATCCCGCTGACCAAGGGAACGGTTGCCAAGCTGGCCACTCAGGGGGTCACGGGCATTGCGCACGTGCTGCTGCTCGACAGTGGAAAGGACAACGAGCCCCTCGTTGCCACGGATGGCGGGCTGCCACGCATCGCCATGGTTCCCTCGCTGCTCGATGAAATGAGCGAAAGTGGACCAGCGGCGCTGCGCCAGGCGCAGGAGATCATGACAGCCGCCAATGCACTGCTCAACGAGGACAATCGTCGGCGCTTCGGTGCGACGATGGCCAATCTGGAGAGTGCTTCAGCGAGCATGAAGCCGGCTATCGAAAACATGAATGCCGCCCTCGTCCAGGTCCGGAAGCTCCTGAATGATCAGAACGTCAAGAGCCTTTCCCGGGCGGCTGGCGAGCTCGGACCATTGATTGCCGATACGCGCCAACTGGTTGGCAAGATGCATACGACTGCCGAAAAGCTCGATGTGGCGATCGGCGATGCTTCTGCCGGCGGAACCTCGGCCCTGATGCCGAGACTGAACGAGCTGGCGGCGGATTTCTCGCTGACCTCCAGGCAGTTGAGCCGCGTTCTGCGCTTGCTGGAGGATTCGCCGCAAGGCTTGGTCTTCGGCGTTCCGGCGCCGCCGCCAGGACCGGGCGAGCCAGGCTTCATGACTGCGGAGGGGCGCTGAGATGCGGTGCTTGCTGACCCTCCTCGCTGGCCTCCTGCTTGCCGCGTGCTATACGAGCGGCAAGCGTGGCGGGGACAGTGCAATGGCCCTGTATGATTTTGGCCAACCGGTCGCTCCGGTGTCGGTGCCGAGCGAGCTTGGCGACCTTGCCGTGGAAGTGCGGTCGCCCCTGTGGCTGGATTCACTGGGCATCGAATACCGTTTGGCCTATGCTGAGCCGGGGCGTTTGCGTGAGTACACTCGGGCGCGCTGGGTCGGGCCGCCGGCGCAGCTCGTGCAACAGCGCCTGATCCAGAAACTAGGCGCGCTGCCTTCAGGGCAGGGCAGGACGCGTTGCGTCCTGCGCATCGATCTTGACGAGTTCAATCAGGTTTTTGACTCGCCGACCAGGAGTCGCGGTGTGATCGAGGGCAGGGTGCAGCTGCTCGACCGTTCGCGAGCGGTCGTCGTCGGGTATCCGTTCCGGATCGAAAGTCCGGCGCCAAGCGCGGATGCGCGGGGCGGGGTTGCCGCACTGACGGTTGCGGTCGACCAGCTGGCAGCTGATCTTCTGGTCCGGCAGAAGACCGTTGACGGCGGCGTAAAGGTGGCCGTTTGCAAGCCTTAGGCATCGACGATGCGGTCCGCGATTCGCTGCTTCAGATCTTCAAGGTGGGCGTCGAAGTGCGTGTAATGCATCAGCGAAAGCCCGAAGACGCAGGCATAGAGCAGTAGGCTGCGGCTCTTGGCGTCGGCGTCCGTCATGCCGGCGGCGACAAACAGCTTGCGCGTGCACTCGAGCCGATAGAGGTCGACCGCTTCGACGATTGCCGCCGCTTGCGGATCGCGGCGCGCCCAGTCGCGAACAGCGAGTTCGATCGCCATCCCCTTGCGATTGCGGCTCGCGCCATAGACCTCGATGGCAAAGTGGAGCTGCTCGCGCTCGCTGCCGGGGGTCACCGAAGTGGTCTTCTCGATGTCGCGGATGCGCCCTTCCTTCCAGTGCGAGAGCATGGCCGTGAGGAGATCCTGGCGGTCCTTGAAATGCCAATAGAAGCTCCCCTTGGTGACGCCACAACGTTTGGCCAGGACTTCGATGCGCAAACCGCTGAGGCCTTCGCGGGCCAGTACGTCGATGGCGCCATCGATCCAGTTCTCGCGGTCGAGCTGAACCCGCGGACTCGCCAGTTTGCGACGAGCCGGAAGTTTCGGGGGGTTGACAGGACTCCGTTCCATACGCTACCGTATGCACTCCATACGACATGGTATGGCTATTGTGCGAAATGACGCTGACTCTGTCAAACAGGTAGCAATCTGTAGTACAAAGACACTGACAAGATCAACTGACCGGAAAGGAGAGCTTTGTGAAAATTCTCGTCCCCGTGAAACGGGTAGTGGACTACAACGTCAAGGTTCGGGTGAAGGCGGACGGCACGGGTGTGGATCTGGCAAACGTCAAGATGAGCATGAACCCCTTTGACGAAATTGCCGTTGAAGAGGCGGTTCGGCTCAAGGAGGCTGGAGTTGCGACGGAAGTCATCGCCGTGTCCTGCGGCGCCGTTGCCTGTCAGGAAACCCTGCGCACTGCCATGGCCATCGGCGCCGACCGCGGGATCCTCGTCGAAACCGACGTTGCGCTCGAACCGATCGCAGTCGCAAAACTGTTGAAGGCGCTCTGTGACAGGGAGCAACCCCATTTGGTCATCTGCGGCAAGCAGGCCATTGACGACGACGCCAGCCAGACGGGGCAGATGCTGGCGGCGCTCGCTGGCTGGCCGCAAGCCACCTTCGCCTCCAAGGTCGTTATCGCCAATGGCAAGGCCACGGTTACCCGCGAGATCGACGGCGGTCTTGAAACCCTCGAGATCTCCCTGCCGGCCGTGGTCACATCCGATCTCCGCCTGAACGAGCCGCGCTACGCCACGCTGCCCAACATCATGAAAGCCAAGAAGAAGCAGCTTGACATAATCAGGCCGGCCGATCTTGGCGTCGATGTCACCCCGCGCCTCACCACCCTCAGGGTCGGCGAGCCACCCAAGCGCTCGGCCGGCATCAAGGTTGCCGATGTCGCCGAACTCGTCAATAAACTCAGGAACGAAGCCAAGGTAATCGCGTGAACCTCCGGGCGGGGAGTCCGCGTGCGGGGATGCGAGCAAAGCGAATCGCGATACGCCGCCGGAACCCCAGTCTTCCATTGACCACCGGCCGCCCTGAGGCGGCCTACGAGAGAACCGTATGTCCATTCTAGTTATTGCCGAACACGACCACCAGAGCCTCAAGGCCGCCACCCTCAACACCGTTGCCGCTGCTTGCAGAATCGGTGGAGACGTGCATGTCCTCGTCGCCGGCGCCAGCTGCAACGGCGCCGCCCAGGAAGCCGCAGGCCTGCAGGGTGTCGCCAGAGTCAAGGTGGCCGATGCGTCCCACTACGCATCCCAGACCGCCGAGAACCTCGCGGCGCTGATTGTTGCCAACGCGGCGGGCTACACGCATATCCTTGCACCAGCCAGTCCCTTCGGCAAGAACATCCTGCCGCGCGTCGCCGCGCTGCTCGATGTTGGCCAGATCTCCGAAATCAGCGGCATCGAATCCGCCGACACTTTCATCCGTCCGATCTATGCCGGCAGCGCGCTGGCCACGGTCAGGAGTGCCGATCCGGTGAAGGTGATCACCGTGCGCACCACGGCTTTCGATGCGGTCGCATCCGGCAATGGCGCTCCGGTCGATAGCATTGCTGTCGCCGCCGATACCGCACAGACCTTGCTGATCAACCGCGAACTGGTCAAGTCAGAACGTCCGGAATTGGGCGCCGCCAAGGTTGTCGTTGCCGGTGGCCGCGGCATGGGCAGCAGCGAGAACTACCATAAATTGCTCGAACCGCTCGCCGACAAGCTTGGTGCCGCCCTTGGCGCCAGTCGTGCAGCGGTCGACGCCGGATTTGTCCCGAATGATTACCAGGTTGGCCAGACCGGCAAGATCGTCGCGCCACAGCTTTACATCGCGGTTGGCATCTCGGGCGCGATTCAGCACTTGGCGGGGATGAAGGACTCCAAGGTGATCGTGGCCATCAACAAGGATCCCGATGCGCCGATCTTCCAGGTGGCGGACTACGGTGTCGTTGGCGACCTGTTCGATGTGGTCCCCCAGTTCGCGGCAGCCGTCGCCTAAGATCGCGGCGTGAATCTGCCGGATACCCTGCTGGGCGAAGGGTGGTACTGGGCAGCGTGGGCTGTCTGGTTGCCGCTCTTCCTCCGCAGCCTGGTGAAGGCTCCGTGGACCACAATCAGGGAGTCCGAACAACTGAACGTGTGGCTCGGCATGATCGTGCTGCTTATGCTGATCTGGAGTCTCAAGGCGGGGGTCAAGCCCGGGCTGTCGCTGCATCTGCTGGGGGCGACGGTCTTTACGCTCAGCTTTGGCCCTCACCTTGCGTTCGTCGGCCTCTCACTGGTTCTGTTCGGCATCACGCTTAACGGCGAGGGCGGATTCTTCGCCTACGCAATCAATGCACTTCTGACTGTCGGTGTTGGCGTCATGCTCAGTCAAATGCTATATCGTCTGGTATTGCGGTTGCTCCCGCGGCACTTCTTTGTTTATGTTTTCATCAATGGCTTTTTTGCAGCGGCGCTGACCGTATTCGGCGTTGGTCTTGCGGCAACGCTCTTGCTCGGCATTGCGCGAGCCTACGAATGGGAGTATCTGGCGACGGAATACCTGCCCTATTTCATCCTGCTTGGGTTTTCCGAGGCGTGGTTGTCCGGAATGCTGGTTACGCTTTTCGCTGTTTATCGTCCCGACTGGATCGTAACGTTTGATGATTCCAGTTATCTGACCAACAAATAGATACTACAATTCGCCCGTTTCCATGTCAGTACGGTTGGTCTCGTTGAAAAATTCGACATTTCGCTTTTCGTTGATTGCTGCGCTGCTGGCACTCTGTGGCGAAGTGGGGGCTATCGGTCTCGGTGAACTCAGGGGCCGGGCGGTGCTGGGCGACCGGGCGCGGTTCGCGGTCGACATCCTCGAAGCTGGTCAGGGGGCGCCTGGGGCCGCCTGTTTTCGCCTGATCAAGCCATCCGGCGACGAGAGCATGCCTTGGCTGAAGGGGGGAGCACTCACCGTACGGAACGGGACGCAGCCAGTCCTGCAGATTCGTTCCGATGCACCCTTGACCGATCCGGCACTGGCGGTCGCAATTTATGTGGGTTGCGGGCACGATGTCGTTCGTGAATACGTCGTGCTGACATTGCTGCCAACCGAACGCGCTGTGGAAATGGCGGATCCTGACGGGTCACGCCCCGCCGCCGTCGTGAAGCCGGTTGAGCACCAGCGGAGTACGGTGGCTTCCCCAGCTGTCGCGACGCCGCGGGGAGAAGCGCTGCGAGGTGGCGGTATGCGATTGGTGCCAGCCAGCCCTCCAGCAGCGGTTGTTCAGGACACTGCACGACCTGATCCAACTGACCGGCTAAGAAACATGGAGGCCACGATTGGTGAGTTGCAGCAACGGGCTGCCGAACTTACGAAGAAGATTGAGCAGACTGCCGCGAACCCGGAAGCGGGCCAGGCGGGTCGGCCCGAAGCTGCGCCCGCGTCGCTGCCCCCTGCGCCGGAGCAGCCGGCCAGGATTGCGCCTGTCGCAAGAAGTGCGGGCGGTTCGGACTGGACCTTCTACGCCGCTTTGGCCGCAGCCTTGCTGGCACTCGCTGCTTGGTGGGTCTGGCGGAATTCCCGACGGTACAGTCCGGAGGACCCAGCGGGCGACGAAGATGTCGAAGTTGATCCGCAACGAAAGGATGAGTACGACGAGCGCGGCGGAGTCGATCTGCGTGTGGATTCGGTTGTCATGGCGATGCCGATGCCGATGCCGATGACGCTCGATGTCGACGTTGCGGCGCCGGCCGCCGCGCCGGACGTCGGAACGGCATCCTCCCAGGACTTCATCAATTCGATCGTCGGGGCAGAGGCAGACCAGCATCTCGAGATCAATCCGGCCATGGAACTCGCTGAAATCATGCTTTCGTTCGGGCGAGTGAAAGGTGCTGCCCAGACGCTCCAGGAGTTCGTCGAAAACAATCCGCAGGAAGCGGTCATGCCGTGGATTCGCCTGATGGAGGTCTGCCGGATGGCGGGCATGCGCAAGGAATTCGAGAAGGTTGCCCTCGATTTGAACAAGAACTTCAACGTCGAGATACAGAAGTGGGAGGAGACAGCCGAGCTAGCGAGCGACGGAGCGGTTGATCTTATCCTCGATACTGAGCCGGTGGCAGTTAACAAGGTCGAGGGCATCGAAGCCATGCCGTCAGTCATGGAGAGGGTGGTGATGCGCTGGCAGCAGGGGGAAGTCATCGACTACCTGAATCAGCTGCTTCGTGACAATCGCGGCGGCACGCGCCTTGGGTTCCCGTTGCCGGTCGTCAGTGACATTCAGTTCCTGATCGACCTGAAGAAAGTCTCCAACAAAATGGAAAGTGAGTCTAAAGAATCATGAGCGAATACATCGCCCCTCTCAAGGATATCCGCTTCGCAATGCAGGATCTGGCTGCACTTGACCAGATTGTCTCCTTACCTGGCTGCCAGGAAGCGACGCCGGATGTTGTCGATGCGATTCTCGAAGAAGCGGCGAAGTTTGCCGGTGAAGTTCTTTCCCCGCTCAATCAAGTCGGCGACAAGGAAGGAGTCAAGTGGAAGGATACGGCGGTCACTACTTCATCGGGGTTCAAGCAGGCGTATCGTCAGTTCGTGGATAATGGCTGGAACGCGCTCGGTTGCGATCCGGAGTTCGGTGGCCAGGGATTGCCCAGATTGCTGTCGACAGCGGTCAGCGAGATGTGGAAAGCCTCCAACCACGCCTTCTCGCTGTGTCCGATGCTGACCCAGGGAGCCATCGAGGCGCTGATGATTGCTGGCAGCGACGAACAAAAAGCCGCCTACCTGCCCAACCTGATTTCCGGTGAATGGGCTGGCACGATGAACCTGACCGAACCGTCCGCGGGTTCCGATCTGGCAGCCGTGCGCAGCCGAGCCGAGCCGGTTGGCGACGGCACCTACAGAATTTTCGGCCAGAAAATCTTCATCACCTACGGCGAGCACGACATGACGGACAATATCGTCCATCTCGTGTTGGCGCGTACCCCCGATGCGCCGGAAGGCGTCAAGGGCATCTCGCTTTTCGTCGTGCCCAAATTCATGCTCAAGGCGGATGGCAAGCCTGGCGAGCGCAACGACGTCTTCTGCGTTTCGCTCGAACACAAGCTTGGCATCCATGCGAGTCCGACGGCGGTGCTGGCCTTCGGCGACCACGGCGGAGCCATCGGTACACTGGTCGGCGAAGAGAATCGCGGCCTCGAATACATGTTCATCATGATGAACGCGGCGCGCTTCAATGTCGGTCTGGAAGGTCTTGGCGATGCCGAGCGAGCCTATCAGCGTGCCGTGGTCTATGCCAGGGATCGCGTCCAGGGCACCGAAGTTGGGGTTCGTGGCGGCCCGAAAGTGCCGATCATCCGTCACCCCGACGTGCGTCGCATGCTGATGTCCATGCGCGCCCGCATCGAAGCCATGCGCGGGCTGGCCTACGTTACCGCTGCGGCCCTCGACAATGCGCACCAGAATCCCGAGGTGGCAGCACGGACGCAGGCGCAGGCCTTTGCCGAGCTGATGATTCCGATAGTCAAGGGCTGGAGCACCGAGAGCGCCATCGACATCGCTTCCCTCGGCGTCCAGGTCCACGGAGGCATGGGCTACATTGAAGAAACCGGTGCTGCACAGCACCTGCGCGACGCCCGCATCACGACGATTTATGAGGGAACGACGGCAATCCAGGCCAACGATCTGATCGGGCGCAAGATTGCCCGTGAGCAGGGGGCCACGATCAATTGGGTGATCGGCGAAATGCGGACCGCTGCCGCTGGGTTGGACGGCGATCTGGCAGTGATCGGGACGCGTCAGCTTGCTGCGGTCGACGCGCTGGAGAGGGCGGTTTTGTGGATCGTGGCCAATTTCGGCAGTGACCCGAAGGCGGTTCATGCCGGGGCGGTGCCCTTTCTCCACCTGTTCGGCATCGTTGCCGGCGGCTGGCAGATGGGGCGGGCAGCGGTCATTGCCCGGACACGAATCGCGGCCGGAGATGGCGACCCGTTCTGGCCAGCCAAGTTGGCGACGACCCGCTTCTTCGCCGATCATTTCCTGACCCAGGCGGCAGGCCTGGCCGAATCTGTCGTGGCGGGTGCCGCCGGCGCGCTGGAAATCGCTGACGACAGCTTCTAGAGATCTTTAGCGGTGTTGCCCAGAAGCCCGTGATTATTGCTATAATCACGGGCTTTTCAACCTTGCTCCACCGCATTCGCATGGCGGGGGGCTTATCCCAGAAGGAGTTTGCATGCGCCATTACGAAATCTGCTTTATCGTCCATCCGGACCAAAGCGAACAAGTGCCCGGCATGGTCGAGCGCTATCGCGCCATCGTTGCCGCCAGAGGGGGGGCGATCCATCGTCTGGAAGACTGGGGTCGCCGCCAATTGGCTTACCCGATCCAGAAGATCCACAAGGCCCACTACGTTCTGATGAACATCGAGTGCGACGGCGAAACGCTGAACGAACTTGAACACTCGTTCAAGTTCAACGATGCCGTGCTGCGCCATCTCACCATGAAGATGAAGTCTGCCATGACCGCTCCTTCGCCGATGATGAAGGAAGAGAAGTCAAAATCGCTGATGGCCGGCGACGTCGTGGTTGCCACACCGGACAATGCAGTCGAATCGGCTGCCCTCTGAAACCAACCTGTACGGGAATCACGGCTGAACTGCATCGAAATCTCGGGAAGACTGGTCGAGCGCAAAAGCTTGCGCTATACGCCATCTGGCGTGCCGGTCAGCGAGGGATGGCTGCAGCATAGCTCCGCACAGAATGAATGCGGTGCCCAGCGCCTGGTTGAGGTGGAACTCGCTGTTCTGGCCATGGGGGAAACTGCCCGCTGGCTACAGGCAGCACCCCTCGGCGGCACACTCAGGGTAACCGGGTTTCTGGCAGCCAGGAGTCGCCACAGCAAGATGCCCGTGCTCCATGTGAATTCAATCGAATTTTTGGAAGGAAATGAAAATGGCTCGATTCTTCAAGAAGAAGGAAGACGACAAGAAAAAGAAGCGCGGTAGTGGTCTTTTCAAACGGCGCAAGTTCTGCCGCTTCACTGCGGAAAAAGTTGAACAGGTCGACTACAAGGACGTCGATGTCCTGAAGGAATTCATCCAGGAAAACGCCAAGATCATGCCGGCCCGTCTGACCGGCACCAAGGCGGGTTATCAGCGCCAGTTGGGCACTGCGATCAAGCGCGCCCGCTTTCTGGCCCTGCTGCCCTATACAGACAACCATCAATAATTCCCGGGGAGACGAAAAATGCAAATCATTCTGCTCGAGAAGGTGGTTAACCTGGGTAATCTTGGGGATATCGTCAAGGTCAAGGACGGCTACGCCCGCAACTTCCTGATCCCGAAGCGCATGGCCAAACGCGCCACGCCGGCTGCCCTGGCTGAATTTGAAGCCCGGCGCGCCGAACTTGAAAAGGTTGCTGCCGAAAAACGTGCTGTTGCTCAAGGCGTCGCCGACAAGATGGCGGGCTTGTCGGTTTCCGTCGCCCGCAAGGCCGGCATGGACGGTCGTCTTTTTGGTTCCGTCGGCAATGCCGATATTGCCGATGCCCTGAAGGCTGTTGGTTTTGACGTAGACAAGTCGGCCATCCGCATGCCTGACGGTCCGCTAAAGACGATTGGCGAATTCACGCTAGATGTTGCAGTGCACGCCGACGTGCATGCCAACATCACCGTGGCAGTAGTGCCAGGTTAACCAAGCTTGTCCCTTCCGACAAAAGGCCTCGCAGTTGCGGGGCCTTTTTAATTTAAACTAAGCCACATGAATCAGCGCCTACAGAAGAACCCCGCCAGCGATTCCGCCCTTGCCCAGTTGCGGGTGCCTCCGCATTCGATCGAGGCCGAGCAGTCGGTCCTTGGTGGCTTGTTGCTCGACAACCAGGCCTGGGACCGGATGGGCGATCTGGTTACCGACAGTGATTTCTACCGCGACGAGCATCGGCGTATTTTCCGGCAGATTCGCACCCTGCTGGAAAAGGCCAGGCCGGCCGACGTCGTCACGGTTGCCGAGGCGCTCCATGCGATTGGCGAAGGCGATCAGACCGGCGGGCTGGCCTATCTCGGCGAACTTGCCGCGAATACGCCGTCGGCGGCCAACATCAGGCGTTATGCCGAGATTGTCCGTGAGCGGGCTGTCCTGCGCCAACTGGTCGCTACGGCCGACGAGATTGCTGCGGATGCCCTGAATCCGCTCGGGCGGGATGCCGAAGTCCTGCTCGACGAGGCGGAATCCAAGATTTTCGCCATTGCCGAAGCCGGTGCGGGGCACCGCAATGGTTTCGTCCACATCAATCCCTTGCTAACCCAAGTCGTCGAGCGCATCCAGGAATTGCACGACCGTGACAATCCGTCGGATATAACCGGTGTTCCCACCGGCTACGTCGATCTTGACAGGATGACGTCCGGTTTTCAGGCCGGCGATTTGATCATCGTGGCGGGAAGACCGTCGATGGGCAAGACTGCCTTCGCGCTGAACATCGCAGAGAGTGTCGCGGTCGAAACCGGTCTGCCGGTAGGCATCTTCTCGATGGAAATGGGCGGTACGCAACTGGCGATGCGTATGCTGGCGTCGATTGGGCGCCTTGATTCGCATCGTGTGCGTACCGGACGCCTGACCGATGACGAATGGTCGCGGCTCTCGTTTGCGCTGGGCAAATTGCACGAAGCGCCCATCTATATCGACGAAACCGGCGGCCTGACACCGGCCAACCTGCGCGCCCGGGCACGCAGGCTCGCGCGCCAATATGGCGGAAAACTTGGCCTCCTGGTTATCGACTACATACAGTTGATGAGCAGCAACCGCCAAGGCGAGAACCGGACGACCGAAGTCTCGGACATTTCGCGGGCGATCAAGTCGCTGGCCAAGGAATTGCAGGTGCCGATAGTTGCGCTCTCACAGCTTTCGCGCAAGGTCGAGGAGCGCACCGACAAGCGGCCGATGATGTCGGACCTGCGCGAGTCGGGCGCCATCGAGCAGGATGCGGACGTGATCCTGATGATGTATCGCGAGGAATACTACAAGCCCGATACGCCGGAAAAGGGCATTGCCGAAGTGATTATCGGCAAGCAGCGCAATGGGCCAACAGGGACAATCAGGCTGACATTCCTCGGCGAATACACGCGCTTCGAGAGCCTTGCCGGGGGCGGCGCTGGCGGCCGGACGAATTCATGACCGGCCCGGCAGAGACCGCCGGCTAGAGTTCAACCCGGCGTGCGCTGATGGTGAATTCGAAAGCGCTCGGGACGGTTCCGTCGCGCCACCCTTCAGGTGACTCCAGTTGCGGCAGGATCAGGAAAGGCAACGCTGTTTGACGTGTCGGCAACGCGACATCGGAGCCCAGATTGAAGGCAATCCAGTTCATCTCCCAGACACCGAATAACACCTTCCTGAGCGAGAGCAACTTGCTGTCACGATCCGACAATGCCTCCAGGGCAACCGCGCGTCGGACATCGCTCGGGTCGACGGGAATCCAGCCGAACCCGGGCGTGTAGAACTCGGCGCGAACGTGCTGTGCCCGCGTCGCATCGTCGCTGGTTAGGCCAAGACAGCGGAACAGGCGAGAGGGGCCGACTCGCAATCCGTAGACACAGCGTGCAGGAATGCCGATGGCGCGGCAGAGTGCCACGAAAAGTCCGTTGATGTCTGCCGACCGTCCACCGTACTGCCCCTGGATGAGCTGTTTGCGGACATCGCCGGTCCCGCAGCCAGGCAAAGCGGAATCGTAGATCGTGTTGTCCACGACCCAGTCATAGATCGCCTTGGCCTGCGCGACCGGATCTTTGACGCGGCCGATGATCCGCTCTCCCAACTGGTGCGCCAGGCCTTCATTGGGGATAAGTTGCGAAGCCTGAAGGTTGCGACGAAGTATGTCCTCACGCTCGGGTGCTACCGTGCGCTTGCTGACGTCGAAGTGGCGATCTGCAGTGGTCACCAGCGTCCTGATCTGGAACCGTCCCTCACCACGATCCGACCATTCGCAATGGAACACCTCCAGGTCGCCATCGGGCAGGCGGCGCATGCTTGAAAGATCCGGGTTGCCGTTCCAGCTATGTCCGAGGGTCCGCTGATAGAGGGTGTCCTGATTGAGCGGCAGGGGCAGCCAAAGAAGGGTCGGGCCGCGAGTGCCCTTCGGCTTGACGGTGGTGACGATCTCGTAGGTTCGCCAGTCAGCTGGGGGCTCGGGTGCCTTGACCGGTGGCAGACGCGTTGCCGACGTCCCCGCTGGGGGCTTGTCGGTAATCGGCTCATCGGCGCTGTGGGCGACCGGCCCCTGAGCCTGTGCAGGCTTGGCTGCGGCATTCCTGGTCCTGCGGCCGGCTGAATGCTTCCCGGCAGATTTCGACGTCGACTTGGCATCCGCTTTTTTCTTCGCTGCCAGAGCGTCGCTGGAGAAGAAGGATAGAACGGCGGCAGAAGCTAGGAAATCACGGCGTTTCAATGTTTCCTCCGGCAGAGACAGCCCGTGGCTGAAACGAAAAGGCCGCGTCAGCGACACGGCCCCAGTAATTGCTCAGACGAGTCATTATAACACCTCGGCGGCGTGGTCAGCCAAGCGGGAGCGCTCGCCGCGTTGTAACGTTATGTGACCGGAGTGCTGCCAGCCCTTGAAGCGGTCGACCACGTAAGTCAGGCCGGAACTGCCCTCGGTCAGGTAAGGCGTATCGATCTGAGCGATATTCCCGAGGCAGATGACCTTGGTGCCGGGTCCGGCCCGGGTGATCAGGGTCTTCATCTGCTTGGGCGTCAGGTTCTGCGCCTCGTCGATGATCAGGTATTTCCTCAGGAAGGTGCGGCCGCGCATGAAGTTGAGCGACTTTATCTTGATCCGCGAGCGGATGATGTCCTGCGTGGTCGCCTTGCCCCAGTCGCCGCTGTAAGGGCTGCCGCTGTCCTCGGTATGCGTCAGGACGTCGAGATTGTCCTCGAGCGCGCCCATCCAAGGCGCCATCTTTTCCTCTTCGGTTCCCGGCAGGAAACCGATATCCTCGCCGACCGGCACCGTCACGCGGGTCATGATGATTTCGCTGAAGCGCCTGTTTTCCAGCACCTGGGTCAAGCCGGCGGCGAGCGTAAGCAGCGTCTTGCCGGTCCCGGCCTGGCCGAGCAGCGTGACGAAGTCGATCTCGGGGTTGAGCAAGAGATTGAGTGCGAAGTTCTGCTCGCGATTGCGCGCGCTGATTCCCCAGACGGCGTTTTTCGGATGCGTGTAGTCAACCAGTGTTTCGAGAACCGCCGCCATGCCGGCGGTTTCCTTGACGATTGCCGCGAAACCATCGCCTTCCAGCCAGACGAACTCGTTGACCAGCAGTTGCGGGCATACTGGGCCGCTGATCTTGTAGTAGGTCCTTGTCTCCTTCTTCCAGGACTCCATGCCCTGGCCATGCTGCTCCCAAAAAGTGTCGGGCAGGGCGCGCGTGCCGGTGTAGAGGATGTCCGTATCCTCGAGCACCTTGTCGTTGAAGTAGTCCTCGGCGAGCAGGTTGAGCGCGCGCGACTTGATGCGCATGTTGATGTCTTTCGACACCAGTATCACCGGTCGCTTCGGGAACTTCTTCTGGAGGTGGATGACGACCGAAAGAATTTGATTGTCGACCTTCGAAGTCGGCAGTCCCTGCGGCAGTTCGGTGCTGATCGCTTCGGTCTGCAGGAAGAGGCGCCCGCTCGCCAGTCTGTTCGAAGGCCCGTAGAGGTCGATCCCCTCGACGATATCGACGCCATCATGGACCAGCATTTCGTCGAGCATGCGCGAAGCCTGGCGGGCGTTTCGGGCAATTTCCGACATGCCCTTCTTGTGGCTGTCGAGTTCCTCCAGCGTCATGATCGGGAGGAAGATATCGTGCTCCTCGAACCGGTAGAGACAACTCGGGTCGTGCATCAGCACGTTGGTATCGAGGACGAAGATCTTGGTAAGGACCGACTTCCTTATGGTGGCTGGCCTGCGCGTCATGGAGCGGGTCATCGATCGCGATTCACAGGACCTTGACGAAAGCGAGAACTTCCTCGGCGTGTCCGGGCACCTTGACGCCGCGCCATTCGCGGCGCAGGACGCCGTTGCGGTCGATGACGAAGGTGCTGCGCTCGACGCCGCGGACCTGCTTGCCGTACATGTTCTTCATCTTCATCACGCAAAACAGGTTGCAGACGGTTTCGTCGGTGTCGGAAGCGAGTTCGAAGGGCAGCGACTGTTTGGCCTTGAAGTTTTCGTGCGACTTCACGGTGTCCCGGGAAATGCCCAGAATCACGGCGTCGACCGCGACAAACTGCGGGTGAAGGTCGCGAAACTGCTGCGCTTCGGTCGTGCACCCCGGTGTGCTGTCCTTGGGGTAAAAATAGATTACGACGACCTTGCCGACCTGTGCCGACAGCCTGAAGGCGCATCCGCCGGTGGCGGGCAGCGTGAAATCCTGAGCTTTCGCGTCGATCATGGGTTCGTCTCCTGTTTACCGGAATCCGGCAATTGTCGGCAATGGGCAGGGATTCGGTCAAGTTGTTACACTTCGTCTCATGCAGAAAAAACTCGTGCAACTCCTGCTGATTGCCAGTCTCGCGGCCTGCAGCCAGCCGTGGAACGATCCCTATCCGGCGGCCGATGCCGAAAGCAACATACTCTATGCCGCATTCACTGACCGGCCGAAGCATCTTGATCCGGCGCAGTCCTACACCGAAGACGAAATCACTTTCACGGCGCAGATCTACGAGCCGCCATTGCAGTATCACTACCTCAAGCGCCCCTATGAACTGATTCCAGGAACCGTGAAGCGGGTGCCGCAGCCGCGCTTTTTCAATGCACAAGGTCGCGAGGTGCCGGCCGATGCCCCGGTCGATTCGATTGTCGAGAGCGTTTATGAACTCACATTGCTCCCTGGCATCCGCTACCAGCCGCATCCGGCCTTCGCCGTCGATGCTACGGGACAGTCGCTTTATCTGGGCAAAGGCGTCGCCGATGGGCGCCAGACAGTCGCCGACTTTCCGCAGACCGGCAGCCGGGAACTGACCGCCGACGACTACATCTACCAGATCAAGCGCCTGGCTCTGCCGCGCATCCATTCGCCGATCTTCGGCATGATGGCCGACAAGATCATCGGTCTCCAGGAGCTCGGAGAAGCCTTGCACAAGGCGGCGAAGGACATGCCGGCCGATGCCTGGATCGACCTCGACGCCTATCCCCTGTCCGGGGTCGAGAAGGTCGATCGCCATACCTGGCGCATCCGGGTCAAGGGCAAGTACCCGCAGTTTCTCTACTGGCTGGCGATGCCGTTCTTCGCGCCGGTGCCGCGCGAGGTCGACCGCTTTTTCGCGCAGCCCGGCATGGCTGCCAAGAACCTGACGCTGGACTGGTGGCCGGTCGGTACCGGGCCGTTCATGCTGGTGGAGAACGATCCGAATCGCCGCATGGTGCTTTCGCGCAACCCGAATTTCCATGGCCAGACTTACCCGTGCGAGGGCGAGGCGGGCGATCGCGCGGCCGGCCTGCTGGCGGATTGCGGCAAGTCGCTCCCGTTTGTCGACAAGGCCGTATTTTCGCGTGAAAAGGAGGCGATACCCTACTGGAACAAGTTCCTGCAGGGTTACTTCGACGCTTCCGGCATCTCCTCCGACAGTTTCGACCAGGCGGTCAGGGTCAATGTGGGCGGCGATGTGGCCCTGACCGAGGAGATGCGCGACAAGGGAATCAGCCTGCTGACCTCGGTCAAGATGTCGACCTTCTACATGGGCTTCAATATGCTTGACCCGGTGGTTGGCGGGCTTGGCGAGCGCGCTACCCGGATCAGGCAGGCGATCTCGATCGCCGTCGACCAGGAAGAATACATCTCGATCTTCCAGAATGGCCGCGGGATTGCTGCCCAGGGCCCGTTGCCGCCGGGAATCTTTGGTTACGAGGACGGTCCCGAAGGCATCGACAGCGTGGTCTATGACTGGGTCGATGGCAAGCCGCAGCGCAAGCCGGTCGACGTGGCGCGAAGGCTTGTCATTGAGGCAGGGTATCCGAACGGGCGCGACGAGAAGACTGGCGAGCCGCTGGTCATCTATCTCGACACCACGGGCGGCGGCATGGGCGAAAAATCGCGGCTCGACTGGCTGACCCGGCAGTTTGCCAAGATCGACCTGCAACTGGTCGTGCGGTCCACCGACTTCAACCGCTTCCAGGACAAGATCCGCAAGGGCAATGTCCAAATCTACTATCTTGGCTGGAATGCTGATTACCCCGATCCCGAGAACTTCTTCTTTCTGCTTGACGGCAGGGAAGCCAAGGTCGCGACGGGTGGCGAGAATGCTTCCAACTATGCCAACCCCGAGTTCGATCGGCTGTTTGCCAGGATGAAGAACATGGACAACACGCCCGAACGCCTGCAGATCATTCGTGCCATGAATCGTATCCTGCACCACGATTCGCCGTGGGACTTCGGCCTCCATCCGAAGAGCTACACGCTGGCGCACCGCTGGCTGAAGAACCGCAAGCCGAGCGATGTCGGCAACAACATCCTCAAGTATCAGCGGATTGACGCGGTCGACCGCGTCAATGCCCGGCGCGAATGGAACCGACCGGTGCTCTGGCCGCCCGTCCTCGGCCTTGCCGTGATCCTGCTGGCTATCGTTCCTGCCCTTGTCGGTTACCGGCGAAGGGAGCGCCAGGCTGCCGTCAGATGAATCTTGCCGCGCGCCAGCAGGCGCTTGATCGCGTCCTGTCGGAGTGCCGGCCGCTCTGGCACGCCCAGCCGTTTCGCGAGATCCGCCCTGACTGGTGCCGGTGCTGGCCGGCACTGACGGCCGACCTGCTGGCGCTCGACGATGGCGAGCAGGCGCGGCTTGCCGACGACGGAGAGGCTGCGGCGGCTTTTGTTGCGCGTCATGTTCCCGGGGTGGCGGCGCTGCCTGAACTGGCCGAAGTGGCCGCTGGCCGGGTTTCGTCCTTCGCGGACCATGACCGCTTCTGGGATTGGGGGATTCCCGGGCGCAAGCGGGCGCAGATCGAGGCGTTTGCCGCGACCGTCCATGGGTCGGGCCTTCCTGTGGTTGACTGGTGCGGCGGCAAGGGGCATCTGGGACGGCTTCTCGCCAGGCAATGGAAGGTTCGCGTGAGCACGCTGGATAGCGATCCGGTGCTCTGTGCGGATGGCCAAAAGCTGGCCGCACGCGCCGGGGTCGCGCAGGACTTCGTGGTGGCTGACGTGACCGTGCCCGACGCGCCCCTGGGTCGCGGCCGGCACGTGGTGGCCCTGCATGCCTGTGGCGATCTGCACCGCGCGCTGGTCACGCGTGCCGCTCCGTCGGGTCTGGGCGCACTGGATATCGCTCCCTGTTGCTACCATCGTGGCGTTGAAGGTGTCTATTCGACGCTGTCGGGCCCAATGCGGACGGTCGTCAACGGCGACGATGCCAGGATGGCGGTGACCGAGGCGGTGACCGCGGCGCCCCGCCAGGTCCGTCAGCGCGACCGGGAGATGGCGTGGAAACTGGGTTTCGATGCATGGCGCCGCCGGCAAAGCGGCTGCGACGGATATCGCAGCTTCCGGCCGGTGCCGGCGGCCTGGTCACGCGGCAGCTTCGGCGAATTCATGCAATTGATGGCGCGGCGCGAAAATCTGGCGGTTCCCGCGGCGAGCGACATGGATGAACTCGGGCGCCGTGGCTGGCAGCGGCAGCGCGAGGTCATGCGACTTTCCATTGTGCGCCACGCCTTCCGGCGTCCGCTCGAGGTCTGGCTGGCGCTCGATCTCGCCGTCCGACTCGAGAATGACGGCTACGCGGTAGAGCTTCGCTGTTTCTGCGAGCGCCCGCTGACGCCGCGCAACCTGCTCATTTCGGCGCGCCTGGACTGAGCAGGAAATTGGCCAGATCAGCGGGGTGGTCTGCAATGAAATCAGCTCCCCAGGTAAGCAGCGGGCCGCCATCCCCCAGATATCCGTACGATACGGCCGCCGTCAGGGTCCGGGCAGCCTGTCCGGCAACAATGTCGCGGCGGTCGTCGCCGACGTACAGCGTGCGCCGTGGCGAGCAGCCGAGCAGCGTGCAGGCATGCAGGATCGGCAGCGGCGATGGTTTGGCTTCGGCGGTCGTGTCGCCGCTGACCACGCATTGCGTGCGCGGGCTGAGCCCGAGCGCTGCGACCAGCGGATTGGTATATCGTGCCCGCTTGTTGGTGACGATGCCCCAGGCGAGCCCTCGCGCTTCCAGTGCATCGAGCAGCGCCGGGATTCCTTCAAAGAGCGTCGACAATTCGCACAATCGGCTGGCGTAGATTTCGAGAAAACGGGAGGAGAGGCGCGCGTAATCGCCGTGGGTGGGGTCGATGGCGAAAGCCTTGCCGAGCAGTCCGCGCACGCCCTGCGAGGTGTGGGGACGCAGGCTGGAAAACGCCTGTTGCGGTCGACCTTCTTCCGACAGCAGAATGCCCATTGCGCCGCACAGGTCTGGCGCGGTATCCGCCAGCGTGCCGTCGAGGTCGAACAGTACTGCCTCAACCACCGCGTGTGGCGCGCACCAGGTAATTTACATCGGTATCGCGACCCAGCGCGTAGTGCCGGGTCAGCGGGTTGTAGGTCATGCCGATCAGTTCGTCTGGCTCGAGCCCGGACTGCTTGCACCAGCGGGTCAGTTCCGACGGCTTGATGAACTTGGCGAAGTCGTGCGTGCCCTTGGGCAGCATCTGCAGCACGTATTCGGCACCAATTACAGCCAGCAGATAAGCTTTCGGATTGCGGTTGATGGTCGAGAAGAAGACCTGGCCGCCAGGTTTGACCAAACGGCCGCAGGATTCGACGATGCTTGCCGGATCGGGGACGTGTTCGAGCATCTCCAGGCAAGTCACGGCATCGAAGGCGCCAGGCATTTCCTCGGCGATCTGCTCGGCGGAAATTTTCCGGTAATCGACCTTTTGCCCGCTTTCCAGCAGGTGAAGACGGGCAACGCCGAGCGGCTTCTCCGAGAGGTCGATCCCGGTGACCTCGGCGCCACGGACCGCCATGCCCTCGGAGAGCAGGCCGCCGCCACAGCCGACGTCGAGCACGCGCTTGCCGGGCAGGCCGATGGCACCGTCTATCCAGTCAAGGCGCAGCGGATTGATGTCATGCAGAGGTTTGAACTCGCTGTTCGGGTCCCACCAGCGATGGGCCAGGTCGCCGAATTTTTCAAGTTCGGCTGGGTCGGCGTTAAGCATGATTTGGTCTGGTATGTCGGTTTGCATGATTGAAAAGAAAAAGCCCTGCCGAAGCAGGGCTTTTCGTTGAAGCGTGTCGGCTTACTTGGTGCCGATGATCTCGATGTCGGCGCGGCGATCTGGCTGCAGGCACT
>JBEOKN010000108.1:0-14585 GCA_040275885.1 Azonexus sp. | reverse complement strand
CGCTTGATCCGGGTGTCGCGCTCATGCTCGATGCGCACCGGGTGCACGTTGGAGAGGCCGGAGCGCGCCAGACGTGGCTTCAAGCGGGCCAGGCGCTTGTCGGAAACATCGTAGGCATAGAGGCGGCCGGTATTTTTCATCAAAGCACCGAGGAGCAGCGTCTTGCCGCCGGCACCGGCGCAGAAATCGACGACCATTTCACCGCGTTTCGGCTCCATCAGATAGCCGAGCAGCTGACTGCCTTCGTCCTGGACCTCGAAGGCGCCGGCGAGAAACAGCGGGTGCCTGGCCAGCGCCGGCTTGTCACGCAGGCGGATCGCCAGTGGCGACAGACTGCCCGGCAGGGCGGCAATGCCCTCTGCCGCGAACTGGGCAAGAAGCGCCGCGCGATTCGTCTTCAGCGTATTGACGCGGAGATCGAGCGGCGCCGGCTGGTTGAGCGCACCCGCCAGCGCCAATACTTCGTCGGCGCCGAACTGGGCTGCCAGCGCTTCGTAGAGCCAGTCCGGCAGATCGCAGCGCACGGCTGGCCCGAAATCGGCCCCGGTCATCGCCTTGGCCGCCGCCAGCCAGTCCTCCTCGCTCGACTTGAGCACCGGTGCCAGTTCGCGCTGGCTCCACCCGCGGGTGACGGCAAGCGCCACCAGCAGCCGCGCCCGGTCCGAAAACCTCCCGGCACAACGCGCCTCGATGCTGCGTCCGCGCCGGAGCACGGCGAAGACGGTTTCGGCAACGAAGGCGCGGTCGGCGTGACCAAGCTGGTGATGGTCGCGGAAATAGCGCGAAACGACCGCATCAGCCGGGTATTCGAAACGCAGCAACTGCCCGAGAACGGCTTCGGCATGAGCAAACAGAGCAGGGGTGAAGCGAGCGTTCATGGCGATCCAATCTCCGTGGCGACCTGCTCGAAGCTTTCGCCCTTCCTGTCGGTGAAGCGGATTTTAACCGGCAAGCGCTCATGGTCGAGCGCGATCCAGATTTCCGTCGTGTTATCGGTCATCGCGCGCAGGTGAAGGGTGCGGAAACGACCGGCCGGCGTTTCGATCTCCTCCTCACCCAGCGAGTCGAGTGCATAGCGTTCGTATTTCTTCCCGGTGACGACGCCGATCATGCTGCCGTCCGCCAACTTGCCCATATACGCGAGCTGGTAGTTGAGCGACAGGAGATCCTGGGTGCCGGGAGCTATCGGCCGCACGCTGCCATCGCGAGCAAGGTGGACCTCCGCGGTCGACCAGTCGAAATCGGCATTTTCGTTGGCGTCCTTGCCATTCCTCAGGGTGCGATAGGTCTCAGGCTGCAGGCCGCCGACCACCATGCGCCCAACGCTTTCAGTCTCCAGGCGGATCGGCTTGAACAGCGAAACCAGCCCGCTCGTCTCGGTAGTCCCGGTCAGGCGGTAGCGGCCGTCCTCGCTGAACTCCCAGCGGTGCTCGGCACGGCCGACCTGCAGGCCGAGCGGTACCTTGTAGATGGCGAAGCGGATCGTGCCGGTTGTCGGCAGGAGCGGCCTGGGCGGTTGGGCAGGTGTGATCATGGTTGCGGTCGACTTTCCTCCAGGCGCGATTTCCGGCTCCGAGCCCGCCTCCGGCACGGGTTCGTCAATCACGGGCAGGGATTTTGGCGGCGGGCTGGCGCTTGCCAGCCGAGGCGCGCGCGCCGGCCGGGCGACCGCTGCCGGCCCCGGCTTGGCAGCAGCCACCGGTGGGGGTGCCCCAGGTGACGCCGGCAACGGCCTGATCTCGGCCCGCAAGGGCACCGGCTCCGGCCCGCCGCCAAAGAGTTCGACATCCATCCCGACCAACGCCGCGGCGTGTATCGCCAGCGAACCAAGGAGCGCGGCTAGCAGTGCGACCGGCATCACCGTTCACCGCAGCGCGGGCGCAACCAGCACGGCAGCATCGGCCAACTCGCCGGCCAGCCGCACGCGACCGGGCTCAAGCCGCAGCCGCCCCTCGGCGAACCAGCGCACGGCCTGCGGGTAGATCCGGTGCTCCTGCAGCAGCACGCGGGCGGCGAGCGTCGCCTCGTCATCGCCGTCGAGGACCGGCACGGCGGCCTGGATGATGATGGGCCCGTGATCGAGCGTCGGGGTCACGAAGTGCACGGTGCAGCCGTGGATGCGCACGCCCTCGGCGAGCGCTCGCCGGTGGGTATGCAGGCCCGGGAAGGCCGGCAACAGGGAGGGATGGATGTTCATCAGGCGGCCCGCGTAATGGCGCACGAAACCATCGCCCAGGATGCGCATGAAGCCTGCGAGCACAACCAGGTCAGGCGCGAAGCCATCGATGCATTCGGCGAGCGCGGCGTCGAAGGCATCACGTTCGGCAAAGGCCTTGTGGTCGAGGCAGCGCACGGCAATCCCCGCCGCTGTGGCCGTCGCCAGCCCCGCCGCGTCGGGCCGGTTGCTGACCACCGCAGCGATCGCGACCGGCAGGGCGCCGGCAGCGCGGGCGGTGATCAGCGCCTCCATGTTGCTGCCGCGACCGGAAATGAGGATGACGATTTTCTTCATGTCAGAAACTTATGGGGAGAAAGATCATGGTCGCGATCGCCTGCACCGTCCGGGAAAGGGTCCGGCCATTGCGGTCGGCGACAATCTTGGCCATGAAATCGAGCAGGCCGGTGATCCGCCCGAATTCGCGCTCGAAGGAAATGTTGCGGTTGGCCGGATCGAGCTCGTTGGAAAGCAGATAGAAGTCACCGGTGGCGTCGCGGTCGGTGCTCAGCTTCCAGACGGCGATTTCCATGTTGCGCGCGCAGTTGTGGAGCTTCGTTTCGTCGAGGCTGTCGAGGATATAGAACTCTTCCTTGTGCTCGAAGGCGGCATCGACCATGGTCAGCAGGCCGTAGGCCAGGGCTGCCACCCGGTCGCCGTCGTAAGCGCCGCTGAAGGCCAGCGCCGCCGCCTGGCGCTCGCGCAGACCGCCGAACTCCGGCCAGCTCCGCGAGTTGCGCTGGCGAAGGCGGTCGACCGCCACCTCGCGGCTGACCGCCGTACCCTTCTTCCACTCCTTCGGGTTGCGCTTGTAAAGCTTGTCGGCAATCAGCAACAGACCGCCGATGACTTCCGCGCGATCAGTTTCGGCAATACGGTCGACATCGGATTTCACCAGATACTTGGCATCGACCGTCGTCTGCGTCCGGCCATCCTTTCCCATCTTCGTCGCACAGCCCGCCAGCGACAAGATGAGGAGGGCGACCAGCCAGCGCATCAGGCCTCCTTGCTCTTCACGTAGCCGATGCCGATCGGGATCAGCGACGAGATGATGATGCCGACGATGATGAACGACAGATTGGTCTTGACCCAGGGGATGTTCCCCAGCCAGTAGCCGGCAAGGCACAGCGACACCACCCAGCTGCCGGCGCCGACCAGGTTGAAGATCGTGAATTTCGCGTAGGACATCGCCCCGATGCCGGCCACGAAAGGCGCAAAGGTGCGGAACAGCGGCAGAAAGCGCGAAATGATCAGTGTCTTGCCGCCATGTTTCTCGTAGAAGGCATGCGTCTTGACCAGCGCGTCGCGGTTGAAGAAGCGCGAATTCTCCCAGTGGAAGACCTTGGGTCCGAGAAAGCGCCCGATGTGGTAATTGACCATATTGCCGAGGATCGCGGCGACAGAGAGGGAGCCCATCAGCACGAAGATGTCCATGCCCCCCTCGCCGATCGCCGCCAGCGCCCCGGCGACGAAAAGCAGCGAATCGCCTGGCAGGAACGGGGTGACGACGAAGCCGGTTTCGGAAAAGATGATGATGAACAGGATGCCGTAGATCCACAACCCGTATTGCTGCACCAGCACCGCCAGATGCTTGTCGAGATGAAGGACGATATCCAGGAACTGCATCAGAATTTCCATGGGAAGCGCCAAGCGTGAGAAAGCCGTCATTTTACCCCAAGGTATAATCCGGCCATGCCGACGATTGCCCGCCTTCCCGACCTCCTGATCAGCCAGATCGCCGCCGGCGAGGTGGTCGAGCGACCCGCCTCGGTGTTGAAGGAGTTGCTGGAAAACAGCCTCGATGCCGAGAGCAAGGCAATCCAGGTACATCTCGAAGAAGGCGGCGTCAAGCTGATCCGCGTCACCGACGACGGTTGCGGCATCGCCAGGGAACAGTTGGCGCTGGCGCTGACGCGCCACGCGACGTCCAAGATCCTTTCGCTCGACGATCTCGAACGCGTCGCCACCCTGGGCTTTCGCGGCGAGGCGCTGGCCGCGGTGGCCGCGGTCGCCCGCCTCGTCATCAGCAGCCGCGAGCGCGGCGCCAGCCACGCCTGGAAGCTCAAGGCCGAAGCCGGAGGCGACCCCGAACCGGCCGCCTTGATGGCCGGCACCGTCGTCGAAATGCGCGACCTCTATTTCAACACCCCGGCCCGGCGCAAGTTCCTCAAGGCCGAAGGCACCGAGTTCGCCCACTGCGCCGACGTCGTCAAGCGTCTCGCGCTGACCCGGCCCGACGTCGCCTTCAACCTGACCCACAACGGCCGCACTCTGTTCCAGCTGGCACCCGCCGCCAGCACCCGCCGCGTCGCCGACATTCTCGGCGACGACTTCCTCGCCGCCGCGCGGCCGATCGCCGCGGCGGCCGGCCCGCTCGCCATCACCGGCCACGCCATCGACCCGACGCGCGCCGGCGAGGCGAAAGACGGCCAGGTCGTCTTCGTCAATGGCCGCTTCGTCCGCGACAAGGTCATCGCCCACGCGCTGCGCGAAGCCTACCGCGACGTCCTCCACGGCAGTCGCCAGCCGGCCGTCTGCCTGTTCATCACGCTCGACCCGGCGCTGGTCGACGTCAACGTGCACCCGGCAAAGACCGAAGTCCGTTTCCGCGATTCGCGTGCCGTGCATCAGTTCGTCTTCCACGCTTTGCAGCGGACGCTGGCGACGCCGCTGCAGGACCACGGCCCGGAAATGGCACCGGTTGCACCCCAAGGGTACTTGAGCCCGAGGCCCCGTAGCCTGCGGGGCACGGTCGACGCCGAAAAAGGGGAAAACTCCGGTTTTGCCCCGGACCACCCGCCGCCCCTGCGTCACCAAAGCACGCTCGGCGTTGCCGAACCCGCCGCGGCCGCCTATCTCGCCTTCGCGCGCGCCGCCCGGAGCGGTGGCGACTCGGCCAGCACGGCTCAATTCAGCCCGTCCACAGCCGTCGACCGGGACAGCCCGCCACTCGGTTACGCCCTCGCCCAACTGCACGGAATCTACATTCTCGCCCAGAACGCGCGCGGCCTCGTCCTCGTCGACATGCACGCCGCCCACGAACGCATCCTCTACGAAAAACTGAAGACCGCCGTCGACAACCGCCAGATTGCCACCCAGGCGCTGCTCATTCCGGCGGTCTTCCCGGCCGGTGCGCTCGACATCGCCGCCGTCGAGGAACACGGCGCAGCGCTCGCCGACCTTGGTTTCACGATCGCTTCGCTCGGCCCCGGCCAGCTTGGCGTGCGCGCCATCCCGGCACTGCTCCAGGCAGGCGATCCGGTTGCCCTGACCCGGTCGCTGATTGCCGAACTGCGGGACCACGGCATCACGCAGCTCGCCACCGCGCGGCGCAACGAGTTGTTGGCCACCATGGCCTGCCACGGCGCCGTCCGCGCCCGGCGCCTGCTCAGTATCCCGGAGATGAACGCTTTGCTGCGTCAGATGGAAGAGACCGAACGCGCCGGCCAGTGCAACCACGGACGTCCAACATGGACGGAACTGCCGCTGGCCGATCTCGACAAGCATTTCCTGCGCGGACAGTAGCGGACAAATGCTGCGCCCCCCGCGCTCGCCGGCGATCCAGGTTCTCGCCCACCCGCTTGCCTTCGTCCTGGCGATTCTGAATAATTTTCGGGCGCACCAGGGCTTTCTGCTGGCCGGCGCGATCGCCTACAACGCGCTCCTTTCCCTGGTTCCGCTGCTGATCCTCTGCGTCATCGCCTTGTCCAACCTGGTGACCCCGAGCGAACTGCTGGAGACGATCGGCCGTTACATGGAATGGCTGGTTCCCAGCCAGTCGCGCGCTGTCCTCGACGAACTGACGCGCTTCCTCGAGCAACGGGCCGCCATCGGCAGCGTCCTGATCGCGACCATGATCTTCTTCAGTTCACTCACCTTTTCCGCGCTCAACCAGGCGATGGCGGTCATCTTCGATCATCGCAACCTGGCCGATCAGCGCTCCTCGCTGCTTTCGATGTTGCTGCCATTCGGCTTCGTCGGCCTGCTCGGCATCGGCCTGCTCGCCGTCACGCTGATCTCCATCGGCGTGGAGAGCCTGATGCCGGACAACCTCGATCTCTTCGGCCGCACCTGGACCCTGCACGGGCTTTCGGGCACCCTCCTCTACCTGCTCGGACTGACCGCGGAAACGCTGATCATCGCCGCCATCTACCGTTTTCTGCCGGTCGGCCGCATCGCCGTGCGCTACGCGCTGGTTGGCGGCTTGACCGCGACCGCGCTGTGGGAAATCATCCGCCACCTGCTGGTCTGGTACTTTGCCAGCCTGTCGAACGCCAGCGTCGTCTATGGCTCGCTGACCAGCGCCGTCGTCATCCTGTTCAGCCTCGAAATCGGCGCCACGTTGCTGTTGCTCGGCGCCGAAGTGATCGCCGAATATGAACGCCTCGGGCGACCCACGGACGAAGTTCCTGGGCAAGTCCAGAGTTGAACCCGCCCTCGCCCAGCCGGCACTGACCGGCATCATCGACGCAAAACTTGATCCAGGTCCGCGCCCGGATCGGTCCCCGATGGCTTAATGCGGCTCTGATGAAACTCCTCCGCCTTGCCTTCATCGCCAGCCTGGCCACCCCCCTCCCGGCGTTGGCCGTGCTGCCGCTCCAGCCCTGGCTGGACACCGCGCTACCGGGTGCCAGGATCCGCCTGCCACCGGGAACCTACGCGGGGCCGGCGGTCATTTCCAGGCCACTGACTCTCGACGGCGGCGGCAAGGTGGTCATCGATGCCGGCGGCAAGGGCACCGTCCTCACCGTCAGGGCCGACCACGTGACCCTGCGCGGCCTGACCCTGCGCGGTAGCGGCGATTCGCACGATGCGCTCGACGGCGGCCTGATGGCCGAGGGCCACAATCTGCTGATCGAGGACAACGTGATCGAGGATGTCCTGTTCGGCATTGCGCTGCACAAGGTAACGGACAGCGTCGTGCGTGCCAACCGCATCCGTTCGCGCCCGGTCGATCCGGCCGACCGCGGCGACGGCCTGCGCCTCTGGTACAGCTCGGGGAACCGCATCGAAAACAACGACATTGCGCAGATCCGCGACGTCACGGTCAGCAACTCGCCTCGCAACCGCTTCACCGGCAACACGATCCGCGACAGCCGGCGTGCCTTCAATCTTCTTTTTGCCCATCGCAGCCTGGTCGACCGCAACCATCTGGAACGCAACTCGACGGGCATCATCGCCCTCAATTCCGACGGCCTGATCGTCCGCAAAAACCGCATCGTCCATGCCATGGATGCGTCGGGGGCCGGCATCGCGCTCAAGGAAACCTCGGCGGCGCTGATCGAAAGCAACGAGATCGTCCATTGCGCGCACGGCATCATGGCCGACTCGCCGATGGACCCGGTCAACCGCATCGTCTTCATCAACAACCTGGTCGCCCACAACATCACCGGCGTCTATTTCTACGGCCCCAGGGGCGGCCACATAGGCATCGGCAACACCTTCCGCAGCAACCTGTGGCCGGTCACGATCATCGGCGACGGCGACCCGCTGAACGACACCTGGGCGGGCAATTACTGGGATGGCTACGAGGGTTTCGACCGCGATCACGACGGCTTCGGCGACCGCCCCTACGAACTGCTCGCCTACGCCGACCGGATCTGGATCGAAACCCCGGCGGCGAAGTTCTTCCGCAACTCGCCGGTCCTCGAACTGCTCGATTTTCTCGAGCGCCTGGCGCCATTTTCCGCACCGGCGCTGATCCTGCGCGACCCCGCGCCACGCATGACCCCAGGCCGCGCAACCGACCCGAATCTACAACTGATACTCGGCGCCACCGCCCTGCATCGCCATGTCCACGACGCGCCGCGACAGGTGCGGGGCAAACAGCGCGATCAGGTCGTAGTCATGGCGGCGCAGGTAGGTGCCGCGGCGCAGGGCCAGCCGGGTCGTGTTGGATTCGAACAGGTGGGCCGCGTCGACCGCAACCAGCCCGGCATCACGCTGGGCGTCGAAGGCCAGCGCTGAAATGATGCCGAGACCGAGACCGAGGCTGACGTAAGTCTTGATCACGTCGGAGTCGAGGGCGGTGAGAACGATGTTCGGGTCGGCGCCGATGCGCTCGAACGCGCGGTTGATCCGCGAGCGACCGGTGAAGGCCGTGTCATAGGTAATCAGCGGCCAGCGCGCCAGTTCATCGAGCGCCAGCGGGACTGATTTCAGGATTGGATGGCCTTCCGGCGCAATCACGCAATGGCTCCACTGGCGGACCGGCAGCGTGATCAGTCGCGGGTACTGGTCGAGCGCTTCGGTGGCGATGCCGATATCCGCCTCGCCGGAGACCACCCACTCGGCGATCTGCGTCGGGCTGCCCTGGTGCATCTCGAGTTTGACTGCCGGATGCCGGACAACGAAATCACGGACCACAACCGGCAGCGCATAGCGCGCCTGGGTATGGGTCGCCGCCAGAACCAGCCGCCCGCTCTCACCGCTGGCAAATTCCGAGCTGGCGCGCTTGAGATTTTCGGCTTCGCGCAGAATGCGTTCGGCAATCGCCAGCACCGCCTTGCCCGGCTCGGTGACTCCGGTGAAGCGTTTGCCGCTGCGTTCGAAGATCGCTACCCCCAGCTCTTCCTCGAGCAGCTTGACCTGCTTGGAAATCCCAGGCTGCGAGGTGAACAGCGACTCGGCGGCTTCGGAGACGTTGAGGCCCTGGCGCTGGATTTCGACGATGTAACGCAGTTGCTGGAGTTTCATGGCGGCACCAAATAACCAGATCATATAACAATCTAACCCGATATTCTTTTTGAATCAAATTTCCGCTGCTACGATCAGGACCATGGATTACCTGTACACCCTTTCCGGCTTTGTCGTTGGCGCCATCGTCGGCCTCACCGGCGTCGGCGGCGGCTCGCTGATGACGCCGCTGCTGGTGCTGGTGTTCGGCATTCCCCCGGCCACCGCCGTCGGCACCGACCTGCTCTATGCGGCGCTGACCAAGGCCGGCGGCACCGTCGCACATGAGAGGAAAGGCCACATCGACTGGGCGATCACCGGCCGTCTGGCGCTCGGCAGCATTCCGGCGGCCGCGCTGACGATCTGGGTGCTGGCGCAGCTGCCCAAGGGCAGCAACGTCATCGGCGAGATCATTTCGCATGGCCTCGGCTTCGCGCTGCTGCTGACTGCCATCGCCATTCTGTTCGGCCGCAAGCTGCGCGACTACGCCGGCAGACATGACGAGTCGCCGCTGCGCCAGCGCCACCTTGCCGCGATTACGGTCATCGTCGGCGCCATCCTCGGCGTGCTGGTCACCATCTCTTCGGTCGGGGCCGGGGCGCTCGGCGTCGCCGCACTTTTCTTTCTCTACCCGAAACTCTCGCCGGTCCGCATCGTCGGATCAGATGTCGCCCATGCGGTGCCGCTGACGCTGGTCGCCGGACTCGGTCACTGGCTGCTCGGCGGCGTCGACTGGGCGCTCCTCGCCAGCCTGCTGCTCGGCTCACTGCCCGGCATCTGGCTCGGCACCCACGTATCCGCCAAAGTGCCTGAGCACATTCTGCGCCGGCTGCTGGCCGCCATGCTGGTGCTCATCGGCAGCAAGCTGGTCTTTGCCTGAGGAAGTTCCATGTACAGATACAACGCCATCGACCGCCAGCTGATCAACGAGCGCGTCGAGCAATTCCGTGACCAGGTCAAGCGTTGGCAGAGCGGCGAGCTGACGACTGACGAGTTCCGCCCGCTGCGCCTGCAGAACGGCCTCTATGTCCAGCGCCATGCACCCATGCTGCGCGTCGCCGTTCCCTACGCGATGATGAGCAGCACCCAGTTGCGCAAGCTGGGTTTTATCGCACGCACCTACGACCGCGGCTACGGCCACTTCACGACGCGCCACAACATGCAGTTCAACTGGCCGCAGATCGAGGATTGCCCGGACATCCTGGCGCACCTCGCCGAGGTCGAGATGCACGCGATCCAGACTTCCGGCAACTGCATCCGCAACGTGACGACCGACCAGTTCGCCGGTGTCGCCGCCGACGAGGTGATCGACCCGCGCCCGCTCGCCGAAATCATCCGCCAGTGGAGCACCTTCCACCCGGAATTCGCCTTCCTGCCACGCAAGTTCAAGATCGCCATTTCCGGGACCAAGGAAGACCGCGCCGTCACCTGGTTCCACGACATCGGCCTGCATCTGCAACAACAGGATGGGGAAATCGGCTTCCGCGTCATCGTCGGCGGCGGCCTCGGCCGGACGCCGATCCGCGGCCAGATTGTCCGCGAGTTCCTGCCCTGGCAGCACATTCTGACTTACTGCGAAGCCATCCTGCGTGTCTATAACCGCTTCGGCCGCCGCGACAACGCCTACAAGGCGCGCATCAAAATCCTGGTCCAGGCGCTCGGCGTCGAGGAATTCGCCAGGCTGGTCGAGGACGACTGGTCGCACCTCAAGGATGGCCCGGCGACGCTGACGCAGGCCGAATTCGATCGCGTCGCCGCGCACTTCACCGCGCCCGCCTATGCCGGGGACGTCGATGAAGGCGCCTTTGCCGACCGGCTGCAATGCGAAAAAGCCTTCGCCCGCTGGGTCGACCGCAACACGTATCCGCACAAGGTCGCCGGCTACGTGGCGGTCACCCTGTCCCTGAAAGAACATGGTGTGCCACCGGGCGATATCACGGCGGAGCAGATGGAAACGGTCGCCGACCTTGCCGACCGCTACAGCTTCGGCGAACTGCGCATTTCGCACGAACAGAACGTCATCCTGGCCGACGTCAGGAAATCCGACCTTCATGCAGTCTGGCAGGCAGCGAAGGCGGCCGGCCTGGCGACACCCAACATCGGCCTGCTGACCGGCATCATCTGCTGCCCGGGCGGCGACTTCTGCGACCTCGCCAACGCCAAGTCGATCCCCATCGCCAACGCCATCCAGGCCCGTTTCGACGACCTCGACTATCTGTTCGACATCGGCGAGGTCGACCTCAACATCTCCGGCTGCATGAATGCCTGTGGCCACCACCATGTCGGCCACATCGGCGTGCTCGGAGTCGACAAGAACGATGCCGAGTTCTACCAGGTGACGCTGGGCGGCCGCCAGGGCAACGACGCCCGGCTCGGCAAGGTGATCGGGCCCTCGTTCTCTGCTGGCGAAATGCCGGATGTCGTCGACAAGATCATCAAGGTGTACATCGAGCACCGTCACGCCGACGAGCGCTTCCTGGACACCTTCGATCGCATCGGTATCGACCCGTTCAAGAACCGCGTTTACGAAGGTCGCGCCCACGGCAAGGCCAGGGTTGCCGAACTGGAGGCGGCATGACGGCGCACCTGATCACCGACCGGAGTGTTGCGGTCGACACCTGGAAAATGCTCGAATTGGCCGACGGCGAAACGCCGGAAGCCATCGCTCTGCCGGCCGGCGACCTGATCTTCCCGCTCGCCGTCTGGCAGGCACGCAAGGACGAGATCATCGCCACCCACAAGCGCATCGGCCTGCTCCTGCAAGCGGACGAGCGTGTCGAGGACATCGCCGGCGACCTCGAGTACTTTTTCCTGATCGCCGTCAACTTCCCGAAATTCGTCGATGGCCGTGGCTATTCCACCGCCAGCCTGCTGCGCCGGCGCTACAGCTACCAGGGTGAGCTGCGCGCCGTTGGCGACGTCCTCCACGACCAGCTTTTCTACATGCGGCGTGTCGGCTTCGACGCCTACGCCCTCAAGGGCGACAAGAATGCGGTCAACGCCATCGAGCACGGCTTTTCGGTGTTCGGCGATGCCTACCAGACGTCCAGCGACCAGCCGCAACCGTATTTCCGCCGCCACCCCGCCTGAACCGATGACGCCGAGCCTGCTCAACATCACGCCGGAACTGTCGGCCAGCGTCGCGACCAGAATTTTGGCCGCCAAGGCGCTGCTCGCCGACATTGCCCACAACTTCGCGCCGGCCGCCTTCGCCAACAGCCTGGGCGCCGAGGACATGGTGGTGACCGACCTGATCCTCAAGTCACGCCTGCCGATCACCATTTTCAGCCTCGATACGGGCCGTCTGCCGCCGGAAACCTACGACCTGATGGGCGCCGTCGAGAAGCACTACGGGCACAAGCTCACGCTGTTCTTTCCGCGTGCCGACGCAGTCGAAACCTATGTGCGCAACCAGGGCATCAACGCCTTCCGCGATTCGGTCACGCTACGCAAGGCCTGCTGCGCCATCCGCAAGGTCGAACCGCTGCAGCGCGCGCTGGCCGGCAAGCGCGCCTGGATCACCGGCTTGCGCGCCCAGCAGGCGGCCACCCGCGACGGCCTGCCGCTGCGCGAATACGACGCGAGCAACGGCCTGGAGAAATTCAACCCGCTCGCCGAGTGGAGCGAAAAGGATATCTGGACTTACATCAAGCAGAACGCCGTGCCCTACAACGCCCTGCACGACAGGTTCTACCCGAGCATCGGCTGCGCCCCATGCACGCGCGCCGTGGCACTGGGCGAAGACATCCGCGCCGGTCGCTGGTGGTGGGAAGCGCCCGAGTCCAAGGAGTGCGGGCTGCACATCAAGGGCTGACCGCGGCCGGCCCCCGCCCGCGCGCCGCTTTCAGTAGGCCGATGCTTTCGGCGGAATCAGCTGGCCGCGAATCTCGCCGGGCTTGTTTTCGGCGCTGTGCACGTTCACGTAAAGCTCGCCGGCCTTGTACGATTGATACGCAGCTTCGCTCAGCTTCGTTCCCTCCGGCACCATCCAGACGTTGTCGCCGCCTTTTGCCAGGGTAACGACCACCGGGCCATTGGCGCCGGCCTTGCCAACGTGGATGTGCGCCATCGTGCCGGCAACCCCGGAGGTCGTCACCTTCCCGCTGACAGTCATATCCGGCTTGATCGTGACAACACCGCTGCCCGAGGCCATGCTGGCAACCGGCGGCACTTCCGCATCGCCGGAGAGTTTGAACATCAGCTCATCGGCGGCCGCGGACAGTGAAAAGGTAGCCAATGCAACCGTAGTGGCGGCAAGGATACCCGGAAAGGAATGGCGGAAAGCTGAAATGGCGTTCATGGTGGGCCTTTCGTATCGTTGAAATTCAAGTTGAGCCAGGAGAGAGCCGGCAACCTTGTCACCCGAACGATTCCGGCTCCTCGTGCTTCAAGGATATTGACTGCCTGCTGTTCATTTTGGTTCCGAACGTGCCCCATCTCGCCACCGATCCACGCGGGTTTCATCCTTGCAGCTCAAACAGCGCTCAAACCAGCCCGAGACTTTCCTCGACGCCGAGATGGACATTCATCGCCTGCACGGCGGCACCCGAGGCGCCTTTGCCGAGGTTGTCGAGACGGGCGACGAGCAACATCCGCTCGTCGTTGCCGAAGACGAACAGGTCGACCCGGTTGCTGTCGTTGCTGGCCTCGACGTTGAAAAAGCCGCCGTCGGTGTTGGCTTCAAGATCGACCGCCGCGACCCGGATGAACTGCTCGCCGGCATAGTGGTCGGCGAGGATGCGCTGAACGTCGGTGAGCGTCGCCTTGCGCGTGAATTGCTGTGGATGGAGGAAAACGGTGACGGCGAGACCCTTGTAGAACGGCCCGACGATGGGCTGGAAGATGGGTGCCGCGGTCAACCCGGTGTAGGCGGCCATTTCCGGCAGGTGCTTGTGGGCCAGGCCGAGCGCGTAGGGGCGCGGCGCGTCGATGCGCGCCGGGCTTTCGTAATGGGCGATCATGGATTTGCCGCCGCCCGAATAGCCGGTGATGGAATTGGCGGCGATCTGCGTTGCGGCCGGCAGCAGGCCGCCGGCGACCAGCGGCTTGAGGGCGAGGATGAAGGCGGTGGCGTGGCAGCCAGGATTGGCGATGCGCTTGGACGCGCGAATCCGGTCACGCTGCTCCTTCGCGAGTTCGGGCAGGCCGAAGGTCCATGCCGGATTGACACGGTGCGCGGTCGACGCGTCGATGACGCAGGTTTTCGCATTGTCGACCAGCGCCACCGATTCCATCGCTGCAGCGTCCGGCAGGCAGAGGAAACAAACCTCCGCTTCGTTGATCAGGCGCTTGCGCTCGGCGAGATCCTTGCGCTTGTCGGAAGCGATCCTGAGCAGTTCGATGTCGGCGCGCTTGCCGAGGTATTCGTTGATCTGCAGGCCGGTGGTACCTTCCTGGCCGTCGACAAAAACTTTGTAGGTCATGGTTAGTCCGGAGTGCCGGAGGTGGTTCGGAAAGAGGATTCTGGCAGAAAATTCAGGCAGCGCGGTGAAAGCTTCGGCACGCTGCCGAAATCAGCGCTTTGCCGCGCCCATCACCGGCACTGGTGAATCTCCGCCGTCACATGCACGATCTCTTCATGGATCGCCAACTGCGCGCGAACCTGCTCTGCCGTCAGTGCTGGATCGTGGGTAACCAGGCTGACGGCACAAGCATAGGACCCCTTGCCGACTCGCCAGACGTGCAGGTCGGTACA
>JBEOKN010000107.1:0-4894 GCA_040275885.1 Azonexus sp. | reverse complement strand
GAGCGGCTGCCAGAACCATGCGCTTGATGGGTGCTTCGGCAACCGGCCTCATTCCTGGGCGGGGAAGCACCCCTGCCCGGTGCATTGACAGCTTGCCTAGCCATGCCATGCGCGGCTTTGCGTTCGGCATCCCGACCCGAAAGTGGCGCGGCTCCGATTTTGTTGCAAGTAGCGGCGCTCAGCGCGCCGGGTGCATGGGGGTCAGGGCTCGACATTGGATATGGTGACAAGCTTCCGCTGCATCTCCTGCAGCGCACCATCCGTGGCCGCCGCCCGCTCCAGGCGGCTGATCAGTTTGTGCGCCGCCGAGTATGCGAGGCCGCCCGCCACCACCCCCGGTTCGCAGAGCGGCCCTACGGCCCCCCTTGATTTGCTCGACCGCCTTGCGGACCGTCTCCAAGGCCACCCGCCGACGGAGTTCCCGCTTTCCGCCCACACCCGACAGATCGCGCCCCAACAACTGACGCTTGACCCCCGCCACGAATTCCCGGGTGCCGATGGCCACCGTTTCTTGCAGCGCCTCCGTCCGCTGGGGATCCACCCCGTGCGCCCGCATGCGGCGCGCTTCCATCCGATACGCGTGAATCAGGAAACGGCACCGCGTGTGCACCCCCTCCAGCAGTTCCAACAGATGCTCCCGATCCCGATAGTCCACAAAAGTATCCCGCCGCTCGATGCCACGCCCGAAAACGTGATACCAACCTTCCGCCTACTCCCGCCGTAAAGGTCTTGTCATGCTGACAGTTCATCAGCCGCCACGTCGCCCGAGCCGCTCCGCTGTCGGGAACTGCCTTACGAGTTCCGCAATCGTTTCTCCGGCGAGAGCAAGCTCGACACGATGGTGGCATGGGAGTTTTTCATCATGCTGCTCGACCACCATCTGGGACGGGTCGTTCCCATCCGCTTCATCGCCTTCTCGCTGGCCTGCAGTGTCGGGGCACTGGCGAATGTGGGGATTGCCACCTACCTCTTCGATCAGCGCGCCTACTGGCTGCTCTCGGCAATTGCCGGCGTGCTCGTCGGCGCGGTGTGGAACTATGCGGTTACCGCGGTCTACACATGGAAGAAGCCCAAATCGGGATAAGTATCGCGGCGACTGCTCGCCACCATCCCGTTTTGCCCTGAGCCCACATCCGGATGACCGCTCGGAACGCTTGCAATTTCATTGCGTTCACCGGACAATAACCAAGCGCTTGCTTGCTTAATAAATAATCACATATTCCGGAGAACAGTTCATGAATCAGACCTCGGTCCAGTCGCCCTATCCGCACCTCCTGGCCCCTCTCGACCTCGGCTTCACGACGCTCAGGAATCGCAGCCTGATGGGGTCGATGCACACCGGGCTGGAAGAAGAGAAGAACGGCTTCGAACGCATGGCGGCCTTCTATGGCGAAAGGGCCCGTGGCGGCGTCGGACTGATCGTTACCGGTGGCTTCGCGCCCAACCTTGCCGGCCGGGTCTACCACTTCGGGTCGCAGCTCAGCTTTTCATGGCAGGTCGGCAAGCATCGCCTGATCACCGAAGCCGTCCACGCCGAGGGCGGCAAGATCGCCCTGCAGATCCTGCACACCGGGCGCTACGGCTATCACCCGCTCAATGTCGCGCCATCGAAGCTGCGGGCGCCGATCAACCGCTTCACGCCGCGCGCGCTGACCCGCTGGGGGATCCGCAAGACGATCGGCGATTATGCCCGCTGCGCCCAGCTGGCGCAGAAGGCTGGCTACGACGGCGTCGAGATCATGGGCTCCGAAGGCTATCTGATCAACCAGTTCATCGCCCCGCAGACCAACAAGCGGACCGACGAATGGGGCGGCAGTTTCGCGAACCGCATCCGCTTCGCGGTCGAGATAGTCAGTGCGACGCGGGCCAGGGTCGGGCCCAATTTCATCATCATCTTCCGTCTCTCGATGCTTGATCTCGTCGAAGGCGGGAGCACCTGGGACGAAGTGGTCGAACTCGCCAAGGCGATCGAGGCAGCGGGGGCAACCATCATCAATACCGGCATCGGCTGGCACGAGGCGCGCATTCCGACCATCGCAACCATGGTGCCGCGTGCCGCCTTCGCCTGGGTAACCAGGCGCCTCAAGGGCGTCGTGAACATTCCGCTGGTCACCACCAATCGCATCAACACGCCGGAGGTCGCCGAGGAGGTGCTGGCCTCGGGTTGCGCCGACATGGTGTCAATGGCCCGGCCCTTCCTTGCCGATGCCGATTTTGTCGTCAAGGCTGCGGCCAACAAGGGGGACGAGATCAATACCTGCATCGCCTGCAACCAGGCCTGTCTCGATCACATCTTCGCCGGGCGGCTGACCTCCTGCCTGGTGAATCCGCGTGCCTGCCACGAGACCGAACTGGTCATCGAAAAAACGAAGACACCGAAGAAAGTGGCTGTCGTCGGCGCCGGCCCCGCCGGCATGGCCTGCGCCACCACCGCCGCCGAGTGTGGCCATCAGGTGACGCTGTTCGATGCCGCCGACCGTATCGGCGGCCAGTTCAACATCGCCAAACAGATACCGGGCAAGGAAGATTTCAACGAGACACTGCGCTATTTCGGACGCCGCATCCAGACCAGCGGCGTGACCCTGCAACTCAATCAACGTGTCGACGCAGCGGCACTCAAGGCCGGCGGTTTCGATCACGTCGTGCTGGCGACCGGTATCGTGCCGCGCCAGCCGCCCATTCCCGGCATCGAGAGCGACAAGGTGGCGAGCTATCTCGAAATCATCGAGGGCCGGAAAGAGGCGGGCAAGACGGTGGCGATCATCGGCGCCGGGGGGATCGGCTTCGACGTCGGCGAGTTCCTGACCCATGCCCACGACGACAGGAGCGAGGCCGAGCGTTTCAACGACGAATGGGGGATCGACCCCGGTTACGCCAACCGCGGCGGCCTCAAGGCGCCGGTGGACGAGACCGCGCCGCGCCGGGTGTTCCTGTTGCAGCGCAAGTCGTCCAAGGTCGGCGACGGACTGGCCAAGACGACCGGCTGGATTCGCCGCACCTTGCTCAAGAAGCGCGGGGTCCAGATGATCGGCGGAGTGACCTACGAGCGCATCGACGACGCCGGACTGCACATCACCGTGGATGGCGAGCCAAAGACCCTGGCGGTCGATACCATCGTGGTCTGTGCCGGGCAGGAGCCGCGGCGAGACCTGCAGGCGCCGCTGGAGGCTGCGGGCATTCCGTTCTCGCTGATCGGCGGCGCCGACATCGCGTCAGAACTCGATGCCAAGCGTGCCATCGACCAGGGCACCCGTCTCGCTGCCAGCCTGTAATCATGGCGCGCCGCAAAGCCGAAGCCGGACTCGAACCCAACCGCCGCGCCGAATTGCTGCGTGCGGCGGCGCGCCTGTTCGTCGACAAGGGTTTCGCGGCGACGACCACCCGCGACATCGCCGAGGCGGTCGGTATGCGTTCGGGGAGCCCGTTCTATCATTTCCGCAGCAAGCAGGAATTGCTCAAGGAGGCGATGATCGACGGGCTGGAAGCCGGACGGTCGCGCCTGCTGGCGGCCATCGACGGTATCGCCGATCCGGAAAGGCGGTTGTCAATTCTCGTGCGCACCCATCTCGGGACGCTGCTCGAAGCCGACTGCAACTCGCCGATGCTGCTCAACGAGACGCGCTCGCTCGACGTCGGCGCACGCGCCGAGATTGCCGCCGCGTTCGACCGCTATCAGGTGCCGTGGCAGGCGACGCTGGACGAACTCGCGGCGTGCGGCAGAATTACCACAGCCGTCGCGCCACTGCGCCTGCTGCTGCTCGGCATGCTCAACTGGTCCGGCCACTGGTATCGTCCCGACGGCCCACTGACGGTGGACCAACTGGCGGAGAGCGCCGTTGGCGTGCTGCTCGGACGGGGCGATCCAGTTGGGGACGAAGCCTGAATCCGCCTCATCTGCGAGAAATTGCGGTAGTTCTTGTCGACCTGCAGATGCCGGATGGAGCCGCTTCTGGCAAGGAAAAGAAAGGACCTGCACCATAGCGAGGCCAATAATTCGCTTGCCGCGATAATTTGATCGCCAGGTACGGCGATCAGGACTGTGGCGTCCGTTCTTCGCTGGAGGGTTGGCTGGCGTTGTCGATGATCCATGACATCCGGCCCATTCAGGAGTTGCCGGAGTGGAGCGCTGAGGCCGCTTCCACGAAGGCCTTGCTGAAACATGGGCCGGTGCCGTTCGCCACCGGCATCAACCGTCTATCCGCTTGGGCCCGCCTCATACGATGACAGCGTCACCCCGGCATGCGTCAGCAGCTCGCGTAAATGCTTGATATCGGTCCTGCTGCAGGTGCTGCTGTTGTGCGGATGATGGAGAAAGGCCTCGACCCGGTTCAGGGTGATCTTGAAGCGCGCACCGTGGGACGGTTCCACCTCGGCGCCGAGATGAAGGAGTAGCGATTCGATTTCACGCCAGTGAATGTTGGCGCTTGGCGGATCCTGGAAGATGGTGCGCATCAGGTGTGCGTGCTTGTGACTCATGCTGATACTCCCGAAATTTGCACCGACATTCTATGCCGATGCGGAAGTCGCGTCAGGCTTCGGCCATTGTGACGCTAGCGGCGGACGACATGTGGCGTCGGCAGCATGTGCTCCGTTGCTGAAAATGCGTCTCTCATGGCTTGGGCAGAATGCCGAGTATCGGGTTGCGACCTATGATGGAAACGATGGCGCCGCGCTAGGCAATCATTCAGGGAGGGCGAGATGGGCAAGAAGAGGGCAGCGAGGAAGCAGGCCGTTCTGGCTGACGAAAAGCTCCGAGACAGGGCATACGAAAAGGAACTCGATGCACCTGCACGCTGACGTAATCTGAATTTCCAGGAGAAAGCCAATGCCATTCGCAAGTCACCCCATGGCCGCCTCGCTGCGCGCCTCCGACACTGGCAAGGTCGTCACTGCC
>JBEOKN010000106.1:0-14546 GCA_040275885.1 Azonexus sp. | reverse complement strand
AATCCTCGTCCACTGCGCACGATTCGCGTAGCTGACGTTCATTGCTAATCAAGAATTGATATGTAAGCCTCTTGCAAAATTCCTGCTCGCCAATTTCTGCGCCGCACCCTGCAACCAGTCACACTGGCTATACTGCATATGCTATCAGCTTCAGCCACCGCCGCCGCTACCTCAAATTTGCCTTGCTGGGGTCGACAGGCAGAAAAGGCTAAAAATGACCGGGGGGCAGGCGGACTATAATGCTGCCCAATGGTTCAGAACGCCCGCGACAAGCTTTTTTCCCGCCCCGCAGATTCCCGCCCCGATACCCTGACCGCCGATGCGCGGCGGCTGCGCGCGCTGTCGCGGGAGCTGCAGCAGGCGATCGGGCCGAAGCGCGAGAAGCCGCAGGCCGACCTGGGCGCCCTGCTCGCGGCATCGCGGACAGCAGTGGCGGAACGGCGCAGCAAGCTGCCGCGACCCGAGTTCCAGCCCGACCTGCCGGTCAACGAGCGGCGTGGCGACATCGCCGAGCTGATCGCCAACAACCAAGTGGTGATCGTTTGCGGCGAGACCGGCTCGGGCAAAACGACGCAGTTGCCGAAGATCTGCCTCGACCTCGACCTCGGCGCGCGCGGGCTGATCGGCCATACGCAGCCGCGCCGCCTCGCGGCGCGCTCGGTGGCGACGCGGCTGGCGCAGGAATTGAAGACCCAGGTCGGCGCCGGCGTCGGCGTGAAAATCCGCTTCCACGACAGGTCGACCGCGGATAGCTGGGTCAAGCTGATGACCGACGGCATCCTGCTTGCCGAGTCGCAGTCCGACCCCTGGCTGAACGCCTACGAGGCGATCATCATCGACGAGGCGCACGAGCGCAGCCTCAACATCGATTTCCTGCTCGGCTATCTGAAGCAGTTGCTGCCAAGGCGGCCCGACCTCAAGCTGATCATCACCTCGGCAACCATCGATTCCGAGCGTTTCTCGCAACATTTCGACGGCGCGCCGGTGATCGAGGTTTCCGGACGACTGTATCCGGTCGAGGTGCGTTACCGGCCGGTGGTGGATATCAACAAGAAGGACGACGAGCGCGATCTTTACGACGCCATCGTCGCTGCGGCCGACGAGCTTTCACGGCTGGGCAGCGGCGACATCCTCGTCTTCCTGCCCGGCGAGCGCGAAATCCGCGAGGCGGCGGAAGGGCTGCGCAAGCACGCGCTGGCGCGGCCGGGGCTGTCTTCGGCGCATGCCCCGGAAATCCTGCCGCTGTTCTCGCGCCTGTCAGCCGGCGAGCAGGACCGCATCTTCAAGCCCTCGCGTAGCCAGCGGCGTATCGTGCTGGCGACCAACGTCGCCGAAACCTCGCTCACCGTGCCGGGCATCCGCTTCGTGATCGATACCGGGCTGGCGCGGGTCAAGCGCTATTCGTACCGCAACAAGGTCGAGCAGTTGCAGATCGAGCCGGTCTCGCAGGCGGCGGCGCAGCAACGGGCGGGGCGCTGCGGGCGGGTGGCGGCCGGTGTCTGCGTGCGCCTGTACGACGAGACCGATTTCAACGCCCGCCCGCCGTTCACCGACCCGGAAATCCTGCGTTCATCGCTGGCCGGCGTCATCCTGCGCATGAAATCGCTGAAGCTGACCGATGTCGAGAGCTTCCCCTTCATCGAAGCGCCACCCGGCAAGGCAATCAGCGACGGCTATGCGCTGCTGCAGGAACTCGGCGCGCTGGATGAGGACAAGCGGCTGACCAAGGTCGGCGACGCCCTCGCCAAACTGCCGCTCGACCCGCGCATCGGCCGCATGCTGGTCGCCGCGCGCGATCTCGGCTGCCTCACGGAAGTCCTGGTCATCGCCGCCGCGCTGTCGGTGCAGGACCCGCGCGAACGCCCGCAGGAGCGCCAGCAGGCTGCCGACGAGAAGCACCGGCTGTTTGCCGACGAGAAATCCGAGTTCCTGGGCTGGGTGAAGCTGTGGGCCTGGTTCCAGAATGCCGTCGACCACAAGAAATCTAACCGGCAACTGGTCGATGCGGTCCACGCCAATTTCCTGTCGTATTTGCGCCTGCGCGAATGGCGCGAGGTGCATGGCCAGTTGCACGCGATGGTGACCGAGCTGGGCTGGAAGGAAAACGACATTCCCGGCACCTACGACGCCATCCATCAGGCGCTGCTCAGCGGGCTCCTCGGCAACATCGGCTGCAAATCGGACGAATCCGGCTACTACCTCGGCGCGCGCGGCATCCGCTACCTGATCCACCCGTCGTCGCCGCTACAGAAAAAGGCCGGCAAATGGATCATGGCCGCCGAAATTACCGAGACGACACGGCTTTTCGGGCGCTGCGTCGCCCGCATCGAGGCCGACTGGATCGAGAAAGTGGGCGCGCACCTGATCAAGCGCAGCTATTTCGACCCGCACTGGGAAAAGAACTCGATGCAGGTGGCCGGCTGGGAGCGTACGACGCTCTACGGCATCGTGATCAATCCCAAGCGGCGCATCCATTACGGCCCGCTGGCCCCGGCCGAGGCGCGCGAGATCTTCATCCGCCAGGGGCTGGTCGGCGAGCAAGTCGACGAGAACTTCGCCAGGCGCTGGCCGTTCTTCCAGCACAACCAGAAGCAGATTCGCGACATCGAGAAGATCGAACACAAGCAGCGCCGGCAGGACGTGCTGGTCGACGACGAGCTGATCTTTGCGTTCTACGACTCGATCATCGCCGAAGGCATCCACAACGGCGCCACCTTCGACCACTGGCGCAGGGAGGCCGAGCAGGACAACCCGCAACTGCTGTTTCTGGACAAGGACGACCTGATGCGCCACTCGGCGGCCGGAGTCACCACCGTGGCCTTCCCGCATCACCTCAGGGTCGGCGGCGTGGACTACGCGCTGAGTTATCACTTCGAACCGGGTTCGCCACGCGATGGCGTGACGCTGAGCCTGCCGCTGGCGCAGCTCAACCAGATTCCCGTGCTGCGAATGGAGTGGCTGGTGCCGGGGCTTATGAAGGAAAAGCTGGTGCAACTGATCAGGACACTGCCGCAGAAAATCCGCGCCAAGCTGGTGCCGGTGCCGGAATTCGTCGAGGACTTCCTGTCGACCGTGGTGGGCAACGAGAAGAAGATGAACCAGGGCATCATCGCGCCGCTGATCGATTTCATCCTCGAAGCGCGCGGCCTGAATGCCCGCGGCTGGGCAGTGACGCCCGATGCCTTCCGTCCGGATACGCTGCCGCCGCACTTCTCGATGAACTACAAGCTGATCGACGAACACGGCCGCCAGCTGGACATGAACCGCAGCCTCGTCGCCCTGCGCGGCGAGTGGGGCAGGGAGGCCAAAGAGGAATTCGCCGACCTGCACGAAACGCCTTCCGAATACACCCGGCTCACAGACTGGACTTTCGGCGAACTGCCGGAGCTGATGGAAGTGCAGGTGGGGGCAAATTCGGGCAAGCAGACGGTGATCGGCTACCCGGCGCTGGTCGACGACGGCGAGACGGCCAGCCTGAGGGTTTTCGATTCGGCCGAAGAGGCCGCCGAGACGCACCGCAAGGGCCTCGCCCGCCTGTTCATGCTGCAATTCAGGGAGCAGGCAAAGTATTTCGACAAGAACGTGCCGGGGCTGACCCAAATGGGCATGCAGTACATGGCGCTGGGAACGACCGACGAACTCAAACACCAGATTGTCGAACTGAGCTTCGCGCGCACCTGCCTGAGCGAACCACTGCCAACCACGCCGGAGGCTTTCAGGGCGCGTTGCGCCGAGGCCAAGGCGCGCCTCGGGTTGATCATGCAGGAGGTCTGCCGGCTGGTCGGTACCGTGCTGACCGAATGGCAGGCGGTGACCAAGAGACTCCCGGCGTTCAAGGCGCAGGCGGCGACAGTCACCGATATCGAGGCCCAGCTGAAGCGGCTGATGGGCAAGAACTTCGTTACCGATACGCCCTTCGAGCGCCTGCAGCATTACCCGCGCTACATCAAGGCTATCGTCGTCCGTCTCGAAAAGCTCAAGGCCAACCCGGCGCGCGATGCGCAATTGATGGCTGAGTACGGGCCACTGTGGACCAACTACGAGCGCCGCGCCATCCAGTTGGCCAAGCTGGGGGCGGTCGATCCGCAGATCGAGCAGTTCCGCTGGCTGCTGGAAGAGTTGCGCGTCGGGCTGTATGCGCAGGAACTGCGGACGCCGGTGCCGGTTTCCACCAAACGGCTACAGAAACAATGGGAGGGAATCAGGAATGGGTGATGTGATGCTGGCGTTGGGTAGAACCTTCGCCAATCTGAGGAGCGGCAAGATCTGGCTGTATGTGCTGACACCGGCCCTGATCTCGCTGCTGCTCTCGATCGGGCTGGCGATCTGGGCGCTCGGCTGGGGGGTGCAGCAGATGATGGACTATCCGCCGATGACCGTGCTGGTCGGCTGGGGGCTGGTCTGGCTGGCGCATATCCTGGCCTACCTCGGGGGCTGGATGGCGATCTTCGCCATCGCCTACCTGACGGCTTCACTGCTGGCCGCCATTGCCATCATGCCGCTGATGCTCAAGCACCTTTCCGCAACCGAATACCGCGACGTGGCGGCAATGGGCAAGGACAGTTTCGTCGCTGCTGCGGTCAACAGTGTTCTTGCCGCGATTCTGTTCGTTGTCGCCTGGCTGTTGACCATTCCGCTGTGGTTGATTCCCGGGTTTTCGCTGTTGATTCCACTATTGCTGATGGGCTGGCTGAATCGCCGGACATTTGCCTACGACGCGCTGTCGCTGCATGCCACCGCCGATGAATGGAGCGCGCTGCGCAAAAGACACAAGGCACCGCTGTTCATGCTCGGCCTGACCATGGCACTGCTCGCGCATTTGCCGGTAATCGGCTTGCTGGTGCCGGCACTGGCGGTGCTGTCATTCGTCCATTTCGGACTCGAAGTCCTGCGCCGCTCACGGGGCGGCGCATTGGTCACCATTGAAGGGGAGCGCGTATGAGCCGTACTTTTGGCGCCGTCATCATCGGCGACGAACTGCTTTCCGGAAAACGCCAGGACAAGCACTTCGCGAAAATCGCCGAGATGCTCGGCGCCCGAGGGCTGCGTTTGAGCTGGGTCGAATATCTGGGCGACGATCGCGCGCGGCTGGCGGCGACCTTCCGGCGCACGATGGCCGCCGGCGACGTGGTGTTTTCCTGCGGCGGTATCGGCAACACGCCGGATGACCATACCCGACAGGCAGTCGCGGCGGCGCTCGGCGTCGAACTGGAAATCCACTTGCAAGGACTGGCGGAGGCGAAGCTGCGCTTCGCCGACGACATGACGCCGCAACGCCTGCAACTGGTTACCTTCCCGGTGGGTGTCAGGATCATCCCCAACCCCTTCAACCGCGTTCCCGGCTTCATGACCAACGAGCACTACTTCGTGCCGGGCTTCCCGCAGATGGCGCACCCGATGATCGAATGGGCGCTCGAAACCTTTTACCGTGACGAGTTCCGCCCGGTCGCGGGCACGGTGGAAAAGGCCTTCCTGCTGACCGGGCCGCTGGCTTACGAGAGCGCCCTGCTCGATCTGATGGAACGCATCGTCAGCAAATACCCGACCTTGCGCCTGTTCTCCCTGCCTTCGCTCGTGGGCGACGCGCGCCGGCATCTCGAACTCGGGCTCGAGGGCGAACCGGCGCTGGTAGACACGGCAATGGACGAGATTCGCAGTGAAGTCGAGCAGCGCGGAATTTGCTGGAGCTGGCGCCCGTAAGCGGCAAGGCACAGCCGTTGAACACGTCGCGGTCGACGTAAAAAAACCCGCGGAATTCGCGGGTTTTTCGTGGGTCACCGGGGTGCTTGTATTACTTGGGAGCTGCCCGGCGGGCTGCAGAAGTTGCATTGACCGCCTTGGTGGTCGCCGTCGAGGCTGCGGTGATGTTGGCTTCGGCAACGTCGGAAAGCTGCTTGGCCATCGCGTTCATGTTGTCGAACGCCTTGGTCGAAGCACTGAGCATCGACTTCATCGCGGCCGCAAAGACGTCGCCGCCGATAGGAGCACTGGCTGTCGCCTTGTCGACGGCACTGGTGGCGTTCTTGGCGAAGCTGCTGTACTGGCTCTCCATCACGGAAGTAACTTCCTTCTGCATGCTGGCCACCAGATCATAAACACTACGCGAGTAGTCAACCCATTTGTCGACGTTCGGCTTGCCCAGGTCGCTGCCGAGTTTGGCAACTTCGGCGGCATCCTTGGCACCCAGGAGTTGCTGGGCGTTGGCCACGGTGTTGTTGAAGAGATCCCTTGAGGCAGCCATGTTGAGGGCAGCCAAGCGCTCGGCGCCGTTGAATGCGGTGCGCAACAGGGCCATCATCACTTCGGCATTGGCCTGCTGGGCAGCGGCCAGTTGTTCCATGTTCGGTTTGTTCATCATTTTCTCCAGGCTGAATTAACTTGCAGGTGTAACAGATCCCCGCACTGCGCGCCGGGGACCATGTCCTTGCCGAAATTATTTCTTGGCGCGGGCAGCGACGCTGCTGGCGGCCTTGACCGTCGCATTGGTCGCCGCGGCAACATTGGCTTCGGTCATTTCGGCAACCTGCTTGGCGGCCTTGTTCATGTTCTCGAAAGCCGAGTTGGCGGCGGCAACGGCACTCTTGACCGCGGCGACAGCAACATCGGAACCAGCCGGTGCGGACTTGGCGGCCTTGTCAAGCAGGGCGGCGACTGTTTTCTGAAAATCGCCGAACTGCGCTTCGACCATCTTGGCCAGTTCTTCCTTGGTCTGTGCAGTGATTTCATACACGGAACGGGAATAGGCAACTGCCTTTTCGACATTGGGCTGGGCCAGCGAAGCCTGGATCGACAGGGCTTCCTGAACGTCCTTGGCACCCATCAGCGCCTTGGCGCCGGAAACGGAATCTTCCATCATGGAACGGGCGGTGTTCAGATTCAGGGCAGCGATGCGCTCGGCGGAAGCGAGGGCGGTGTTGGCCACGGACAGCAGGGAATCGACCGTGGCTTTGTTGGCAGCGGCAAATTGCTCGGGGGTAGTGAACATGTTTAAATCTCCTAGGTTAATGATCAATAAAAACTTGGGCAAGCGTTGCATTGCGACCGGATTTCCGTTTGCTGCACTGCACCATAAGTTGGATTATAGCCACGATTTCTCGAATGTCAACTACATTGATGCACTGCAACAAAAGATCTTCCGCCAGTAAAAACAGCGGTTCGAGCTTGCGCGGCAACGCTGTGCATGCCCGATCTCGAGCTGCGCCCAAGTCAAACCGTCAGTTCCGCTTGGACGGCGCAGCCAGTCCACTGGACCCCTTGAGTTCCAGAGGCGGGCCGGAAGCAGCCGACTTGTCGGCCTGAGCGCTCTTGCTCTTCGGCTGGATTACCGCATGCACCCGCGCCGGCGGGCCTTTCGGGTCACGTTTCTTGCCCGCCGTCACCAGATACTTTTCACTGACTGCGTCGTACCAGATGTAGTCCCCCCGGACCTGATCCTCGCCACTCTTGACCCAAGCCCGGTGAAACAATTCGGCAACCTCGGTATTGGTGTTGTACACGATGCGCTCGCCCTCACCGTCGGTGTACTCGTCTTTGCCCTCGCGCTTCTGCCGGATGCGCGCCAGGCCATCCTTGCCGCCGAACGCCGTTCCTATCTGGAAGCCGTACTGATCCTCGGTGATCACGACTCTATCGGCGCGCAATACCATGGTCCCCTTGATCACCACCACGTCGCCTTCGAGAATCTGGACCTTCTTGGCGTCATCGATCGATATGCGGTTGGCTTCCAGTTCCATCGGCTTGTCGCGATCGGCGCGCTCGGCGAAAACGGAATGGGAAGTCAAGACGAGGACTAGGGGGATAGCGATGCGGAGGCTCATTTTTTTGCTCGACGTGGGTAGGAGAGTCCGGTGACCTGCGACTGCAGAACAAAGATGGAAGTATTGTCGTCCAGGTGCATGCCAACTCCCTTGGCCCAGGACCTGTCTTCGGTAATGTGGACCGCGCTGTTCGTAAAGGCGGTTCCGGCATCAGGTTCGATCGTCAGATCGGGCATGCGTGCGACCATTTCCGGACGATCGGGCATCGCTGGCCGCACCGCCTTGACGTCGCCCCAGAGAAAGACGGTCTGTCCCTTGCTCGTCACCCGCGCGTTCTCGCCGGACAACGTCAGCGGCACGGTACCGGGCCGATATTGAATCAGCACCGGCGATTTCAGCTCCGAACTGTCGTCATCCGGAAAATGCTCCATGTACGGCGCTGTCAAACGGTACTTGACCCGCCCTTGGTCGTCAAACTTGCGGACCAAAAAATTCTCGGCCATGGCATCCGGGTCATGACGGAATTTTCCATCGCGGACCGTGTCGACCGGCGCTATCACCTTCTGCAACCAGAAGCTGACGCCAGCAAGCAGTGCCAACAGGACAACGGTAAAGAGCTGGCTGGAACCGAATCTCATTGTCAATCGAGGTAGTCTGCGAACAGGCCTTCAAGCCTGCCTTGGGCAGCAAGGATGAATTCGGCGGCTTCGCGCACGGCGCCATGGCCACCGGCGCTGTCAGTCACCGCATGGGCGCGGTCGCGTACCAACGGTCGCGCGTTGGCCGGTGCAATCGCCAGTCCGCACTGCGCCATGACGGGCAGATCAATCAGGTCGTCACCCATGAAGGCGCACTCGGCCCAGCACAGGCCGAGCTTTTCGAGCAGTTCACCGACAGCCGCTCGCTTGTCGGCCACTCCCTGAAAAACATGCGCGATGCCAAGATCGGCGGCACGTCCAGTTACGACACCCGACGTGCGCCCGGTCACAATGGCCAGTTCAAGCCCGGCGCGTTGCAGGAGCTTGAGACCGAGACCGTCCTGGACGTTAAAGGTCTTCAGTTCGCGGCCGTCGTCGGTATAGTGAAGACCGCCATCGGTCATCACGCCGTCGATATCGAAGGCAATCAGCTTGATGTGGCTGACGCGTTCACGGGTATCCATCAGATCACCTTTGCCGTGAACAAGTCATGCATGTTGAGCGCCCCCAGCAAGCGACCATCCCCATCGGCAACCAGCAAGGCGTTGATCCGGTGGCGCTCCATCATCTCGACCGCCTCGATGGCGAGACGGTCGGGGCCGATGGTACGCGGGCCGACATGCATCACGCTGTCGATACGCGCGGTCTGCAAATCGATCCGTTTCTCGAAGGCCCGGCGCAGGTCGCCGTCGGTGAAGATGCCCCGTGTCCGTCCCAGGTCATCGAGAATTGCGACCAGCCCCAAACCGCCGCGCGACATGGCGAGGATGGTATCGGCAACGGCTGTCTGCGGACCAACCGTCGGCACACTGTCGCGATGGCGCATGACATCCCGGACATGGGTCAGCAGGCGCCGACCCAGCGAACCACCCGGATGCGAGCGGGCAAAATCGTCCGGGCCAAAACCGCGTGCATCGAGCAGCGCCACCGCAAGGGCATCACCGAGCGCCATGGCTGCCGTCGTGCTTGCCGTCGGTGCCAGATTGTGCGGGCAGGCCTCCTGCTCGACCGCGGCGTCGAGATGGACATCGGCTTCGCGGGCGAGCGCAGAGTTCGGGACCCCGGTCATGGCCACGAGGCGCGCACCCTGGCGCTTGATCAGCGGCACGATGCGCAGCAATTCCTCGGACTCGCCAGAATTGGAGATCGCCAGCAGGACGTCATCGCGCGCGATCATCCCGAGGTCGCCATGGCTGGCTTCCGCCGGATGCACAAAATATGCCGGGGTGCCGGTACTGGCCATGGTCGAAGCAATCTTGCGCGCCACATGCCCGGACTTGCCGATGCCGCTAACGATCAGGCGGCCCTTGCAACCGAGAATAAGTTCTACCGCCAACGAAAATTCGCCACCAATCCTGCCCACCAGCGCGTTGACCGCAGCCGCTTCGATGCTCAGCGTCTGGCGACCGAGGGCGAGCGCACGTTCCGGCGAAAAATGATCGGATCTCAGGCTTGGGTTCATGGCCGTGCTGCGGTTATGATCGCCCGAGTATACCTGACTTGGCGAAACGGACTTGAGCTCACTCTCCTTGGCCCTTCTACTGCTCGGCGCGTCGGTACTGGCGGTAGTGATCTGCCGCCGGTTCAGCCTGCCGCCTGTCCTCGGCTACCTGCTGGTCGGCAGCCTCATCGGCCCGCATGCCCTGGATCTGATGAATGACATTCATCGCGTCGAATATCTCGCCGAATTCGGTGTCGTCTTTCTGATGTTCTCGATTGGTCTCGAGTTCTCGCTACCCAAGCTCTATTCGATGAAGCGCATCGTTTTTGGCCTGGGCCTGCTGCAGGTCGCCGTCAGCATGTTGGTCATTGCCGGCTTGGTGATGATCGCCGGCATCAACTGGCAACTCGGCATCGCCCTCGGCGGCGTCCTGGCGATGTCTTCCACGGCTGTCCTCACCAAATTGCTGGCCGAGCGAATTCAGTTCGACACAATGCATGGCCGGGAGATCATGGGCGTGCTGCTCTTTCAGGATCTGGCGGTCGTGCCTTTGCTGGTAGTCATTCCCGCGCTGACGCAACCACCGGAAAAGCTGGCGATGCTGCTTGGCGTGGCGCTGCTCAAGGCAGTCGTCGTGCTGGCGCTGATCCTGGTTTTTGGCCAGAAGCTGATGCGCAAGTGGTTCCACTTCGTCGCCCGGGCCAAGTCATCAGAGGTGTTCATACTCAACGTCCTGCTGGTCACCCTCGGGCTCGCCACACTGACCGAACTGGCCGGGCTATCTCTGGCGCTTGGTGCCTTCGTCGCCGGCATGCTGATTTCGGAAACCGAATACCGCCTGCAGGTGGAAGAAGACATCAAGCCATTCCGCGATGTTTTGATGGGACTGTTTTTCGTGACCATCGGTGTCAAGCTCGACCTGCAGATCGTCGTCGTGCTCTGGTGGCAGGTGTTGCTGGTTCTGGCTGGCCTGCTGGCAATCAAAGCCGCAATCGTCGGGTTGCTATCCTGGAAACTCGGCTCGACCCCGGGCACCGCCATCCGCTCAGCCCTGTGGCTGTGCGCAGGCGGCGAGTTCGGGTTCGTCCTGCTCGGCGAGATGACCAACGCCCCCAAGGCGATCGTGCAGGTGACGCTGACCGTTCTGGTTCTCTCCATGCTGATCGCACCCTTCGTCATTCATTTCAGCGAGAAGCTGGTCCTGCGTTTCGTCGCCAGCGAGTGGATGCTGCGCTCGATGCAATTGACGAAGATCGCCGCGCGGTCGATGGGCACCGAAAAGCACGCCATCCTGTGCGGCTTCGGCCGTAACGGCCAGTATCTGGCGCGCTTCCTCGGCCAGGAGGGAATCAATTACATTGCGCTCGATCTTGACCCGGAGCGGATTCGCGAGGCAGCGGCTGCCGGCGAAAGCGTCGTTTTCGGCGATGCCGGCCGCAAGGAAACCCTGATTGCCGCCGGCCTGATGCGGGCGAGTGTCGTGATCGTCACCATGAGCGATACGCCCCTGGCCGAGAAGATCCTTTTCCACGTTCATTCAGCGCGGCCCGACGTGCCGGTTATTGTCCGCACCGCCGACGAGCGCGACCTGGAGCGCCTGTCGCGGGCGGGCGCCACCGAAGTGGTTCCCGAGGTACTCGAAGCGAGCCTGATGCTGGCCTCGCACGCACTTGTCTTGCTCGGCGTTCCGCTCAATCGTGTGATCAAGCGCGTTCGCCAGACACGAGCGCAGCGCTACAGCCTGTTGCGTGGCTTCTATCGTGGCGCGAGCGACCATGATCGCGACGAACTGGACGACCATCACCAGGCTCGATTGCACTCGGTTCTGCTTGAGCCGGGAGCCTGCGCAATTGGACGGACCCTCGATGACCTCGATCTCGATGAATTCGGCTGCGAGGTCAGCGCCATTCGCCGCCGCGGCATCCGTGCCGTTGAACCAGCCCCCGAGACACGCCTTCAAGAAGGAGACGTCGTGGTGCTCCTCGGCGACCGGGAAGCAGTCACCGCCGCCGAGGAACGACTGCTACAAGAATGAACAAGCCCACCAAAAGGTGGGCTTGATTGATTGAGCAAGGCAGCAGGGGTCAGAAACCCATGCAGACGGTGTAGGACAGTGCTTCATCAATGCCTGCCGTCGCCACAGGCGCTACGGCCGCCGCCTGATTGGCCGCCTGATTGGTCATGACCTGCAAAGAACCGGTGGCAGTATTTCCATCGTCCAAAGTAATGTCGAGTTGCTTGGCAAATTTCCCCAGTACTCCTTGTGAACAGACGATGTAGGTTCCTCGCAGACCGGTAATCGGGGAATTGCTGCCGCTCGTTATGCCGATGATTCCGCCATCGGCATTCTTGGGAATGTAGTCAGCCGCGGCAGTGCTTGTCGGACCCGCAGCCAACCCCGCCAAGCGAACATGCTGCCAGAACAGATAGCTCTCGTCGGTAGCCGCGTTGGAGTTCCAGGCGCCGTTGATCACTCCGTTGCCCTGGCTGCCGGCCGGGGTCGTCGCAGTTGTGGCCCCGGTAACGTGCGTGCTTGCAGACGCGTCGTCGCCCGGCAAGGACCTGTACTTGTCCTGATAACCATAAACGAACAGAGGAATGTTCCGAAAGTCAGTCGCAAAGTTCTTCACCTTGGCACTGTTGATCAGTTCCTGACCTTTCAGCACACCACCCAGCAACAGGCCGATAATGACCAGCACGATTGCAATTTCGACGAGGGTGAAACCGCCTTGACCATTCTTCATCTCATTCTCCAGTGGGACTTTCTCAAGAACCTTAAAGCAAATTCCATGCCTTCAAAAATCCAGCTCAACGACGGTTTCAACAGCGGAAATTTGCGATTACCCTGTCAGAAAATCGACAGTTGTTGAAAACATGAACACAAAGAATGCTCCAAGTGGCAACCCGTGGTGGTCACGGCGCCCCCATTTCCTGCTCGCTGGCCACCTCTTGTTGCTCCATGCCCTGGCATTCGGCGGATGGAAGTTTCCGGATATCCGCATCCTCTGGTTCGTCGCGTTTGGTCTGTTCCTGCTCTGGCAACCGTTTGTTCCTGGCAGGCAACGCATGAGCCTGCGCCAGGGCGGAGCCTTGCTGGCAGCCGCACTTGCCTCGACATGGCTGCTTGGCCCCTGGCTCTTGCTGATCTGGAGCGGCGCTTTGGCTGCGGTCATCGGTGGCCGGGTGCTGTGGACCAGCGGACGCCTTGAGCGGACCGGCTACCTTCTGGCCTTTGGCTATCTCGTCTGCCTGACCATCTTCGGGGTCGTTCCGGAAATCTCCCCATCCGTCGTACTCGACCCCTTGCCAAGGGAAACAATTGCTCTTTACATGCCGGCCCTACTGGCGACGCTTCTTGCCTTTCCGGCGCACCCGCTGCGCCGCCGAGCGGGCGACGCGTTCGACCTCTTCTACGGAATGCTGGTTTTTCTGGCACTTGCCGTCTTCGTGCTCGGCGCGCTGGCCTTCACCTTCGTTGCCGGCGTCAGCTATGTCGAAGCATTGGTGCAAACCTCGCTGGCCATTGCCGCCGCGCTGCTCGTGTTGGCCTGGGCATGGAATCCGCGGGGCGGTTTCTCCGGAATCGGCTCCACCCTCTCGCGCTACCTCCTCTCCGTCGGCCTGCCCCTGGAACAATGGCTGATCCAGCTTGCCGAAACCAGCGAACGTGAGAGCCACCCGGTGCGTTTCCTGGCCGCCGCGATGGAGCAATTGGCACGCATGCCGTGGGTAATCGGCTGCCACTGGCAAGCCGGGTCCGAGTCCGGCGAATTCGGAGACAGCTCCCTTCACGTCCAGGAATATCGCCGCGGCAATATCCTGCTCACGGTGTCTTTTCTCTTTGCGCCCTCGCCCGGCATGCGCTGGCATGTCGAATGGCTTCTGCGTCTCACCATCGAGTTCTACCTCGTCAAGTTTCAGACGCACGAACTGCAGCGCATGAGTTACCTGCAGGCGGTCTATGAAACCGGCGCCCGGGTGACGCACGACGTGAAGAACCTGCTGCAGTCGCTGCAAACCCTTTGCTACACTGCGTCTCAGCCAGGTGACCCGGAAGCCGTAACACAACTGCTGGCGCGTCAGTTGCCGCAAGTTGCCGAGCGCCTGAAGTCGACGCTTGACAAGTTGCAGCGCCCCCGTGTCGACGACAGGAATGACATTTCCGCTTTGGAGTGGTGGGCACGATTGCAGGATCGCCACACCGGCAACAGTATCAAGTGGAATGACATGGCGACCGGCGAGGCCGAATTACCCGGCACCTTGTTCGACAGCATTGCCGAAAACCTGCTGCAGAACGCCCTGACCAAGCGACAAACCGAAACTGGGATCGAAATATCGGCCAGACTGACCGTCGACCGCAGCAGCGTGGTTCTTGCCGTGTGCGACACCGGGCAAGCCCTCGCCCCATCGCTGGCTGACACATTGTTTCGGGCGCCGGTCCGTTCCCACCATGGGCTGGGAATCGGTCTCTACCATGCAGCGAAACAGGCAGAGGTCGCTGGCTACCGGTTGAGCCTTGCCGATAACCGGGCTGGTTCGGTGGTCTTCACGCTGGCGCCTCTGGCGTGACAGTCGGGCCTGCCGGGGTCCGATCCCAGGGCCGGAGCATGAAGAATCGTTCACGATCAGTAGTTTATGAAGGGGGCTGGT
>JBEOKN010000105.1:0-5911 GCA_040275885.1 Azonexus sp. | reverse complement strand
TCCCATTCGCACACCCTAACAAATATGGGTGTTGCACTTCAATCTAGAGCGCGCCTGGTAAATTGATACTCAGCGGTTGGTGACGTATTCGGCCGAGAGCTTTTCCAGCAGGCTGCGCGCCTCTCCTTGCAGGTAGGGTGCCGAGAGCGACATTACCTGATAAACGCCGCGTCCGATGTCCGGTTCGCCGCGCGGGCGGCGGGCATGCTCGAAGGATAGCCAGAAAGTCGCGATGACTGTCATGTTGGTCGCCAAGGCGCTCAATTGGACGGGTGTTGCGGTCAACACGCCGGAAGCGGCCAATCCCTCATAGACCCTGCGGGCGGTCTTTTCCTTGCGTTCGAGAATGCGCTGGAAATGCGTTTCAACGAGACGGTTACGCGTCAGCAGGTCGTTGATGTCGCGGTAGAAAAAGCGGAATTTCCAGATCGTCTCGAAGAGCAGATGGAGAAACAGCCAGATGTCTTCAGTGCTCAGCGTCCGCCCGCCAGGCACCGTGAGCAGTGCGTCGATTTCCTTTTCGTAGTCGCCGAACAGCGAGTTGACGATTTCGTCCTTGTTGTGAAAGTGATAATAGAGATTGCCGGGGCTGATCCCCATTTCGTCGGCGATGACGGTCGTCGTGACGTTGGGTTCACCGAAATCGTTGAAAAGTTTCAGTGCGGTTTCAAGGATGCGCTCGCGTGTGCGGCGTTTTGGTTTCGGCTCCATGCTGCTGCTCTCGTCGGTCTGCTGAAGAGCAAGCATACATCATGCAGGTCATCGCGATCCATGCCGACCCCACGGCCACAAATCCCGGGGGGCGCATGCACTTGTCGGTTGGAGGCTGTGCGGCATGCAGGGCTTCCATGCCCCAGACGTGAAAGATGCCCGGTCGTTGCCGGGCATCCTGCTGTTCATCCTTTTCAGACGCCGGAAGGCGTCCCCGATGGTTACTTAGGCATCAGCTGCTGTACCAGGAGCGGCATCAGAAGATCCCGCGGGTTTCTTGGCGGCGACGCTTTTCGTGGCGGCCGGCTTGCGGACCGGCGCTGCCTTGGCGGCGGCTGCTTGAGTGGTGGCGGGAGTTTCAGCAGTCCGGGCGGCAGGCTTGGCCGCCTTGCCTTCCTGGGCGTCGCTCATCTTCTGAACCAGCGCCGTCAGTTCTGCAATGCGCTTGGTCAGCTTGTCGATGTCCTTCTTGGACGGTACGCCGAGACTCGAAAGGGCGCGGGCGACGCGATCCTCGAAGACCTGCTCGAGGCGATCCCACTTGTCGCTGGCCTTGTCGGTGACCGCGGAAACTTTGCCGGTCACGGCCGACACCTTGGCATCCACTGCCTTCCGCACACCTGCCAAGCGGCCGTCGGCCGCCTCGCGCACACCGGAAATCTTCTTGTCAGCGGCTTCGCGAGTCTTCTTCTGGATGGCTTCGCCTTCCTTGACCAGCGCATCGAACACCTTGTTGCCTTCTTCCTGCGTCTTGGAAAACGCGCCCAGACCGGCCAACCAGATCTGGTTGGCAGAATCCTTGACGGTCTGAGTGAGTTGCTTTTCCGAAGCGGGGGCGGTGACTTTCTTGACCATGATTAACTCCTTTGAAATAAAAGTGTGAGGCAGGTCGTTACTGCCGACGTAAGAAGTTTAGGATTTTCAATTAGAAAAGGCACACTAATAAACTAGGCAAGGACCTCTAGTTGCCTGCTCCCGCATCGGCGATGGCTGTGCGAAGTTGTCAATGAACGCGGTCAATCGTGACCGGCCATTCGCGCTGCGATGTACGCCTGGCTGTTCCATGGCTGGTTGCCGCCGGACTGATCGAAGGTGCCGAAGACGAAGGATCGGCGACGGGCGATCCCCGTGGGCCGGCGAGACTCAATCCGTGAGGGCGGCATGTTGCGCTTGAGCGAATGCCGCCGATCGGTACATACTGATCGCGCTGGATCATGGATGACTTCCCGGGCTACGTACGCTTTCCTTACCCGCCGGGTAAAATCCAACTCGGAGGGTCGGCCAATGACTCGGTTGGAAAATGTCTTCACAGCATTCCCTCCTAGCCCGCAACGGTCTGGAAGTCAGCCGGGTGCGAACCGAAATGAGCTAGAACTCAACATCTGCAGGAGTCAGCATGCCGCTCTTCCGCCTCGGTGAAAAACAGCCCCAACTCGGCGAGAATGCCTGGGTTGCCCCCAACGCGACGGTGATCGGCGACGTCCACCTTGGCGCCTGCGCCTCGGTCTGGTGGAATGCCACGCTGCGTGGCGACAACGATCCGATTCATATCGGCGAAAACAGCAACATCCAGGACGGCTCGGTGCTGCATACCGACGAGGGCGTGCCGATGCACATCGGCGCCGACGTGACCGTCGGCCATCTGGTCATGCTGCATGGCTGCACGGTCGGCGACGGCAGCCTGATCGGCATTGGCTCGGTGATCCTCAACCGTGCGGTGATTGGCAACGGTTGCGTGGTCGGTGCCAATACCCTGATCCCCGAAGGCAAGGTGTTTCCCGACCATGTGCTGATCGTCGGCTCGCCGGGCAGGGTGGTGCGCGAACTCTCGGCCGACGACGTTATTCACCTCAAGCACGCCGCCGCGCACTACGTCGCCAACGCACAGCGTTACAAGGACACGCTGACCCCACTCTAATTGCTGTCGCGGGGTTGTTCTGCGGCTGAGGTGAATTGCTGCCGGTTGCATTTTCACCCCGGATTGCGCATCATGCGCCCCCCTTTTGCAGCCCCGCCGCATCCATGCTCGCACCCATCGAACACCGCATCGCCACCGAACTGGGCGTCCGCCCGGCCCAGGTCATCGCCGCCATTGCACTGCTCGACGAAGGCGCCACCGTGCCCTTCATCGCGCGCTACCGAAAGGAGGCGACCGATGGCCTTGACGACACCCAGTTGCGTAACCTCGATGAGCGCCTGACCTACCTGCGCGACCTCGAAGACCGGCGCAGCACCATCCTCGCCAGCATCGACGAACAGGGCAGGCTGACGCCGGAACTGAAGGCCGAGATCAGCGCCGCCGAAACGAAGCAGCGTTTGGAGGATCTCTACCTGCCCTACAAGCAGAAGCGCCGCACCAAGGCGCAGATCGCCCGCGAGGCCGGCATCGAGCCGCTGGCTTTGGCGCTGCTGGAAGACCCGAACCTGACGCCGGACGACGAAGCCGAGAAATTCATCAACACCGAAGCCGGTTTCACTGACGGCAAGGCCGTCCTCGACGGCGCCCGCCAGATCCTCATGGAAAAGTTCGCCGAGGACGCCGAACTGCTCGGCCAGTTGCGTCAATACCTGGGCGAACATGGCTTGCTGCGGTCGACCGTCGTCGAGGGCAAGGAAAGCGATGGCGCCAAGTTTCGCGACTGGTTCGATTTCGCCGAGCCGATCGCCAGCATGCCTTCGCACCGCGCACTCGCACTGCTGCGCGGGCGGAACGAAGGCATGCTGCACGTTGCGCTGATTCTCGATTCCGAACTTGACGAGGAGAAGAGGCAGCCTGGATCCGGACCCTGCGAGCAGCGCATCGCTGTCCGTTTCGGGATCCGGAACCAGAACCGCCCGGCCGACAAATGGCTGCAGGACACCGTGCGCTGGACCTGGAAGGTCAAGGTCCATACCCACCTCGAACTCGAATTGATGAATGAGTTGCGCGAACGCGCCGAGGAGGAAGCCATCCGCATCTTCGGCAAGAACCTCAAGGATCTGCTGCTCGCCGCCCCGGCCGGCCAGCATGTGACCATGGGCATCGACCCGGGCATCCGTACCGGCTGCAAGATCGCCGTCGTCGACGCCACCGGCAAGTTGCTCGACACCGCCACCATCTACCCGCACGAACCGCGCCGCGACTGGGACGGCTCGATGTCCACCATCGCCCGTCTGGCTTCCAGGCACGGCGTATCGCTGGTCGCGATCGGCAACGGAACGGCCAGCCGGGAAACCGACAAGCTGGTGCAGGACGTCATGAAGCGCTACCCGGAGGCACGGCTGACCAGGATCGTCGTCTCGGAAGCCGGCGCCTCGGTCTATTCCGCTTCGGCGTTGGCGGCGAAGGAATTCCCCGATCTCGATGTCTCCATTCGCGGTGCCGTGTCCATTGCCCGCCGCCTGCAAGATCCACTGGCCGAACTGGTCAAGATCGACCCCAAATCCATCGGCGTCGGCCAGTACCAGCACGACGTGTCGCAAACCAAGCTGGCGCGCAACCTCGATGCCGTGGTCGAGGACTGCGTCAATGCTGTCGGCGTCGACGTCAACACCGCCTCGGTGCCGCTGCTCACCCGCATTTCCGGCCTGACCGCCGGACTGGCCGCCAACATCGTCGGTTACCGCGATGCCAACGGCGCCTTCCGCTCACGCGAGGCCCTGAGAAAGGTGCCGCGCCTCGGCGCCAAGACCTTCGAGCAGGCCGCCGGCTTCCTGCGCGTGCCAAACGGCGACCACCCGCTCGACAGTTCCTCGGTGCACCCGGAGGCCTATCCGGTCGTTGAAAAAATCATTGTCGACCTGAAAAGGCCGATCAAGGAAATCCTCGGTGACAGCGGCGCGCTGAAGGGCCTGAATCCCTCGAAATATACCGACGAGCGCTTTGGCCTGCCCACCGTGCAGGACATTTTCAAGGAACTGGAAAAACCCGGCCGCGACCCGCGCCCCGAGTTCAGGACAGCGACCTTCACCGATGGCGTCGAAAGAGTCGGCGACCTGCGCCCCGGCATGATTCTTGAGGGCGTCGTCACGAACGTCGCAGCGTTCGGTGCTTTCGTCGACATCGGCGTCCATCAGGATGGCCTGGTGCATGTCTCGGCGCTGTCCAACACCTTCGTCAAGGACCCGCACACGGTCGTCAATGCCGGCCAGATCGTCAAGGTCAAGGTGCTGGAAGTCGACCTGCAACGTCAGCGCATCGCGCTGACCATGCGCATGGGCGACGAACCGGCGCAGGGCAAACGCCATGACAGTGCCCCGGCCGGGCGCGGCAACCCCGGCCAGCCACGCCCGCAGCAACGCAGTTCGGGTCCGGCGCCGGCCGGCAATGCGATGGCCTCGGCCTTCGCCAAATTGAAGCACTGATGCCGGACCTTGCTAAGCTGACCGCGGCTGCCGTCCGGCACACCTGGCACCTCGGACTGAAGGCCGCCTTGCTGCTGACCCTCCTGGGGCTGGCGATTGTCTTAGGCTTCACTCTTTACGCGGTGAGCGCACTGCCGCCGCTGGCGCTGTGGCACACCGAGCGCCTGCACGAGGAATTTTCGGCGCTGAGTCACGACGACCTCGATTTCACCGGCTACCTGCAGCGTGAGGAAAAGCTGTTCGCAGAGTTGCGCGCCACCATTGCCTCCTGGGACAGCAAGGACGAAGCCTGGATGTCGAGCCGCTTCAACCCTGCGAGCATGGTCAGCCGCCTCGCCGACGGCGCGCCCTACAACCGTTCCTTCCGCCTGACCCTGCCCAGGCCGAAAGGTCAGGCGCTGCTGATCCACGGCCTGACCGACTCGCCCTACTCGATGAAGGCGCTGGCCGAGTCGCTGCATGCGCGTGCCTTCGAGGTTACCGTGCTGCGCATGCCCGGCCATGGCACCCTGCCGTCGATGATGACCGAGATGAGCACCCGCGACTGGACCGCAGCAGTGCGCATCGCCGCCCGCGACGTCGCTGCGCGGGCCACCGTCGGCCAGCCCTTCTACATCGGCGGCTACTCAACCGGCGGCACCCTCGCGCTGCAATACGCGCTCGATGCCCTCGAAGACCCCGCGCTGCGCCGCCCCGACCGCGTGCTGCTGGTCTCGCCGGCCATCGAGCTGACGCCGGTGGCGGCGCTGGCGTCGATCATCGACTTCTTCAGCATCGTGCCGGTGCCTGTACTGGAAAAGGTGTGAGGTTCCCTCGGTTTTTCGTCTGCCAACGAGTGGGTTTCATGCTACCAGTT
>JBEOKN010000104.1:0-7967 GCA_040275885.1 Azonexus sp. | reverse complement strand
GTGAACGGCAGGGACAGGACCCCGAAATCATCCGTGATCAGCTGGAGCTGGGACAGCGCGCCGAGCTGCGCCTTGAAGATTTTCACGGTCATCGCTTTGCCGTTGACCGAGTTGATGCCGTCGAACATGATCGAAACTTCTGGCGAGGTGGTCATCAGCGCCTGCGCCGAGTCGCTCGCGACCGGCGTGTAATCGATCGTGATCGGGTCGCCGCTGGAAACGCTGCCGGTCGTGATGGTGCTGGCGATGGTGATGCCTCCCGCGCTCACGGTGTAGTCGGCAGCCAGAATCGTTGTCGCACCCTTCTTGACGACCGGGGCGACCGTGGTATTGATCAGCCGATCGGTCGGCAAAAATTTTCCGGGAACGATCTTGAACCCGGATTCGCCGACGATCGGCGTGGTGTTTTCGGTGGCAGAGGTGCCGAACAGGGCCAGCGCCAGATTGTCGATCCCGAATCGGCGCAGATCGATCTTGCCGGCGCCGCCGGTGATCCGCTTGAAGCTGGCGTCGATCCCTCCCGAGGCGTTCGTGTAGTCGGGGAGCGTTTTTTCGTCTTGCGTGAAGCTGAATTCGAATGCAGATGAGTTCTCGAGCGGCCTGAATTTCCGCCCTTTGAAGGTGGCGGCGTCGGAGTACAAAGCGACCGAGATTTTCCCGACGCCGGAGTAAGCGGAAGTCATGATGTCCCTTTCATTAAATCAGGTAAGTCGGGATGGAAAACCCGATCGACATCCGGATAACCCGGCCGTCGAATCCCGTGGATTGTCCATCCGTGATTTGCAGGTGCTGCTGGGAAGAATGCTCGAAAGTCACCAGCGCCTTGGCGGCGGTTTCGAACAGCGTTTCGGCGGCGGTTTTCTGCTCGGCGCTGGCTCGCAGGATGTCGCAATAGACCGAGAAGACGAATTGCAGAAGCACGCCGGCGGCGCATCCGCGCACATTGCCGGCGCTCTGGATCTGCACCAGCGAGACTTGGCTGACGACCGGTGATGTGGTGTCATCGGTCAGATCGATGGCATCGAGGGTTCCCAAGATCACGCTGCTGGGCGCGCACGTCGTGACGAGGTGCGCGATGACGGCCGCTTCCTTGTTGAAAATCATGCGGGCACCCTAACCAGTTGAGCGCGCATTTCGGTGGCGCTGATTTGCTCGGGAGGCCTCGCCACCTTGAATAGGAGCCCGCTGACGGTGCCGAGATCGCCGGCGGACAGGTCCGGCCCAGGCGCATAGCTCAAAACGTGCGTGGTGGTGGGCGCGGCGTCAAAGGCGAGGCTGTCTGCCGTGTCGAGAATGCCGACAAAATAATCGGCGCCGAAAGCGCAGTTTTCGCCGAAATCGGCGGGGTTGTAGAATGCGGTCTCGTCTTCTGCGCGCATGCGTTAGCTCTCCGCTGGATCGACGCGGCAGACGCGGCCAATAGACTCGGCATAGGTCGCGTCTGCCTTGGAGAGCAAGACCGGCGTGCCGACGGGGACCGGCCGCCCGTCCTGCCAGCAGGGCTGCGTCGTGAGACACTCGACCATGCCGGCAGGAACGGGCTGCTGGGCGGATGCTTCCGGAAGCGCTTGTTCTTCGCTTCCGGCGGCCTTGGTGGGGGGCTTCCTGGCCATCAGGTGATCGTGCTCGCTGCCGAGAAGGCGCCGGCGATGCGGACGCCGACATCGGCGGTGAGGAAAGCTCGAATCCCGGTGATGCCGGCCGCGAAGTTCGCATAGGGGTTGACGGCCAGTTCGAGCACGCCCCATTCGGCAAAGATCACTTGCGACCAGTCTCCGAAAATCATGGTGTCCGCGGGCACCTGGTTGGTGGTCACCGCCTTGAACCCCAAAACGGAGCCCTCGAGAATGTTGCCGACCCACAGCGGCGTATCCGTGCTCGCAAAACGCTGCCGCTGAGCGAGCAAGCTGGCGACGGTCGGCGTGGTGAGGTAGGCGCATTGGGGCGAAAGCGCGTTGGCGGTGGCCACGTCGACTTGCGCATTGAGCAATGCGGCCAGCCCCAGAGATGTGCCGGTAAAGGCGCCGATCGATCCGGTTCCGAGCACGCCAACCGGAGCCCCAGAACCGCCGGTATTGATTCCGGCCGCATCGAGGGAGAGGCCGAGCACCTTTGCCAGGTCATTCATGACAAATCCGTCGGCATCGGGCGTGCTCTGCTGCAAAAGCAGTCGCGCAATTTCGGTGTACGCGCCCAGCACTTTCGGACGGAGCTGCAGCAGCCCAATCGTCTGCTGACTTTCGGTGATCGCCGTCGCTTCGTTTGCCAGCCAGTAACCCGTGGCGGCGCCGGTTTGTTTGGTGATGTCGACGTTTCCGACCAGCCCGCCAAGGGTGCGCGCGCCCAGCGATTTGAGCTGGGTGGCATTTCGCAACAGCTCGATGAAATCGTTGGGGCGCAGTTCGGTGGCGACCATATGCCCGCCGGCGGTGGTCGTGCCGACCGTCATGTCGCGCTTCTGGACCTCCATCGGGATGAACAGGGAATTTTCGGCTTGTCGAGAAATGCCGGCGGCCTTGGCCTTTTCGGCAAACGCTTCGCTGGCTTCGCGCTCCAAACCGGCTTTGGCCCAGTTTCCGGAGAGCATCGCGGAGATGCCGCGCACGATCGAGAACTGCTTGATTTCCTTTTTGGTCATGCCGATTTCCGGCGTCCAGGTCGTTCCGGTTTTGGCGACGTGATCCAGGATCTGCTTCGAGAAATCTTCGGAGCTGATGCCGTTGCGAATGGCATGGGCGGCCATTTCGGCAACGCCGAAATTTTCGAATTGCTTGGCCATGGCTTCGATGGCGGCGATTCGCTTCAGGCCAGAGTCGTGGGCCGCGCGCTCGATGGCGGCGATTTGTTCCGGGGTGGGGGTATCCATAATGGGGGTGTGCTCCTTGAGGGTCAGGGATGCCGGCTTGTCCGGCGCTGCTGGAGGTGTTGCGGGGTCGTCGTTTGCCATCCGGCCGATGCCGACGCTGGCATCCGCGGGGACAGTCACGAGCGAGTTTTCCAGCGGTTCCCAGTCGACGACGCGATAGACCGTTGGCTTGTCCGCAGACCGCTCCAGGGGGCCGGCGTGGCTATCGAGCGCGCGCCGGAAGGCGGCCAAGTCGCCGGGGGTATCGCGCTGACAACGCGAAAGAACCCGGCCAAACGCTTGGCCGTCAAGTTTTCTTTCCAGGGATTTGCCGTCCTTCGAGGTGCTTTGCTCGATGACGGCATGGATTTCGTATCCGACCGATGCCTTGGAGAGGTGGCCGCCGGTAATCAGGGCAATGGTTTTGCCTTCGTCGGCCGCCCAGGCGACCACGACATTGCCGCGAACGGTGTGCCCGTCGGCGATCACCGATCCGGGCACATGGTGCCCTCGCAGATGGTCCAGCTGGTGGTTGAATAGCAGCGCGGCGCCGTCGTTGAGGCGGTCGAGTCGAACCGATTCTGGGTTGCAGTCGAGCACTTCGATCCCCCACCATCTTTCATAGGGGGTATCGGAAGCGAAAGCCATCGACAGGGTCAGGTCGGCGTGGTCTTCCGGTTTCGGGGCGTCTGGCGATCGAGCGAGGCTGAATTGTCGGGTAAGGCGAGTCATGAAATCCTCCATGACTCGCTTTTTACGCGGGGATTGTCACCTCAATAAGGCGTGTTAAGCGACAACTCCATTTACATCAATTTTGCGCCCCAACCCATGACGAAGCGCTGGGCATCTCCGGAGGCATACGGAGTGGGGCCAAACGCTGAAATGGCGTAGAACTTCTTGTCCTTGGTGTTTCTGTCCTGTAGTGCTCCTTGGTAGGAGGCACATAGCCCACCACGATATGGAATTTCTGCTTTCAGCTCGGCCCATGCCTTGACCTTTCTTCCGGTCGCGACGATTCTGCAGGTATCGGTCGCGATAAAGGTGATTGCATTGTCGTGCGCGTAGGGAATGGGAATATCCAGGTGCCCAATTGATACGGCGGCAAAAGCATCTTGTTTCATCCCTTCCGCACATCCGATGACTTCGCCAACGGGCAGCATGACCGGATATTCGATGTTCACTGCGCCCGCGGTCGCCCATGAAATTCCGCAATCGCACATGATGGGAAGCTTTCGCGAGGGCGCCATGGTCCAGTGTCGGGTTTTTGTGGCCACCGTCGAGGCGGTGTTGACTTTGTGGGCCAGGGTGGATACGTGATCGCATCGGATGATTTGTCCGGATGCCCAGGTGCCGGCGGCCAATGAGGTCTGGTCGGTCGCTCCGACGGTCCAGCTTAATGAGGTCGTGACCTCTTTAGACTGGGTGTTGTCGCCGTGAATATTGCCGAGGAACTGATAATCCGAGGATCCGCTGGGCGCCCATTGAGCGACGCTATCGAACGCAGACCACGCCAGCAAATCGTGATAGATCCACTGCACGGGGACGGCGTAGACGTTGGCGTTGCCCAGCGTTTCTCCATTGCAGCCCGCAAAACCTTCCACCCATGCACGGGTGCCGGAAGATGCGGAGGGTTTGGTTCCGGTGGCCTCGACCGTGATGGTATGGGTCCCGGCAGACAGATCGTCGGCGAGACAGATCAGGTCGCTTGTTGGCGCAGAGGAATAGGAAGAGTAGTACCGCTTGCCGATGTCGGTTGCCCGGCACCTGCCCGCGTCATAGTCCGCTTTGTTGAAAATCGACAGTTTGTTGGCCAGCGTATAGTCGCCGTCGATGGCGACGATGGCGTACCCTCCGTTACTGGTCAGGAAGAGTCTGATGCCTGCAGCGGTCCCGGTCACTGCCCCGGAGCAGGTATTGCCAGCCGTTTGCGAGTAGATTGCCCCGGTTGCCTGGAATGCCCCGGTGGAAACCCCGGTTGGGCTGTTCGTCCAGGTTCCCGATTTGGTCAGGCTGCCGTGCCAGGTATGCAGCCCGGCACGGAATAGTCCGAGATCGGTCAGCGTTTCCGATGTGTGCGTTTTGATGCGTTTTCCGAAAAACGCCCCCAGATAAACGCCTGATTTCTCGGTAGGGATGTAGATTTCTCGCTGATCTGAAATCAGGCTGGTGACCTGTGTCACTGGGTTTCGAAACATGAAAACGGTGCTTGACAAAGCCGCCTTCGGCTCGATGTCGGGCTGCACGAAATTTCCGGTCGACAGTCTGGAAACGCCGGTCGAATCCGTGTATGAGGTGACGGGCGATGACGTTGAAATACTCGGTTCGACAACATAAACGGCGGATTTCCGGGTTACCAGGTCGGATTCGATGTCTTTCGGGAAACTCTGTTGGGATCCCTCTTCGAGCTGGATACCTCCGTAGAGAATGGGCTTTGACAGGATAATAGTCATTTTAGTTGTCGATCTGGAATTGCAGTTGACCGGCAGGGAAACTGACGGTGAGGCCGGCGCCAGTGACGTTGACGGCAGACGTCAGGTTGATGCAGATCCACGAGTTGCCCGCGGAAGAGGCGTCATACCAGCGCACCGCTTGCAGATTGCCCCAGGCGGCGGAGCTGGCCGGGAAGGTGATCGCGGCGTTGTTGCTGACGGTCCCGCCCGTGCCGCTCGACGCGGCCGTGCTGCCCGCGGATTGCGTGCCCGACCATTGGGTCAGACCGGCCGTCACGGCGACGCGCGCATAGCTCCCGCCCGACGGCTCGGTACCGGCGCTCGAGTCGCTGCAGGTGTCGGTGGTCACGCCGATATGCCAGGTCGCCGGCGCACCGAGCGTTTGGCCGCGCAACAGGGCGTCGGCCAGCTTGTTTTCGGCGTAGTCGGTCAAGGCACCGGCCATCGCAATGGGGAAATTGGTTAGCCAAACGAGCGCAATCAGGGCGGCTGTGCGGATAAGGGAAAGCGGTTTCATGGGGCGAAGATCTCCTGGTGTTGGGTTATGGATTGGGTTCTTTGTTTTGTGGGAGTGGCGTTGCTGGGGATGACGACAAATCGATGCCGTATTTTTTGGCGAGCTTTCCTTCGGTTTGGAGGTCGTCGAAAATCTCTTCGATGTCCCTGCCTTGCTCGCGGGCAATTCGCGAACGCGAGGTGATGCTCAGGGCAATGCCCTCGCGAGCGGTCTCGACATCTTTGAGCGGATCGACCCAGGCCCAGCCGCGCATCTGCCAGCCGTGCGCGGCGAATTTTTCGGCTTTGGTGATCGGCAGCGCGGCGCCGTTGTCGAGCAGGATGGCGCCATTCAGCAAGGAGAATCGTATCCAGTCGGCAAAAATCGGCTCGAGCCAGGACGAGCATAACCAGTTTTGGCGTTTTTTCCATTCGTCGCGTGAGCTCAGTAGCGCGGCTCGGATCGATGAAAAATTAACGGCTTCGTAGTCATTGCAGAGTTCGGGATAGCTTGCGCCGGGCAGTCCGCTGGCCATTCGCTGATGAGCGATTTTCAGGAAGGGACCGAATACCTCATTGGGGTATTTGCTTTCGGGGACCCGGACATCGTAGCCGGTCGGGATGGTGTCCCAGGTGCCTGGGGCGCTGGTGACGATGCGGGCGCCTTCCTGGCCAGCTTCGTCGGTGGCTGCTTCGCCGATCGGCGGAGCGCTGCCATCCGGGCTGACGAAAAACCCGAGGTGGTCTGCCCCGTGCTTGGCTGCGACCAGGGCCGATAAAGCGAATTCGCCGGCGTAGTACATGCTGAGGATGGCGGCATGCCCCCAGGGGATGCCGCGCCGTTGTTCGGGGCGCTGCGGCAGAAACCGGTGGAGCACGGCATTAGCCGGAATGCGATCCGTACTGCGCGCGCGGGCTGCGGCCATCCGGCCGGTCGTGAAGTGGTACGCGACCGGGCGCCCTTCGTGGCTGACTTCGACGCCGGCGACGATGGCGTTCTGGTTGCCATCGGCCTCGCGGTTGAGCCAGGTTGCCAGGCGGTCGACGTCGAGCAGTTGCAGGGCGAAACCCCACTTGTTGCCGGCGGCGGGGCCATATCTTGGCATGACCAGGGCTTCCCCGTCGCGTGCGGTGCCGCGCACGATGGCCTGGCAGAGTCCGGTCCAGGAGTAGGCGCCGGAGATTTCGCAGACGCCGGGCTTGCCCCACTCCAGCCAGCTTTTGGTGATGGCGGTGCGCGCGCCGGTGTCCGGATTTCCGGGAGCGTTGTCGACAAGCGAAATCAGGCGCGGGGCGGTTTCGCCGACGATGTTGGTCTCGGCGATGTCCAGATAGTTGCGCATGAAATCGTTGTCGAATTCGAGCTTGCGCGATCGGCTACGCAGGGCGTCAAGGTCGTTTCGAAGTTCGTCGTCGATTCGTTCGGCCGTCATTCGCCAGCTCTCGGTCAGCCGATTGAGCTGGGCAGCGGCGAAACCGCGTTGCGCGGTCGCGGTCTGGGGCGGGGTTTTGCGGAATAGATGGCGCAGTTTGCTGCGCAGATTTGTGAGCATCAAAACCTCAGCTGGACGCGCCCGGATTTTTTCGGGCCGGTCGTTTCGCGCACTTCGCGGCGGTAGCGGTCGCGCAGCAGGAGCAGGTCGGGAATCGGGATGGTTTTGAGTTGCCGGCCGGCGATCTGGTATTCGGCGACGCCGAGGTCGCGCGATTCGATCCAGGCCTCGAGGGCGTCCAGCGTTTTCTGCGCGTGCGTGCGGGCGTCGAGCCCGAGAGTGGCGGCGGCAAAACTGGGCTGGATTTGCAGCGTGCCGGTCGCGGTGGTGTGAATCTTTCCGGCTTTGCTGGCGCGCTCTTGCCAGGAATAGCTGCCCGGCGTCCAAGTCTGCGTGGTGCTGGCGGCGATCTCGATTAGGTGGCTATCGCCGTCTGCGGTGGCCGTCAGGGTGATTTGCCGGGAGGGCTGGACGAGGAGGTAATCCAGCGTCCAGCCCTCGCCGGCCGGGTAGTCCGAGAGCGTGCGGCGCCAGAGGGCGGTGTCGCCGGCACGGAATACGGATGGGACCGATTGGGGAATGGGAGGACTCATGCCGCCTTTTTACGCGGCGGCTGTCACCTGGATAAGGCGAGGGGGGTGACAAATTATGGTGTCATGAGGTGAGGGGGAAAAATCTTCAGAA
>JBEOKN010000103.1:0-15344 GCA_040275885.1 Azonexus sp. | reverse complement strand
TTCGTCGACGACGTCGAGTTCTGGTTCGACCCGGTTACTGGCACGATCCAGGTGCGTTCGGCATCACGCATCGGGCGCAAGGATTTCGGCGTCAATCGCCAGCGAGTGGAAAGGCTGCGCGCCAGACTTGCCGCCGCGCCATAGACGGCGGGCTGGGCGCGGCGGTTCGGGGGAGGTGTTCGCGGATGGGCATTCAACCGGCGCGGGCTGACAGTCACTGGCTCGCGGTGGCGCAGCGCTGCGCTAGAATCAGCACCATTCTTGTAAAAAGGGTATGTCCCGATGACCCATTTTCAACCGATGGCACTGGTGGCGCTCTCCCTTGTCCTGGCTGCCTGTGAGAGCACGCCCAAAGTCCCGCCTTCTTCGCAAAATCGCCAGCTCGAACTGAAGCTTGCGAATGGCACCTACAACTGCGAGCAAAGGGTGCGCATCCAGGTCGAGCGTGAAATCCGCGACCGTGTTAACCACCGCATCACGATCGGCTGGAATGGCAACAGCTACCGGCTCGAGCGCGACCCCTCCTATTCGGGACTTCCCCGCTTCGAGGACAGCACCAGCGGCCTGGTGTGGATCGACTTGCCCTGGAAGGGCTTGCTGCTAGACGGCAAGACCAACAAACCGCTGGTCAATGAGTGTCGCCCCGCTTGAGGAAGGATGAGGTCAGCTTCGACTGAAGCTGCGCGTGGCTGGGCGCGGGACATACCCGGCAATCCTCTGTCTCACCCCTCAAGCCATCGCCAGAATGGCAGTGCTGATCGCCAGGCCGACCACCCACACCAATGAGCGAAGCGTAGCCAGGTTCATCAGATAAACGATGACATAGACGACACGGACCGCCACGAAGGAAAGCGCCAGGGTATCGATACGGCCCTGATCCGCATGCGCCTGCTGGGCGAGTATTACGGCCGCAATGAACAAGGGCAGCGCTTCGAAGCCGTTCATCTGCGCCGCATGGGCGCGCTGCTGCCAGCCCGTCAATCGACTCGCCCATGCGCGCGGATTGGCGTTGTCAAATCCTTCGCCGCCCTTGCCCATCGCCAGAAACGAGGCGATCTTGGCGAGAGCGATGGTCATCACCGGCAACAAGCATGCCGCCAGGATGCACCAATTGGCAATCGGCATGAATATTTCTCCTCTTGTTGTTGGGCGATGCCTTCCTGTCAGCTCTTCACAGGGACGCCGTCGGCTGTCACGTGGTCACCTTCGGAGTAACCCCGGGCTTCCTGCCGGGTGCCGGGCGCGGGATAAACCCGGCGATCCGGCACTGGAACCCTTCCACGGGCGTCCCGTTGGCGTAACTGGTGACGCTGCACCGGGAGATATCGCCCTGCGCCGAAAGCTCGGAAAGGGACGTCCGCACCTCATCCAGGGAAATGCCGGTGGCCGCCGCAATCTCCAGATCCAGCAGTTGGCCGTGTTTCTTCAGGTACTCGTAAACCTCGGAAGTGTGCATTTGAAATCCTTTTCTGAAGGCGGTGGTGCGAGGAGCAAGAGGCCGATGAACTGGCCTGCCGCTTGTTTTTACTGGTGGGCCCGCAGGGACTTGAACCCTGGACCAAAGGATTATGAGTCCTCTGCTCTGACCAACTGAGCTACAGGCCCGAACTGATCTCAGGTGCCGTTGGTGTCAATGAAGCTGCGCAGTTTGTCGGAACGGCTAGGATGGCGCAGTTTGCGCAGTGCCTTGGCTTCGATCTGGCGAATGCGCTCGCGGGTGACGTCAAACTGCTTGCCGACTTCTTCCAGCGTATGGTCGGTGTTCATTTCTATGCCGAAGCGCATGCGCAGCACCTTGGCTTCCCTCGTCGTCAGAGTATCCAGAATTTCCTTGGTGACGCCGCGCAGACTGGAGTACATGGCAGCATCGGCTGGGGCGAGAGTGAGCTGATCTTCAATGAAGTCGCCGAGGTGGGAGTCGTCGTCATCGCCGATCGGGGTTTCCATGGAGATGGGCTCCTTGGAGATCTTCATGATCTTGCGGATCTTCTCTTCCGGCATTTCCATCTTCCTGGCCAAAGTCGCGGGATCGGGTTCGCTACCGGTTTCCTGCAATATCTGGCGGCTGATGCGGTTCATCTTGTTGATCGTTTCGATCATATGGACCGGAATGCGGATGGTCCGGGCCTGGTCGGCGATCGAGCGCGTGATGGCCTGGCGGATCCACCAGGTGGCGTAGGTGGAAAACTTGTAGCCACGTCGGTATTCGAACTTGTCCACGGCCTTCATCAGGCCGATGTTGCCTTCCTGAATGAGATCGAGGAACTGCAGGCCGCGGTTGGTGTATTTCTTGGCGATCGAGATGACCAGGCGCAGGTTGGCCTCGGTCATTTCGCGCTTGGCGCGACGGGCCTTGGCTTCGCCGGTGGACATCTGCTTGTTGATGTCCTTCAGATCCTTGAGCGGGATACCGATGTGGTCCTGAATGGCAAGCAGCTTCTTCTGTTCTTCCTTGATGGCGGGTGCGTTGCGGGTCAGGATGGCGACATAGGTCTTGGGTGCCGCAGCAATTTCTGCGTCGACCCAGTCGAGATTGACTTCGTTGCCCGGGAATACCTGAATGAAGTGCGCCCGCTGCATCTTGACCTTGTCGACACAGATCTGCTGAATCTTGCGTTCCGAACTGCGGACCAGTTCAACCATGCTTCGCACGCTGTCGCAGAGTCGTTCGATCGAGCGCGAAGTGAAGCGGATATTCATCAACTCGTCGGAAATCTGCTGACGTGTCTTCAGGTAGTTCTTGTCTCGAGAGCCCTTGGTGGCCAGCGCCTTCTGCATCCTGAGATGCAATTGCCCGATGGTAGCGAAGCGCTCCAGGGCATCGGTCTTGAGCTTCAGCATTGAAGCAGATATGGCACCGGTGCCACCGTCACTTTCGTCGTCGGTCTCTTCTTCGTCTTCCTCGATCTCTTCCGGCAAGTCGCCAGCAGGTGAGGCGATCGCGGCATTGGGGTCGATCAGTCCGTCAACCAGTTCGTCGATGCGCATTTCCGCGGCTTCGACCTTGGCGGCCATCTCGATGATGTTGTCAATCGTGGTCGGACAGGCGGAAATTGCCTGCACCATGTGCTTGAGACCATCCTCAATGCGCTTGGCGATCTCGATCTCGCCTTCACGGGTCAGCAGTTCGACCGATCCCATTTCACGCATGTACATGCGCACCGGATCGGTGGTGCGGCCAAATTCGGAGTCGACCGTGGACAAGGCCTGCTCTGCCTGCTCCTCGACTTCCTCGTCGTCGGCCGCTACCGTGGCAGTGTCCGACATCAGCAGGTCTTCGGCTGCCGGCGCTTCGTCGAAGACCTGGATGCTCATGTCGCTGAAAGTGGAGATGATCGTCTCGATGCTTTCGGCGTCGACGACATCATCCGGCAGGTGGTCGTTGATCTCGGCGTAGGTGAGATAACCCCTTTCCTTGCCCAGTTTGATCAGGTTCTTCAGGCGCGTCTTGCGTGCTTCGGCATCCATGGGGGCGGGAGCTTCGGTCAACGCACCCTGGAGCAGCGCCTTTTCGGCGGCCTTCTCCTTGGCTTTGCTCGTTCGAGCCTTTGGGGCTTCCTTAACGGTGTCTGTTGTATTAACCATGAGCACGATCCATGTAATAGGAGAAAACCGTATACTTTACCATAAGTTAGCCATGGTTTCCCCGGTTGCCGAGAAGGTCGATATAGGCCTGCTTTTCCTCACGCGTCAGCCCGGCAACCCCAAGCTTTTGTACCCTGGTCTGTAACTCCGAGAAGGCCCGCTTCTGGTCGCCTTGCTGAAGCTTTTCCAGTGTTGCGCGAAACTCGGTCTCTACTGCACCTTCGTCAAACGGATGGTCAAGAAGTTCCGAAGCGAATGTTTCGAGCAACGCTTCTTCCGGCCGGCCACGTATCTGCTCGCGCAGATACGCATAACCGGGAGCATCGGGATGGCCCGCGACGAGATCGTGCAGGAGAATCAGCAGCGGGCGCTCGGCCGTGTCAGGCAGGCGGTCCACAGGCAAGGCCCTGGCCAGCCCCGGTTTGTGCAGGATGATGCGCACCAGATTGCGGGTCAGCGACGGCGCCGGTCGCTTGGCCTTGGGCGGGGCGGCGGGCGCGTAGGATTTCAGTTCGCACAGGCGCTCGACCTCGCTCTGGGCAAAGCCGCTGGCTTCGGCCAGGCGCTTCACCAGTTGCAGGCGCAGCAGCGGGGTCGGCAGCCTGAGCAGCAGCGGCTTGGCTTCGTAGATCAGTTGCGCCTTGCCTTCGGAACTGGTCAGATCGCAGCGCTGGGCGAGTTCGCGCAGCAGGAAGTCGGAGAGCGGCATGGCCTGCTTCACCAGGCGCTCGAATTCTGCCTTGCCGTGGGCACGGATGTGGCTGTCTGGGTCGTCTCCTTGGGGCAGAAAGACGAAGCCGAGGCGCTTGTTGTCGGCCAGTGCTTCCAGCGAATTCTCGAGTGCGCGCCAGGCCGCCTTGCGCCCGGCACTGTCACCATCGAAACAGAAGACGATGCGGTCGACCTGCCGTAACAGCTTGTTTACGTGGCTCGCCGTGGTCGCCGTTCCGAGCGTCGCGACGGCATTGCCGACCCCGCTCTGGGCGAGGGCGATGACATCCATGTAGCCTTCGGTGATGATGGCGGTATTCGTATCTCGCAGCGCCTGGCGGGCCTGGGGCAGGCCGAACAGTTCGCGACCCTTTTCAAAGAGCGGTGTTTCCGGTGAGTTGAGGTATTTCGGCTCGCCCTGGTCGATGATGCGGCCGCCAAAAGCGATGATGTCACCCTTGGGATTGACGATCGGGATCATCAGCCGTTCCCGGAAACGGTCATAGCGCCGACCTGTCTCGTTTTCGATAACCAGGCCCGCGATTTTCAGTTCTGCGGCGTTGTAGTCGGAAAAAACGGCTTCCAGGTTCTGCCAGCCGTCCGGCGCGTAGCCCATGCCGAAGCGGGCGGCGATTTCTCCGGTCAACCCGCGTTTTCGACAATATTCGATGGCGCGTTGCGAGACCTTGAGTTGTTCCTTGTAGTACTGCGCGGCACGGGCCATGACATCGATCAGGGCGCGTGTCTGGCCAGGTTTCTCGTCGTTGAAGGCGCGCCCCTCGCTTTCCGGCACCTGCATGCCGGCGCGGCTGGCCAGTTCCTTGATGGCATCGATGAAGCCGATGCCCTGATACTCCATAACGAAGCCGATTGCCGTGCCGTGGGCGCCGCAGCCGAAGCAGTGGTAGAACTGCTTGGTCGGGCTGACCGTGAACGACGGGGACTTTTCGTTGTGGAAGGGGCAGCAGGCGGCGTAATTGGCCCCGGACTTCTTCAGCGGCACATAGCTGTCCACCAGGTCGACGATGTCGACTCGTGCCAGCAGGTCCTGGATGAAGGAGTCCGGGATCACTCTAGCTTAGCCGGCAAGCGCGGCCTTGACCAGTCTGGAAACTTCCGCCATGTCGGCCTTGCCGGCCAGGCGCGGCTTGAGGACGGCCATCAGTCTGCCCATGTCGGCAGGGCCGGAGGCGCCGGTCTCGGCCACTGCTGCGGCGACGGCGGCGGCGGTATCGGCGGCGCTCATTTTTTCCGGCAGATAGGTGGCGAGAACGGCGATCTCGAATTGTTCGGCATCGGCAAGCTCCTGACGGCCGGCGGCTTCGTACTGGGTAACGCTGTCCTTGCGCTGCTTGGTCAGTTTTTCGATGACGGCGACGACAGCGGCATCGTCCAGTTCGCTGCGCTCGTCGACTTCCCTCTGCTTGATGGCCGCAAGGAGCAGGCGAATGGCGCCCAACCTGGCAGGCTCCCTGGCCTTCATGGCCGTTTTCATGTCTTCGGTAATGCGCGTCTTGAGGCTCATTTGGCTTTTCTCAAACAAAAAAGCCGCCTGCTGTTCGGCGGGCGGCTTCCTGATTTCACTGAATGGTCTGGATCAGAACATTTTCGGCGGCAGGGTCAGACTGCGGAGGCGCTTGTGCTGGCGTTTGACGGCAGCGGCCGCCTTGCGCTTGCGCTCGGCGGTGGGCTTTTCGTAAAACTCGCGAGCGCGCAACTCGGTCAGGAGGCCCGTCTTCTCGACAGTGCGCTTGAAGCGGCGGATCGCCACCTCGAACGGCTCGTTTTCCTTGACACGAATGTTCGGCATAAAAATCACCCCCTTCCGTCAGGCGCCTGCCAGGTCAAGTAAACGGCAGTGCGCGCAAATCAATATCCGCATGGTTGCGGAAAGCCGAACAGTATATGGCAAAAATCCTTTTTGCTTCAAGTGCTAAAATGCGCGCCGATGTTAGTCCTCGGTATTGAATCTTCCTGTGACGAAACCGGCATTGCGCTCTACGACAGCCAAGCCGGGCTCTTGTCGCACGCCCTGCATTCGCAGGTGGCGATGCACGCCGAGTACGGCGGCGTCGTGCCGGAACTGGCTTCGCGCGATCATATCCGGCGTATCGTGCCGCTCTTGCGCGAGGCGTTGGCCCGTGCCGGGCGCCAGTTGAACGACGTCGACGCCATCGCCTATACCCGTGGTCCTGGGCTGGCCGGCGCCTTGTTGGTCGGTTGCGCCTTCGCCGAGGCGCTGGCCGTGGCGCTCGCCAGGCCGACGATCCCGGTGCACCACCTCGAAGGTCATCTGCTGTCGCCGCTGTTGTCGAGCGATCCTCCGGCCTTCCCGTTTGTCGCGCTGCTGGTTTCCGGCGGCCACACGCAGCTGATGCGAGTCACCGGCGTCGGTGAGTACGAGGTGCTCGGGGAAACGGTGGACGATGCGGCCGGCGAGGCCTTCGACAAGAGTGCCAAACTGCTCGGCTTGCCATACCCCGGCGGCGCCTATCTGTCGCAACTGGCCGAGCAGGGCGCCCCCTGCGTTTATCAGTTGCCGCGCCCGATGCTGCACTCCGGCGACCTCAATTTCAGTTTTTCCGGCCTCAAGACGGCGGTACTGACACTTGTACGTGATCAAGGTGCCGCCGTGACGGAAGAATTCAGGGCAAATGCGGCACGCGCCTTTCAGGAGGCCATCGTCGAGGTTCTGGTCAGGAAGTCGTTGAAAGCGATGAAGCAGACCGGCCTCAAGCAGCTGGTCGTGGCCGGTGGTGTAGGCGCCAACCGGCAGTTGCGGTCGACCCTCGATGAAGAGGCAAAACGCAAACGCTTCCGCGTCTATTACCCGGAACTTGAGTTTTGTACCGATAACGGCGCGATGATTGCGCTGGCGGGATGCCTGCGTCTTCAGTCCGGTACGCCGGCGAAGCAGGCGGGCGAATTTTCGGTGCAACCGCGCTGGCCCTTGATGGCTATGGCGGCCAGCGGCACGTAGCAGAAAATCGGCCGTTTTTCACGGTCGACCGTAGCAATCCCCTTCTTCTTCCTGCGCTTCGGGAAATCCTTTCAGCGCGGCTTGCGCTTGCAGCATTTCTTTTGCATGGTCGTCCGTCCGTCTGCCAGGTTTCGGCAGAACAGCCACTCAACCACGCCTTTGTCGCGAAAAAATCAATATACGGTCGCGGTTGAGCGTGGTGAATCCTTCCCGTGGCTAGCAGGCAAGGTCGTAGCGATCAAGGTTCATCACCTTGTTCCAGGCGGCCACGAAGTCGCGCACGAAGGCTGGCTGCGCGTCGTCGCTCGCATAGACTTCGGCGATGGCACGGAGCTGGGAATTCGAACCGAAGACCAGATCGACGACCGTGCCTGTCCATTTGAGTTCGCCCGTCGCACGGTCGCATCCCTCCAGAACGCCTTCGGAGGTGGCGGATCTCTGCCACTTGGTTCCCATGTCGAGCAGGTTCACGAAATAGTCGTTGGTCAGCGCTTCGGGCCGCCGGGTAAACACGCCGTGGGCGGAATGATCGAAGTTGGCATTCAGGGCGCGCATGCCGCCGATCAACACCGTCATCTCGGGGGCGGTCAGCGTCAGCAGTTGCGCCTGGTCTACCAGCAGTTCGGTCGCCGTGCCTGCGACTCCCTGGCGTGTGTAATTGCGGAATCCATCCGTGACCGGTTCCAGTACGGCGAACGATTCGACGTCGGTCTGCGCTTGCGACGCATCCGTGCGCCCCGGCGTGAACGGCACCGTGACGTCGTGACCGGCCTTCCCAGCGGCGGCCTCGACCGCTGCACAGCCGCCCAGCACGATCAGGTCGGCCAGCGAGACTCTCTTGCCGTCGGACTGCGCGGCGTTGAAATCCTTCTGGATCGCCTCCAATGCCTGCACGAGCTTCGTCAGTTCGGCCGGCTGGTTGACCGCCCAATCCTTCTGCGGTGCCAGGCGAATGCGCGCGCCATTGGCGCCGCCGCGCTTGTCGCTGCCGCGGAAAGTCGCGGCGGATGCCCAGGCCGTGGAGACCAACTGCACGATGGTGAGACCGGAGGCGAGGATGCGGGCTTTCAGGGCGGCAATATCCTGCTCGTCGACCAGTGGGTGATCGACAGTGGGAACGGGGTCTTGCCAGATCAGCGCTTCATTCGGGACCAGCGGGCCGAGGTAACGGGCGCGCGGGCCCATGTCGCGGTGCGTCAGCTTGAACCAGGCGCGGGCGAAGGCATCCGCGAACTGGTCCGGATTTTCCATGAAGCGCCGCGAGATCTTTTCGTAGGCCGGGTCGAAGCGCAAGGAAAGGTCCGTGGTCAACATGGAGGGCGCGTGACGCCTGGTCGGGTCGTGGGCGTCCGGCACCGTGCCGGTGCCCATGCCATGCTTGGGTGTCCACTGATGCGCGCCGGCCGGGCTCTTCGTCAGTTCCCATTCGTAGCCGAACAGGTTCCAGAAAAAGTTGTTGCTCCACTTCGTCGGTGTCGTGGTCCAGGTGACCTCGAGGCCGCTGGAGATCGTGTCGCCCCCGTTGCCGCTGCCGAAGCTGCTCCGCCAACCCAGGCCCTGTTCCTCGATCCCGGCCGCTTCCGGCTCGGGGCCCACCAGTGCCGCATCGCCGGCGCCGTGGGTCTTGCCGAAGGTATGACCGCCGGCGATGAGCGCCACCGTCTCTTCGTCATTCATCGCCATGCGGGTGAAGGTCTCGCGGATGTCCCGTGCCGCAGCGATCGGATCCGGGTTGCCGTCCGGCCCTTCCGGATTGACGTAAATAAGACCCATCTGCACCGCAGCAAGCGGATTTTCGAGATCCCGCTCCCCGGAGTAGCGTTTGTCACCCCCCTTCCAGGTGTTCTCGGCGCCCCAGTAGATGTCCTCCTCAGGTTCCCAGATATCCGCACGGCCACCGCCAAAACCGAAAGTCTTGAAGCCCATCGATTCCAGCGCGACATTGCCGGCGAGGATCATCAGGTCCGCCCAGGAGATTTTCCGGCCATACTTCTGCTTGACTGGCCAGAGCAGCCGGCGGGCCTTGTCGAGGTTGACGTTGTCCGGCCAGCTGTTGAGGGGGGCGAAGCGCTGGTTGCCGGTTCCGCCGCCGCCGCGGCCGTCCGAAATGCGGTAGGTGCCGGCACTGTGCCAGGCCATGCGCACGAACAGAGGTCCGTAGTGGCCGAAGTCAGCTGGCCACCAGTCCTGCGAATCCGTCATCACGGCGTGAAGATCCTTGATCACGGCATCGAGGTCGAGGCTCTTGAACGCTTCGGCGTAGTCGAACGCCGCGCCCATCGGGTCGGACTTGGTGGAGTGCTGGTGCAGGATGTCCAGTTTCAGCTGATTGGGCCACCAGTCTGCGTTCGACGGAGCTCCAGCCACTGTATTCTTGCCGGCGGGGCCCGAGAACGGGCATTTTGCTTCGTTAGTCATGGTCATCTCCTTGGATTGTTTGCAACGTGCTGCGGGCGTTGGTCGCTTGTCCCCCGGTGGCTGAAATCAGCAGTCATCTGAAAGGCTGGCAAGGATTTCGACGTCGTGCTGCAGGACCAGTTCCTCCTGACCGAAGTGCTGAATGAATCGGGATATCATGGTGCCCTCCAGCGCTGACAGCAGATCGAGTTGATCTGATGCCTGCAGTCTAGATGCCGGGCATTGATTGCGCCAATCGATTGTTCTAATTCTGACGATTGTATTTTGCTATGGATATTGCGGCCGCTATCGTGTCGTCGGTCGCTCGGCGTCAGTGCTTTTTCTTGCTGCCGATCCGGGTTTCCTGGCCGGCCAGCAGGCGTTGAAGGTTCTGCCAGTGCTTGCCGATCAGTGCCATTGCCAGAATTCCGATGATGAAGATCTGGGTGCTGGCACCGTGCATCAACAGCGAATAGATCGGTGCCAGAGCGGCGGCGAGAATCGCGGCGAGCGAGGAATAGCGGAAGGCGAAGGCGATGAACAGCCAGCTGCCGATCACGGCCAGGCCCAGCAGCGGGTCGAGGGCGATCAGCACGCCGATCGCGGTGGCGACACCCTTGCCGCCCCTGAATTTGAGAAAGACCGGGTAAAGGTGGCCGAAGAAGACGGCCAGCGCAACGAGGCCGACCACGTTGTCACTGAGTCCCATCTTCTGCGCCACGAAGACCGCGACCCAGCCCTTCAGTGCATCACCGATCAGGGTGAACAGCGCTGCCTTCTTGTTGCCGCTGCGCAGCACGTTGGTTGCCCCGGGGTTGCCCGAACCGTAACTGCGCGGGTCGGCGAGCCCGAACAGCCGCGCGGAAATCATGGCGAAAGGAACGGAGCCGAGAACGTAGCCGGCAAGGATGACGATAGCCGTTTGCATGGGGGGCGGGTGTCACTGGGTTACAATCCGGGCCAATTTTACACTTTCGCCACGGTCGACCGCCTAATGGACCTGATTTTCATCGACGAACTGCGCGCCGAAACCTGGATTGGCATCTATCCGCGCGAAAAGGCCATGCCGCAGACGGTCGAGATTTCGCTACAGATCGGGGTGTCGACGGCATCGGCCGGGGCGAGTGACGATATTCGCGACACGGTCGATTACGCGGTTGTCGTCGAGCGGTTGCGGGCCGACTTGGCAACCAGCCACTTCAATCTTCTTGAGAGGCTGGCAGAACACATCGCCGGCTATCTTCTGGAAAGCTTCGCCGTCCACTGGGTGCGCGTTTCGGTCGCCAAGCTGGGCATGATGCCGGGCGTCAAGCGTGTCGGCGTAATCATCGAACGCGCTATTTGACGATTGCGGCTTCCACGGTTTTTGTCGGCAGTGCCCGCATGAGATCGTGCGGATGCAGGCCAACCAGATAGCCGCGCCGGCCGCCGTTGACGTAGATCAGCGGCAGATCGAGGATGGTTCTTTCAAGATAGACCGGCATCTGCTTTCTTGTCCCGAAGGGGCTGGTGCCGCCCACCAGGTAACCGGTGTGGCGGTTGGCGGCTTCGGGCGTACACGGCTCGACCTTCTTGCAACCGATCTGGCGGGCGAGTTCCCTGGCGGATACCTTGCGGTCGCCGTGCATCAGGACGATGAGCGGCCTGGCGGCCTCATCCTCGAAGATCAGCGTTTTGACGACAGCGTGCTCATCAACGTTGAGCTGGCGCGCGGAAACCTTGGTGCCACCATGTTCTTCGTAGGCATACAGGTGGCTGGAGAAGGGAATTCCATGCGCCTTCAGGAACCTGATGGCCCGGGTTTCGGGTGCGTGGGGATCATCAATCATTTGTGATTACCGGCGTTGTCAGCAATGAATTCAGGCCATCTGCGTGTGCCGCCGGCTACCGGATTCCGGCATCTTTCGACAAGGCAAGCAGCAGGAAGAAACAGCCAAAGACCATCCCCGCGATCCCGCCCTGAAGCAGCGTGAGCGTCTCGAATCCGCCAAGCCAGTGCATTCCGGAGAGGCGGGCGACACCGCTGGTCAGGCACATGAGTATCCCGACAAAGCCGGCGATTCGGCCAAGCAATACCAATGAATTTTCCACTTTCCTACCCCCTTGCAGAACTCGTGTTCAGGCAAAACACAACGGTGAAAACCGATGCGTTGAGCAATGATATGCGCAAGTCAGGCTTGCGGGAAGTCCGGATTCAGCCGCGCGGGTGATGCACGGCGTGCAGACTTTTCAGGCGCTCGCGGGCGACATGGGTGTAGATCTGGGTTGTCGAAATGTCGGCATGGCCGAGCAGCAGCTGGACGACGCGCAGGTCGGCACCGTGGTTGAGCAGGTGGGTTGCGAAGGCGTGGCGCAAGACATGTGGGGACAGCTTTTCCGGCGCGATATCGGCGATCAGGGCGTAGCGCTTGATCAGTTGCCAGAAAGCCTGGCGAGTCATGGCGCCACCTCGGGCGGTGACGAACAGCGCGTCGCTCAGCTGTCCGTTGAGGATATCTCGCCGAGCTTCGTTCAGGTAGCGGCACAGCCAGTCGATGGCTTGTTCGCCGAGCGGTACCAGGCGCTCCTTGCTGCCCTTGCCGAGGGCGCGTAACACGCCTTCGTTGAAGCTGACTTCGTGCAATCGCAGATTGACCAGTTCGGAAACGCGCAGGCCGGTGGCGTAGAGGGTTTCGAGCATGGCACGGTCGCGCAGACCGAGCGGGGTGTCGATGTCCGGCGTGTTGAGCAGGCTATCGACCTGCTTTTCCGACATGACCTTGGGCAGGCGTGAGGGTCGCGCCGGGTTGGCCAGCTTCAGCGTCGGGTCGGCAACGATGCGGCCGCGTCCGAGTTGCCAGCGGTAGAAGCGGCGCAGCGTTGACAGGTAGCGTGACTGCGAACTGGCACGGGCTCGCCGGGAAAGATGAGCGATGAAGTTGATGAGCGCGGTCTCGCGCAGGTCGAGCAGCGTTTTGTGCTCATGGTTGGCCAGCCACAGGGCCAATTGGCTGAGGTCGGAGCGATAGCTGTCGAGCGTCGCTTTGGCCAGGCCGTCCTCGAGCCAGAGGGCGTCACAGAAGGTGTCGATCTCGGCGAGATCAGCCGGGGAGGCTGTGTTCATGCTGCAGCAGCCAGCGTTTGACGTCGAGCAGAAAGCCGCCGCGTTCGCGGGCGAAGCCGCCCAGCCCGCCGCCAGTGGCGACGACGCGATGGCAGGGAACGACGACCGGATAAGGATTGGCGCCGCAGGCCTGACCGACCGCGCGCGGGGCATTCTTGAGGTCTTTTGCCATTTGACCGTAGGTGTGCGTTGTCCCCGACGGGATGGCTGCGATCTCCGCCCACACCCGCCGCTGGAAGGGGGTACCGGCCGGGCGCAGCGGCAGGGCGAATTCAAAGGCGGGGTCGTTCAGGTAGGCGTGCAACTGGCGCGCCGCTTCGGCGGCAAGCGGGGTTGACGGCGCCTGTTCCGCCTGCGGTTCGAGGAATTCGACCGCCGTGACTTCGTCGTTGCAACAGCGCACCCCGAGCGCAAAGCCGGGGGTGGCGACGACAGCCTGGTAGTGAAGGGTATTCATGACAATCCTCGGCAGAATTTGCAGCTAGATTATCATGCTGCCGGGACGATATTGATACGAGGCTGGCCATGAGTGCGCAGGCGGCGAATCTGAAATCCACCGGTGGACCAGCGTTGGCTGGTGTCCAGTTCTTCTTCACGCTGGCGTGGACCGTCTATGCTCTCCAGTTGCCCGGCCTGCTGGCGACGGCGGGGATTGCCGCGAGTTGGCTGCCCCTCCTGCTGATGGCCGACCAACTGGCGTTCGCCGTGATGGATGTTGCTTTTGGCGTGATGGCCGACCGCATGGCCGAAGGCTATCGTCGCCTGGCCTGCCTGCTGGTAGTGCTGAGCAGCCTTTCGGCCGTCGCTTTCGCGCTGCTGCCATTGGTCGCTGGCGTCGCGCACGAACCATTGCTCGCTGTCCTGGCGATCTGGGTCGTTTCCACTTCGGTGGTGCGGGCGCCGACCCTGATCCTGCTCAGCAAGCGCGCCAAAGCGGCACAGCAAGCGGATCTTGTTGTTTGGTATGCCTCCGGGATGGCGCTGGCATCGGCGCTGGCGCCATTTATCGGGCTCTGGCTGAAGGGCGTCGACCCGCGGCTGTCGTTCACGATATCGGCGGTGACCCTGCTTGTGGCTGTGGTCGTGCTGCTGCGGGTGGTTGGCAAGGAAGTGCCGGTCGCCGAGCAAGAGCCACCGCGACCGGCCAGCTTTGCTGCTTATCTGCCGCTATTGCTGGTGCTCGGGCTGGCTGGGTCCGGCTTTCAGATCCATGCCTTCGTCAATGCATCGCCGCTGTATCAATTGCATGCCGGCAAGGAACAACTGCCCTGGCTGATGCCGCTCGTGTGGCTCGGCTTCTTTGCCATGCAGGTTGCGGCCGGCCCGTTGCTCAAGCGTTTCGGTGCGATGCCCGTGGCTGCAGGTGGCATTGTGCTGACTGCAACAGCCAGCTATGCGGCAGGGTTCGTCGGCAACCTAGGGCTGCTGATCTCCCTGCAACTGATCTGCGGGGCCAGTTGGGCGATGGCCTTTGCCGGCCTGATGGAAAGAGCCTCGACCGCCGGATTGCGGGGCTCCGAGGGTCTGTTCATGGGGAGTTTCTTTGCCGTGACGGCTTTATGCACTCTTCTCCGGATCGCTTTTGCCAGCCAGTGGCTGAGCGATTGGAAGAGCAGCCAGTTCTTGCTGCCGGCGGGCCTGTTGCTGGCCGCCGGTCTGATCGCTGCTGCCCAGGTCTGCTTCCTGCGGGCGAAGGCCCACCGCAACCGAGGCCGGGACAGAATCAGGCCTTAGTCTCTCCCTGCAGGAGCCTGGCCTGGGCGAGCGCCTTGCGAATACGCCGCAGCGGCGCGGGCGGCGCCCGTACGCTATCTTCGTCAGCCCCTGACGTGTCCGTCGCCGAGGACGATCCATTTCTGGCTGGTCAGCCCGTCGAGACCGACCGGACCGCGGGCGTGAATCTTGTCGGTCGAGATGCCGATCTCGGCGCCCAGGCCGTATTCGAAACCATCTGCGAAGCGCGTCGAGGCGTTGATCATGACCGATGCCGAATCGACCTCACGCAGGAAACGCATGGCCTTGGGATGGTTGTCGGTGACGATGGCGTCGGTGTGGTGTGACGAGTACTGGTTGATGCGGGCGATTGCTTCGTCAATGCCGGCAACCACCTTCACTGAAATGATCGGCGCGAGGAACTCGGTGTAGTAGTCCTCTTCGGTCGCCGGCACGGCTTCCTTGACCAACGCGCAGGTCTCGACGCAGCCGCGGATTTCGACGCCCCTCGCAGTCAGCATGTGGGCGATCGACGGCAACAGCATGGCGGCGACCGAGCGATCGACGAGCAGCGATTCGGCGGTGTTGCAGGTGCCGTAACGCTGGGTCTTGGCGTTTTCGACTATTTTCAGCGCCTTGGCCGGGTCGGCTTCCTCTTCCAGATAGACATGGCAGTTGCCGTCGAGGTGCTGGATCATCGGCACGCGGGACTCGGCCAGCAGGCGGGCAATCAGGCCCTTGCCGCCGCGCGGCACGATGACGTCGACGAATTCACGCATGGTGATCAGTTCGCCGACGGCGGCGCGGTCGGTGGTGGCGATGACTTGTACGCACTCAGCCGGCAGGCCGGCCGCC
>JBEOKN010000102.1:0-22464 GCA_040275885.1 Azonexus sp. | reverse complement strand
AACTGGTAGCATGAAACCCACTCGTTGGCAGACGAAAAACCGAGGGAACCTCAGTCTTGCCCTTCGGCCTACAACGAGTCCCATGTGCGAACGGCTGCTTCGTGTCGACGAATTCAGGGCGGTAAGTGTCGCTGAAGGGTCGGGAGTACGGGTTCGCCGGATCGAAAAGCTGATCCTCTACTATTCAAGAGCGAAAATGGCAGCTTCTTGCTCGGCAACAGCCATTCGTAGTGCAAAATCGGAATGGTCGATTAGGCCGAGGACTTGTCCGTGAATTGTCAGCTGGAACGACAGCTGTCATCAGATACCTGCCGCAGAACCTCTGATGGCGCGAGTGGCCGTTGAGGGCACCGACCTACCTGACAGCCCAGAAACCTGAATGGCCGTTGACAGTCTGAACCGGCCCGACAGCATCAGCGGTCGAATGACTCCAACTGGCCGGGTACCGAAGTAGGGTTTCACGTTGTCAATGACCGCTGCCGCTGCGTAGCCGTCCGTCGGGCCATGTAGAAACGTCGGCGCTGGCGGGACGGAGGTCATCGCCTTGAAAATGATCTACTGAATGGCATACGACAATAAAAAACGCGCCCGACGGCGCGTTTTTACTTGATGGTTGGCGGAGTGGACGGGACTCGAACCCGCGACCCCCGGCGTGACAGGCCGGTATTCTAACCAACTGAACTACCACTCCGCGCTGAAAAGCTTGGCGTCCCCACGGGGATTCGAACCCCGGTTACCGCCGTGAAAGGGCGGTGTCCTAGGCCTCTAGACGATGGGGACCCGGACAAAACTGCATTTCCTTCACGTTTGCCTGGTGGAGGTAAGCGGGATCGAACCGCTGACCTCTTGCATGCCATGCAAGCGCTCTCCCAGCTGAGCTATACCCCCGGCACCGTGAAAGAGGCCGAATTATATGGACTCGACACATGCTTGTAAATACTTGCCCGGGAATTCTCAGATTTTTTGCGCGCTCAGTTTCTGCAAGACCTTCTGCCGGCCGATCAGGGCGATGATGGCATCGACCGATGGGGTCTGGGTCTGTCCTGTCAGGAGCACACGCAGAGGCATCGCCAGCTTCGGCATCTTGAGCCCGTGTTTGGCGACCGTTTCCTTGATCAGCGCGCCGATGGCAGGCGCTTCCCAGGCGACCGTGGCGATCCCGGCGGCAAAATCGGCCAGCGCCGGTTGTGCGTCGTCCGCCAGATGCTGGGCCAGCAGGTCGGGTGAGGGCGATACCTCGACATAAAAGACCTCGACCGCATCGGCGAGCACGTTCAGCGTGTTGCTGCGGTCAACGTACAGCGCGACGGCTTTTTCCAGGTTGGGGCCGGCGTCGGTATCGACGCCGCGGGCGGCAAGACGGGCCCTGACCTTTTCGGTGAGTTCGGCAAGCGGCAACTGCTTCATGTAGTGCTGGTTCAGCCACAGCAGCTTTTCGGTATTGAACTGGGCCGCCGAGGTGGTGATGTGATCGAGGTCGAACCACTCGACGAACTGCTGGCGCGAGAAGATCTCCGCGTCGCCATGCGACCAACCGAGGCGGGCAAGGTAGTTGATGACCGCTTCGGGAAGGTAGCCGTCATCGTCGTACTGCATCACGGAAACCGCGCCATGCCGTTTCGATAGCTTGGCGCCGTCATCGCCGAGGATCATCGACAGGTGCGCGTATTGCGGAACCTCAACGCCCAGCGCCTGCAGGATGTTGATCTGGCGCGGCGTGTTGTTGACGTGGTCGTCACCGCGGATGACGTGGGTGATGCCCATGTCCCAATCGTCGACGCAGACGCAGAAGTTGTAGGTGGGCGTGCCATCGGCGCGGGCGATGATCAGGTCGTCGAGTTCGCCATTGGCGAACTCGATGCGGCCCTTGACCTGATCGTCCCAGGCGACGACACCGTCCTTCGGGTTGCGGAAGCGGACTACCGGCGGCACGGTGGACGGCGGCGTCGGCAGGGTCTTGCCGGCTTCCGGGCGCCAGCGGCCGTCGTACCGTGGCTTTTCCTTGCGCGCTTCCTGAACGGCACGCAGCGCGTCGAGTTCCTCGTGTGTCGTGTAGCAGTGATAGGCGGTGCCGGCGGCCAGCATCTGGCGGATAACTTCCTTGTAGCGCCCCATGCGCTGCATCTGGTAGAACGGGCCTTCGTCGTGCGCCAGCCCGAGCCACCGCATGCCGTCGAAAATAGCCTGTACCGCTTCCGGCGTCGAGCGGGCGACATCGGTATCCTCGACGCGCAGGATGAAGGTGCCACCGTGGCGGCGGGCGAACGCCCAGGAAAAGAGGGCGGTACGGGCGCCGCCGATATGGAGATAGCCGGTGGGGCTAGGGGCGAAACGGGTACGAACTTGCGTCATGGAGTGCGGAATTCGTCAGGAAGGCAAGGGCCGTATTCTATCCGACCCGTGTTTGACCTGTTCCGGGACTTATGGTTAAATGCCGGCCTCCAAAGCGGACGGCTGGCGCGGGGTTAGAGCGCTGCCCTCATATGGCGGTTATTGCGCAAGGTTTGAAAATTAGGGCGGCTAGCTCAGGGGTAGAGCGCCTCGTTCACACCGAGGAGGTCAGGGGTTCGAAGCCCTTGCCGCCCACCAGACTTACGCGTTTCTGCGGCGATTCCCGAGACAAATCTCTGGAGGAATCGAGAATGCCGCCCGTAGCAGACCCCGCGCATGCCTTGGGATCGATTCTTCCAACCCGGACATTGCCTGTCGTTTGCAAGGCGGCAGTGCGATGTACCTGCCTGCCCCCCAGACTGGCTGTCGGAAACGCCGCCGTATTTCGTCGGGTATCGGCCTGCTCATCCGTGGGCGGGAAAAGCCAAGGGCCTCAGTCTTTTCTTGAAAGAGAGGAAGCCAAACAGCAGCATCATCAACTCTAGTTGCGCTTCCGACTTGAAACCGCCTACCATGACTTCGGAGCGGGCATCCTGCCGACCACGCGCGCCGCCAGCCCGCCCCGAGGACGGCCGGCGCATGAACAGAGAATGGAAAGGGCTCCCCATGCCTACTCGGACTTTCAGCAATCGTACCTTTGACGCCCGGCCGGACCGCATCGACCTGCGTGACCGGACTTACCTGCCGAAGCTGGTCAGCCTGCCACCGGTGTGGCCGACTTCCGAACAGATCAAGAGCTATCTTCCGGCTTACGCCAAGACGCTGGTTCTCGACCAGGGACAGGAAGGTGCGTGCACGGGTTTCGGCCTGGCGGCGGTGATCAATTACCTCCAGTTCAAGAACAACGGCTATCAGGTCCAGGGTGTCAAGCCGGTGAGCCCGCGCATGCTCTATCACATGGCGAAGCTCTACGATGAGTGGGCTGGCGAGGATTACGAGGGATCGAGCAACCGCGGGGCGATGAAGGGTTGGCATCGCCATGGCGTGTGCACCGAGGCCCTGTGGCCCTACCGCAACAAGCAGGGCAATGTCGTCTTCATTTCGCCCGCTGGCGGTTGGGAACAGGATGCCAGCGAGCGGCCACTCGGGGCCTATTACCGCATCGACAAGCGAAGCATCAGCGACATGCAGTCAGCGATTTGCGAAGTCGGCGCAATCTACTGTTCGGCGGATGTGCACAAGGGCTGGTTCATGAAGAAGACGGCCAGTCTGACGATCATCAAGCGCGACCCGACGAAGGCTGGCGGTCACGCCTTCGCCATCGTCGGTTACAACGAGGATGGCTTCATCGTCCAGAACTCCTGGGGTCCGGACTGGGGCTACCACGGCTTCGCCATCCTCGGCTATGAAGACTGGGTTGCCAGCGGCAGCGATGCCTGGGTTGCGGTCTTCGGGGCGCCGATGCGCGTGGCTTCCGTGTCGGCCACCTTCAGCAACCGTGGCCTGCAGGAAGTGGCGCTGCCAGCCGGTTCGTCGGGCAGTGGCAGGAGTTTTGTCTACAAGAACGACAAGGTCCGCCCGCTGAGCGAAAGCGATGCCTACCTGCAGACTGTCGTCCTGGGCAACAACGGGGTGCCGATCAATCGCATTGTCATCGCCGAGAACGCCGAGCGGGCGGTCGAACACGTCTGCCTGGCGCGACCGAAACAGTGGTTCGCTGCCCTGCCGGCTGACAAGCCACGCAAGCTCGCCGTCTATGTGCATGGCGGGCTCAATAATGAGGAGGACTCGCTGGGGCGCATCCGCATCATGGCCCCCTACTTCCAGGAGAACGGTATCTATCCGCTGTTCATCACCTGGAAGACCGGCGCTCTGGAGAGCATTGGCGGCATTCTTGAAGACTCGTTGCGGGATATTTTTCGATCGCAGCCGTCGCAACGCGACGCCGGGGTTCTCGACAAGCTCACGGAAGCTCTCGGCGAAGCGCGTGACCGCACGATCGAGGTCGCCAGCGAGAAACTGCTGGTCAGGCCGTTGTGGACGGAAATGAAACAGAACGCCGCCGCCGCCGCGCAGAGTGGGGCCGGACTGTCCATGCTGGCAACGCACCTGCTGGCGTTGAAAAAGCAATTTCCGGATCTGGAAATCCATCTCGCCGGACATTCAGCCGGCTCGATCGTCCTCGGACACCTTTTCGGGGTGCTCGACAAGAAACTGGCGGCCGCCAGCCTGTCCCTGTTCGCTCCCGCGTGCACGCTCGACTTTGCCGTTCGCCAGTACGGCGCGGCGATCAGCGACGGCAAGCTGAAGCCCGACACCGTTCACGTAGACATCATGAACGACGAGCGGGAACTTGCCGACACCGTCGGCCCCTACGGCAAGTCGTTGCTTTACCTGGTCAGCCGCGCCCTGGAAACCCGCCGCAAGACGCCGTTGCTGGGCATGGAATGGTCGTGGAAGACGCAGGGCATGCCGCAAGACCAGTGGTCGGCGGATCAGGATTCCACAACGGCGCTTGCGTCCTGGCCTGCCCTGGCGCAGGGCATGACCGTGCGCCTGCATGACAAGAAGCGTGAATACGTATCGACCGGCGCCGGAAAGATCAAGCTCGCCCACGGATCCTTTGACAACGACATCGAGGTCGTCGCCCAAATGCTGGAACGAATGCGTGGTGGGCCGCTGCTTGCCAAGGTGGAGAACCTGGCCTATTGAGTGCGCGCGGTAACCCGCCGGAGGCGGCGCGCAGTGATGAACGCCTGACGCGCAATAGCGCATCGATCTTGTTGGCCGTGGAGGAGAGCAGTGCAGACAGCCGCATTCCTGCAGCAGCAACCGTTGTTTGGCGGGGTAAATGATCGGGCGATGGGCGCGATCATGCCGCTGCTTCGTGAAGCGAACTTCGCCAGCGGCGATTTGATCGTCCGCGAAGGTGAACAAGGCGACTGCCTGTTCGTGATCTGCAGCGGCGCCGTCGAAGTATTGAAGTCCAGCCCGGCAGCGGCAGGGGAGTATGGGCAGCGAATTGCCGTCCTCAAGGTTGGCGACGTCGTCGGCGAAATGGAACTGATCGACCTGCAGACCCGGTCGGCAACGGTCCGTGCGCTTGAGCCCGTCTCGGTGGTGGCGCTGTCCAGCGACGATCTCCTGCGGATCTGCGAGTCCGACCTGCCGACCTTTGCGTTGCTGGCCCTCAACCTGGCCAGGGAACTGAGCCGTCGGCTGCGCAATATCGACGAAATGGCAGTGCGCCACATGGCAAACGACGGGCATCCCGACCGGCCGCGATGAGCACATGAGCGACCTGCGCTCAGACGAGTCTGCGCCAACTGCGCTGCGCGAACGACCAAGATGTGGGCCGCCGTTGCTTGTGCTTCGCGCGCCTGCTGACGAATTCGGCAATAACACGAAGGATGCGCCGTGAGCAATCTGTTTGTCCGCTGCTGTCTGGTATTCAGTCTCATCGGGCAGGTGGCTGCCCAAGGCTTCGAGAAACTGCCGGTCATGCCGGCTTACAAGGGAGAAATCCGTCGCGGTCCCGACGGCAGGCTTCTTGTCGTGCCGGAAAGTGAATCCCGCGCTTCACCATTGGCTGAAAAGGCTCAAGCCAGGGCAAGCATGGTGGTTGGTCCCCAGGAAAGGATCACGACAATTACCGACGCAGCCAGGCTGGCGCGCGATGGTGAGGTGATCGAGATACGCCCGGGTGATTACCGCGGTCAACCGGCTGTCTGGAACCAAAACGAGCTGACGATACGCGGTTCGGGGGTTCGGCCGGTGATGCTCGCCGACGGAAAGATTGCCGAGGGCAAGGCAATCTGGGTGGTGCGCGGAAACAACGTGCAGATCGAGAACGTCGAGTTTCGCGGCGCCCGCGCTGCCGCTGGCAATGGCGCGGGCATCCGCTTCGAGCGCGGAAGTCTGATGGTCAGGCGCTGCGCCTTCTTCGACAACGAGAATGGCATCCTGACGGCCAATTTGCCCGAGATGACGCTGGAGGTTGTCGATAGCGAATTCGGGGCAGCTCCCCGGCAATCCGGAAACCTGAAACACCTGCTCTACGTTGGCGCGATTGGCCGTTTCACCTTGACGGGCAGCCGTTTCCAACAAGGCTATCTCGGTCACCTCGTCAAGTCGCGTGCCCGCGAAAATCATGTGCGTTACAACCTGCTGGTCGATGGCGACGACGGCAGGGCCTCCTACGAACTGGAGTTTCCGAACGGCGGCATCGCCTACGTGGTCGGCAATGTGATCGGACAGAGCGCAGGGACCGACAACACGGTGCTGGTTTCCTATGGCGCCGAAGGGCAGCGCTGGGTTGAAAATGGCTTGTACTTGGCTCATAACACGCTGCTCAACGATGCCTACACCGGGGATTTTCTGAAGGTCTGGAGCGAGCGCTTTCCGGGTGGCGTCGATGTCTGGGTACTCAATAACCTGGCTTCGGGGAACGGGGATTTGCATCCGCCGGCTCAGGGACGACATGAGGGCAACCGCACAGTTTCGCGCAACGAGCTGATCGACTATGGCGGAATAGCCTTGCGGCTGACCAGCCACTCGTCCTTGCGCGGGGGAATCCGGGTGCCTGGCGATGCCCGTGGAATCGATCTTGCGCCAACGGCGGAGTTTGTTTTTCCGGCGGGTAGTCGCGCCATTCGCCTGACCAGTTCCCTGGCGCCGGGTGCCTTTCAGTAGGCGGGATCGCCAGCTCCGTGGCGTCGGACGACGCGGATGACGATCGCCATCAGCGTAGACGAATGGATTCGCGGCGGGGAACTGTCTTTGCCGACGCCATGCGTTGAGCGTGGCGAACAAGGTGCGGCGCGGCTGGTGCGAACCCGTCAGGCGATGGCAAGCGCCAAAGCTCCCCGCAACCCCAGGTCTTCCGCGGTGATCAGGAAGACCGGGACATCCTTCATCAGCCCCGAGTGTTCGCGCTTGGCGAGAAAGGCATGGATGAAGGGCCGGCTGTCCGCGCCTGACATCAGTTTGGCCGCCATGCCGCCGGCCAGATAGACGCCGCCGCGCGCCAGCCAGTGCAGCGCGAGATCGCCGGCGAAGGCGCCGTAGCAGGCAAGCCAGAGATCCAGCGTTGCACTGGCCAGGCGGTCGGTGCCAGCAAGGGCCGCCTGGCCGATTTCCGATGCCTGGCGCGGTCGACCGCCGAGAAAGGCATGAATCCGCTCCAGGCCTGGACCGGAGACGATGTCTTCGCTGGTCACTCGGCCGTTCCGGTCCAGCAGCCAGTGCCAGAGCTCGCCCTGCTGCGCGGTTTGTGGCGAGAAGCCGATGTGGCCGCCTTCGCCGGCGATGACTCGATAGCCCAAGGCTTCCCGGATCAAACCGGCAACGCCGAGGCCGGTGCCGGCGCCGAGAATGACGCGCGGGGCATGTTCGATCGGTTGGCCGGCGAGCAGCGTGATGATGTGTTCGGGTTCGAGCAGTGGCAGGCCATGGGCGGCGGCGGCAAAATCATTGGCCAGCGTGACACGCGGGATGGCGAAGCGCCGGCCCAGTTCGGCTGCCGAGAGATGCCATGGCAGATAGGTGAGCGTGGCACGGTGTCCGTCGGTCGGCCCGGCGACGCCGAAGCAAGCGGAGTCGACCGGCGCGGCATCGGCGAGGAACTCGCCGAGCATTGTCTCGAAAGCCAGGTAGTCGGCGCTGGCAAAGCGTTGCTGGCGGACGATGCGGATGCGGCCGGCGGCATCCTGCTCGGCGAGCGCCAGCAGGGTCTTGGTGCCGCCGAGGTCACCGCCGAGGATCATCGCCTAGACCGCAACCCGGGCTGCGATGTGCGGGTGCGGGTCGTAGCCTTCGAGGCGGAAATCGTCGAAGTGGAAGGCGAAAATGTCCTTGACCTCGGGGTTGATCCACACTGTCGGCAGCGGGCGCGGTTCGCGTGACAGTTGCAGCCGGGCCTGCGCGAAATGGTTGGAATAAAGATGTGCGTCGCCGAAGGTATGGACGAACTCGCCGGGTTGGTGGCCGCAGACCTGCGCCAGCATCAGGGTCAGCAGGGCGTAGGAGGCGATGTTGAAGGGAACGCCGAGGAAGATGTCGGCACTGCGCTGATAGAGCTGGCACGACAGCCTGCCGCTGGCGACGTAGAACTGGAACAGGCAGTGGCAGGGCGGCAGCGCCATTCGGTCCACGTCGCCCGGGTTCCAGGCGGAAACGATGTGGCGGCGCGAATCCGGATTGTGTCTGAGGCTGTGCACGAGTTGCGCAATCTGGTCGACGAGGCGACCGTCCGCCGTTTCCCAGCGTCGCCATTGCTTGCCATAGACCGGGCCGAGGTCACCGTTCTCGTCGGCCCATTCGTCCCAGATGCGGACGCCGTTTTCCTGCAGGTAGCGGATATTGGTATCGCCCTGGAGGAACCACAGCAGTTCGTGGACGATGGACTTCAGATGCAGCTTCTTGGTCGTCACCATCGGGAAACCGGCGGCGAGGTCGAAACGCATCTGCCAGCCGAAGACCGAGCGGGTGCCGGTGCCGGTCCGGTCTGACTTGTCGTGCCCGTTTTCCAGCACGTGGCGCATCAGGTATTGGTATTGCTGCATGGGGGGCTCATGCCGGTGTGAGGTCAAAGCGGAATTCTACATGCTCCGGATGGCACGGCAGCGCCGTCATTGACCTGCAGGCGGTCATGGTGACCAATCTCACCTGTTGTTCCCTGGTCGGGGCCGGCAAGGTTGTCGGCCAGGCTGACCCAGCGCATTGTCGGGCTGCTGCTTGTCGCACCGGGCCAGGCGCATCGGTGGTTACCCGCGTCAAGTGTGTGCTGTCGATGTCGGCTGCCATCGTTCTGATCCCCGACACAAGCGATTCGTTCGCTGGCGCCATCAATGCCTAGAGCGCGCCCTGGGGGCGGTGCTGGCGTTATCATCAAGCTGGTTTCGGGAGTAAACTGAACCGCTAAGCAAAAGTTGAGGAGTGGCGGCATGGCCTGGCCCAAGGGCGATGAGGTGTTGAGCAAACTGCGTGCGCTGGGCGCCAGGGTTGGGCAGAGAGTGGATCATCCTTTGGGCGATCCTCGGGAACTGCGTCGCATGATCGATGAAATTCCCGGTAACAATGCCTTGCGGGCGCTTGACGAGGTGCTCGGCTGGTTGGAGTCCCTGCAGGGCGCCGACGATTTTCCCGTGGATCGCCTTTACGAAGCGGTGAGCAGTCTGGACGACGTGGCGCAGCGACATTTGCGGCGGCTGACGCGCGACTATTTTTATACGCTGCGCATGTCCGGGGCCGAAGAGCAACGCCTGTGGGAGGCAAGCCATGGTTTCTGGACGGTGCTTGCCGCCAGTTACGAACGTTGTCTGCCGTCTGCCGGCAGCCAGGCCAAAGTTGCCGACAGGAAGCTTCCGGAGCTGACGGCACGCCTGATCGTCGCGCTGGGCGGCATTCTGAAGTGGCAGCAGTTTCGCTACCGTGCAGCGCCTGGTGAGCTTTGGCAGCGCCTCGGCGCGGCCCTGTTGATTGCCGAGAGTGCCGGCGTGGCGACCCGCGCCGTCTCGTTGAACGCGAGCCTTCCCGGGGTGAGCAGTCCGCAGCTGGAATTCGTGAAGGTCGTTGCGTTCCATGCATCGTCGATGGACAGTCTGCTACCGCTGGAAATCGAGTTGGCCGAGCGCCTGATCGCCCATTTTGCGGCGGGCCTGGTGTTTTCCGAGAAGGCCACGAGTGACTCTGTTTACTGGCTCGACCTCGTGCTGGCCCAACCACCGCGGCGCCTGACCCGCATGCCTGTGCGCGCGACGCCGACCCAGCGTTTCTTCAAGCCGGGAAAGGCCCATGCCGGTATTGCCGCGCTGCTCATCGACCTGGAGCGGGGGGGCGACGACGTTTCCCGCGATATCAATCTGGGTGGCCAGCAGGACTCCAGGGTGCTGCTCCCGCTCCTCCGCCATCTGGCTTCCCACCTGGCGCCAATTCCGCCGCAAAGGCGGCATGGTCGGCATCGCATCAAGCAAAGGGTTATTGTCCTGCCTGGGCTGAACAACGCGTTGGGGGCTTTTTCCGGGCAACCTCCGGGGCATGCCGCCGGCGTCGCGATGGAGAGTTGGGTCGTCGAAGATGTCAGTCACGGTGGCTTCGGAGCCTTGCTCAATGCCATGCCCGGCGAGTGGCTGAAGATCGGTGCCCTGATCGTCGTGCAACCGGCTGGGGGTACCTGGCGGCTCGGCATTGTCCGGCGCGTCCAGCGGCTGGATGAATCGGCTGCCCATGTCGGCGTCGAAACCCTGGCTCAGACGGTGCAGCCCGCCGATCTGATACGACGCACGGCGTCAAGCTACGTGGCCATTGCCGGCATCCCTGCCTTGTTGATTCGTGAGGACAATGAGCCCGGCGTGATTCGCGCTGTCATGCCATCTGGTTCTTTCGATCCGCGCCAAGTGCTGGACTGGAGTGACGATGGTCAACGGGTGGGCCTGAAACCGGTCGAACTCGTCGAGCACGGCGACGATTACGATGTGGCGCGTTACCGGCTGGGAACAACCGGCTGAAGCCTTATTTGCGGATCGCTGTCTTCGGGCGGAAGGCCGTGACCACGGCGTCGTCAGTTGCCATATAAGGTCCGCCGATCAGGTCGATGCAGTAGGGCACGGCGGCGAAGATGCCAACATGCATCACCTTGCCCTCGCCGTCGCGGACGCCTTCGAGCGTTTCGCGGATCGCCTTGGGCTGGCCGGGCAGGTTGATGATCAGGGCCTGCTTGCGGATGACCGCGACCTGGCGCGACAGGATCGCCGTCGGCACGAAGTTGAGACTGATCCGCCGCATTTCCTCGCCGAAGCCCGGCATTTCCTTGTCGGCGACGGCCAGCGTCGCGTCCGGCGTCACATCGCGCGGTGCCGGGCCGGTGCCGCCGGTGGTCAGAACCAGATGGCACTTGTTGCGGTCGACCAGTTCGATCAGCGTATTTTCAATGGTCGGTCGGTCGTCGGCGATCAGCCGCGTTTCGCCGCGCCACGGTGTGGTCAGCGCGCCGGCCAGCCATTCCTGCAGCGCCGGGATGCCTTGGTCTGCGTAGATGCCGGCCGAGGCGCGGTCGCTGATCGAGACGAGGCCAACGACCAGTTCTTCATTCTCCGGCATGCTCGGCTCCCTTCTGATCGAGTTCCTGCAGTGCCTGGAAGATGGCGCGGAAGTTCTTCGGTGGCTTGGCGGTTTCCTGCTCCTTGAGCGCATTTCGCCGCAATTGGCGCAGATGCTGGAGATCGGCGCCGGGCCAGGTGGCGGCGATGTCGGAGAGTGCAGCCTCGTCTTCGAGCAGCCTCGTGCGCATGCGTTCGAGGCGGTGCAGGCGCGCCGTTTCGGCGGCCGATTCGCCGCGAATCAGCGCCAGACCGGCGCGGATCGGCGCGTCGTCGGCACCGCGCATCAACTTGCCGAGGTACTGGAGTTGCCGGCGGCGGGCGCCGTGGGCAGTGATCCTCTGGCATTCGCGAACGGCGGCAAGGATGTCCTCGGGCAGTTCGATGCGTTTGAGCTGACCCGCGGAGAGTTCGACGAGTGCGGCGCCGAGATCCTGCAGTTCGTGCATTGCCTCCTTCTGCCGGGTCTTGGAAGGGCGCTCGCCGTTATCCGGGAAATCTTCGTCGTGCATGGCAAAAGTCGATGGCATGGGGCTGCTATGATAGCGGCTTTCCCGCCCGGACGCCCTCTTCATGCCCGAAGTCGCAAGCTTTTCCTATCCATTCGCTACGCTGCAGCAACTGGCGGAGGACGTCCTGAAACATGCACGCGACAAGGGGGCGACGGCCAGCGAGGTCGATGTTTCCGAGGGCTTCGGCCAGTCGGTCGGCGTCCGCTGCGACGAGGTCGAGACGATCGAGTTCAACCGCGACAAGGGCGTCGGCATCACCGTTTATAGCGGGCAGCGCAAGGGCTACGCCAGCACCTCCGATTTCTCGCCGCAGGCCTTGCGCGAGACCGTCGAGGCGGCGCTCGCCATCGCCCGCTTCACCGCCGCCGACGATTGCGCCGGGCTGGCCGAAGCGGCATTGATGGCGAAAGGCGGCCCGGATCTGGATTTGTACCATCCCTGGGCGTTGACCGTGGAAGATGCGATCGCGACGGCGCGCCGCTGCGAACAGGCGGCTTTCGACGCCAGTCCGCTGGTCAGCAATTCGGAGGGCGCGTCGATCTCGACGCAGCAGGCGCAATTCGTCGCGGCCAACAGCCTCGGTTTCGCGGGCGGCTACCCGACGTCGCGCCACTATATTTCGTGCTCGGTGATTGCCGGCGAAAACGACGGCATGCAGCGCGACGACTGGTACACGACGCATCGCGACGCCGCCCAACTCGACGACCCGCTCCGCGTCGGGCGCATTGCCGCCGAGCGCGCCGTGGCCCGGCTTGGCGGACGCAAGGTCAGGACCGGCGATTTTCCCGTTCTCTTCGAGGCCACGCTGGCCGGCGGCCTGCTCGGCAGCCTGGTGCATGCGGCGAGCGGCGGCGCGCTCTACCGAAAATCGTCGTTCCTGCTCGACCATCTCGGCAAGCGCGTGATGCCGGAATTCGTGAACATCGGTGAGCGTCCGCATATCAAGTGCGGGCTCGGCAGCGCGTCGTTCGATAGCGACGGCGTCGCCACCCGTGATCGCGAGGTGGTCAGCGGCGGCATTCTGCAAGGCTATTTCCTGAGTGCCTACACGGCGCGCAAACTGGGCATGCAGACGACCGGCAACGCCGGCGGCAGCCACAACCTGATCATCGAGCCGGGTGATCTTGATCTTGACGGCCTGTTGAGGAAAATGGATCGTGGTCTGCTGGTCACTGAGTTGTTGGGCCAGGGCATCAACTACGTGACCGGCGATTACTCGCGCGGCGCCGCCGGTTACTGGGTCGAGAACGGCAGCATCGCCTACCCGGTCGAGGAGATCACCATTGCCGGCAACCTCAAGGCGATGCTGGCGGGGATCGTCGCCGTCGGCACCGACGTGCTGGTGCGTGGATCGAAACAGACCGGCTCGATCCTGGTCGACCGGATGACGGTTGCCGGCGAGTAGGCGTATTAGGGTTTTCCGCAGCTTGTCAGGACAGTCCATTTGGTTAGCATGGCCATGCTACAAAGCCTGACCTTACCAATCACTCTTGAGGAGACAAAAACATGCAGCGTCGTAATTTTCTTGCCAAGGCCGCGGTAGGTGCCGCTGCCGTCGGTCTGGCAGCCTGCGGAAAGAAGGAAGAGCCGAAATCCGCTGCGCCGAGTTCGGCGCCAGCAGCACAAGCGCCTGCTCCCTCAAGTGCTCCGGCAGTTGCGGGGTCATTGCCGGAGGTTAAATGGCGCCTGACGTCCAGCTTCCCGAAGAGCCTCGACACCATCTTCGGCGGTGCGGATACTCTGGCCAACCGGGTGCGTGCCCTCACCGGCGGCAAGTTCGACATCCGCGTCTTTCCTGGCGGCGAGATCGTTCCCGGCCTGCAGGCGCTTGACGCCGTGCAGCAGGGCACCGTCGAGTGCTGCCACACCTGCTCGTACTACTACGTCGGCAAGGACAAGACCTTCGGCTTCGGCACCGCCGTGCCGTTCGGCATGAACGCCCGCCAGATGAATGCCTGGATCTACTACGGCGGCGGCCAGAAGCTGCTCGACGAGTTCTACAGCAACTACAACGTCATCTCCTTCGCCGGCGGCAATACCGGTGTCCAGATGGGCGGCTGGTTCCGCAAGGAAGTCAAGACCCTGGAAGATGTCAAGGGCCTCAAGATCCGTATCGCCGGCCTGGGTGGCAATGTCTACGCCGCGCTGGGCGCGGTGCCGCAGCAGATCGCCGGCGGCGACATCTACCCGGCGCTGGAAAAGGGCACCATCGATGCCGCCGAGTGGGTCGGCCCCTACGACGACGAGAAGCTCGGCTTCTACAAGGTCGCCAAGAACTACTACTACCCGGGCTGGTGGGAGCCGGGCCCGGTCATTCACTTCTTCGTGAACAAGGCTGAATGGGCCAAGCTGCCCAAGGAGTACCAGGAAGCCTTCCAGGCAGCCGCGTACGAAGCCAACGTGACGATGATGGCCGAATACGACCACAAGAACCCGGGCGCCCTGTCCAAACTGCTCCAAAGCGGCGTCAAGCTGCAGGCCTACTCTCCGGAGCTTTTGAATGCCGCCTACGACGCCGCGCAGCAGTTGTACGCTGACGAGTCGGCGAAGAACCCGGCCTTCAAGAAGATCTTCACCGAATGGGACAAGTACCGCAAGACGCAGAATGCCTGGTTCAGCGTCGCCGAATACCGGATGGACGGCTTCCTGCAGTCGAAGAAATAGCCTGTTGCATCGCACCGGGCACGCCCTGCGGGGCGCGGTCGACAACAAAAAACCCGCGAATTTCGCGGGTTTTTTTGTTTTCAGGCAGCGGAAACAGTCACTCTTCCAGCAGGCTGCGCAGCATCCAGGCGTTCTTCTCGTGAATCTGCATGCGCTGGGTCAGCAGGTCGGCAGTCGGCTCATCGCCGGCTTTGTCGACGATGGCGAACATGCCGCGCGCGGTCCTGGTCACCGCTTCCTGGCCGGCGACCAGCTGCCTGATCATCTCCGTGGCGTTCGGCACGCCGTCGCTTTCCTTGATCACCGTCAGCCTGGCGAACTCGCGGTAGGTGCCGGGTGCCGCTATCCCGAGGGCGCGGATGCGCTCGGCGATGATGTCCAGCGCGTTCCACAACTCGGTGTACTGATCCATGAACATCACGTGCAATGTGTTGAACATCGGCCCGGTGACGTTCCAGTGGAAGTTGTGCGTTTTCAGGTAGAGGGTGAAGGAGTCGGCGAGCAGGTGGGAGAGCCCGTCGGCGATCTGTTCCCGATCCTTCTTGTTGATTCCGATGTCCATGGTCGTTTCCCTTTCCGGATGTTGGTGTCACTTCATTTTGACCGTTCAACCCGGATTATTCAAATTGCCTTCGTCTATCGCGACGATCGGCGCCCGCTATGCGCCAATGAAAAACGGGGCCGCGGCCCCGTCTCGCCGATCCGGTCCGGCTGCCTATTTTTCGTTCTGCTGCAGGTTCTTCAGCAGGTCGGCGCCCGGATCCTTCTGTTCGCCACTGCTCCCGCTCATCCCCTCCTGTTGCATCAGTGCGCCGAGGTCCGAACCGTCGCCCTGCTCGGTTGCCGTGCGATGGTCGGGGTCGCCGTAACTGACGATGTTCGGGAAAATGATGATCAGCGCGACCATGATGATCTGGATGCAGACGAAGGGGATGGCGCCCCAGTAGATGTCCGTCGTCTTGACCGAGGCCGGGGCAACCGAGCGCAGGTAGAACAGTGCGAAGCCGAACGGCGGGTGCATGAACGAGGTCTGCATGTTGACCGCGAGCAGGACGCCAAACCAGACCAGGTCGATCCCCAACTTGTCGGCGACCGGCGCCAGCAACGGCACGATGATGAACGACAGCTCGAAGAAGTCGAGGAAGAAGGCGAGTACGAAAACCAGGATGTTGACGACGATCAGGAAGCCGACCTGGCCGCCGGGCAATCCCAGCAGCAGATGTTCCACCCAGAGGTCGCCGTTGACGCCGCGGAAGACCAGACCGAAGACCGTCGAGCCGACGAGAATGAAGACCACGAAGGACGACAGTTTGCCGGTCGTCTCCATGGCCTGCTTGAGCAGCTTCCACGACAGCCGCTTGCGGCCCAGAGCCAGAACCAGCGCGCCGGTGGCGCCCATGGCCCCGCCCTCGGTCGGTGTCGCGATGCCGAGGAAGATGGTGCCGAGGACCAGGAAGATGAGCAGCAGGGGAGGCACCAGCGTCGTCAGCACGCGCAGGATGAGCTTGAAGCCGCGCAGGGTGCGCGCTTCCGCCGGCAGCGCCGGACAGGAATTCGGCTTGATGATGCTCAGGATGGCGACATAGCCGACATAGAGAGAGGTCAGAACCAAGCCGGGAACAATCGCGCCTTCGTACATGTCGCCGACCGACTTGCCGAGCTGGTCGGCCATGATGATCAGCACCAGCGACGGCGGAATGATCTGCGCCAGCGTGCCGGAGGCGGCGATGACGCCGGAGGCGAGGCGCTTGTCGTAGCCGTAGCGCAGCATGATGGGCAGCGAGATCAGGCCCATCGAAATCACCGAGGCGGCCACGACGCCGGTCGTCGCGGCGAGCAGGGCGCCGACGAAGATCACCGCGTAGGCGAGGCCGCCACGCATCGGCCCGAACAGCTGGCCGATGGTGTCTAGGAGGTCTTCGGCCATGCCCGAGCGTTCGAGTATCAGCCCCATGAAGGTGAAGAAGGGGATGGCCAGCAGCGTGTCGTTGGCCATGATGCCGAAGATGCGTTCGGGCAGCGCCTGGAACAGCGCCGGCTGCAGCAGGCCGAGTTCGATCCCGATCAGCCCGAAAACGATGCCGTTGGCAGCCAGCGCAAAGGCGACCGGGTAGCCGAAGAGCAGGAACACGACGAGGGCGCCGAACATCAGCGGCGCCATGTTGGCAATCATGAATTCCGCCATTATTTTGCCTCCAGTGCTTTGGCGGCGGCGATGGCGGCGGCCAGTTCTTCTTCGGGGGTCGGTCCCTTGACCTTGGAATTCGGGTCGTCGATCATCCCGGCCAGGAAGGCGATGCGCTTGATCAGTTCGGAAAGGCCCTGCAGCGCAAGCAGCGTGAAGCCTATCGGCAGCAGGATCTTCACCGGCCAGCGGATAAGGCCGCCGGCGTTGGCCGAATGCTCATTGATCTTGTACGACTCGGCGACCAGCGGCAGGGACAGCCAGAGCACTGCAACGACCATCGGCAACAGGAAGAAGATCGTCCCGATGATGTCGATGACCGCCAGTCCGCGTGGCGACAGCTTGCCGGAGAGGACGTCGATGCGGACGTGCTCGTTCTTCTGCAGCGTGTAGGGCGAGCAGAGCAGGAAGACGGCGGCAAACAGGTACCACTGGATTTCCAGCAGGCCGTTGGAGCTGTCATGGAGGATGAAGCGATAGCTGGCATTGCCGGCGCTGATCAGCGTCATCACCAGCACCAGCCAGAACGCGGCCTTGCCGACGCGTTCGTTGATCCAGTCGATCAGCTGCGAGAACTTGAGCAGAAGGGTCACGAAAAATCCTCCTCGGTTGTTAGAATTCCCGGCTTCTCAAGGCGTCCGGGGTGAAGGAAACATCCCACCGGACGAAACTTACAGCGAAGGTTCAGGATCGAACATGGTGGAAATCCCTACAACCCGCATCTGCCTCGTGCGCCACGGTGAAACGGAGTGGAACATGGAGCGCCGCATCCAGGGGCAGATCGACATCGCCCTTAACCCGACGGGCCTCGAGCAGGCCGCCGCCGCCGGCCGCTGGCTGCGCAAGGCGGGCATTGTCGCGCTCTACAGCAGCGATCTCAGGCGGGCGTGGGTCACGGCGCAGGCGATTGGCGCGGCGCTCGGCCTGACCGCGGTGGCGGTGCCCGAACTGCGCGAACGCCGTTACGGGATCTTCGAAGGCCTGACCTACGACGAGGCCAGGGCGCGCTTTCCCGAGGGCTATGCCGCGTTCGCCAGACGCGACGTCAACTACAGCTTCGACGGTGGCGAAAGCCTGAAAGAGATGGCGGCCCGCGTGACCGGCAAGCTCGAGGAGATCGCCGCCGCGCATCCGTGGCAGAACGTCGCCGTCGTCCTGCATGGTGGGGTTCTCGACATCGTCAATCACTTTGTGCGCGGCAACCCGCTCGAAATGCAGCGCGATTTCCTGATCCCCAATGCGGGGATCAACTGGATTGCCGCGGTCGACGGCGCCTGGAGTCTGGAAACCTGGGGTGAAACCGCACATCTCGAACCGGGTACTCTCGACGAGCTTCCCTCGTGATAAAATCCCACTCCTTTTCAATGGCTTGAGGCAATCCCATGTTCTACGCGACAGACACCCTTTCCCGAGTTGACCCCGAACTCTGGCGTGCCATCCAGGCCGAGGTCAAGCGTCAGGAAGACCACATCGAGCTGATCGCGTCCGAGAACTACGTGAGCAAGGCGGTTATGGAGGCGCAGGGCTCGCAGCTCACAAACAAGTATGCCGAAGGCTATCCCGGCAAGCGTTACTACGGCGGCTGCGAGCATGTCGATGTTGCCGAGCAGCTGGCCATCGACCGCCTCAAGAAGCTGTTCGGCGCGGAAGCGGCCAACGTCCAGGCGAACTCGGGGTCGCAGGCCAATCAGGCAGTCCTGATGGCTTTCTGCAAGCCGGGCGACACAATCATGGGCATGAGTCTCGCCGAAGGCGGCCACCTGACCCACGGCATGGCGCTCAACATGTCCGGCAAGTGGTTCAACGTCGTCTCCTATGGCCTCGACCGTGATGAAGAAATCGACTACGACCGCATGGAAGCGCTGGCCCGCGAACACAAGCCGCGCCTGATCATCGCCGGCGCCTCGGCCTACTCGCTGCGCATCGACTTCGAGCGCTTCGCCAAGGTCGCCAAGGCGGTCGGCGCGATCTTCATGGTCGATATGGCGCACTATGCCGGCCTGATCGCTGCCGGCTGCTATCCGACCCCGGTGCCGTACGCCGATGTCGTGACTTCGACCACGCACAAAACCCTGCGCGGCCCGCGCGGCGGCATCATCCTGATGAAGGCGGAACACGAGAAGGCGATCAACTCGGCCATCTTCCCCGGCCTCCAGGGGGGGCCGCTGATGCACGTCATCGCCGCCAAGGCAGTGGCCTTCAAAGAGGCTGCGACTCCGGATTTCCGCAACTATCAGGAACAGGTCGTCGCCAATGCCCGCGTGATGGCCAAGGTGCTCTCCGAAGAGCGTGGACTGCGCGTGGTTTCGGGGCGCACCGAGAGCCATGTCTTCCTGCTCGACCTGCGCGCCAAGAACATCACTGGCAAGGATGCCGAAGCGGTGCTGGGCCGTGCCCACATCACGGTCAACAAGAATGGCATCCCGAACGACCCGCAGAAGCCTTTCGTGACATCCGGCATCCGCATCGGTTCGCCGGCCATGACGACGCGCGGGTTTCGGGAGATCGAGGCCGAAGCTGTTGCCCATCTGGTGGCCGATATTCTGGATGCGCCGCACGACGAGGCTGTCATCGCTGCGGTGCGCGCCAAGGTTTCCGCGCTGTGTCAGAGATATCCGGTCTACGGCTGAACGGCGGTGAAATGCCCTTTCTGCGGCGCGGATGAAACGGCGGTCGCTGATACCCGGTTGAATGAAGACGGTGATGTCGTTCGCCGCCGCAGAAGGTGCAATGCCTGCGACAAGCGCTTCACGACTTACGAGCGGGCGGAAATACAGCTCCCGCAGGTGGTCAAGAAGAATGGTCTGCGTACCGAGTTCAGCCGGGGGAAACTGCGGGCTAGCCTCGAGCTGGCGCTGCGCAAGCGGCCGGTGTCCATTGAATCGGTCGACGCGGCGGTGACCGACATCGAGGAGCGCCTGCTCGCCGCCGGCGAGCGCGAAGTGACCACGCAGCAGATCGGCGAACTGGTCATGCGCGAATTGAAGAAGCTCGACAAGGTGGCCTATATCCGTTTCGCCTCGGTCTACCGCAACTTTGAAGACGTGGATGCCTTCTCTCGCGCCATTCGCGAAGTTTCCCCGGCGTCCGAGACAAAATGAGCTTTTCCGCCGTCGACCACGGCATGATGGCGCGCGCCCTGCAATTCGCCGAGCGTGGCCTGTGGTCGACTTCGCCCAACCCCCGGGTTGGCTGCGTGCTCGTCCGCGATGGCGAGGTCGTCGGCGAAGGCTGGCACGCGAAGGCAGGAGAGGCGCATGCCGAGGTAAACGCCTTGGTCGCTGCCGGTGACAGGGTGCGTGGCGGAACGGCCTACGTGACGCTGGAGCCCTGCGGCCACCATGGTCGCACGCCACCCTGCGCCGAGGCGCTGATTGCGGCAGGTATCTCGCGCGTAGTGGTGGCGATGAGCGACCCCAACCCGCTGGTTGCCGGGAAAGGGCTAGCCATGCTGGAGGCAGCCGGGATCAAGACGGCGAGCGGTTTGCTGGAGAACGAGGCACGCGAACTCAATATCGGCTTCGTCTCACGGATGACCCGTGGCCGTCCGTGGCTGCGCCTTAAAGCTGCGGCCAGCCTGGACGGCAAGACGGCGCTGAACAACGGCATCAGCCAGTGGATCACTGGGCCGGAGGCGCGGCGCGATGGCCAGCGCTGGCGCGCCCGCGCCTGCGCTGTCCTGACCGGGATCGGCACCGTGCGCGATGACGATCCGCAATTGAACGTGCGCGAGTTCGAAACGTCCCGTCAGCCCTTGCGCGTTGTGGTCGATAGCCGACTCGAAACTCCGCTGACTTCCCGCATCCTGCAAGGTGGTCAGGTGCTGATTGCCGGCGTCGTCGACAATGCGGAGAAAAAGGCCCTGTTGCGGTCGACTGGCGCGGAAGTGCTGATTCTGCCGAATGCCGCCGGCAAGGTCGATTTGAAGGAATTGCTCGAGGAACTCGCCCGGCGTGGCGTCAACGAGGTGCACGCCGAGGCAGGTTTCAAGCTCAATGGCTCACTGCTGCGCGAGGGTTTGGTCGACGAGTTGCTGCTCTATCTGGCGCCTTGCCTGATCGGGCATGAGGCCAGTGGGATGTTCAAACTGCCGGAGCTGACAATGCTGGACGGCAAGCATCGGTTGCAGATTCGCGATCTGCGCCAGGTCGGTGCAGATATTCGCCTGATTGCCCGTTTTCCCTAGGCGCCAAGACCGTGCAAGCGGCTCTCCAGCGTCTCCGCTTTCAGCGTGTGGAATTGGCCCGGTGCTATTCGGGCTCGATCGACAGCGGCAGGGATCCTCGGTCGCTGTTTCGTCTTCATGCCCCAAAATGCCACCCTGATCTGCTGTAATCATGACAAAAGTTCCGCCGGGGCTGCTGGCCGCCTGGATTCATGGGAGTATCATGTGAAGGTGGCCTGGCGGTTCCGGCAAGACCCCAGAATTTCGGGCGGTCGCGAGTCCATGATTGCGGATCAAGCTAAGGAGAAACCATGGGTCTCGGGTTGCCTGACGTTGTGGGTGCTGTCGTACTGGGAATGGTTCTTGTTGGGGCCGCTGTCTCGGCCGTGGTCTTCTTTTTGCGTCTGAATCGCAAGGATCTTGACGATCTGGAGGAACTGCTGGAAACCGAGAGCGAGGAAGATGATTGATTGGCTATCGATCCGCTGTTGAAACGTGATTCGTCCTGTGCGTATGTCTGAAGCGGGGCACTGAAGACAATCCGGGAACGAGTATCAAAAGGAACCGTATGCGTGCTGTGCTGGTAGCAAATCCGAAGGGCGGGGCGGGGAAGACGACCTTGGCGACCAATCTTTGCGGGTACTTCGCCAATGAGGGAAAGAAGGTCACGCTGTGCGATCTTGACCGGCAGCAGTCTTCCCTGCGCTGGATGGCGTTCCGAGATCCGGATATGGCTCCGGTTACAGGCTATTTCGCAGCTAACCAGATTGTCCTGAACCTGCCGCAAGAGGCGGATTGGGCTGTCCTTGATGCACCCGCGGGATTGCAGGGCTACAAACTGTCGGATTACTTGCGCACCGTGGATAGGGTAGTGGTGCCCCTTGTCCCGTCGGTCTTTGACATGGCAGCCACAGAGGATTTTCTCAATTCAATCCGCAGCGATATGCGTGGCCGGCGTGGCAGCCTGGGTATTGTCGCCATGCGTGTTGATCCCCGCACGAAAGCGGCGGCGATGCTTGAGGAATACCTTAGACATTTCGACATCCCGATTCTCGCCTACCTGCGAAGCACGCAGAATTATGTCAATGCGGCCGCGGCCGGACTCACCATTTTCGATCCCCCGCGAACGCGGAACAGAAGGGACGTTGAGCAGTGGGACGGGCTATTGAGCTGGCTTGAGGGGGGCGAAACGGTCCGCTGAGATCGATTGGCTGCATTTGTTGCGCTTTGGGAATAGTTGTTGACACATCGCGGATAGGTCATGATAATGCGCCCCTCTAACGGACGCGGGGTGGAGCAGTCTGGCAGCTCGTCGGGCTCATAACCCGAAGGTCGCAGGTTCAAATCCTGCCCCCGCAACCAGCAAGCAAAGCGCTTGGTATACGCCAAGCGCTTTTGTTTCTTGGAGATTGGAAATTGAGGCCCAGAAGGTGACGCATAGTTCGCTGGAAAGCCTTGACGGTTTTTAGTGGGTAGTAGATAATTCCATCTCTTTGCTGCTGACGTCTT
>JBEOKN010000101.1:0-10417 GCA_040275885.1 Azonexus sp. | reverse complement strand
TGAAGCCCTCGAAGTGTTCACCCAGGGTGACGCTGGTGTTTCTTGGCATGACGGTTCCTTTTTGGGCTGATCTTGTGTATTAGATACTAATACAACGGCGATCGAGCGTGGGCAGCAGCTTTTGGGCATCTTACTATTGATAAAATAGGTTATCAATAGTACTTCGGTCGGTCACTACGTCAAGAGCTTCCGACACACTGCTCGTTCCCGCGCTGTCGGCCTGACCAACAACAATGCTGCCCTGGTGATCGGCGTAGAGCCAGGTCTTGCTGGTCGTGCCCGCGCCTTCGTACCACAACAGCGGTTCATCGACGCCGTGGCCATGCACGTAGCGGCGCAGGACGGTGCTGGCGCTGTCGTATTCGGCAATCAGATCGACCCCGTCGTAGAGCAGGTTGGTCACCGTTCCGGCAAGGGTGGTCTGTGGCGCAGTCGGCCTTCGCCGTCGTAGGCCAGGGTGGCGGCGTATCCGGTCTTGGCCGCGCTCTTCAGGCGGTTGCCGGCCGGGTCGTACTGGTAGCTGACGCTCTTGCCGCCGGCGCTGGTGCTGGTCAGCCGCCCAGCGTTATCCCAGACGTAAGCGATGCTGTAGCTGGCGTTGGCGTCGTAGGCGACTTGCTCGTAGTCGGTGGTTGAGGACAAGCCGACGGTGACCTTGTTCGGATAGAGGGTCTTGGGCTTGCGATCGAGTCCGTCGTACTGGGTGGTGGTGAGGTTGCCCTTGGCGTCGACGAGGGTCGCCGGCAGGGCGTTGGGCATGTAGGTGTAGGCGGCGTAGGTCTGCGCCAGGGCGCTGCCGACCGCGCGTTTGATGCTTTGCTGCTGTCGTTGGCGTTGTAGACGGTTTCGGTGACGCGGTTGCCACCTTCACCCGCCGTCAGGTATTCGGTCACGCGGATCAGGCGGTCGAGGTCGTCGTAGGCGGTGTCGGCGACGGGATACCGTGATGTTGTGATAGCTGGTGTCGTAGCCTTCAGACCGCGCAACGCCTGGAGCTCGTCGGCAATGCGATGCTGCCGGAGGAATGCCTTGGCCGGAGGAATGCCTTGATTTCCGATTCGCTTACTCAAAGCGGACGGCGATACGCGCCCCTTCATCCCTTTCGCAATAACCCGCCGGCGCTTGCCGGGCAGGCCAGGTCAGCGTGCATCTGAGCACCGCGCCATCCGCGGCGTGCAATTCCGGATTGGCCGAGTAGGCGTAGTGTTCGGTATCGCTTCCAGGCGATATCCAGCTGGGACGCCTGCCGCGACTATCGTGCTGTTGCGAGGCCGAAAGCTTCACGTCGCGGCGTATCGCAAAGCCCTGGGCGAAGAAACGCCGCCCTCCGACTTCCAGGACTATTTCAGGCGCCGCACGCCCGTCGTGACTGAAGGTGCCAACCGTGACACTCGGGTCTCTACTTGCCGGCGCAAGAGCGTGCGTATGTCCTGCGCAGCCGGTAAGCGTAAGCACTGCCAGACCAGCGATAACGAACACTGTATTCATTGTTGTCCTAGGGCAGTCTCAAAAAACGGAAAGTCAGGCACGCTAAGATATTTACCGCTGTTCAATGAGCGTGCCGGTGGTGAATATCCGGGAAATGCGGATGCTTGTGGACAATGACGCCGTGCTCATGTCGATGAGCATGAGGGGTGTCAGGGTTCCACTCAAACGCGTGCTGATGCTGATGGTGCGCGTCGTGCGTATGCGTGTGGTGGTGTTCGAGTGGCTCATGGGCATGTTCGTGCTCGTGGTGCTCGGTCAGGTGCAACCACACGCCCCCGGCCATTAAGCCCGCTGCCAGCCAGAACGTTTGATCAGTCGATTCCCCGAGCAAGACCAGCGCCACGGCTGCGCCGATGAACGGCGCGGTGGAAAAGTAGGCGCCAGTCCGCGCCGTGCCGAGGCCGCGCAAGGCCAATACGAACAGCACGAGGCTGATCCCATAGCCAAGCAATCCGATGCTCATCGTGGCAAGGACCATTCCCGCATTCGGCATCATTGCGCCGAACGACAGGGCGAGCAGGCAATTTACCGCACCAGCGATCATTCCTTTGCTGCCCGCAATGAACAGGGCGTCCGACGCCGAGACCTTGCGCGTCAGATTGTTGTCGATCGCCCAACACAGGCAGGCGCCCATGATCGCGAGCGGACCGACCCAACCGGTGACGCCTCCCTCCCCTGTCGGCCACGACAGGACGACGCCTCCTGCAACGATGGCGAGCATGCCGAGGACAATGCGGCGGTCGGCGTTTTCCTTGAACACGACCCAGGCGATGACCGCAGTGAGCACCGCCTCCAGATTGAGCAGCAGTGAGGCTGTGCTGGCGCTGGTTCCAACAAGCCCGAAGACGAGCAGGAATGGGCCAAGTACGCCGCCGAAGCAGATGGCCCCGGAGAACCAGAACCAGTCCGAACCTGACAGGCCACTAGCTTTCCAGCCGCGGTCACGCAGTAAGCGCGCTACGGCCAAGCCCAGGCCACTGCCCAGATAGAGCAATCCTGCCAGCCCCAAAGGGGATGTGTCGCCAATCAGCAGTTTGACGAATGGGGTGCTGCCACCAAACAGGGCGGCAGCCAGCAGCGCAAACCAGACGGCGACCGGGGTTTTCATTTGAGGTTGAAGGTCGCCTTCGCCTCGGGTTTTCCGGTCAGCGTAACGCGCAGTGCAACCCGCACACCGACGCCGACCTTGAAGTCGCCCTTCGCGCTCATGCGGTTGTCGCCGTCCGGATCGAGCGCAACCGTGGTCTTGTCGTTTCCGGCATAGATCGTTGCTTCAGCCTTTGCGCCCTGGGTTGTGAACGGCTTGCCGTTATCGGACACATAGAGCATCAGCGAATCGGACTTGGCAACCAGTTCGTAGGTGACCGATCCAACCTCGCGCGCCATACCGCCGTACTTCGGGCCATGATCGTGGCCTGCACCGGCATGCACGGCAGTCGCCGCCAGGCTGGCTACGCATAGAAAAGCAATCACTAATTTGTTCATTGTTTCAAGCTCCTTGTGTTTGAAGTGTTTGATGTGTTCGATGATCCGACCAGGTGCTATTCATCGGCGTGCCTTGTGTTGCCACTGGGCATGGCAGGAAACGCAGGCTGTCTGGAGTTCGCCCAATGCCGCCGACGCCTCCATCCAGTCGTATTTTTCCGCCGCTGAGGCGACAGCATTGGCCTTGGCGTCGAGTATCTTGTCATAGGCCAATAGTGCCTGCTTGAAGCCCTCCTGATCGGCCGTTTCCATGATCGTCCAGGGTTTGTGACGGGGTGCTGGATGATTGACGACCACATTGACGCCCGCCCGCACCAGTTGCTTGTTCTGCAGGAGGACGCCGTCCTGTATCCAGTTCAAGGCGCGGCCGAGAATCTGCATCAGATCCCGGTAGCTCATGTCCGCCGGCCGCTTGCTGGCGACCAGCGCCTCAGCGCTCTGTTGCGCAATGGCGACGGGCAAAGAGACGGCCAACAACATCGACAGGGCAATGACCGCTTTGAACGACTTCCCAAGTCTAGTTGGCATATTTGCTCCTATTGATCAAGACAAGCTCAAGCATCGTCAATGACGTCGCTGGTCCGTCGGCGCACGGTTTGGCCACTCTCGAGTTCCTGGCGAATGGCCCCAAAACGTAGATAAAGTGCTGGCACGATGATCATGTTGAGCAGCGTCGAACTGGCCAGTCCGAACAGGATAACCACCGCCATTGGCGACTGTATTTCGCTGCCCGGTTGGCCGGCGGCCAGGGCCAGTGGCACCAGCGCGAGACCAGTGGCCAGCGCAGTCATCAGGATCGGCACCAGACGTTCCTCAGCACCACGCTTGACGGCCTGTGCAGCGTCCAGCACGCCTTCGTGCTCCACCAGATGATGGATGTGAGCGATCATCATTACCCCGTTGCGGGTGGCGATGCCGAACAGCGTAATGAAGCCGATGATCGAAGCCACCGACAGCACGCCACCGGATACGAAGACACCGATGACGCCACCGATGATGGCGAGCGGCAGATTGAGCATGACCAGCAGCGCATCGCGGACGGTTTTGAAGGCCACGAAGAGCAGCAGAAAGATACCGATGGTCACCGCCATCCCGAGGAAGAGCAGGACGCGAGCGGCCTCCTCGGCACTCTCGAACTGGCCGCCGTATTCGACGTGGTAGTCTGCCGGCAGTTTCACCTCGCTACCTACCTGGCGCCGGATGTCGTCTACCACGCTGGCCAGATCACGACCGGCAACGTTGGCCATCACCACCATCTTGCGCTGCACGTTCTCCCGCGTGATGTAGTACGGCGCCCTGTCATTGCGAATGTCGGTCAGGGCCGAAAGCGGCAGCTGGGCACCGTTGGCCGTGGTGATCAGGGTGGCGCGTACGGCATCGAGGTTCGCTTTTGAGGCCGGGTCGAAGCGCAGCGTCAGGTCAAAAGTCGCCTGACCCTGCTGGACGCGACTGACGGCCATTCCGGAGAAGGCGGTCTCGACGGTCTCGGCCAGCTGACGGACAGACAAGCCGTGACGCGCCAGAGCATCGCGTTTGAAGCGGATGGTCAGGAACGGGATGTCGTTTTGCTGTTCATCCGTGACGTCGACTGCGCCATCGACGTTCTGCACCACCGCCTTGATTGCAGCGGTCAAGCGGCGCAATTCGTCCAAATCGGGGCCGAAGATCTTGACCGCGATGTTGGAACGGCTGCCCGACAGCATGTGATCGATGCGATGGGAAATCGGTTGGCCAACCACAATCTGGGTGCCCGGAACGGTCGACAGATCGGCGCGCAGGGCGGCGAGGAAATCGTCCTTGCGGCGCTCGCCCATCTTCAGCGTAACTTCCATTTCGGAGGCCGAGACGTCCATGGCGTGTGGATCACCCTCGGCGCGACCGGTGCGTCGGGCAGTAGCGACCACCTCCGGATGCGACAGGAGAATCTGCTCGACCATTTGCCCGAGCCGGTCGGATTCTTCCAGTGCGGTGCCCGGTAGCGTGGCGGTGCTGATGGTTAGCGTACCCTCGTTGAAATCCGGCAGAAAGGCCCGGCCGGCGAAAGACAAGGCGACCAGGGAGATGAGCAGCGCGCCAACGCTCAGCACGGTCACCATCTTCCAGCGCGTGATCGTAGCTTCCAGCATTCGCCGGTAGGTGGTGCGCAGAAAATGGATGAAGCGCGGTTCGACGTTTTTGCGAACGATCTTCGAGCCAGGCAGAAAAAGTGCCGAGAGCACTGGCGTTACGGTGATGGCCACCAGCAGCGAGGCGGACAACGAGACCACGTAGGCGAAGCCGAGTGGCACCATCAACCGCCCTTCGACACCGGAGAGGAAGAAGAGCGGTAGGAACACCAGGATGATGATTAGGGTGGCGAAGACGATGGACCCCTGAATCTCCCGGGTCGCTTCGAACACCACGTGCGTCGCAGCGCTGCGCTCGCCTTCCGGCTTGGCGAGATTCTCGCGCAGACGACGGACGATGTTCTCGACGACAATAATCGCGTCGTCGACCAGTGCACCGAGCGCGATGGCCATGCCACCCAACGTCATGGTATTGATCGTCGCACCGAGCGCCTTCATCGACAGGATGGCCGCCACCAGTGACAGTGGGATAGCCAGCAGGGTGATCGCCGTGGCCCGCGCCGAGAGCAGAAAGGCGAAGACGATGGCGATAACCAGCACGGCCCCCTCGGAGAGGGCAGCGAACAGGTTGTCGATAGAAACCCGGATGAAATCAGCCTGACGGAAAATGTGGCGTTCGATCTTCATGCCCGCCGGCAAGCCAGCCTGGATGTCGTCAAGCGTGCGGTCGAGATGATTGGTCAGATCCAGCGTATTGGCGCCGGGTTGTTTCTGGATGCCGAGAATCACTGCCGGCTTGCCGTTATGCGAGCCGACGCCGCGTTTTGGCGCCGCCCCGATGCCGACCTCGGCGACGTGGCGAATCAGCACCGGCTGGCCTTCACGCAGTGCAATCACCGTCTCGGCAATGTCGGCAAGCACATTGATCCGGCCCTGGCCCTGAATCAGGTATTCCTGGGCGGAGTCGACATAGAAACCGGCGGTGGCATTCTGGTTCGAGTCGCGCAGCGCCTGGCTGACTTCATCCAGGGTCAGGCGATAGGCCGCCAGGCGTTCCGGTTTGACGGTGACCTGGAACTGTTGGGTGTCGCCGCCGATGGGCAGGACTTCAGCGACACCGGGAACGGCCAGGATGCGGCGTTTCAACACCTGATCAGCGGCGTTCTTCAATTCCATGCCGGAGTGCCGCTCGGAATGCAGAGCGATGAACAGGATCTCGCCCATGATTGACGACGCCGGGGTCATCGCTGGCGCCGGGAGGTCGGGCGGCAAACTGGCGCGAGCCAGTTGCAACCGCTCGGCAACCACCTGCCTGGCCAGATAGAGATCGGTGCCCCATTCGAACTCGACAGTGACGACCGACAGGCCGATCTTGGTCGCCGACCGCACCCGCCGCACATTGGGTGCGCCGTTCAGTGCTGTTTCGATGGGAAAGGTAACCAGGCTTTCGACATCCGTCGGCGCCATGCCATGGGCCTCGGTGACCACGGTGACGGCTGGAGCCGTCAGGTCGGGGAAAACGTCTACCGGTGTCCGTGCCGCCTGCCAGCCCCCCCAGGCCAGAAGGAGAACGCCGGCAAGGACGACAAAGAGCTTGTTGCGCAGCGACCACGCAATGATGTGTCCGATCATGTCGTACCCCGCTTAGTGCGCATGGCCATGACCGATTTCACCGGTCCCGGTTGCTGCCAATTTGACCAGCCAGGCACCACGAGACACCACCCGCTGCCCAGGCTCCAGTCCCTCAACGACCTCGACCCAGTCGCCATCCCGGGTGCCGATGCGCACCGATCGGCGCTCGAAGGATTCCCCACTGGTCATCACGAACACCGTCGCAACACCGTTCTCGTCGAGCACGGCGGAAGCAGGAACGGCTACACCCTCACGGGCAACGCCAGCGAACACTTGAGCCTTCACCGCCATGCCAATGCGCAGCCGTTCATCGGGTTGCGAGAACTCGAAGAGCACAGGTACGGTACGGGTCGTCTCGTCGACGGCGCCGCCGGTGGCGATCAGGTGTCCGTTTTTGCCGGGGACGATTTCGAATCCCTCTTCAACGCCATCCACGTGGAAGGTGGCACCACTTGGCGCGACCAGGCGAGCTGCTTCCGATTCGGGAACGCGCAGTTTCAGCCAAAGCACACGACGGTCGGCGATGTGGAAGAGCAAGCTGCCTTCCTGCGCAAAAGCGCCGGGCGAGACACGCACATCGGCGATCGCGCCCGACACGGGAGCGCGCAGCGGGATTCCACCGCCTCGGCCTTCGTACTGACCGAGGCGCCCTTGGGCGGCATTGAACCCGGCACGGGCTGACTCTTCCCCGGCACGTGCTGCCAGCAGGCGTTTCTCGGGTACCGCCTCATCCTTGAACAGGCTTTCCATCCGGCTACGCTCTCGGCTGGCCAGATCAAGTTCAATCCTGGCCTTGCGGGCTTCAGCCTGGAGCGAAACCATATCGGTGTCGCCACCCAAACGTGGCGAGAGATAGGCCAGAATGTCGCCCTTCTGCACGTTCTGGCCGAGCACCGGGAACTTGCCGGCAGGCTGAACCTGGCCTGATGCCGGTGCAGCAAGCAGAGCCTCGCCGTCAGGGCGGCCACTTAAGGTCCCGGTGGCATTGATAGCTGCGCGCAATGGCCGTTTCGCCACCTCGGCGGTGGCGAAATCCACTTTCCACTGCTGTTCCTTGGTAAAGCCGATGCCGCCATCGTCGTGTTCGCCAGTCGCCGCATCTGCGCTCTTGCGGTCGGCGTAGATCGTGAACGGGCCGAGCTGATGGCGTACGGTGTATTCCGGAGTGGCGACCTCGATCATCAGGTCCCGTTCACCGGCGAACTTGGGGAGGGCTTCGGGTCGAAAAATGCCGGGCTGGGTTGGTGTCTCGGTAGAAAACACCTCGTCCGCCTGGCCATCGCCGGAGAGGATCACAGAAACCTTACCGGTCTCCAAAGCCTTGAAATCGGCAAGGCGGGTCAGGTGGGCGGCAAAGGCGGCCTTTTCACCGGCAACGAGGCGCGGGAACTCGACGAATAGTTCGGTCTTGTCGTTGAAGTGGGTGATTTTTTCACCGCCGCCACCATGACCAAGCTCGGCTTCAGAGGCTTCAGAGGCTGCTGGATGGCTACCGTCCTTGGCATGTGGGTGGCCCGAATCACCGCAGGCACTCAACAGCAGCGTGGCAGAGAGTGACAAAATCAGAGATGCAATCAAAGTCTTGTTCATTCGGCGGCAATCCCGGTAAGGAGGTCATAGTCGATGCGCGCCTGGCGCGCTTTCCATTCGAGGTCGAGGGCCGTCATTTCGGCCTCCAACGCGCCGCGATAGGCGTCAAGGAGTTCAAGCAGGGTTGATTCGCCGCCTTGGTAGGCGGCTTCGGCGATGCGCAGCAGTTCCGCAGATTCGCTGACGGCACGAGCGCGGTAGTCGGTGGCCGCGCCGATCAGACGTTCCGCCTGGCGATGCAGGCCGCGCAAATCGCCCTCGGCACGGGCGCGGCTCATGCTGAGTTCGCCCCGGGCGTTGAGAGCCTCTGCTGCAGCACGTTGCCGGCCAGCCTGTTGGTGGTCGAAAACCGGTAGTGGAATCAACAGCGAGACAACAGTGCCGGTTTCCTTGGTGAAACCGTTGTCGATGCGTTTGGGGCCGACGCCGAGGGTGATATCGGGTACCCAGCCCCGAGCCGCAGCGCGGCCTTCGAGATCGGCCGCCTCGGCACGGCGCGCAAGCGCCTGAAGATCGGGGCGCCGTTCGATGCCAGACAAAGCGTTCTCCAGCAGCGGGGGGGCGTCCGGCCGCAGGATACCGGTGACGGGTTCGGTCGCTTTGCCGGAAGTGCCGATGATGGCCGCCAGTCGCTCGGCAGCCCGATCCAGATCGGCTTTTTCGTTACTCAGCCGCGCTCCAGCCGCTTGCCGTTCGCGGGCCAGGCGTCGTCGGTCATAACCCGAAGCTTCGCCAGCCTTGGCCAGCTTGTCGACGATGCGTTGGATGTGTGAAAAGCGCTGGAACCAGGTCTCGGTGGCCAGTACGGCTTCCTGCTTGAACAGCGTCTGGTAGAAGCTGCGGCTGATTTCGGCTGTCCACTCGCTGCGGTACAGGTTGTTGCCTGCGTAGGCTGCCTCGACGCGTAGATCGGCCGCCTCGCGACGCAGTCCGCGTCGGCCGGAAACATCGAAAGTCTGGAAAAGCTGCCAGGTCTCTTCGGTCGAGCCTGGTCCGCCCCGGTTGCGATCGTGGCTATAGCCGAGTGTCGGATTGGGCAGCATTCCGGCCGCTATTGCGTCGGCCTTGGCCGATTCAACGCGCCCGAGTTCCAGATCAGCCAGATCGGAACGTGCTAGTCCGCGGCGAACGGCCTCGGCTTCGGTCAGGGGTGTGGTTTGCGCCCACGCGGCCAGCGGCAGCGCGAGCAGTAAAGCGGATAACAGGTGTCGCATCGGATTCCTCGTGACGAAAAAACAGGGTCGAGGTCACCGGCGGGCGACATGGCCGGACTGCCGCGAGTAGCGGCGTCGGCTAAAACGGGCCCACCGGTTCTACAGGAGAACCGATGATGGTGGCCAGTCGAAAGGCGAGGGAATGTGCGAGGTGAATGACGAGGCTGCTTGCCACGGCGGGTCTTGGGGCAAGGCTTTAACCCGACTCAGTGGTGGTTCGAGCACGACATCGCCGAAGACGGGATGGTAATGACCATCGTGATGACCGTCATCGTTGTGGCCCTGCGGCAGAAGGCCGTCTGTGGTGCTATCGTAACGATCAACGTCGGTATCGTGGCGATGGTCGGCATCGTGAGAATGAAAGACGGCTGCCGATTCTTGATGATTCAAATTGGCATGCATGCTCTCTACTGCCGACCAAGCGAACTGGAAGGGAACGATAAGCAGGAGGAGGATGGCAAGCACGCGACGCATTGGCTCATTGTACCGAAATACGATTACAGGTGGGGCTATGAGCCTTGTCCACAGCGCCGAGTTCTCGACGGCGGGCAACGATAGCGAACGCTACGAGCACATCAGTCGAGCGCAAATCCACCATCTGGTCGCCAGCGGGCAGGGCAATCGCTTGGCCCCTGTTCCTCTGATCAAGCGCTACGGACCGCCGACCGAGCCTTTTGCCCGCAAATACACTGCGGGCGATATCTTCTTCCTGGTTGAGATGGACAAAGAAAGCTCATGAAGGCGTCCGTGGGCCAGCCATCGTGCGCCCCCTACGGCGAGCCTACCGGGAGATCAGTAGTACGCTTTTCCTCCGTTTCGTGAGCAAACCCATTGCTGTTGAGTGCCCGTTAAAGCCCTCACACTTCGCTCCGTGAGTGGATATAGGAAAGCGAGTTCGCGTAAGCGATCTCGCCGTCTTGGGGGGAGCCTAGCGGCGGGGGT
>JBEOKN010000100.1:0-10493 GCA_040275885.1 Azonexus sp. | reverse complement strand
TCCATGCCCGTCGCCACGAGACCGACAGCACCCAGCGCCAGCGCGGCAAACCATGCCCTGGCGGGCACATTACGCCAGGGCATAGCTGCGCATGCGGATTGAAAGCTCCTGCAACTGACGGATCCCGGAGGCCTCGGCCTTGTGGCACCAGGCCTGAAGGTCGGCGACCAGTTGTTCGCGGCTGGCGTTGCTTCGATTCCAGACCGCGGTCAGTTCGTCGCGCATGGCATAGAACGTTGCGAGGTTCTGGCTTCGCGCCAGCATTTCGTCCAGGCGTTTGCGCCAGTCGTCGGGAATATGCCCCACATCGACCTCAAGCCATCGCTTGAGTCCCTTGTAGTTGGCCTGATCCTGCAACTTGGCCAGTTCCTCCCGGTACAGCTTCTTCATCGAGTTGGCATAGCGTGCCAGCACGTCGTAGCGATTGTTGATGACCGCTTCCAGCGTATCGCCATCGACCACCGGGCGCGGCGTAACGAGCTTCGGCACCGGCGCCAGTTTCTTCACCCTGGCCAGGCCCAGCGCCGACAGGATGCGGATGTACATCCAGCCGATATCGAATTCGTACCAGCGGCTCGACAGTTTTGCCGAGGTCGCGAACGAATGATGATTGTTGTGCAGTTCCTCGCCGCCGATGAGGATGCCCACGGGGAAGATGTTGGTCGAGGCATCGGCGCAATTGAAATTGCGGTAGCCCCAGTAGTGCCCGAGGCCGTTGATGACGCCAGCTGCCCAGAAAGGAATCCAGATAATCTGCGCAACCCACATCAGTGCGCCCGGTACGGTGCCGAAGAGAACGATATCGATCGCCAGCATGACGACAATCCCGGCTTTCTGGCCTGGCGTATAGATATTTCTTTCCAGCCAGTCATCGGGAGTGCCATGGCCATAGCGGCACAAGGTTTCCGGGTTGCGCGCTTCCTTGACGTAGAGGAAGACGCCACCCCACAAGACACGGTTGATCCCCAGCACCTGCGGGCTGTGCGGATCATCCGGCGTTTCACACTTGGCGTGATGCTTGCGATGAACCGCCGCCCACTCCTTGGTCCCCATGCCGGTGGTCAGCCACAGCCAGAGACGGAAGAAGTGCGCCGGCAACGGAGACAGATCAAGTGCCCGGTGCGCCTGATGGCGGTGCAGGAAGATGGTGACCGAAGCGATGGTGACGTGCGTGAGTCCGAGGAGGACCAGCACGTAGCCCCACCAGGGCAGATCAACAAGACCGGATAGCATGATTTCCCCAAAAAACTGAGTCGCGTCCGGCATTTTACGGCATGCGTGCGGCGATTGCGAAACGGCCGATCGCTCCAGGTGGATCGATTCGAAAATCGCCTTTCACGCCACGTCAACCGCAACAGGGTAGACCGCGGCGCGGGCCGCCGTTAAGATTGCCGTATGAGCATTCGCATACTCCTGGTCGAAGACGACCAACGCCTGGCCGAACTGACGGCCGAATACCTCACCAAGAACGATTTGCAGGTCAGTATCGAATCGCGCGGCGACCGGGCTGAGGCCCGCATACTGGCAGAGCAGCCGGACTTGGTCATCTTGGACGTCATGCTGCCGGGCAAGGACGGCTTCGAGGTCTGCCGTGGCGTGCGCCAGCAGTATCGCGGGGTGATCCTGATGCTGACCGCCCGCGACGAGGATTTCGACCAGATCCTCGGCCTCGAGATGGGTGCCGACGACTACATCGCCAAACCGGTGCAGCCGCGCGTGCTGCTGGCCCGCATCAAGGCACTGCTGCGCCGCCTGCCGGTTGCTGGCGAAGGTCCGGCTGGCGAGGCCGAGAAAATGGTCTTCGGCCAGTTCCTGATCAGTCAGGCGACGCGCACCGCGTTTCTGGGCGACCACACCATCGACCTGACCACCGCCGAATTCGACCTGCTCTGGCTGCTCGCCTCGCACGCCGGCAATGTGCTGTCACGCGACGACCTGCTCCAGGAGTTGCGTGGCATCGGCTTCGACGGCCTCGACCGCTCGATCGACGCCCGGATCTCGCGGTTGCGCAAGAAGCTGAACGACGACCCGGAGAACCCGACGCGCATCAAGACCGTTCGCGGAAAGGGCTACCTGTTTAGCAAGCATGACTGGAACTGAGCCCGGCGACGGCCAGCAACATAGCCAGGGCCTCGCCCGCTCGCTCTCGCGCGTCTCCCTCCCGCGCTGGCGGGGCGGGCGCTACAGCCTGTCAAAGCTGTTTTTCAACTTTTACCTGCTGGCGATGGGTTCCTTCGTCGCCATCGCCTTCACCGCCGACTTCGTCATTTCCGCGGCACAGCGCGGAATTACCGACGACTACGCCCGCCGTTTCATGCGCGGCACCATCACGCTGATCGAGGACGAGCTCTACCGCACGCCACGCAGGGACTGGCCGAAGAAAATCAAGGAACTCGACAACAAGTTTTCCTACCAACTCGGCATCGTCGAGCGCATCAGCCTCGATCGGACCCTGACGCCAAACCAGGTCGCCAAGCTGGACGCTGGCGATATCGCCATCGACCACGATGGCGATATCATGTATGACCGCCTGGGCACCAGCAGCAAGGTTCTTGTTGTCGGCCCGCTAGCGGCCAACCGCAATCCCGAACTGACCGACCGCCTGCCGCTCGACCTGCGCCTGCGCCTGCTCACATGGAGTCTGATCGGCGTCATTTTCGGCATCGCTCTGTGGTTCTGGGTGCGCCCGGTCTGGCGCGACCTCGAAACCCTGCGCCAGACTGCCCGTGACCTCGGCGATGGCGATTTCGAAGCGCGCTCGCCGCCGGCGCGCAGCCAGCTCTTCGCACCGCTGTCCGACACCATGAACAACATGGCCGAACGGGTGCAGCAACTGCTCGCCACCCACCGCGAGCTTTCATCGGCCATTTCGCACGAATTGCGGACGCCGATTGCCCGCATGCGGTTTGCGCTGGAAATGCTCTCCGGGACCGATGAATGCGCCGAGCGCGAACGACTTTGGGCGATGATGGAAGCCGATCTCGACGAACTCGACCACCTGATCGACACGAGCCTCACCTACGCGCGTTTCGAGCGGGAAGCCCCGGAGCCGCATTTCTCGAGCGTGCGTTTCGCCGAGTGGCTGGGCGACGAGGTCGATGCCGTTCGCCTGCTCGGCCGCGACCTGACAATCACGGTCGACACCACGAAATTGCCGCAAAAGCTGGCTGTCGATGTCGATCGGAAGGCGATGCCCTATGCCCTGCGCAACCTGTTGCGCAATGCCTTCAAATACGCCAGAAAACAGATCATCGTCAGTGCCGAGCGGCAGCAGGGAAACATCCTTGTCCATGTTGACGACGACGGCATCGGCATCCCGCCGGAACAGCGCGAAAGCGTTTTTTCCGCATTCACCCGCCTCGACCGCTCGCGCGATCGTGCCACCGGCGGGTATGGGCTTGGACTGGCCATCACCCGCCGTGTCCTTGAACTGCACGGCGGAACTGCAACGGCAGACGCCGCACCCCTCGGCGGCGCCCGCTTCACCCTCGCCTGGCCCCTGGCGCAGTAGCTCCCGTTACGAAGCGTCACAGATTATCAAGTTCCGTTACGGCGGAGCCACGCTCACGCAACAGACACGGTGGCCCCTCACCAATAGAATGCGGCACATGGACCATCTGCAAGTGCCGAACAAGGAAGACAACATGTGTGAAACCAGCATCAGCCAGTTTCTGAAAGCGGCCCGCCAGCATCTGCTCGGCTCGGATGGTGAGCGAGCAGACGTCGTCGCCGCTTCCGCGTCAACGCATCCGGTGCACTGATGGCCTTTGCCGACAATCTTCCGATCAACGAAAGCCTCGGTGTCTTCGTTGGCGTGGCTGGTATGGATTGGTTGGCTGATGGCCGCGCCGAACCACTGAATGCCCTGTTGGCGGCTGTCGCCGCCGGCGCCGCCATCATCGTTGCCCGCCGCTGGCTCAAGAGCCGGCGCAAGGACTGAAACCCGCTTTACCCTCGCTCGAAATACCTCGTTTCGAGAACTCCCTGTTTCCCCGCCCTGGAGGCGGGGATTTTTTGCCCGTCAGATCTGCCGCAGCCTCTCGAATGCATCGTTGGCGGAGAGAAAGACCTCTCCGGAGAGGGTCGACCACAGCTCGGTGCGCATCAGGCGATCCTGGATCGGCCCCTTGACCTCAGCCAGGTGAAGACGGATGCCGCGCTCGGCGAGATCGCGATTCAGTTCGCCGAAAACCTCGACTGCCGTCGCATCCATCAGGTTGACCGCGCTCATGACAAGAACCAGGTCGCGGGCGTCGGCGACCTGCTCGAGCTCATGGTTCAGGCGCGTCTCGACGGCGCCGAGATTGCCGAAGAACAGCCGTTCGTCGATACGGACGAAGAGCGCACCGGGGATCGTTTCGACGTCATGACGGACGACATTGCGGAAATGCTCAGTGCCGGGAATCCTGCCGACGACTGCGATATGTGGGGTGCTCGCACGCAACAGCAAGGTCGCCGTCGACAGCAGGACACCCATCCCGATACCAATTTCCAGCCCGAAGACCAGCACGCCGCCGGCAGTCCCAAGTAGCGCAAGCCCATCGGCACGATCATAGGCCCAGGCCCTGCGGAAGGCACGGATATCGATCATCGAATACGCGGCAACCATGATGCTTGCCGCCAGAACTGCCAGCGGCAGGCGCTCGAACCAGTGCGCGGCACCCGCCACCACGGCAAGCATCGCCAGCGCCGAGACGATGCTGGCGAGCGGGGTCTGGGCGCCGGCGGCGACATTGACGGCCGAGCGCGACAGCCCCCCACCCACCGGCATTCCACCATAGAAGGCCGCCACCACATTGGCCGCGCCCACACCGATCAGTTCAGCATTGGCATCGACATGCTCGCGACGCTTGATCGCCAGCGCCCGGGCCATCGAAACGCTCTGCACCATGCCGACCAATGTCATGATGCAGGCCGGCACGATCAGGGTCCTGATCGTATCGTATCCCGGCACAAAGAAGGCAAACCCGGGCACTCCTTCGACGATCGCACCAACCACGGAAACGCCAGCCCGGTGGTCGAGGTCCCAATGGACGACCGCCAGCGTGCCGAACAGTATGACGACCAGCGGCATCACGCGGATGGCGAAGACGACTTTGTTGGCGCCCATTCCAGCGCGCGTCAGCACGCCGGCCATCCCGGCCTTGACGAAAATCAGAGCGGCCAGCGCTGTCAGGCCAATGGCGACGGTGGGTCCGGCGATTTGCGGGATCTTCTCCAGCAGGTCAAGGGCCATCTCCCAGCCACTGTCGCCCTTGGGCAAGATGCCCAGCAGATGCCTGATCTGGCTGACAATGATCAGTATGGCCGAACCGGAGATGAAGCCGCTGATCACCGGTCGGCTCAGCAACTGTGACAGGAAGCCGAGGCGCATGGCGCCGCAGGCCAGCACCATCACGCCCGAGATCAGCGACAGCGCCGCCGCCAGCGTGACATACTCCGGCGAAGCAGGCCCTGCGAGCGGCGTCAGCACCGAGTAGGTCATGATCGCCGTGATCGCCACTGGCCCGACCGCCTGTACCATGCTGCTGCCAAGCAGCGCATAGGCGATGACGGGAAAGATGCTGACGTAGAGCCCCGTCTGCGGCGGCAACCCCGCCAGCAAGGCGTAGGCGAGACTCTGCGGAATCACGAGGACGGTGACGATCAGGCCGGCCGCCAAATCAGCACCGAGTTTCTCGCTGGAGTAGCCTTTGAGCCAGCCGGGAATGAATTTGGTCGAGACGGACATGGGGTACCCGGACCCTGCGAGAAAGAGGAAAGCAGTTCGGCGAGCGCTCATTGTCTGACGACGCCTCGGCTCCGTCAATCAACCGCCCGCGCACACCGGCATCGATTAACAGGCGCCGTGGACGAAAAAAAGGGGTTCCCGCGGAACCCCTTGTACAAGCGCAGTTGCCTTACTGGGTCTGCTGGATACCTGCAAGAACCCAGCCGCCACCTGCGCGTGGCTTGACCATGTGCCAGATTTCATCGAACGGCTCGGCCGGCGCATTGGCGGCTTCACGAATCAGACCGGAGAAATGCACGCTGACGATGTAACGCTCGTTTTCCTCAGCCACATCCAGAACTTCTGCATTGACGGTGACTACGTCGGTCTGCTGGGCCCCTTGGCCACGATCGACAAAATTCAGCTTGATCTCGCCGAACATCTCCGGCGTCGTGAATTCGCGGATGTCTTCCAGGTTGCCGGCATCGTTCGCCGCCTGCAGGCGAATGAAGTTCACCTTGGCATTGCGGACGAAGGCGTCGACATCGAAACCGGCCGGGATGTTGCCGCCGCCTGTGGCCGCCGGTGCAGGAGCCGCGCCGCCGAACGCCGCCGGAGACGACGGGGCCGGCTCCACGTCAAGGCTGCGGGGGGAATCCGGGCCGGCACCGGCATACTGCATTCCGCCAGCCATCGCAGGCTGTTGCGTAGCCGCACGGCGTCGCATGATGAAGCCGATGACCATGACGACTGCCATGATCAGCAGGCCAATCATCATCATATTGGCCAGGCCTTCGCCAAACCCGAAGTGCGAGGCCAGCGCCGCCAGGCCGAGACCGGCGGCGAGACCGGCCAGCGGGCCCATCCAGGAACGCTTGGGCTGGGCTGCGGCAGCGCCAGGCGCAGCCTGAGGCGCCGGTGCCGCTGCCTGGCTGGGGGCCGGCGTTCCGGGTGCCGGAGCGGCAGTGGACGATTTCTGGGTACTGACCGATTCGCGCTGCATGCCGGCGGACTTGCCGCCGCCCAGGCGCTTCGCTGCTTCGGCATCGCCGGTAATCAGCGTCAAGCCGAGTACCAGCGCAGCAGTCATGAGGGCAAAGGATTTCATTGTTGTCTCCGTCAAGGTTGTTTGATGCAGGGCAGAGGATAGACCCGGGGGGACTTCCATAAAACAAGAATATTCAGAAGTATTTCATCGTAAAACACGAAGAGCAAGGCATGCCTGCAACAACCGTTGCCGTGCGCAGTCAGGCCGCTTCACCGAACCAGTTTACACCCAGGCAGGCGCGAAGGGCCAGCCGCGCCCGGTGCAGCTGAACCCAGCAGTTGTTGCTGGTGATGGCCAGGGTGGCGCAAATTTCGTCGGTATCGAAGCCGAGCACCTCGCGCATCGTGAAGATGCGGGCACTGGCATCGGGCAAACGGTAGAGGCAGGCCTCGAAGACTTCCCAGAAGCGCTTGTTCTCGGTCACCTTGTCCGGCCCTTCCCACTCCGAGGGACGTGTATCCTCGGCCCAGTGCGCTCGGTCGTTGAAATAGGCGTCGACGTCCGAATCGTCATCCGCGTCGGCGACCACCACATTTTCCCGTACCTTGCGACGCAGGACATCGACAATCTTGTTCTTGAGGATGGCCAGGACCCAGGTGCGCAAGGAAGCCCGCGAAGCAAATTTTTCCTGGCCGACCAACGCCGCGGTCAACGCCTCCTGCACCGCATCCTCGGCCTGTGCCTTGTTGCGCAACTGGATGTCCGCAAAGCGCAGCATGTCGCGCCGCAGACTGGTCAGAAACTCTGTGTCGCGCAAGGGGTCTGTCGTCATGGCGATTCGCTGGAAATCCGGTTTTTCGATCATACTTGAAAAAGTCTGTAAGGATTTTCCCGTGCCTCCGACTAATTGGACAGGTACTCGTGACAAAGGTAGCAAACAGGAACGGAAATGATCAGCTGCAAGGAAGCCTCCCGCCTCGCCTCGCAACAACTCGAACGCCAGCTCACCCGATGGGAACGCGTTCAGTTTCGTCTGCATCTGGCGATCTGCGTTGGCTGCCGGCGGATGGAAAAGCAGTTCCAGTTTCTGCGCGTTGCGACAGGTGCCTGGATGAGTCAGAAAGACTGACGCATCGACCTCAACTTCAACGGAGAAAATCATGAAAAAGCAAAACCTCGTTTCCATCGCCGTCGGCTCCGCCTTCGCCGCTGCCGCCCTGACCCCGATGGCGCACGCCGCCAGCGACAATCCGTTCGGTGCCACGCAACTACAGGCCGGCTATCAGCTGGCGCAGGCCGACACCAAGAAGAAGGATGCAAGCTGCGGCGCGGACAAGAAGGGCAGCGAAGCAAAATGCGGCGCCGACAAGAAGGCTGCCGAAGCCAAGTGCGGTGCCGACAAGAAGGGAACTGATGGAAAATGCGGCGCCGACAAGAAAGCCGACCCCAAGGCCCCTGCCGACAAAAAGATGTAATCCTGCATTGACGGGTTGCGGCGCAGGGCTTGCCCTGCCCGCCCCTCTTCCCTCGGAGAAGCCTGATGAATGCACGCCCCGCCAGCGGCGCCGGCCTCGGCTTTCGCCGCGAACTGATCGAACCGCTGAGGGCCGGCGTGCCGGAAGCAATCCGATTCTTCGAACTGGCCCCGGAAAACTGGGCCGGCATCGGTGGCAAAACCGCCAAGGATCTGCGCCGCTTCAGCGAACGTTACCCCTTCGTCTGCCACGGACTATCGTTGTCGCTGGGCGGTCCGGCGCCGCTGGACGAGGCGCTGCTGCGGCGCATCCGCTCCTTCATGTCCGAGCACGGCATGACGCTGTACACCGAACACCTCTCGTGGTCTGGCGACGACGGCCATCTCTACGACCTGCTGCCGATTCCGCTGACTGAAAAAGCGGTCAAATGGACGGTCGACCGCATCAGTCGGGCGCAGGACATTCTCGGCATGCGCATCGGCATCGAGAACGCCTCATACTACGTCGCTCCACCCGGCGCCGAGATGAGCGAAGGCGAATTCATCAGCAGCATCGTCCGCGCAGCGGATTGTCTGCTGCATCTCGACGTCAACAACATCTACGTCAATAGCCGGAATTTCGGCTTCGAGACCCTCGCCTTCCTCGACACGCTGCCGCTGGAACGCACCGCCTACGTCCATGTCGCCGGCCATTACGTCGAGCCGGATGGCCTGCTGATCGACACCCATGGCGCCGCGGTCATCGATCCCGTGTGGTCGCTGCTCGAAGCCGCCTACCAGCGCATCGGCCCGGTACCCACCTGCCTGGAGCGCGACTTCAACATTCCCGATCTGCAGCAGTTGACCGCGGAAGTCGAGATCATTGCCCGCCTGCAGGCGGCAACCCGACAGCCGAAGGCGGCCTGATGAGCGCCCCCGACTTCCAGGCGTTTCAGCACGCATTCGCCCGCCACATCCGCGACCCGCACCATACCCCGCGACCGGCGGGGGTGCCGGCGCGCCGGATGGCGGTGTACAACGAACTGCTGTTCAACAACATCACCGGCTTCCTCGACGCCTGCTTCCCGGTCTGCCGCAAACTGATCGGCGAGAAACGTTGGCGACGCCTGAATCGCGCCTTCTACCGCGACTGGAAGTCGCATACACCATGGTTCCGCGAGATTCCCCGCGAATTCGTCCGCTACCTGAATGAAGGCGTCATCCGCCAGCCGCTACCGGCCTGGTTTGCCGAACTGGCGCATTACGAATGGGCCGAACTGGCGGTCGACACCATGGATTGCCCGATTCCCGCGCACGACCCTGCGGGCAACCTGATGCAGCAGCCTGTCGTGCTGAACCCGGCGCGGCTCGTTCTTGCCTGCGCCTGGCCGGTGCATCGCATCGGTCCGGACTACCGGCCACGCAGGCCGCAGGCGACGCAGCTCGTTGTCTATCGCGATGGCGGCGAACGCGTCCGGTTCGTCGCAGTCAATCCAGTCACGGCCCGGTTGCTCGGACTGCTGGCGACCGCCCCGACGACTGGAATTGAAGCCTGTCTTCAGATCTGCGTCGAGCTTCACCATTCCGACCCGCAGCAACTGCTGGTTTTCGGACGTGGCATCCTTGACGATTTTCGCGCCCAGCGCCTGATTCTCGGAACACAGCGATAAGGGCACATTAGACCGCATGCAGAATCCCGACCCAGCGACCCCGCTGGTCGTGGCATCTGAATGACGAGAATCAGCGCACTGACTACCCAGCGGGAGCCCATTCGTCATCAGGCAGAAATCGGCCATTATGCGCAGTGCCCGGTTATGAACAGTAACCTCTCGGATTCAACCGGTGGATGCAACAGATTGGCTGAATCGTTCAGCGGGCCCTCCTCTACCCACTGCTACCGTTCGATCACTGCTCCTGGAAATCAATTGTTGGGATCGCGTTCATTTTTGCGTCGATAGCAGCGTGAAGCCCGCGCCCAGAAGAGACCGATCGATACGGCCCGCGAATCCGGCGTCGCGTAACAGCTTTTCCTGTTCCTGCAGGGTCGGAATGACGTTGCCCCACATCAGTTCCTCCAGTCCAGTCTGGAGGGAAAAATGAAACTCAGGCTTCCGCGCTTCGGCTAGTGAGGATGGATAGGTCTCGTCCACGATCACAAACCAACCGCCGGGCCGAAGCGCCCTGGCGCAGCCCCGGACGACCGCCGGGCGAATCTCCGGCGCTATCTCATGCAGGACCTCAACCATGATTACAACGTCGAATGCCTCTTGAGTGACGGCCGTTGCTACGTCGCCCTCGACAATGAGCTTCCCCCGAAATTTCGTCTGCCAAGGGTGACCTAA
>JBEOKN010000099.1:0-20192 GCA_040275885.1 Azonexus sp. | reverse complement strand
GGGATTCGAACTCGCGACCCCTTGCACCCCATGCAAGTGCGCTACCAGGCTGCGCCACGCCCCGACAACCTGCTGATTATACCCGAAAAGCCACGGTTCAAAGGCGCAACATCTCGATAACATGACGCAATTCGGCGCGCAGGGCGTTGACGGAAGTTGCCGCCGCGGAGGCGTCTACCGCAGCAGGTTCGACTGCATGGTTTTCGTCAAGCCTATTGCGCGCCCCATTGATCGTAAAGCCTTGGCTGTAGAGAAGTTCGCGTATGCGCCGCACGAGCAGGACTTCATGATGTTGGTAGTAGCGTCGATTGCCACGGCGTTTGACCGGCTTGAGCTGATTGAATTCCTGCTCCCAGTAGCGCAGGACGTGAGGCTTCACCGCGCATAGTTCGCTTACTTCCCCAATCGTGAAATAGCGCTTGGCCGGGATCGGCGGCAACTCGTCGCTGCCGGAAGGCTTATGCGTCTGATCCATCGCCGGTCAGCTCGACACTGGACTTCAACTTCTGGCTGGCGTGAAACGTCACCACACGCCGCGCGGTAATGGGAATTTCCTCACCTGTCTTGGGATTGCGACCCGGCCGCTGCGGCTTGTCGCGCAACTGGAAATTTCCGAACCCGGAAAGTTTCACGCCATCACCAGTTTGCAGAGAATTCCGTATCTCTTCGAAGAAAGCCTCAACCATGTCCTTGGCCTCTCGCTTGTTGAGACCAACCTTTTCGAATAACAGGGTCGCGAGCTCTGCCTTGGTCAAGGTCATCATTTCTATTATTTTCCGTCAGACGCGCAGTTGTGCGGCGAAAGCCTCTTTCAGACAGGATACCAGTTCCTGCACCGCCAATTCGACTTCCACATCTTGCAAAGTGCGTTGAGTATCTTGCATAACTATCCGGAAAGCAAGACTTTTCTTGGTTTCAGGAATCCCTTTGCCGACGTAAACATCGAAGAGTTGCAGGTCCCTCACAAGAGGTGGCAGCTTCCCTCGCAAACCATCCACCAGCGTCTGCAAGGCAAGGTTCTGATCGACGACAACGGCAAGATCGCGGATTACCGGCGGGAACTTCGACACCTCGACATAAGCCGGTGCCGATCCTGCGGTGACCGCCGCGCGCTCGACTTCGAAAACAACCGGCGCGTGCGGCAATTCGTATTTCTGGACCCATTCCGGGTGCAATTCACCGATCCACCCGATCTCGACGCCATCGAGCACAACGCTTGCGGCACGACCCGGATGCAGTGCGGGATGAACCAGTTTCTCGTAGCGCAACTGCGCTGGCGCCAGCAGGGCGTCCAGGTCGCCCTTCAGGTCGTAGAAGTCGACCCTGCGTGCAGAACTGCCCCAACCTTCGGGCAGCGCGCCGCCATAGGCAAGGCCCGCGAGTTTCCAGGGTTGATGAAAACCGTCGACGGGAACACCTCGGGTATCGCGCCGGAAAATGCGTCCGGTCTCGAACAGCCGAACACGGCTCTGCTTGCGCCTGAGGTTGGTGACCAGGTTTGAAATCAGGCCGCCCAACAGGGTCGACCGCATTACCGCTGTCTGGCTGGCGATCGGGTTGGCCAGGCGGATCAGATCGGCGTTGGCCGCGAAATCCAACTCCCAGCCCTCTTCGACGAAGGCAAAATTGACCACCTCCTGAAAGCCGCGATCGACCAGCAGTTGACGAACACGCGCCTGCGGGCGCAGCCCTTCCGGCTGCCCCAGCATCGACAGCGAACCGCGCGGCACGGAGGCGGGAATGTTGTCGTATCCGTACAGACGGGCAATCTCCTCGATCAGATCTTCCTCTATTTCCATGTCAAAGCGCCAAGTCGGCGGCTCGACCAGGAAATCGTCCCCATCGCGAGTAAACGGCAGCCCGAGTCCGGAGAACAGTCGGGCGATCTCGTCGGCCCGGAATGGCACCCCGAGCACCCTTGCGGCGCGCGCCGTACGCAGGCGCAACGGGTTGCGTGCCGGCATCTCCGCCCTCGCCTCGACCACCGGCCCGGCTGCGCCGCCACAGATGTCGAGTATGAGTCGGGTGGCCCGCTCGATGGCGGCCCGGGTACCACCAAAATCGACGCCGCGCTCGAAACGGTGCGAGGCGTCGGAGCCGAAACCGTAGCGGCGGGCACGCCCGGCAATCGCCTTCGGGGCAAAAAAGGCCGATTCGAGGAAGAGTTCGCTGGTCGCCAGCGTGATCCCGCTGTCCTCGCCGCCCATGATGCCGGCCATGGCCAGCGGCTTGGCGTCATCTGCAATCATCAGGATGTCGGCGTCGATGGCGATCGTCTGCCCGTTGAGCAGCAGCAGGCTCTCGCCGGGCCGCGCCATCCGGGCATGCACCGTTCCATCGAGTCGGGTGTTGTCAAAGGCGTGCAACGGCTGGCCGAGTTCGAGCATCACGTAATTGGTGACGTCGACCAGCGCCGAGATGGCGCGGATGCCACTGCGCTCGAGGCGCCGTTTCATCCAGTCCGGCGTCGGCGCCCTGGCATCGACGCCCTTGAGGACGCGGCCGAGATAGAGCGGACAGGCGGCCGGCGCATCGAGCACAACAGCACGCTGATCGGCGATGGTGGCCGCAACGGCGGGAACCTGCGGCAGCGTGGCCGGAGCGCCGGTTATCGCCGAAACCTCACGGGCGACACCGGTCAGCGACAGGCAGTCGGCGCGGTTCGGCGTCAGCTTCAGCGTGAACAGGCGGTCATCGAGGTCGAGATAGTGGCGGATCGACTGCCCGACTGGAGCATCGGCCGGCAGAACCAGGAGGCCGGAGGCGTCTTCGGCGATCCCCAGTTCCTTAGCCGAACAGAGCATGCCCGACGACTCGATGCCGCGCACCCTGGCGACCTTGATCACGAAATCGCCGGGCAGTTGCGCCCCGGGCAAGGCACACGGCACGCGCTGGCCGATGGCGACGTTGGGCGCGCCGCAGACGATGGTCGCCGGCTCGCCGCGGCCGGTATCGACCCGGCAGACATTCAGGCGGTCGGCATCCGGATGACGGGTCACCTCCAGCACCTGGGCGACGACGACATCATCGAAGCGCGGAGCGACCGGGTCGAGCTCCTCGACCTCGAGACCAGCCATGGTCAGTAAATGGGCAAGCTCCTCGCTCGACAGCGCGGGATCGACGAGGGTTCTCAGCCAGGACTCGGAGAATTTCATGCGAATTGCCTCAGGAAGCGCAGGTCGCCTTCGAAGAACAGGCGCAGGTCATTGACGCCGTAGCGCAGCATGGTCAGGCGGTCGGGGCCGAAGCCGAAGGCGAAGCCGGTATACCGTTCAGGGTCGATGCCGGCAATGCGCAAGACGTTCGGATGGACCATGCCGCAGCCGGCAATTTCCAGCCAGCGGCCTTCGAGCTTGCCGCTCATGAAGGCGACATCGATTTCGGCGGAAGGCTCGGTGAACGGAAAAAATGAGGGACGGAAACGGACTTTGAGGTCGTCGCTCTCGAAGAAGCTCTTCAGGAAGTCGGCGATGACGCCCTTGAGATCGGCGAACGAAACACCCTCCCCGACCCACAGACCTTCGACCTGATGAAACATCGGCGAATGGGTCGCATCGGAATCGACGCGATAGACGCGGCCCGGGGCGATGATGCGGATTTCGGGCATTTTTTCCAGTTGACCGTAGCGGGCGACATGCGCCTGCATGTAACGCGCCTGGATCGGGCTGGTATGGGTGCGCAGCAACACGCGGTCGGCGACCTTGCCGTCAGGGTCCAGCAGGTAGAAGGTATCGTGCATCGAACGCGCCGGGTGATCCTCCGGCGTATTCAAGGAAGTAAAGTTGAAAAAGTCTTCCTCGATCTCGGGACCATCGGCGACGTCAAAGCCGATCGACCGGAACAGCGCTTCGATACGCTCCAAAGTCCGCGTTACGGGGTGCACACCACCCCGATATTCGGCGCGACCGGGCAAGGTCACATCGAGCGCCTCCTCGGCCAGGCGCGCTTCCAGTGCCGCCTTGCGGATGTCTTCGCGGCGCTCGTTCAGCGCCGCCTCGACGGCTTCCTTGACCCGGTTGACCGCCGCACCGGCGGACTTCTTCTCTTCCGCCGGCAATTTGCCCAGACCCTTGAGAAGTTCGGTGATCCGGCCGCTCTTGCCAAGGAAACGGGCCTTGACCTGCTCCAGCACATCCGGGTCGGAAGTGGCAGCGAACGCCGACCGTGCTTCACCAACAATTTGATCGAGATTTTCCATGCATGTCCACCAACAAAAAAGGAGGCTCGCGCCTCCTTTTCCAATTGTGCTTTCGCTCAGGCGCCGAGCTGTGCTTTGGCCTGATTGGCCAATGCCGCAAAAGCCGGCTGATCGAACACCGCCAGATCGGCCAGCACCTTGCGGTCAACTTCGATATTGGCCTTCTTCAGACCGTTCATCAGGGTGCTGTACTTCATGCCCAGCTCGCGGGCGGCGGCATTGATACGGGCAATCCACAGGGAACGGAACTGGCGCTTGCGCTGACGGCGGTCACGGTACTGGTACTGACCGGCCTTCATCACCGCCTGTTTGGCGACGCGATAAACATTCTTGCGTCGACCGCGGTAACCCTTGGCTTGAACAAGAACCTTCTTGTGACGGGCATGCGCCGTTACACCACGTTTGACTCTGGACATCCTCTGTCTCCTTACGCGTAGGGGATCATGGCGCGGACGCAAGCCACGTCGCGCTCGTTGACAACGACCGAACCGCGCAGATGACGCTTGACCTTGGTGGTCTTCTTGGTCAGGATGTGGCGTTTGAACGCTTGGCCGCGCTTGATGCTGCCATCCGCACGGACCGAGAAGCGCTTCTTGGCGCCGCTCTTGGTCTTCATTTTGGGCATTTTCTGCTCCTAATAACATGCCGTCAGGTGGTTCCCGGCGGGAACGCTTCGATTACCCGAAAGCACTTGTATTTGACTGCCTGTTGCTACTTTTTCTTGGCCGGCCCGATGACCATGATCATCTGCCGCCCTTCCATCTTCGGCATCTGCTCGACTTGCCCGATGGCATCGAGGTCCGCCTTGATTCTCTCCAGCTGGCGCATGCCGAATTCCTGGTGCGACATTTCGCGACCCCGGAAGCGCAGGGTCACCTTGACCTTGTCTTCCTCTTCCAGGAAACGCGTCATGTTCCTGAGCTTGATCTGGTAATCGTTCTCGTCGGTGCCCGGGCGCAGCTTGATTTCCTTGACCTGCACCTGTTTCTGCTTCAGCTTGGCCTCATGCGCACGCTTCTGTTCCTGGTACTTGAACTTGCCGTAGTCCATGACGCGGCAGACTGGCGGGCTGGCCATCGGGGCAATCTCGACCAGATCGACTCCCGCTTCTTCTGCCAACTGCAACGCAGCACGGACACTCATGATTCCAAGCTGTTCACCCTCGACGCCCTGCAGGCGTATCTCTGGCGCCGTAATTTCTTCGTTTAGGCGATGCGCCTTGTTCTGAGCTATGGTGTTACCCCCGAAAACAAAAATAATTAAGCCGTGCCACTGCGCGCGGCAACTTCATTTCGAAGTCGCCCGATCAGTTCATCGACGGACATCTGTCCGAGATCCTGACCGCCGCGAGTACGCACGGCTACCCTTCCATCTGCCTTTTCCTTGTCCCCGACAACGAGCTGATAAGGCAGGCGGTTCAAGCTATGTTCGCGAATTTTATAGGTAATCTTCTCGTTGCGCAAATCCGCCTCGGCCCGAAAGCCCGCCTGGTGTAGCTTTTGCGCGACTTCGGCGGCGTAATCTGCCTGCTTCTCGGAAATGTTGAGGACGACGGCTTGCACCGGTGCCAGCCAGAGCGGCAAGGCGCCCGCGAAGTTCTCGATCAGGATGCCGATGAAGCGCTCGAGCGATCCGAGGATCGCCCGGTGCAGCATGACCGGCGTCCGCCGCTCATCGCTTCCGGCCACATACTCGGCGCCGAGCAGACCGGGCATCGAGAAGTCGACCTGCATCGTCCCGCACTGCCACGAGCGACCGATCGCATCCTTGATGTGGAATTCGATCTTGGGGCCATAAAAGGCCCCCTCGCCCGGCAGTTCGCTCCATTCCAGACCCGAGGCCCGCAACCCCCCGCGCAGCGCGTCCTCGGCCTTGTCCCAGACTTCGTCGGAACCAACGCGGCCCTCGGGGCGCAGCGCCAGCTTGACCACCACATCATGGAAGCCGAAATCGCCATAGACCTTTCTCACAAGGTCATTGAAGGCCGTCACCTCGGACTCGATCTGCTCTTCGGTACAGAAAATGTGGCCGTCGTCCTGGACGAAGCCGCGCACGCGCATCAGTCCGTGCAGCGCGCCGGCCGGCTCGTTGCGGTGGCAGGAGCCAAATTCGCCGTAGCGCAGCGGCAGTTCGCGGTACGAGCGCAGGTCGGCGTTGAAGACCTGGATGTGCCCGGGGCAGTTCATCGGCTTGACCGCGTAATCGCGGTTTTCCGACGAGGTCGTGAACATGTTGTCCTTGTAATGCGCCCAGTGGCCGGATTTCTCCCACAACGTCTTGTCGAGGATTTGCGGGCAGCGCACTTCAAGGTAGCCGTTGTTGCGGTAAACGGCGCGCATGTACTGCTCGATTTCCTGCCAGATCGCCCAGCCCTTCGGGTGCCAGAAGACCAGACCCGGCGCCTCATCCTGCATGTGAAAGAGGTCGAACTGCTTGCCGAGGCGGCGGTGGTCGCGCTTTTCGGCCTCTTCGAGCATGTGCAGATAGGCGTCGAGATCTTCCTTCTTCGCCCAGGCCGTACCGTAAATGCGCTGCAACTGCTCGTTGCGATGGTCGCCGCGCCAGTAGGCGCCGGCCACCTTCATCAGCTTGAAGACTTTGAGCTTTCCCGTGCTCGGGACGTGCGGGCCACGGCACAGGTCAATGAAATCGCCCTCGCGGTAAAGCGAAACCTGCTGGTCGGCTGGAATCGCGCCGATGAGCTCGGCCTTGTACTTTTCACCTTGATCGAGAAAGAATTTCACCGCGTCGTCCCGCGCCCACACCTCGCGGCAGACCGGTATATCCCGCTTCGCCAGTTCGGCCATGCGCTTTTCGATCGCCGCCAGATCCTCCGGCGTGAATGGCCGCCTGTAGGCGAAGTCGTAGTAGAAGCCGTTCTCGATGACCGGACCGATGGTGACCTGCGCTTCGGGGAACAGTTCCTTGACCGCATAGGCCAGCAGGTGGGCGGTCGAATGACGGATGACCTCGAGACCTTCGGCGTCGCGCTCGGTAACGATGGCGAGATCGGCATCCTGGGCAATCAGGTACGACGTATCGACCAGCCGGCCATTGACCTTGCCGGCCAGCGCGGCACGGGCAAGGCCGGCGCCGATGCTGGCGGCGACCTCGGCGATCGTTACCGCGTGTTCAAAGGAGCGAAGCGAGCCGTCGGGCAGTTTGATATCAGGCATGACAGGCCTCAAGGCAAAAAAAAAGCGCGGGGTGAGCCGCACTTTTCTGGTCGAACGAAAGCTGACTCGATTAGGGTTTCTGAACTGCAAGGCAAGTTCGGAAAAGCATCCTCAGCTCCGTCAGGAATTTGGTAGGCGGTATTGGAATCGAACCAACGACCTCCACGATGTCAACGTGGCGCTCTAACCAACTGAGCTAACCGCCTGAAGAGACGCGGATTATAAGGATGTCCGGTGGCAAGTCAAGCAATTTGCCGGAAATCTCCACCTTCCCGCCGCCTCCGGTCACTCCGAGAATGCGGCCGTCAGCGCAGCGATCATGTAGCCATGGTCAAGCACCCCAGCACTCTCGCGAATGCTGTGCATGGCCCACATCGGCGAACCGACATCGACGCTCGCGACCCCGAGGCCCGCCGCCACCAGCGGGCCGATAGTGCTGCCGCAACCAAGGTCGCTGCGGTGCGCATATTGCTGGCTGGGAACGCCAGCCTTCTCGCACAGCCTGATGAAACGTGCGGCACTTTCTGCCCCCGTGCTGTAGCGCTGATTGGCATTGATTTTGAGCACCGGGCCGCCGTTGACCGCAACACGATGCGCCGGCTCGTAGGCTGCCGGGAAATTCGGGTGGTAGGCATGCGCCATGTCGGCGCTGATGAAAAAGGAACGTGCCAGCGCGCAGCGGTAGCCCTCGTCATCGCGGACGCCGTGTGCCGCGACCCGGCGCAGGACATCGCCGATGAAGCTGCCGCCCGCGCCGGAAGCGCTCTCGCTACCGACTTCCTCATGGTCGAAGAACGCGCAGACATTGGTGGTCGCCGGACTTCTGGCGCCAAGAAGCGCACTCAGCCCGGCGTGGCACGAGGCCAGATTGTCGAGTTGGCTGTCGGCGATGAACTCCTGCCCAGCCCCCCAGAATGCGCCGGGCTGCGTGTCGCAGACAGCGAGTTCCCAGCTCAAGATGTCTGCCGGTGCAACCTCGACCTGCGTCGCCAGAAGGGAATGGAATCGGCCATCGTCAGCCGGGCTGTCGCCGGCAAGGCCGAGTAGCAGCGGCAGTTCGGTCTGTTTGTTGAATTTCAGGCCACTCTCGTTCACCTCGCGGTTCATGTGGATAGCCAGGTTGGGCAGACGGAGCAGCGGCTCGGCGAAATGGACGAGGCGCATGGCGATGCCATCGCCATCGCGCACGGCGACGCGGCCGGCCAGGCTCAGGTCACGGTCGGCAAAGGTCGCCAGGAGTGGCCCGCCATAGACTTCGACCCCAAGCCCAAGCAGGCCATCTCTGACCTGCAGCGCCTTCGGCTTGACACGCAGACCGGGCGAATCGGTGTGAGCGCCAACCAGCCGGAAACCGCAGGTGTCGAGATGGCCCCTGCCAACCACGAAAGCGACGATCGACGCGCCGCCGCGAATGACGAAGTAGCGGCCGCCGGCCGCGAGTTGCCAGCGCTCGTCCTCACCCAGCGCCACGAATCCGGCGCGCCGCAGATAATCGGCAATCGTCTCCACCGCGTGCCACGGGCTGGGGCTGGCATCGATGAAATCCAGGAGATGGCGGGCCTGCTCCCGCGAACGCGGTGATATTTCCATGGTTGTCGGTATCTCGGTTGCAATGGGCCAACGATACCAAAGCTCATGCGACGGCGCGCATGAATCGCCGTAAAATGAGTTTTTTCGGGAGGCGCAATGAACGAAGGATGGATCGTGCTGGCCATTTGCCTGGTATTCGTGGTCGGTGCGGCACTGCCGCTGATCAGCAAGCGCGAAAACGACAGGGGGCCCCTGCCGCCGGGAAAGGAGACGCTGCGCGACTGGCGCAACGAGAAATGAGCGAAGACAACCCTTTGGAAGCGCGAATCACTGAACTTGAAATCAAGATCAGCTACGCCGAGGACATGCTCGATGCGTTGAATCGCACCGCTTTTTCTCAACAACAGCAGATCGATCAGCTGATCGCTCAGATCAGGACATTGCGTGACCAGGTACAAGCCACCGCCCCCACCGAGCCGCGCAGCCTGGGCGATGAACTTCCACCCCACTACTGACCATGCCTGACTGCCCCGTCACCGTCCTTTACCACGCCGATTGCCCGGACGGTTTCGGCTCGGCTTACGCCGCATGGCTGCGTTTCGGTGACAGCGCCAGCTACCGCGGCATGCATCACGGTGAACCGTGGGAGCCGGCCGAGATTGCTGGACACGACGTCTTCGTGCTTGACTTCTCATTTACGCCCGAGGTACTCGAGACGATGGCGCGCCTGGCTACATCGGTCGTCCAGATCGACCATCACGCGTCGGCGCGCCAACCCTGGGCCGACCGCCTGGAGAAATCCTCTGACGACATCGAGACCTTTCACCATCCCGCTCTGCGCCTGAGTGTCATCTTCGACCTCGACAAGTCGGGGGCGCGGCTGTCGTGGGAATACTTCCACCCGACACAGCCGCTGCCACTGGTTCTGCGCCATGTCGAGGACCTCGACCTATGGCGCTTCAGGTTGCCGGGAACCCGGGCATTCGGGCAGGCACTGCGCCTGCTCTCCTATGATTTTCCGGCGTGGGATGATGTCGTGCGCCGGGCGGATGCGCCGGACGCCCCCCGTTATCTCGCCTTGCTCGCCGCCGGCGACGGGATCGAGCGGTTCTTCCAGATTGAGGTCGAGCGTCTCGCGCAAGGCCGGCTGGTGATGCCTGCGCGCCTGCGCGGGGAAGCGGTTGACCTGCTGCAGGCGCAGCGCCATGGACTGCCGACGATCAGCGATGGCGACCGCACCTGGCGCGCCGTCAGCGGTCTCGGGATCAATGCCAGCGCGCTGTTCGCTTCGGAACTGGGCAACCGCCTGGCCCAGGAAAGCGGAACGTTCGGTCTGGTTTGGGAACTCGTCTCGGGGGGCGAGGTGAAGGTTTCACTGCGCGCTGCCGGAAGGGTCGATGTGGCGGCAATCGCCGCTGGCTACGGGGGCGGCGGACACCCGAATGCCGCCGGATTCAGGATGCCTCTGGCCCGTTTTGCTGGCGAGATCCTGGCTATCTGAAACCAATAAACTGGTTTAACTTATTTACGCAATTGGCTGATTTTTATAATATCGTTGGTGCCCAGGAAGGGAATCGAACCCCCACACCTTGCGGCGGCAGGACCTAAACCTGCTGCGTCTACCAATTTCGCCACCTGGGCAGGCGGAGCGATTCTACCACCGGCGCCGGCTTGACCCTATACTTCGCGGCCGATGCCCGTCGAACACTACGAAAACTTCCCCGTTGCCTCCTTGCTCGTTCCCCGGCGCCTGCGCCGGCCGATCGAGAGCATCTACCGTTTTGCGCGCAGCGCCGACGATATCGCCGATGAAGGCGATGCACCGCCGGATGAACGATTGGCCGGGCTGGCCGCCTACCAGGCGGAACTGGATCGCATCGCTGCCGGCACATCGCCGCGTACACCACTCTTCGTCGCCCTGGCCGAGGCCATCCGCCTGCATGCGCTGCCGATCCCCCTTTTCCGCGACCTGCTCGACGCCTTCGCGCAGGATGTCGTCACGAAGCGCTACGCCGACTACCCGGAACTGCTCGACTACTGCCGCCGCTCGGCCAACCCGGTCGGTCGGCTGGTGCTGCACCTGTGCGGACGCACCGAGACGCAGCATCTCGAACAGTCCGACTGCATTTGCTCGGCGCTGCAGCTGGTGAATTTCCTGCAGGATGTCGCGGTCGACTGGCAGAAGGAGCGCATTTACATCCCGCAGGCCGACCTGCCGCGTTTCCGGGTCAGCGAAGACGACATCGCGGCCGGGCGCTGGTCGGCCAACTGGGCGGCACTGATGGATTTCGAGAACGACCGGGCGCGCGAGCTGCTGCTGCGCGGCGCGCCGCTGGTCCATGCCCTGCCCGGCCGCCTCGGCTGGGAGATCCGCCTGACCGTCCAGGGCGGCCTGCGCATTCTCGAGCGCCTACGCCGCATGCGCGGCAATGTCTTCCAGCGCCGTCCGACGCTGGGCAAACGCGACTGGCTGGTTGTGGCCAGCCGTTCCCTTACAATGTGAACGATGAATCCCGACCATTACTGCCAGGAAAAGTGCGCCGCCAGCGGCTCCTCGTTCTACTACAGCTTCCTGTTCCTGCCGGCAGAGGGCCGGCGCGCCATCATGGCCCTCTACGCATTCTGCCGCGAAGTCGATGACGTGGTCGACGAATGCCAGGATGTGTCGCTGGCCTCGACCAAGCTGGCCTGGTGGCGGCAGGAAATCAGGCGCGTCGCCGAGGGCCAGCCGCAGCACCCGGTCGGGCTGGCTCTGAAAGCCGCCAGCGCGCGGTTCAACCTGCCCACGGAACAATTGCTGGAAATCATCGACGGCATGGCGATGGACCTCCAGCAAACGCGCTACCTCGATTTCAGGGGCTTGGCGCTGTACTGCTACCGCGTCGCCAGCGTCGTCGGCCTGCTCGCCGCCGAGATTTTCGGCGCCAGGGATCGCCAGACGCAGAGATACGCCCACGACCTCGGCATGGCCTTCCAGCTCACCAACATCATCCGCGACATCGGCGAGGATGCCCGACGTGGCCGCATCTACATCCCGATGGACGAGCTCAAGCAGTTCGACGTGCCGGCCGCCGACATCCTGAACGCCCGCTACTCGGACAATTTCACGGCGCTGATGCGCTTCCAGACCGAGCGCGCCGAGAAATACTACGCGCAGGCAATGGCCCAGTTGCCGGCCGTCGACCGGAGGAGCCAGCGTCCCGGCCTGATCATGGCGGCGATCTATCGCACCCTGCTCGACGAGATCAGGCTCGACAACTTCCAGGTCCTGCACCAACGCATCGCGCTGACCCCGGTGCGCAAGCTCTGGATCGCCTGGAAAACCTGGGCCTTCGCATGAAGGTCGCCGTCATCGGCGGCGGCTGGGCGGGACTCGCCGCCGCCGTCGAACTGACGGCGGCCGGTGTTTCTACCACTCTTTTTGAAGCCGGCCGCGTTCCCGGCGGCCGCGCCCGGTCAATTTCCGTCGACGGCCGCAGGCTCGACAACGGCCAGCACATCCTGCTTGGCGCCTATCGCGACATACTCGAGGTGATGCGCCGCATCGGCGCCGACCCGGAGCAATTGTTCGAGCGTCGCCCGTTGCAGGTCATCGATGATGCCGGCTTTCGCATGGCCTTGCCGAAATGGCCGGCGCCGCTCAACGTCGCCTGGGCCCTGCTCACCGCGCATGGCGTCGGCTGGCGCGAAAAGATCGCCACCGCCTGCTGGATGCAGGGCGTCAAGGCACGCGGCTTCAGGCTGCCAAACGAGACGACGGTCGCCGAATGGCTCGATGGCGCGGGCCAGACCGGCGAGATGCGTCGCCACCTTTGGGAACCGCTCTGCCTCGCCGCCCTCAACATTCCCGCCAGGCGCGCCTCCGCCCAGGTTTTCGCCAACGTTCTGCGCGACAGCCTGGGCAGCCCGCGCCGGGAAGACACCGACCTGCTGCTGCCGCGCGTCGATCTTGGCCGCCTGCTGCCCGATCCGGCAAGCAATTGGCTCGCCGAACACGGCGCGACGCTGCGCTTCTCCACACGGATCGAGGCGCTCGAAACCGCCCCCGGTCATGTCGCGGTCGCCGGTGAGCGCTTCGCCGCGGTGATCATCGCCATCGCCCCGCCGCATGCCGGCAAGCTGTGGCCAGAAATGACTGCGAACTACGACTACGAGCCGATTGCCACGGTCTACCTGCAATTCGGGCCGCGGTTTCGCCTACCCTTCCCACTCTTCAAGCAGACCGGAAGATACGGCCAATGGGCGGTCGACCGCGGCGACGGCCTGATCGGCTGCGTCCTCAGCGGCCACGGCAACTGGGAAGCCCTGACTGACGAAGAACTCGCCGCCGCGCTGCAGGCCGAACTACCGCCATGCGGCCCGGCGACCTGGCACAAGGTGATCCGCGAAAGGCGCGCCACCTTCTCCTGCCAGCCGGGCATCCTGCGGCCGGCCGCCATCACGTCGCATCCGCGCGTCCTGCTCGCCGGCGACTACACCTGGGCCGACTACCCCGCCACCCTGGAAGGCGCCGTGCGCAGTGGACGGCGCGCTGCCCGACTACTGATTGCGAATCGTGACAACTCCGCTGCATGAGCACCCGCCGAACTTTTTTCATTCTGCTGCTGGTTGCCTGACCACCGTCCACGAAATGGATTTTTGACGAGCGTCGTCGGCAGTCGATGGTCGCAGGCGGTTCGTACTCGCCGCGCCATTCAGAAATTCCTAGTGCCGGCGGTCCTTGCCCGGGAAATACTCAGTTGCCGCCAGTCCTTCCAGAAGCAGGCCGTAGTCCAGATGCTCGCGCATCAGGCGCTTCAATTCGTGGGTGATGGCCAGGCGCGCGTACATCACCGTCAGCGGTGGCTGTTCGAGCAGCTTGCGCGCGAGCTGGCGAGCACGATCCATGAGCTGGTCACGTGGCATGATCTCGCTGACGACGCCGAGGTCCAGCGCCTGCCTGGCGTCAAGCTTCTGGCCGGTGAGGAGGAAATAGCGGCCCCGGTTCATGCCCAGCAGCAAGGGCCACAACACGTGCACGCTGTCGCCGGGAACCAGTCCCTCGATATAGTGGGGCGCATCCTGGAATACCGCATCATCGGCGGCCAGCACGATGTCGCACAACAGGCCAAGCTCGGCATGAATCGTCGCCGGGCCATTGATCGCCGCGATCATCGGAACCCGAATCTCCAGGTGGTTGTAGATCAGTCGCTGCGCGTGCACCAGGAGGCGTTCCCACACCGGCGCAGTGATCCCCGGATGCGCGATCTCCTCGCGAGCGATGAACTCGGGTCCGGCACCGGTCAGAATGACGACCCGGTTTCCGGGGTCGGCGGCGATGTCGCCAAAGGCCGCACCGCATTCACGATGCGGGCCGGCACCCCACACCACGGGTCCGTCGTCGCTGTGCAGCATCACCTCGAGAATGCCATCGTTGCGCTGCATGCGCAGATGCCGGTACTTGTCGCGATATTCTTCAAATCTGGCCATGAGGGTCCTGAGGTCTTCGGTCTTCCGTTGGGCGGAATTCATGCTACCAGTTTTTCCTTCGGTTGCCTGCCGAGCCAGGTTTCCAGTTAGCCGACGTAGCGGGAAACGCGAGAAGAACTTCAGGCCAGTCACCCGGCAACCGCGATGCGTTTCACATCGAGGGCACCGAATCCCGTAGTGACCCCCGAGTTCGTACAACGCCTCCATCAGAATTCGCGAACCGGCAGCGTTTCGAGCGGCGGCACGCCACGTTCGACGGTGAACGGAAAGAGTCCGATCGTTCGACCATCCTGTGTCGCGACAATGAGCCGCCACTCGCCAGGCTGCGGGTTCAGCACCCAGGAGTAGCCCCGGAAGCCGTGCTCCCGCCCGCCGGTGCTCTGGAATCTGTTGCGATAGACAGCCCGCCAGCCGCCGGTTTCGCGCACCTCCCAGCGATGCTCCATGGCCGCAGTGACGCCCAGCGGGGCGAATACCGCGGATACGCCGTACAGCTTCGCGCCTTCCGGCACATGAACGGCGGCGTCCTGATCACGCCAGAGTTGCCAGGAGGGTGCTGGTTCCACCTTCAGTGCAAAGTGCGTGCCATCCTGAACGAATTCGTGCCCGACCGCCAGAGCCTGTTTGACCAGTGGAACGGGAGCGATCATGTCGAATGACCATGCAAGCAGGAGCACCCCAGCCAACGCCCACGAGGGAAATATCCGGCCGGGCCGCCCGGAGGAAAGCCGCCACAGGAGATGAGTCAACAGGATGCCGGATGCGGTCGACGCATAGAACCACCAGGAATTCAGGCTGCCCACCGCATGGGGTAGCGCGAAGTTGAAGAACAGGATCGCGTTCACCGCAAACATCGCCCAGATCAAGGTGAAATACTGGCCGTAGCGTCTCCCCGCGAATTCATTGCCAACCAGGAGCGTGCCGAGGACGGTCGCTGTCAGCCACGTGCCGAGATGACCGGAACTCTTGAAATAGAGAATGAAAAGCGCCGAGAAAATGCCCCCGAAGAAGAACTGCAGCAACAGGTAGGGGGCTTGCCACGCCATCCCGGCAAAGCGCCCGCGCAAACCCGTTTCACCCGCCGGTTCGGCAAGGTCTCTCGAATTGCGGAAGGCCAGCCAGAGTACGAGGAGTCCGGCCCCGAGCAAGAAGGCACCGAGACGCCACAGATCAACAGCCCGGACCCGCTGGCCGATGGTCAGCAAATCCCAGACAAATCCCCCGAGAAAGGCGGCCAGGGGGTAGAAGCGGCGGAGGATCTTCAAGCCAAGACTCTCATGTATTGAGGTTACGCAATTCGTCAGATCGGGGGTGGAAATTGCGAGTGATCTGCCAGTTCTCGGTTCCGACCGACCCGGATTGTCAGATCAACCCAGTTTGACGCCTTTTCGTCCCATGCATCCATTCCTGCGATCGGGGTTTGCCGCGGGGTGCGTCCGCAACACATCTTACCCTGACGTGTTCGCTCGCTGTTGCAATAGGCCAGCCATCGGGGTCCGTCTGTCGCGCTTCGCGGAACAGCCACGGTCATCTGCGGAATGCCACTTGACGGAGATCCTGCACCACAATTTTGTGGAAGCGCAGGTCTCCGCACTGCCGGAAGACGGTGACGTTTCCCGGCCGACCCGATACACTGCCTTGCGCCATCGCGACTGATCGCGATTCCATGGTATAACCTGCGCCCAAAGCGACATAAAGAGACAAGAGCCCAAGTGCCTTTCGGCTTCTACATCATCATGGCGGCGCAATTCTTTTCCGCGCTGGCCGACAACGCCCTGCTGATAGCTGCCATCGCTGCACTGCGCGAGATGCACGCGCCATCCGAGTACGAGCCGCTGCTTAAAACCTTCTTTACCGTCTCTTACGTCCTGCTCGCCGCCTTCGTCGGTGCCTTTGCCGACTCCATGCCGAAGTGGCGGGTCATGTTCATCAGCAACGCAATCAAGATCATTGGCTGCAGCACGATGTTCTTCGGCGCCCACCCGCTGGTCGCCTATGCCGTGGTCGGCCTCGGCGCCGCCGCCTACTCGCCGGCCAAGTACGGCATCCTGACCGAATACCTGCCGCACCGCCTGCTGGTCGTCGCCAATGGCTGGATCGAGGGACTGACCGTCGGCGCCATCATTCTCGGCGTCGTCGTCGGCGGCATGCTGATCAAGCCCGATATCGCTCAGATGTTGCTGTCGTTCGATGTGCCGCTGATCGATACCGGAATCGATACTCCGGTCAAGATGTCGGTCTCGATCATCGGCGTCCTCTATGTGATTGCCTCGTTGTTCAACCTTTACGTGCCCGACACCGGCGTCGATCACAAGCCGCTCAGGAAGAACCCGTTCTACCTGGTACGTGAGTTCAAGCACTGCTTCACCCTGCTCTGGCGTGACCGCCTCGGCCAGATCTCGCTCGCCGTCACGACGTTGTTCTGGGGCGCCGGCGCGACGCTGCAATTCATTGTCATCAAGTGGTCGGAGGTCGCACTCGGACTTGACCTGTCCAAGTCCTCGATGCTCCAGGGCGTGGTCGCCGTCGGGGTGGCGCTCGGGGCGGTCGCCGCAGCGAAGTTCATCACCCTGCGCAGTGCGGTTCGCGTCATTCCGCTGGGCATCGCGATGGGTTTGATCGTACTGACCATGAATTTCGTGCGTGAAATCTGGCTTGCCGTCCCGCTGCTTGTCTTCATCGGTGCGCTGTCGGGTTTCTTCGTCGTCCCCATGAACGCGCTGCTCCAGCACCGAGGGCACATCCTGATGGGCGCCGGACACTCGATCGCCGTGCAGAACTTCAACGAAAACCTGTCCATCCTGATCATGACCGGCTTCTACTACGTCATGATCCGCATGGATGTCTCGATCTACATTGTGGTCACCCTGTTTGGCCTGTGCGTCAGCGGCCTCATGTACATGATCCGCCAGCGCCACCTTGCCAATCAACGCGACAACGACGACGTCCGCCACCTCGACGACAGCGCCCACCACTAGGCAGCGCTAGAAAGACAGTTCTCCGCTGCCGGCAGCCATCGCCTCGCGCAGGCAGCGCCGCGCGAACAGCAGGTCTTCCCAGGCCTTGGCCTTCTCGGGCAAATTGCGCAGCAGATAGGCCGGGTGGTAGGTGACGACCACCGGAATGCCCTGATAAGCGAGCTGTTTGCCACGCAGCGAGGCGAGCGACTTGTCGTCGTGCAGCAGCGAATGCACGGCTGCCTTGCCAAGCAGGACAATCACCTTCGGCCGCAGCAAGGCGATCTGGCGCTCCAGCCACGGCCGGCAGGCGGCCATCTCGGCGGCTTCAGGCGTGCGGTTGCCAGGTGGCCGGCACTTGACGGCATTGGCGATGTAGACCTTGTTGCCGCGAGCAATGGCGAGCGCTGCCAGCATGTTGTCGAGCAGCTTTCCGGCCTGTCCGACAAAGGGCTCGCCCTTGACATCCTCTTCCGCGCCCGGCCCCTCGCCGATGAACAGCCAGTCCGGATTGAGATCACCGACTCCGGGCACCGCCTGCTTGCGGCCGGTGCACAGCGGACATGCCGTGCAGCCGGATATCCGCGCAAGCAATTCCGGCCATTTCAAAGCGTCGACCGCAACCGGAGCGGTTTCAGGGAAGACATGCCCTTTGGCTGTCGCAGCCACTTCATCAGCGGTCGTTTCCGGCTCTGCAGCCACCATTTCCATCCCTGGTTTCGCCGCTGCCGGCTCGCGCAAGCGCCAGACCGGCGTAATTCCCATCTCGGCCAGCATCTGTTCGCGGGTCAGCTTCATCGCAATTCCTTGTCAAACACCAATGCGTCCTCGCGCCCGGCAGCCGACCGATAGTAGCCCCGGCGGACACCGATCCGGACAAAACCGAAGCGCCGGTAGAAGCCTATCGCCTGCTCGTTCGAACGCCGCACTTCCAGAAACAGATGAACGGCACCGCCAGCACGCGCTGCCTCAATGACCTGCAGCAGCAGGCGAGCGCCATGGCCTTGGCCCTGGTAGCGCCGGTCAACACCGATAACGAGCAGATGCGCTTCGTCCAGCACGGACATGACGACGGAAAAGCCGACCAGATCGCCCCCCTGCCGCAGAACGCGCATGTCGTGCCCGGCGGCGAGGGAGTCGGCCAGGTTGCCTCGCGACCAGGGGAAGGCCTGCAGCGATGCCTCAAGTACCGCCACGGCATCGAGATCGTCCATTCCCATACGGAACAATTCCGGGGATGGCGGGTTCACGCCTTGCCCCCGCTACCGAGACGCTCGCTGATCGTCCTGGCAACCTTGTCGCGCACATAAAGCGGCGCCGCCAGCCCCGGATTGATCAACGCACCCTGCTGCACTCTGCTCGCTCCCAGCCGCGCGATGGCATCGGCTTGCGGCAAGATCTCCGGCAGCAGCCGAAGACAGGTATCGCGCAGACGCTCCTTCAGCCCTGGATAGGCGGCCAGTGCATTGCCGCAGGCAACCCAGCCCGCACCTGCCGGTAGTTCGAGCGTCGCGGGCAGACCAAGACGAATCTCGCCCAGTAGTTGAGGATCGTCGCCAAGCCGTTCATAAGTTGCCGCATAGACCTCGCCCATGCGCGCGTCGAGCAGGCTGAAAACCCGGTATTCAGCGACGGCCGCCGCCATCGCCTGCAGCCCGCAAACCGGTGCTAACGGCAGGTCGGCGGCAACCGCCAGCCCTTGCGCGACGGCACAGGCCACGCGCAGGCCGGTAAACGCACCCGGCCCGGCGCCGAAGGCTATGGCATCGAGTTGCGTGAAGCCGATTTCGCTGCCGGCCATCAGTTCGCGCACCAGCGGCAACAGCGTCTCCGAATGCGGGCGACCCGAGGGGCAGATGCGCTGTTCGATCACGCCATCCTGCCAGAGCGCGCAGGTGCCGAAATCGGTGGAGGTTTCCAGGGCCAGGATCTTCATCCCCGGCATTTTACCGGAGCGCCGCCCTGACGCCGGGATCAGGCGCGCACAAGATCGAGCGGCCGCACCTGGGTGCCGAGCAGATCGTTGCCCGGAAGCGCCCACCAGCGTTCGATCGCCGTCGCATAGAGGCTGCGGAAATCGACTGCGAACGGCAGATTGCCATTGCTATCGAGGCGATCGAGCGCTGGCGGCGCACCATGGAAGCCGCCGCGCACCCGGCCGCCAAGGACGAAGTGCGGCGCAGCCGTACCGTGATCTGTGCCGCCCGACTGGTTTTCCTTCGCGCGCCGCCCAAATTCCGAATAGGTCATGACCAGGGCCTGCTGCCAGCGGTTCAGCTCGACCAGGCCGCAGCGCAAGGCGACCAGGCCATCCGCAAGCTGACGCAGCAGATTGGCGTGCGTGCCTGCCTGATTCTGGTGCGTGTCAAAGCCATTGAGCGTCAGGCGCAGGACGGCTATCCCGCCGGCGGCAACGACACTGCAACCGGTACGCACGGCATCGCCGAAGGCCCCCTTCGGGAATTCGGTCTTCAGGACGGCCATCGCATCCAGCTTGGTCGCCGCCTGGACGACATCGCTCTCGACCTTGAGCACATGCCGCAGCCCGGCATTGCCCTCGAGTTGGGACGGCTGCGCAAGCCGCGATTGCCGGCGGAACTGCGCCGTATTGCTGAGCGCAATGGCGCGCGCCCCGGTCAGCGGGCCCGGATCGGACGAACCGACCAGTACACCGTCGGCAATGTAGCCTTCCGGCACCGGCTTCCGTGCAAAAACCCGGGCGAGCCAGCCGTCGTGCAGATACTCATGCGATCCCGAGGCGGTATCCCAGATTTCGATCGAGCGGAAATGTGACAGGTTGGGCTGGGCGTAGCCCACCGACTCGACAATGGCGAGCTCGCCGCTCCGCCACATCGGCAGCAA
>JBEOKN010000098.1:0-1772 GCA_040275885.1 Azonexus sp. | reverse complement strand
CGCCGGGACAGTTCGCGGACGCTGACGATGCGCTGGCGCGGCGAGAGCGTCAGCCGGTGCGAAGGGCACAGAGGTTCGCAGAAACCGCACTCGATGCAGCGGTCGACGATGTCCTCGGCAGCCGGCATCGGCTTCAGGTTCTCGAGGTGGGCGGTGGGATTGTCGTTGAGGATGACGCCGGGGTTGAGGAGGAAATCGGGGTCGAACAGGCGCTTGATGGTGCGCATCAGGTTGGCCGCTTCCTTGCCCCATTCCATTTCGACGAACGGTGCCATGTTGCGGCCGGTGCCGTGTTCGGCCTTGAGCGAACCATCGTACTTGTTCACCACCAGATCGCAGACGTCGTCCATGAATCGGGCGTAGCGGTCGATCTCGGCCTGATCCCCGAAATCCTGCGTGAACACAAAATGCAGGTTGCCTTCCAGCGCATGGCCGAAAATGATCGCCTCATGGTAACCGTGCTGGCGGAGCAGGGTCTGCAGGTCCAGCGTGGCATCGGCCAGCGCGGCGATCGGAAAGGCAACATCCTCGATGATCACCGTCGTGCCGGTCCGGCGCATGGCGCCGACCGACGGGAAGGTACCCTTGCGCACCTTCCAGTACATCTCGCAGGTCGCCGGGTCGGTCGAGAACTGCAATGGCTCGACGGTAACGATGCCGGCCATTGCCGCGTGGACGGCGGAAATGTGCCCGTTCAAGCCGTCGACCGTGGCCGAGCGCACTTCGATGAGAAGCGCGGCAGCGTCTGCCCCGAGCGTCATGATCATCGGCGGCAGGCCCGGTTTGTCCTGCACCGAGCGCAGCGCCGGGCGGTCGAGCAGTTCTACCGCTGAAACTGGCTGCGGCTTCAGGCGGATGACCGCTTCGCAGGCGCTGCGGATGTCCGGAAAGAAAACCAGCGCGCTGGCCTTGAACGGGTCTTCGACGACGGTATGATAGGTGATGCGCGAGATGAAGCCGAGTGTGCCTTCCGAGCCGATCATCAGGTGCGCCAGGATGTCGAGCGGGTCTTCGTAATCGACCAGCGCGTTCAGACTGTAGCCGGTGGTGTTCTTGATCTTGAACTTGTGGCGGATGCGCTCGGCGAGTTTCGGATTGTTCCGCGTGTCGCGGCCGAGGCGGTCGAGTTCGCCGAGCAGCGCGCCGTGGCTTTGTTTGAAAGTTGCAATGCTGGCCGGATCTTCGCTGTCGAGCAGGGTGCCGTCGGCCAGCACGACGCGCAGGCCGGCCAGCGTCCGGTAGCTGTTCTGGGCCGTGCCGCAGCACATGCCGGAAGCGTTGTTGGCGGCGATGCCGCCGATCTTGCAGGCGTTGATCGACGCGGGATCTGGGCCGATCTTCCGGCCGTGCGGCGCGAGACGACGATTGACTTCGCCACCGATCATGCCGCAACCGACACTGACCTTGCCGGCGTCGGCGCTGATTTCGCAGGTGGAAAAGCTCTCGCCGATGAGGGCCAGCACGCCGTCGCTGATCGCCTGGCCGGAAAGGCTGGTTCCCGCTGCCCGGAAGGTGACGGGGGTATTGTTGTGCCTTGCTGCGGTCAACACCGATTTGAGGTCATTTTCCGATTCGATGACGGCGATGACCTGAGGAATCAGGCGGTAGAAACTGGCATCGGTACCGTAGGCGAGACGGCGCAGGTCATCGGTGATGACCTGGGTTGCGGGCAATTGTTGGCGCAGGGTGCGGATGAGTTGACTCATGGTTTCGTTACTCCCTTATCCGAGAACTACCAGCAAATCCTTGGCGGCGACGCGATCCCCCGGCGC
>JBEOKN010000097.1:0-44320 GCA_040275885.1 Azonexus sp. | reverse complement strand
GATATCCTTCGGTAACCGAAGCTTCGTGGTACTGCTTTAGCGTTCCAAGCATACGATCCGGATCGAATCGTCCATCTTGAAAATAGGCTTCCCTCGTCCCGGCTATCGAGACTGCCCCCGATTCCTTCAGCTTGTCGCAGGACAGACCATGCTTGGCGAGGTAATCGGCGAAATACGCATCGTCCAACTTTTCGGTGAAGCAAGCGGTCTTCTCGCCTGCCTCAAGACCACTGCGGAGGAATTCGAGTAGAGCATCCAATCGCTCTTCGTCACTGCTGAAGATCTGACAAATATGCGCTCCCGCCGGGAACCGCTGATCGGCAAACCCGAGGGATACCGTGTGTGATTCGTTCGCCATTGCGCCTCCTCCACCCAGAATCGATCCTGATCAAACAAGAGCAGCTTTCAGACAAGCCACCATCCAGTTGCAAGATCAATATATCACTCCTGCTTGTTCACGGCATGTCTTGTCTGCGTGACCTCTGGGACCGGCCGCTCAAAGCTCAAGCGTTTGACATCGCCGATGACCGCGCCCGCTGCACTGCCGACGTTGCCGAGAAAAACCTGAACAGCTCGTCAGGGAACGGTCTTGCCAGTGGATGCCGAAATTCGACCGTCCGCTGAGCAACGATCCCTGTCGCGGTCTCGCCTGGTATGTGCGCGAGCACTTCGGCTACGACAAGATGGATGCCGACTTCGCCGAGTTCCGCTGGGCGCAGTTCTTCCGCAACCGCATCATCCTCGACAATCGGCTGCTGAAGAACGAGATCGAGGACGTGGACATCCTGCTCTCGGAAATGAAGGAAGAGGAGCGGAGGGAGATCGTCGCGGCGGCCATTCATCTCGCTTCATCCCCTGAGGCCGCCGGTCTGCCGGGTTACACGGGGCACGGCGGCCACGGCTGAATATTGCCGTTCGCAAAGACCGCCCCGGCGTTGGTCTCGGTGAGGGTGTCCACTGGTGCCCGCGAGTCGGAGCGGCCGGTCCACAGGACGGTCGGGCTCTGCTCGCGGCGGAGGTCGGTGAAGTGGACCGGATCTTCTCGAAAACCTCGACGACGAAGCGCCGGTTGCCGTCGAGCAGCATCCTGATCATTACCCCCTCCAGCATTCAGTTCCAATGGCCGGCAATAGGTCACGGTAAAATCGCAATTCCAATCGATTGCGAGCAGTCATGTCCTCACGCCTGATTTACGGCTTTCACGCCATCACCGCCAAGCTTCGTCACGACCCCGATGCCGTCAAGGAAATCTTCATCGATGCCGCCCGTCATGATGCGCGCGCCCGAGATCTGCTCGCCCATGCGGAGTTGCAGGGAGTCAAGGTGGTTGCCGGCGACAGCAGGCGCCTCGATGGCATGGCGCCGGGTGCGCGGCATCAGGGCGTCATCGCCCGCATCGAGGGCGGGCGCCACGTCGCGCATCTCGACGACGTTCTCGACACGCTCGAGGAACCCGCTTTCCTGCTCGTGCTCGACGGCGTCACCGATCCGCGCAACCTCGGCGCCTGCCTGCGCGTCGCCGATGCCGCAGGCGTCCACGCGGTCATCGCGCCCAAGGACCGCACCGCGGGATTGACCGACGTCGCACTGAAGGCGGCCAGCGGCGCCGGCGAGACCATCCCCTACGTGCTGGTCACCAACCTTGCGCGGACGTTGCGTGAACTGAAGGAACGCGACATCCATGTGATCGGCACCAGCGGCGAGGCGGAATCCGATCTCTACGCGGCCGAGTGGCCGCAGGCGATGGCCTGGGTGCTCGGCGCCGAAGGTGAGGGCATGCGCCGCCTGACGCGCGAGAATTGCGACCAACTGGTGCGCATTCCGATGCACGGGGCCGTGGAAAGCCTCAATGTCTCGGTCGCGGCCGGGGTTTGCCTGTTCGAGGCCAGACGTCGCCGCTCCTGAGGCTGCGGCCACCCCGACAATGACACATCGCCGCGCCGTGGCGCTGATGGTCCTCGTGACGCTGCTGTGGAGCATCGCCGGCGTCGTGACGCGGCATCTCGATGCGGCGCGCAGCTTCGAGGTCACTTTCTGGCGCAGCCTGTTCAATGCGCTGGCGCTGGCCGTTGGCCTGACCGCCCTGCGCGGACCGGCGCTGTGGTCCGGCCTGCTGCGCTCCAGCCGCGTGCTGTGGGCCTCCGGACTCTGCTGGGCCGTGATGTTCACCGCCTTCATGGTTTCCCTGACGCTGACGACAGTGGCCAACGTTCTGGTGACGATGGCCATTGGGCCGATGATGACGGCGATCTTCTCGCGGATATTTCTCGGCAAGCATCTGCCGTTGCGCACATGGCTGGCTATCCTTGCCGCAGGCGCGGGGATTTCCTGGATGTTCGGCGCCGAGGCCGGCAATGGCGCGTCACTGCTCGGCTCGCTGGTCGCTTGCGCCGTGCCGCTGGCCGGTGCGGCCAACTGGACGTTGCTGCAACGGGCCGGGGAACCTGGCGCGCAGGGGCCGGACATGTTGCCGGCGGTACTGCTGGGGGCCCTGATCTCGGCGGCGGTGACCCTGCCGCTGGCCTGGCCGCTACAGGCCTCGATGCACGATCTCGGCCTGCTGGCGCTGCTCGGTTGCGTGCAACTGGCACTGCCTTGCCTGCTTGTGGTCCGCCTGAGCCGGCAACTGCCGGCGCCGGAGATCGCTCTGCTCGCCCTGCTCGAAGTGGTCTTCGGGGTTGCCTGGGCGTGGTTGTGGGCCGGTGAGCGCCTGTCGTCGAATGTCTTGCTGGGCGGCGCACTGGTGCTCGGGGCGCTGGTCGCCAACGAGGCATTTGCGCGCCGGCTGCGGTGAACCGGTGAAATCGACCAAAAAACCACATTCGCCAAAGCGCCCGCCAGCGAAACGCTACAATGGCGTGCTCATCTTCCCCGTGCTCTCCCTGTGCGCCCGAGCCTGACTATCCCGCCTGAAGAAATCGAATTCACCGCGATCCGTGCGCAAGGCGCCGGCGGGCAGAACGTCAACAAGGTGTCCAACGCAGTGCATCTGCGCTTCGACATCGCCGCCTCGTCGTTGCCGGAGGAAATTCGCCAGCGCCTGGCAAAGCTGGGCGACCGCCGTATCAGCAAGGACGGCGTGGTGATCATCAAGGCGCAGAAGTTCAGCAGTCTCGAGAAGAATCGGGGCGAGGCCTTGCGCCGACTGCAGGAACTGATTGCCGGCGTCGCCAAATTGCCACGAAGACGCCGACCGACCCGGCCGACCCGAAGCTCCGTTGCCAAGCGCCTGGAAAACAAGGCGCAGCGCGCTGCACTGAAGGCCGGGCGGCGTACGGTTGGCGAGTAAGCCATGCGCGAATCTGGTGTTCAAACTCGCGCATCGGAGCCATAGCTCATGACCTTCGCCCAACTCGGCCTCAGCGCCCCATTGCTCCAGGCACTCGCGACTCTTGGCTACCGGACTCCGACGCCCGTTCAGGTGCAGGCGATTCCGGCCATACTGGCCGGCCGCGACCTGATGGCGGCAGCCCAGACCGGCACCGGCAAGACCGCCGGATTCGCCCTGCCGCTCCTGCAAGGACTTGCCGCTGAAGGGCCGCCGGTCAGCAGCAATTGCGTTCGCGCCCTGGTCCTGGTGCCCACCCGCGAACTCGCTGAGCAGGTCTGCCAGAGCATCTGCGCCTATGGTCGGAACCTGCCGCTGCGCACCTGCCCGGTTTACGGCGGGGTCAGCATCAATCCGCAAATGATGAAGTTGCGCAAGGGCATGGACATCGTGGTCGCCACGCCCGGCCGCCTGCTCGACCTGCATCGCCAGAATGCGCTCAAGTTTGGCCAGCTCCGGACGCTCGTTCTCGACGAAGCCGACCGCATGCTCGACCTGGGGTTTGCGCAGGAACTCGATGCCATCTTTGCCACCCTGCCGCGGCGCCGGCAGACCCTTCTGTTCTCGGCAACCTTTGCCGACGCCATTCGTGCGATGGCAGGGGCGATTCTGAACAATCCGGTCATTGTTGAAACCGGTCCCCGAAATTCTGCGGCGAGGAGCGTCAAGCAGTCGATGATTCCGGTCGACAAGCGGCGCAAGCCGGAACTGTTCTGTCATCTGCTGAAGAGCAGGCGCTGGGGTCAGGTGCTGGTCTTCGTGAAAACCCGCAAGGGCGTCGAAGATCTGGTCGGAACCCTGATCACGCAGGGAATCAGTGCCGATTCGATCCACGGCGACAAGCCCCAGCCGGCTCGTTTGCGGGCACTGGAGCGCTTCAAGGGGGCCGAAATCCAGGTTCTGGTGGCAACCGACGTGGCAGCGCGCGGGCTCAATATTCACGACCTGCCCCGGGTCATCAACTTCGATCTGCCGATCGTGGCGCAGGATTACATCCACCGCATCGGCCGCACCGGCCGCGCCGGGGCAAGCGGCGACGCGATTTCGCTGGTCTGTGCCGACGAGGCACCCCTACTCGCTGCCATTGAAACCCTGACCGGGCAGAAACTGCCGAGGATCGAGGAGGAGGGTTTTACCCCAGACCATCGGGTGCCAGTAACCGACGCTGCCGGACAACTGCTCAAGAAGCCGAAAAAACCCAAGGCCCCAAGGGTCGCGGTCGACACCCCCGGCCAGTCGGCAACGACGACGAAGGTCCGGGTTTCCCTACCAACGCCGGGCGCGGCGCGCGGTGAACTGGCGAGAAACCGTGGCCGGAGACCACCGGCGAAGGCGCATCCACATTGACCCGGCACATCGCAGCTCTTGAAACCTGGAAAAACGCCCCCAGATGCCTCCACAGCTTTTTTGGAGAACCGCTCATGTCTAACCCCGAAAATACCGAGGAACCTTTGCTCACCAGCGAACCCGCAATCGAGCCGCCCCCCGAGCCGGCGTCCGGGGATCACACGGACACTTTGCCCAGCATCGAGGAACAGTTCCGCCAGCTTGAGCTCCAGGCTGCCGAGCATCATGATGCATGGCTGCGCGCCAAGGCGGAAGGCGAGAACATCCGTCGCCGCGCCCAGGAAGATATTTCCAAGGCGCACAAGTTCGCTGTCGAGAAGTTTGCCGGCGAACTGCTGGCCGTCAAGGACAGCCTAGAAGCCGCGCTGGCCGCGCCCGAACAGACTGTAGAGAGCTTCAAGGCCGGCGTCGAATTGACCCTGAAACAACTCGTCTCGGCCTTCGGGAAGAACGCGCTGACCGAGGTCAACCCCGCTGGCGAGAAGTTTGACCCGCACCGGCACCAGGCCATCGCCATGGTCGATTCCGATCAGGAGCCCAATACCGTCGTCACCGTTCTGCAGAAGGGTTACCTGATCGCCGAGCGCGTGCTGCGCCCGGCACTGGTCATGGTTGCCAAGGCCAAATCTTGAAATCCGGGGCAATGCCCCCAAATCCTGAACATCACAGTCATTCGCATTCAGCAAAGGAACAGAAAATGGGCAAAATCATCGGCATCGACCTCGGCACCACCAACAGTTGCGTCGCCATCATGGAAGGCGGCCAGCCGAAAGTCATCGAAAACTCCGAAGGCGCGCGTACCACGCCGTCGGTCATCGGTTACGCCGAGGATGGCGAAATCCTTTCTGGCGCTCCCGCCAAGCGCCAGGCCGTGACCAACCCGATGAACACGCTGTACGCAGTGAAGCGCCTGATCGGCCGCCGCTTCGAAGAAAAGGAAGTGCAGAAGGATATCTCCCTGATGCCCTACAAGATCGTCAAGGCTGACAACGGTGACGCCTGGGTTTCCGTGCGCGACAAAAAGATTGCGCCGCAACAGGTTTCCGCCGAAGTGCTGCGCAAGATGAAGAAGACCGCTGAGGATTACCTCGGCGAGGAAGTCACCGAAGCGGTCATTACCGTCCCGGCCTACTTCAATGACAGCCAGCGCCAGGCGACCAAGGACGCCGGCCGCATCGCCGGTCTGGAAGTCAAGCGCATCATCAACGAACCGACCGCTGCCGCCCTCGCCTTCGGCATGGACAAGGCTGCCAGCAAGGACCGCAAGATCGCCGTCTATGACCTCGGCGGCGGCACCTTCGACATCTCGATCATCGAGATCGCCAGTGTCGACGGCGAGAAGCAGTTCGAAGTGCTGGCCACCAACGGCGACACCTTCCTCGGCGGCGAAGACTTCGATCAGCGCCTGATCGACTACATCATCGACGAGTTCAAGAAGGACTCCGGCGTCAATCTGAAGCAGGACGTGCTGGCCCTGCAACGCCTCAAGGAGGCTGCCGAGAAAGCCAAGATCGAGCTTTCCTCGAGCCAGCAGACCGAAGTCAACCTGCCCTACATCACCGCAGATGCCACGGGCCCGAAGCACCTGGCGATCAAGATCACCCGCGCCAAGTTCGAATCGCTGGTCGATGAACTGGTCGAGCGCACCGTCGCCCCGTGCCTGACCGCCCTCAAGGATGCCGGCTGCAAGGTCGGCGACATCGACGACGTCATCCTCGTCGGCGGCCAGTCGCGCATGCCCAAAGTCCAGGAGAAGGTCAAGGAAGTCTTTGGTCGCGAGCCGCGCAAGGACGTAAATCCGGACGAAGCCGTCGCTGTCGGCGCTGCCATCCAGGGCGGCGTACTGCAGGGTGAAGTCAAGGACGTGCTACTGCTCGACGTCACCCCGCTGTCGCTCGGTATCGAGACCCTGGGCGGCATCATGACCAAGCTGATCCAGAAGAACACCACGATCCCGACCAAGGCATCGCAGGTTTTCTCGACCGCCGACGACAACCAGGGCGCGGTGACCATCCACGTGCTGCAGGGCGAGCGTGAAGTCGCTTCCGGCAACAAGAGCCTCGGCCAGTTCAATCTGGAGGGTATTCCACCGGCCCCGCGTGGCATGCCGCAGATCGAAGTCGTCTTCGACATCGACGCCAACGGCATCATGCACGTCACGGCGAAGGACAAGGCCACCGGCAAGGAAAACAAGATCACCATCAAGGCCAATTCCGGCCTGTCCGAAGCCGAAATCCAGGCGATGGTGAAGGATGCCGAACTGCACGCCGAAGAGGACAAGAAGGTGCACGAACTGGCAGACGCCCGCAACTCGGCTGACGGCATGGTGCACATGGTCAAGAAATCGCTGACCGAATACGGCGACAAGCTCGATGCCGATGAAAAGGCGAAGATCGAGGCGGCCATCAAGGCTGTCGAGGACGTTCTGCGTGATGGCGACAAGGACACCATCAGCGCACGGACCGAAGCCTTGAGCCAGGCGGCCCAGAAGCTGGGGGAGAAGATGTACGCCCAGCAACAGGCTGAGGGCGCGGCCGCCGCTGGCGGAGCGGGTGCCGGTGCCCACCAGCAGGCCAAGAAGGACGAAGGCGACGTGGTTGATGCAGAATTCACCGAGGTCAAGGACAAAAAATAGTCCAACTTCTCAGCGCGGCGCCGAGCCTGCGGATACCTTCCGCCGGCTCGGCGCCTTTGTCACGTGACGGGTAGCAAACATGTCAAAACGCGATTTTTATGAAATTCTCGGGGTCAACCGCGACGCCAGCGACGAAGAGATCAAGAAAGCCTACCGCAAGCTGGCCATGAAGCATCACCCCGACCGCAACCTGGAAAATCCGGCGGCCGAGGAGAAGTTCAAGGAGGCCAAGGAAGCCTACGAGATACTTTCCGATGCGCAAAAGCGCGCGGCCTACGACCAGTTCGGCCATGCCGGCGTCGATCCGCAAGGCAGCATGGGTGGCGGAGGTGGCGGCGGTTTCAGCGACGCCTTCGGCAATATCTTCGATGAAATCTTCGGCGGCCGTGGCGGTGGCGGGAGCCGGTCAAACGTCTACCGTGGCGCCGACCTGCGCTACAACCTGGAAATCACGCTGGAGCAGGCGGCCCATGGCACGGATACCAATATCCGCATTCCGACCATGGAAGTCTGCGATCCCTGCCACGGAAGTGGCGCCAAGGCAGGTACGCAACCGAAGACCTGTCCGACTTGTCACGGATCGGGCCAGGTTCGCCTGCAGCAGGGTTTCTTTTCCATCCAGCAGACCTGTCCAAAGTGCCATGGCACCGGCCGCTTCATTGCCGAACCGTGCAAGTCCTGTGGGGGCGTCGGGCGCACCAAGCAGCACAAGACACTGTCCGTCAAGATTCCCGCCGGAGTCGACGAGGGCGACCGCATCCGTCTCGCCGGCGAAGGCGAACATGGTGTCAATGGCGGCCCGCCGGGTGATCTCTATGTCCAGATTCACCTCAAGCAGCATCCGGTGTTCACCCGCGACCACAACGACCTGCATTGCGAGATGCCGATCTCCTTCACCACGGCTGCATTGGGCGGCGAAATCGAGATCCCGACGCTGGATGGTGCGGCCGCCATCAGGATTCCTCCGGAAACGCAGTCAGGGCGTGTGTTCCGCCTGCGCGGCAAAGGCATCAAGGGCGTCCGCGTTCATACCCATGGCGACCTGATGTGCCATGTCGTCGTCGAGACGCCGGTCAGCCTGACTGATCGTCAGAAGGAACTGCTGCGCGAACTGGAGGAATCCACCAGTCGCGACAACGGCGCCAAGCACAATCCGCGCGCCAAGTCCTGGATGGACAAAGTGAAGGCATTCTTCGGGGACTAAGCCACTCACAGCCAAGTTACGTTGCAACGCTCAGCCCCCGGTATTCGGAGCGGGATGAATACACTTGGCGAGCCTCAACCAACCCTGTTTCGTCTGCTACCATTCATCTGTTAGACTCGGCAGACTGTCAAGGTTGGGGGGGCACGAAAAATGCATTTCCTGAAACAACTGCTAGCGGTGGCAGCCATTGCCATGTCCGCACTGGCCGGAGCCGAACCCGGTGTCACCGACAATTCGATCACGCTGGGCATGTCGTCCCCGTTTTCGGGACCGAACGGTGCCTATGGCATCGACATGCGCCAGGTAATCGACAGCTATTTTGATCAGGTAAACAAGGGCGGCGGCGTCCATGGCCGCAAGATTTCCCTGATTGCGCTGGATGACGGCTACGAAACCGACCGTACCGTCGCCAACACAAAAACCCTGATCATCGACAAGAACGTCTTTGCACTGCTCGCCTTTTATGGCTCCAGCCCGACGACCGAAGCGATGAACAAGGTTTTCGGACCCGCCAGGGTGCCGCTGGTGGGAACCATTTCGGGTGCCGGAACGCTGCGCGAACCGATTTCGCAGAACCCCAACAGCCGTTACATGTTCAACGTCCGGGCGAGCTATGCCGACGAGACCGAAGCGATCGTCAATGAACTGGTGTCGACCGGTCTCAAGAACATTGCCGTCTTTTATCAGAACGACGGTTTCGGAAAATCCGGCCTCGAAGGCGTGACGACAGCGCTGAAGAAACACAATCTTGTACCCTCGGTTGCCGCAACTGTCGAACGCAACTCGGTTGAGGTGGCAAGCGCCGTAGACGCCATCGCCAAGGCCAACCCACAGGCCGTGATCATGGTGACGCTGTACAAGCCCACCGCAGCCTTCATCAAGGCCATGAAAGCTGCCGGCCAGGGCGCGTTGTTCAGAACCCTGTCGCCGGTCGGCACCGAGCAGCTGGTCAAGGAACTGGGAGCCGATGCCCGCGGCATCGTGATTTCGCAGGTCATGCCGTACCCATGGAATGATATTGTCCCGATGGTTCGCGACTATCAGAAACTGATCGGCAACAAGGCCAACTCGTCCTACTACGGGATAGAGGCCTATGCCATGGCTCGTATCACGGTCGACGCACTACGCAAGGCTGGCAAGGACCCGACCCGCGAGAAGTTCCTGGCAGCTCTCGAAGGCATGAATTCCGACCTGGGCGGCTTCCGTGTCGCCTACAGCGGCAGCAACCGCCAAGGTTCGCGTTTCGTCGAGATGACCGTGGTCGGGCCGGGAGGCAAGATCCTCAAGTAACCGCAGCTGCGGTCAACATTCGGAAACGGCCTGTTCTCACAGGCCGTTTTCATGTCAGGCGCGCCGCCAGGCGGTTCCCTGCGGGTTGTCATCAAGGACGATGCCACCCGCCTTCAGGTCGTCGCGAATGCGATCGGCTTCGGCAAAATTGCGCGCCTTCTTGGCTGCCGCGCGGTTGGCAATCAATGCTTCGATTGCCGCTTCGTCAAGTCCGCCGGCACTTGCGCCACCGCCGCGCAGATAGTCCAGAGGCTCACGGTCGAGCAGGCCGAGCACGCCGGCCAGCGCCTTCAGAAGGCCGGAAAGTTCAGCGCTGCGCTGCCGGTTCACCTCACCCGCCAGTTCGAACAGCACGGAAATCGCGCCGTGCGAATCGAAATCCTCGTTCATCGCCGCCGCGAAGCGCGCTGCGAAATCACCGTTCCAATCGACGTCGACCGCCGCGGGCGGCACGTCGCGTAGCGCGAAGTAGAGACCATCCAGACTGCGCTTGGCATCATCCAGATGCGAGTCCGAGTAATTCAGCGCGCTGCGATAGTGGACGCGCAGGATGAAAAAGCGCACCACCTCGGGATCGTAGCGTTTCAGCACCTCGCGGATGGTGAAGAAATTGCCAAGCGACTTCGACATCTTCTCGTTGTCGACGCGAACGAAGCCGTTGTGCATCCAGTAATTGACAAAGGAGCACTGGTGCGCCCCTTCCGACTGGGCGATTTCGTTCTCGTGGTGCGGAAACTGCAAGTCCTGCCCACCCCCGTGGATGTCGAAATGCTGCCCGAGCAGCTTCGAACTCATCGCAGAACACTCGATGTGCCAGCCCGGGCGCCCCTCACCCCACGGTGATGGCCATGCCGGCTCGCCCGCCTTGGCGCGCTTCCAGAGGACAAAATCGAGCGGATACTGCTTCGCCGAGTCAACCTCGACCCGCTCGCCGGCACGCAGATCGTCGAGCGACTTCCCGGACAGTTTGCCGTAGCCGGCGAACTTGCGCACCGCGTAATTGACGTCGCCATCGCTTGCCTTGTAGGCAAGCCCGCGATCTTCGAGCAAGCCGATCAGGTCAAGCATTTCGGGCACGAAATCGGTGGCACGCGGCTCATGATCGGGGCGCAGGACGCCGAGGGCATCGGCATCCTCATGCATGCAGGCGATGAAGCGGTTGGTGAGCTTCTGGATGGTCTCGCCGTTTTCGGCGGCGCGCCGGATGATCTTGTCGTCGATGTCGGTAATGTTGCGGACGTAAGTCACGTCATAGCCGCTGGTCTTGAGCCAGCGATAGACCATGTCGAAGATGATCATGACCCGGGCGTGGCCAAGGTGGCAATAGTCATAGACGGTCATCCCGCAGACGTACATGCGAACCTTGCCCGGTTCGATGGGCGTGAAGACCTGCTTTTCCCGTTTCAGGGAGTTATGGATTTTGAGCATGGGCGGGGGAATCTGCGGCGGCGTCAGCCGTTCGTGAAGCTTGGGAATGGCTGGCGTTCTTGGTAGAATCGAACGATTGTAAACCTGCGCCGAGTATAGCATAGCGATGTCTTCTGCCTCCCTGCCACAGCCTTGTCACCGGGCAACCCGAGTGCTTCGGGCCGCTATCCTCGGACTGGCGTTCGCTGTCAGCACCCCGCTCTTCGCCGACACCCTCGCCGATGCCCAAAAACAGATTCGCCAGGGCAAGTTCCCGCAGGCCTTGGCAACCCTCGATCTCTATCTGGAGACATCGCCCAATGACGCTCAGGCCCGCTTTCTCAAGGGCGTCATTTACACCGAGACGAGCAAGACCGACGAGGCGATCATCGTGTTTACCAAACTGACCCAGGATTACCCGGAATTTCCCGAGCCCTACAACAACCTGGCCGTCCTCTACGCCCGCCAAAAGCAGTACGATAAAGCGCGCATGGCGCTCGAAATGGCGATTCAGGCACATCCCTCTTATGCAACCGCCTATGAAAACCTAGGCGACCTCTACGCCAGACTGGCCAGCGATGCCTATGGCAAGGCAGCTCAGCTTGACGGAGCGAGCAAGTCGGCAAAGACCAAGCTGGCCCTCTCGCGCGAGTTGACAACCATGTCGCCAAAGGCAGGTGGCAAGACGACGACGGACTCCGCCGCTGCCAGGAAAGCAACCGCTCAATAGTCCTCCAGGAACCATTTAATGATCAAGCACCTCTCGACCCTGACCGCCGGCCTACTCGTCGCGCTGTCCACCTGGGCGGTCCCGACTGTCGAAATGACCACCTCGCTCGGCAAGGTCACGCTTGAGCTCAATGCCGACAAGTCGCCAAAGACGGTCGAGTCCTTCGTCTCCAACGCCAGGCAAGGCTTCTACGACGGCACCATCTTCCACCGCGTCATCGACAGCTTCATGATCCAGGGTGGGGGCTTCAGCCCGACGATGGAAGAAAAGAAGACGCTCACCCCGGCGCTTCAGAACGAAGCAACCAATGGTCTGAAGAACGACCGTGGCACGATCGCCATGGCGCGCATGCAGGATCCTCATTCTGCCCGCGTTCAGTTCTTCATCAACCTGAAGGACAACGAGTTTCTCAACCACAAGACGGCAACCGACCCGCGCGGCTTCGGCTATACCGTTTTCGGCAAGGTCACCCAAGGCATGGACGTTGTCGACAAGATCGCCAGGGTGCCGACCGGCAACGCCGGCCCGCACCAGAATGTGCCGACCACTCCGGTGGTCATCCAGAGCGTCAAAATCATCTCCGAAAAATAGGGACCCCCAAGTGATCAAACTCACCACCAACCACGGCGCCATCACCCTCGATCTCAATGCAGAGAAGGCACCGAAGACAGTCGCCAACTTCCTCGCCTACGTCGAGGCCGGGCATTACGACAACACGGTTTTTCACCGTGTGATCAAGAACTTCATGATTCAGGGCGGCGGATTCGACACGGAGATGAATCAGAAAAAGACCAATCCGACTATCGAGAACGAAGCGGAAAATGGTCTGAAGAACAAGCGCGGCACCGTCGCCATGGCGCGCACCGGCGACCCCCACTCGGCCACCGCCCAGTTCTTCATCAACACCGTCGACAACGACTTCCTCGACTTCAAGTCACCGTCGGGCCAAGGCTGGGGCTACTGCGTTTTCGGCGAGGTCAGCGAAGGCATGGACGTCGTCGACAAGATCCGTGCCGTGCGCACCGGCAACAAGGGCTTCCATCAGGACGTGCCTCTGGATGACGTGATCATCGAGAAGGCGGAAGTGGTTTGATCCTCTTCGTTTCCGATCTGCACCTGTCGCCCCGGTCGCCCGGGGCGATGCGTTTGTTCCTTCAGTTTCTTGCCGGGCGCGCCCGCGAGGCGGAGGAACTCTATATTCTCGGCGACCTCTTCGAAGCCTGGATTGGCGATGACGACAGCGGCGATCCGTTCAACGCCGCGGTTGTCGCCGCCCTGCGTGCCGCCAGCGATGCCGGTCTGCGCATCAGCGTCATGCACGGCAATCGCGATTTCCTGCTGGGCGATGGCTTTGCCGCCGCGACCGGGGCCAGGCTGCTCGGCGATCCGCATCTGCTGTCGACGCCCGAATGGCAGTTCGTTCTTTCGCACGGTGACGCACTCTGCCTCGACGACGCCACCTACATGGCCTTCCGCGCCCAGGTTCGCAACCCGGCCTGGCAGGCGGCGTTGCTCTCCAAACCGCTGGGCGAGCGACGCGCCATTGCCGCCCACATGCGCGAGGTCAGCGAGTCGAGCCAGCGCGACAAGGACACCCCCTACGGCGATCTGCAGGCAACCGCCACCGATGACTTCCTGCGCGAACACGGCTACGTGACGTTCATCCACGGCCACACGCACCAGCCGGCGACGCACGACCATATCGTCGACGGCATTCACGTCGAGCGCTGGGTCCTGGCCGACTGGCACGAAGACCGCGGTGAATGCCTGGTCTGGGATGGCGAAGCATTGCACCGGGAAGCGCTGACCCAGGAAAATCGGCCCTGAACGGGTGTCGACCGCGACCGGCATGAAGTCCCTCCCGGGGGCGACCGGCGCTCCCCGCATCCTGCGCGAGGTGTTCGGCTATCCCGCCTTCCGCGGTGCGCAGGCCGAGATCATCGAGCATATCTGCGGCGGCGGCGATGCGCTGGTCCTGATGCCGACCGGCGGCGGCAAGAGCCTGTGCTACCAGATTCCCGCCCTGCTCCGCCCCGGCTGCGCCGTCGTCGTCTCACCGCTGATCGCGCTGATGCAGGACCAGGTCGACGCGCTGACCCAACTCGGCGTCAAGGCCTCCTGCCTCAACTCGACGCTGGACTGGCGGCAAGCGCAGGCCGTCGAGCAAGCGATGTTCGCGGGCGGCCTCGACCTCGTCTACATCGCCCCCGAACGCCTCTTGCTCGACCGCACGCTGGCTCTGCTCGACGCACTCTGCGAAGCCGGCAAGCTGGCCCTCTTCGCCATCGACGAAGCGCACTGCGTCTCGCAGTGGGGCCACGACTTCCGCCCCGAATACCTGCAACTCTCGGCCCTGCACGAACGTTATCCGAAGGTTCCGCGCATCGCGCTGACCGCCACCGCCGACCAGGCGACGCGCAACGAAATCCTGCAACGTCTGGGGCTCGGCGAAGCCCGCGTCTTCCTGTCCAGCTTCGATCGCCCCAACATCCGCTACACCGTGGTCGAAAAGGACAACGCCAGAAAGCAGTTGCTCGGCTTTCTCGCCGGCCGCAAGGGCCAGGCCGGCATCGTTTACTGCCTGTCGCGCAAGAAGGTCGAGGAAACCGCCGCCTGGCTGTCGGCCCAGGGCTACCCGGCGCTGCCCTACCATGCCGGCCTGCCCGCCCCCGAACGCGCCGCCAACCAGCGCCGCTTCCTGCGCGAGGAAGGCCTGGTCATGTGTGCGACCATCGCCTTCGGCATGGGCATCGACAAACCCGACGTCCGTTTCGTCGCCCACCTCGACCTGCCGAAAAGCATCGAGGCCTACTACCAGGAAACCGGCCGTGCCGGCCGCGACGGCGAACTCTCCGAAGCGTGGATGGCCTACGGCATGCAGGACGTCGCGCTGCAGCACGCGCGTATCGCCGAATCGGGCGCCGGCGAAGGCCAGAAAATCCTCGAATCGCAGCGTCTGACCGCCCTGCTCGCCTACTGTGAAGCGCCACGCTGCCGGCGTCAGGTGCTGCTCGACTATTTTGGCGAAGAACGCCAGGCCTGCGGCAACTGCGATGTCTGCATGGAGCCGCCGGAGCTGTGGGATGGCACACTGGCCGCGCAAAAAGCGCTATCGGCCATCTTCCGTACCGGCATGCGCTTCGGCGTCGCCCACCTGACCGACATCCTGCGCGGCAAGGCGAGCGACAAGGTCAGGCAGTGGAACCACGACAAGCTGCCCACCTTCGGCGTCGGAGCCGACCTCGACGACCATGCCTGGAAAAGCGTATTCCGCCAGCTTGCCGCCGCCGGTCTGGTCCATATCGACATGGCCGAACACGGCGCGCTGCAACTGACGGAAGCCGCGCGCGAGGTGCTCAAGGGGCAACGTCAGGTACAACTGCGCCGCCCGTCCAAGCGCAAATCGGCAACGCCGCGCGCAAGCGGCGCCGCCAGCAGCGAGCTGGCCCCGGCCGACGAGACGCTGTTCCAGCTACTGCGTCGCTGGCGCAGCGACACCGCCAAGGCACAGGGCGTACCGGCCTACGTCATCCTGCACGACCGCACGCTGCGCGAACTGGCCGAAGCCCGCCCGGCCAGCCGCAGCCTGCTGGCCGGCATCACCGGCATGGGCAGCGCCAAGATCGAACATTACGGCGCGGAACTGCTGGCGCTGATCCACGAAACGGACTGAGGCGCCGCTGCCGGTTGCGATTTCTGAGGCAAACCCTGAGGCGGTCGAGTCGAAACCGGCGGCACCGGATAACGCGCCCGAAGTGATCGCGAAGCCCGCCCATCGCAAGGCCGCACGCTACATCTGGGACCTCAGGATTGCACGGTTTTCGGGGCGCATGGCGGCGTTGCAACGCCTTGCCCTGCACCCCAAGACTGCACACTCCACCCCGCCCAACCGAGGTTTCCAGGTTGAAGTTATGGCGCTGGCTTCCGGCCGACAAATTGCCCAAATTGCTCGATCGGCATCGGGGCACCGAACAGGTAGCCCTGACAGTCATGGCAGCCTGAAGCAGCAAGGAATTCCCGCTGCGCCTCGGTCTCAACCCCCTCGGCGATCACCGACAGCCCCAGGCTTTGGGCCAGCGCGACGATGGTACGCGCTATCGCTGCATCATTGGGATCGCTGAGTACGTCGCGGACGAAAGTCTGGTCGATCTTCAGCTGGTTCAAGGGCAATCGTTTCAGATAAGAAAGCGACGAAAAGCCGGTGCCGAAGTCATCCAGCGCGAAGCTCACGCCGCAAGCCCTCAGCGCGTTCATTTTGACGATGATTTCTTCGACGCTCTCTAGCAGCAGGCTTTCGGTCAGTTCCAGCTTCAGTTTTTTCGGATTGGCACCTGACATTTCCAGCGTGGCCAACACCTGTTCAACAAAATCGGTCTGACGAAACTGCCGGGCGCTGACATTGACCGCCAAGGTCAAACTCGCCGTAAGCGGATCACGCGACCAAACTGATAACTGTTGGCAGGCGGTCGTCAACACCGAAGCACCCAAGGAAAGAATCAGCCCGGTTTCTTCGGCCAGCGGGATGAATTCGGCGGGCGAGACCAGTCCACGTCCAGGATGCTGCCACCTGACCAGCGCTTCCGCACCCGTCACGTTGCCATCGCCATCGACTTGCGGTTGATAGTAAAGCAACAACTGGCCAAGCCTCAAGCCGTTGCGCAGGTCGGCTTCCAGCGCAATGCGCGTGGCGACCGCCGCCTGCATCTGCGGATCGAAGAAGCGCAGGGTATTGCGTCCTGCACCCTTGGCCTGATACATGGCCATATCCGCGCGCTTCATCAGCTCCTCGAACGTCGTCTCGCGGTCGGCGAGGAGTGTGATGCCGATGCTGGGCGTGCTGTTGATTTCGTGGCCGTTCAAATCGTAGGGCCGGGCGAGTTCGGCGAGTATCTTCTCGCCAATGCTTTCGGCATGTGTAGCCCCCTCGAACATTTCTCCGCTCAAATCCTTGAGGACGACGACGAATTCGTCGCCGCCCAGGCGTGCTATGGTATCTCCCTCCCTGACGCATCGCTCAAGACGTTTGGCCACCTGCTGCAACAGCAGGTCGCCGATGGCGTGGCCGAGGGTATCGTTGAGACCCTTGAAATTGTCCAGATCGATGAACAGCACCGCCACCTGTTTTCCGATGCGAACACTCGATGCAATGGCCTGCTGCAGGCGATCCACCAGCAGTCGTCGGTTGGGCAGATGCGTCAGCGTGTCGTAAAACGCCAGACGCCGGACTTCTTCCTCGGTCGCTTTGCGCGCAGTAATGTCCCGCGCAAAGCCAACTGTGCCGATAACCTCTCCGTCGATCATGACCGGCGACTTGTAGGTTTCAAACCAGATTCGCTTGTCGCCAACCTCAATTTCCTCTTCGGTATTCGTCGGCCGCCCGCTTTTGAGCACAGCCTGATCGTCCGCCCGATAGGCTTCGGCCAGATCCATGGGCCAAATATCGCGATCGGTTTTACCAACCAGCAGGCTGGCTGATACCTGGCCGCAAGCATCGGCAAATGGCTGGTTAACGGCGAGAAAGCGGCTGCTATTGTCCTTGAGCCAGACCAGGAAAGGAAAGTTGTCAAGAAGCGCCCGTTGGTAGTGCTCCCGTTGCTTCAGTTCCTCCTCGATCCTGATCTGCTCGGTAATGTCGCGAGTGACCGAGAGCAGGCAATCGTCGCCGCCAACTGGAATGGCGTGTACCGACATCTGCCCGATCAATTCGCTGCGATCCTTGCGGCGGAAGCGAAACCGGAAGTTCTCGCAAAAGCCGTCCTGTCTCAGCTTTTCGACCATGCGCCGGCGTTCTTCCGGGTCGACCCAGATTCCCAGTTCCAGCGAACTTCGGCCAATCACCTCGTCGCGGCGCCAACCGGTCATGCGTTCGAAACCTTCATTGACATCGACGAAACATCCATCGGTAACACGATTGATATTGACCGAATCGCAACTGGTTCGAAATGCCACGCGATAGCGTTCCTCGCTTTCACGAACCGCCTGCTCGGCCTGATTCCGGCTCGTAATGTCGCGGGCAATGCCCAACACACCGATCAAGTGGCCCTTGGCGTCATGCATCGGGGTCTTGGTGGTTTCCACCAGGACGCGCCGACCATCGTCCGCAAAGGTGATCCACTCTTCATTACTCGTCGGCTTGCCGGCAGCCAAAGCCTTGCGATCGTGCTCACGAAAAAAATCCGCCAGTTCACGGTCCACGAAATCGTGGTCGGTCTTGCCGACGATCTGTGCTTCCTTCGCGCCGAAGAACCGTTCGAACAGCGAATTGCAGAACAGATAGACTCCCGCTTCGTCCTTGAGCCAGACCAGATCGGGGATGGTTTCGAGCAGCCCGCGCAAGCGGGTATGTTCGGATGCCAGTTGCGCCGTGCGCTGACTTACTCGGCGCCGCAAAGCGGCCCCCCAGAGCCCGAGAAAGACGCCGGTCAGCGCCGCGACCATCAGTGCATAAGCCAGGTAACGCCCGTAAGGCAACAGGTCCAACCTGCTGCCCATCCATTTGTCGTGCAACTTCTGTTGCTCATCGGTAGTGATTGCAGAAAACCCTTGGTTCAGTAGCGCCATGGTTGCCGAGTCACCCTTGTGGGTGGCGCGATGAAAGCTGCCTGTGTAAAACCTGAAAGCCTTGTTGAAGTCGCGTTCGGCGTGATGGCGATAGAGCAGGTAGTTGGCGGGAGGCTCGTCCAGGCAGAACACGCGGATCTGCCCGGCAACCGCCGCCTTCACCAGTGCTTCATAATTGCCGAATTCCTGCAGCGACGTAATACCGGAATCCTTGAGCTTGCCGATGCAGGCGTCGCCGGCCTTGACGCCGACCGAGAATCCGCGCAAGGCTTCGGGGCCGGTGATGCCGCCGATTCCGGCATGACTGAAGATCGTCACTGGAATCTGTTCGTAGGGCGGCGTGAAATCGAGCTTCTTCTCACGCTCAGTAGTTCGGAATATGGTGTCGATGACGTCGGCTTGGCCGGCCGCCATCAAATGCTGCGCCTTTTGCCAGTCGGTAGCGACCAGATTGACGCGCACCCCGGTCTTGCCTTCCCAAAGCTTCCAAAGGTCGACCAGATAGCCGTTGAGCACACCGTCCGAATCGCGGAATACATACGGAGGATAGTTGTCGTCCATCGTCACCGTCAGCACGCTTCTGCCAACAGCATGGCTGGCCTCGTGTTCCGCGGCGGAACAGGGCAACGCCACGGCGACGAGCAACAAAACCAGGCGGGTGGCGTATTTCACCCAGGATTGACTCCTGTCGCTCCGACGGTTGCTCATCTGGTGACCCCCCAAGGGCTGACTTACTCTGCCTCGGGTGGATTATGGTCTGGAACTACAACGGCATCAAGCCGGCAACGATTTGCCGGGCGACATGGAGCAGACGGGCAAGCGACAGGGAAGAAACCGAGTAAGCGAAATTTGGCGGCTGGTCGGCAAGATCACACGAACAGGGTTACATCGGCTTTCTGCGCCACGCCGCGCAACGCCTCGATAGTGGCGACGCCGTTGTTCTTGATGTTTGTCGCATCAACAGCATGGCCACCGTCTCGAAACCTCGAACACCCGCCCGGCCAGCCATGGGCTGCTGGCCGGCATAACGGCATGGGCAGCGCCAGGATAGATCACTACGGCGAAGAACTGCAGGCACTGATCCGCGACGCAGATTGAAACCAGGCCGTTCGCGGGACCAAGGTTTTCGACGCCATGCGGCTAGCGGGTTACCCAGCCACCGCACACTGGAAAGACCTGCCCGACAAAGCAGTTGGCTGACTCGCTGCAGAGATAGGCTGCGAATTCGGCATCCTCGCGAGCACCCACCAGCCGCCCCAGCGGAACCTCGCGCTTCAGGCGATCCTGAAAGCGCGGATTGGCCTGCACTTCGGCCGGAAAATAGGTCGGGTTGTCGACGAAATTCTGGGCGATGGCATTGATCTGGATGTTGTGCGGCGCCAGTTCGACGCCAGCCGATTGCACATAGGCCAACTGGGCGCCACGCGCGGCGCTGTAGGTGGACGCGCGCTTGATGCCGCGCAGGGCCGAAGCACTGCCCATGACCAGAATCTTTCCGGCACGGCGCTCGATCATCTGTGGCAGGACGGCGCGCACCAGTCTGGGCAACGGTGTCACAAGGGCATCGAATACCGCTCCCCACTCCTGATCATCAGCGCCCGTGACCGGCGTCGTCGGTGCCTCAATCGCCAGGTTGGCGACCAGGACATCGACGTGTCCAGCCTCGGCCAGCAGCTTGGCCGGCTCGTCCGGCGCCAGCAAGGGGAGCGCGCTGGCGATGACTGTCGCACCCTGTTCCCTGAACACCTCGCACAGCACCGGGCCCATGAAGGCATCGGCATGCGTGACGAGAACCCGTTTTCCGGCAAGGCTGGCTGATTGCATTGTCAGTCCTCCTCTGGCACCTGAATCGATACTAACCGAGTCAGCCAGTGGATGCAGCTCCCAGGACGATCAACTCCAAGCCTGAACGGGTTTTCTAGCGGTGCCGGCCACCGCTACGATGCAGTTGCGGTCCACCCGGTATTTGGGACGAATTCCGGTTCGGCATCTTGCCCGGCATCTGCCGGTTGCGCGGCGCGCGTGGCGGCGGTGGCGGACGCGGCGCGGCGAATGCCGTCGGTTCGAAACCTTCGACGACGACCCGCTCGAGATCGCGCTTGATCAGTTTCTCGATGTCACGCAGGAAGGCACGTTCGTCGTGACTGACCAGCGACAGGGCCTCGCCTTCGAGGCCGGCACGCCCGGTGCGGCCGATGCGGTGCACGTAGTCTTCGGGAATGTTGGGTATCTCGAAGTTGATGACATGGGGCAACGAATCGATATCAATGCCGCGTGCCGCAATGTCGGTCGCCACCAGCGCCACCAGCTTGCCGTCCTTGAAATCGCCGAGCGCACGGGTACGCGCGCCCTGCGACTTGTTGCCGTGCAGCGCGGCCGACTTGATGCCGGCTTTTTCCAGGTGACGCGACAGTGCGTCGGCACCATGCTTGGTACGCGCGAAAATCAGCACCTGATGGAGGCCGCGCGTCGCAAACAGATGCAGCAGCAGATCCTTCTTCTGCTCGCGGTTGGTTTCGATGACGCGCTGGGTGACGGTTTCCGCCGCCGTGTTACGTGGCGCAACGTCGACCGACACCGGTTGGTGCAGCAGGCCGCCGGCCAGTTCGCGGATATCCGGCGAGAAGGTGGCGGAGAACATCAGGTTCTGGCGCTGCTTCGGCAGCAGCGCGATGATCTTGCGGATATCGCGGATGAAGCCCATGTCGAGCATGCGGTCGGCTTCGTCGAGCACCAGAATCTCGATGCCGCCAAGGTCGACGGTGCGTTGCTGGACGTGGTCGAGCAAACGCCCTGGCGTCGCGACCAGGATATCGACGCCGCGGCGCAGGCTGGCAATCTGCGGGTTGATGCCGACGCCGCCGAATACCGCCAGCGAATTGATCGGCAGATGCTTGCCGTAGGTGCGCACGCTCTCCTCGACCTGGATCGCCAGTTCGCGCGTCGGCGCCAGGACCAGTACGCGCGGACGCCTGGAGGTACGGGTATTGGGAGTATTCGCCAGGCGATGCAGGATGGGCAGCGTGAAGCCGGCAGTCTTGCCGGTGCCGGTTTGCGCAGTCGCCATCAGGTCCTGGCCGGTCATCACGGCGGGAATGGCCTTCTGCTGGATCGGCGTCGGCGTGTCGTAGCCCTGCTCGCCGATGGCGCGCAGGAGTTCGGCCCTGAGGCCGAGTTCGGTGAATAGCATGGAAACTCCAGTTGGCCTCGGAGCGAACCGGAGGCCGTTCTTGTATCAGATCTGGGAGAGGCCGCGTTCAAGATCGGCCTGAAGATCCTCCACCGCTTCAAGGCCGACCGCGATGCGCAGCAACCCTTCGCTGATGCCGGCCGCGGCCCGGGCTTCCGGGGAAATACGGCCATGCGTGGTGGAGGCTGGATGGGTGATGGTGGTCTTGGTATCGCCGAGATTGGCGGTGATCGACAACAGATGGCAGTGATCGACGACTGACCAGGCCTGCTCGCGGGCGCCCTTCACTTCAAACGCGACAATGGCGCCGCCGCCCTTCTGCTGTTTGCGGGCGAGTTCGAACTGCGGATGCGACGGCAAACCGGGATAGAAGACACGCCCCACCTTCGGGTGCGCTTCCAGCCACCGGGCCAGTTGCAGCGCATTGGTCGACTGTGCCTCGATACGTATCCTCAGGGTTTCGAGCCCCTTGAGCAGTACCCAGGCATTGAAGGCAGACAAGGTCGGACCGGCGGTACGCAGGAACTTGAAGACTTCCTCGGTCAGCCTCCGCGGGCCACAGACGGCACCACCCAGTACCCTGCCCTGACCGTCGAGGTACTTGGTCGCCGAATGGACGACGAGGTCGGCGCCGAGATCGAGCGGCCGCTGCTGGATCGGCGTGCAGAAGCAATTGTCGACGACGACCAGAATCTCCCTGGCGTGGGCGATTGCGGTCAACGCCCGAATATCGGCAATTTCCGTCAGCGGGTTGGAGGGCGTTTCGAGGAAGAAAAGCTTCGTCTCCGGCCGAATTGCCGCCGCCCAGGCGGGTGGTTCGGTCTGCGGCACGAAGGTGGTCGTGATGCCGGTACGCGACATGATGTTCGAAAACAACTGCACGGTTGCACCGAACAGCCCGCTGGAAGCAACGATGTGGTCGCCGTTCTTGAGGTGGGCCAGCACGGTGGCCATGATCGCCGACATCCCGCTCGCCGTGGCGACGCAATCCTCGGCGCCTTCGAGCGCTGCGAGGCGTTCCTCGAACATGGTGACGGTCGGATTGGAAAAGCGTGCGTAGACATTGCCCGCCTCCTCGCCGGAAAAGCGCCTGGCCGCCTGGGCGGCGCTCTTGAAGACGAAACTGGAGGTCAGGTACAGCGCCTCGGAATGCTCGCCAAACTGGCTGCGTTCCTGGCCGGCACGAACCGCCAGCGTTTCGGGGCGGTAGTTGGGCACGTCAGACATCAGTCCTGATCTGCCGATGCCAGTTGCAGGACAAGCTGCTGGGCGGGCGGGCCATCATTGTCATCCTCGCTTCCCGCTGTCTTGCTGCCACGACTGCCTTCGATGGCATCAAGGTAATCCTCATCGACATCGCCGGTGATGTAGCAGCCGTCAAAGCAGGAAGCATCGAAATCGGTGAGGTCGGAGCGAATGTTGGTCACCGACTGCTTGAGCGCCTCGATATCCTGATAGACCAGAGCATCGGCACCGATCTCGCGGGCTATCCCATCCTCGGTTCGGCCGGTGGCGATGAGTTCGGCGCGTGTCGGCATGTCGATGCCATAGACGTTGGGGAAGCGCACCGGTGGTGCAGCGGACGCAAAGTAGACCCTCACCGCACCGGCGGCGCGCGCCATTTCGACGATCTCGCGACTGGTCGTGCCGCGCACGATGGAGTCATCGACCAAAAGCACCCGCTTGCCCTTGAATTCCTGCCCCACTGTATTGAGTTTCTGGCGCACCGACTTCCTGCGCATCGACTGGCCCGGCATGATGAAGGTGCGGCCGACGTAGCGGTTCTTGACAAAGCCTTCGCGAAACGGAATGCCCAGCGTCTGGGCCAGTTGCATGGCGGACGGGCGACTCGAGTCGGGAATCGGAATGACCACGTCGATCTCGGCAACCGGGATGCGCTTTCTTACCTTTTCAGCGAGTGATTCGCCCATCGCGAGGCGTGCTTCGTAGACCGAGACCCCGTCGATCACCGAGTCCGGACGCGCCAGATAGACATACTCGAAAATGCATGGCGCGTAGGTTGGCTGCTGCGCACACTGGAGGCTGTGAAACTGGTGATTGAGATCGACGAACACCGCCTCGCCCGGCTCAATGTCGCGCACCATTCCAAATCCCAGCGTATCGAGCGCCACCGATTCGGAAGCCACCAGGTACTCCGTCCCCGCCTCGGTCTCGTTCTTGCCATAGACCAGCGGACGAATTCCATGCGGGTCGCGAAAAGCAAGCAGACCATAACCCGCGATCAGTGCGACCACGGCATAGGCACCCCTGCAGCGACGATGAACGCCGGCAACCGCCTGGAAAATGCTGTCGACATCGAGTTCGTAACCATGCGCAGCCGACTGCAGTTCGTGTGCCAGGACGTTTAGCAGAACTTCGGAATCGGAATTGGTGTTGATGTGACGACGGTCGAGCCGGAACATCTCGCCCTTCAACTGTTCGGCATTGGTCAGGTTGCCATTGTGGCCGAGCACGATCCCGAAAGGGGAATTGACGTAAAACGGTTGCGCCTCGGCAAAATTGTAAGCGGAACCGGCGGTCGGATAACGCACATGGGCGATCCCCGCGTTGCCGTCGAGGGCGCGCATGTTGCGTGTGCGAAAAACGTCGCGCACCAGGCCCGGCCCCTTGTGCAGGTTGAAGGTGTTGCCTTCCGCCGTGGCGATACCAGCCGCATCCTGGCCACGGTGCTGAAGCACCATCAGACCATCATAGAGCAGCTGGTTGACCGGCGATGTCGCCACCACACCAAGAATCCCGCACATAGTTCGTTCCCGCCTAACTGAATCGAATTCGCTTTGCCAAGTCCTCTGGAAGCCAGGGCCTGGCCGCCAGTACGGCTGTCTCAAGCGGCGGCGCCAGAATCGCCTGCTTCCACCAGATCTGTTGTGGCGCGGCAGTCAAGCCGCCCACGGCAACGAGCGCCATGACTATCGCCACACCACGGGCCAAACCAAAAAACATGCCCAGCAGACGATCCGACAGAGTCAGCCCCAGGGCCTTCACCATGCTGCGAACCGCCAGACGCACCAGCGACATGGCCACCAGCACCGCGACAAAAACCAGCGCACAACCGGCAAGGGCGCGGACCGCCGGATCGGCGATTCCGCCGAAGACCAGTTGTCCACTCGGCGCACCGAACTCCAGCGCGGTAATGTAAGCCAGTACCCACGCCGCCAGCGCAATCAACTCGCTCACCACGCCCCGCCACAGTCCCAGCGCCAGGGACAAGGCAACAATCCCGCCGACCACATAATCGAAAACCGCCATCACTTGCCGGAAATCACGCCGGAAACGCCTGCCTGCTTCATCTTCTCGAGCGCCTTCTCAGCTGCCTCACGACTCGCATACGGCCCGGCCCGCACCCTGGTCTTCTTGCCGGCTGGCGTATCGAGCGGCTCAACGTAAGTCTTGACGCCATTCTCACCGAGTTTGGTCCGCAAATTCCTGACATTTGCCTCGCTGGCAAAGGCGCCGATCAATATCACAAATTCACCCGACTTGGCCGGCCCGGCATCGGAGGCCGAACGCCCGGCGAGGAGGGCAGCAGCACGTTTGGCGTCCGCCGGGGCTTCCTTTCCAGCGGGCTTTTCAGCCGCCTTTTCAGGAGACTTTTCCGCCTTCGCAGCAGGTTTTTCGGATTTCTCTGGAACTTGTTCAGGAATCTTTTCAGGCGATTTTCCGGCAGCCTTTTCTTCGACCCTGTCCTCGGATGGCCTTGCAGCGGGCTTCTCCACCGGAGTCACCGCAAACTTCGGGGCAAAAGGCTTTTCATCCTGCCCCGGAATACGTATCTCAACTTCCTGAACCGCCTGCCGCGGCTCGTGATCCATCACCATGGGCAGAACCACAGCGACCACCGAGGCAAAGACCACCGCACCAACCAGACGGCGGCGGGCAATTTTCTTGAGCTGAGACTGAGCGTCGTTGTCTTCCATGACTAGGCCTTCGCACGGAGCGCTTCGAGGGCTCCGGCCACCGTTAAGAAGGATCCAAAGACGGCGATTCTATCACTTTCGACGGCTCGTCCCTTGGCCGCCTGCATGGCAGCCTGCGGCGAGGCATGGCAGATGATCTTGCCGCCCAGTCCGGCAGCGGCAATGATCGCTGCCAGAGATTCCGCCGGTGTCCCACGCGGCCCGCCCAGCGTCGCCGCATGCCAGAAATCAACTTTGTCCCTGAGCGGCAGCAGCGCGCCCCTGATGTCCTTGTCAGCGAGCATGCCGACGACTGCGTGGGTGCGCTCAAAAAAGCCCATGCCCGTGAGATTGTCAGCCAGGACACTAATCGCCTGCGGATTGTGACCGACGTCAAGGACGATGGCCGGCCTGCCCGGAATCACCTGGAAGCGCCCGGGCAGCTCGGTTGCGATCAATCCCGGGCGGATCGCCTGCATGGTTACCGGCAGTCTGTCGCCCAGAGCATCCAGGGCCGCCAGCGCAACCGCGGCGTTGAGCAGTTGGGTGACGCCGCGCAGGCCGGGATAGGCCACGGTACGCTTCAGCAGCTTACCGCCCGATCTGCACCACCAGCGCCATTGCAGGCGATCTTCCAGGTCACGCCCGAAACCGAAGTCGCGGCCGATGAGACGCAGGTCGGCGCCGATGGACGCAGCGTGATCGAGGAGACTCTGCGGCGGGCTCGCATCGGCACACAAGGCCGGCCGGCCTGGCCGGTAGATGCCGGCTTTTTCGAAGCCGATGTTCTCGCGATCTGGCCCCAGCCATTCGGTATGATCGAGCGCTATGGTGGTAACGATGGAAACATCCGCGTCATAGACGTTGACCGCATCAAGCCTGCCGCCGAGTCCGATCTCGAGGATTGCTGCTTCAACTCCGGCGGCGGCAAAGACTTCCCACGCTGCCAGCGTTCCGAACTCGAAATAAGTCAGCGCGACATCGCCGGCGCCCTGCCGCGCCGCCTCGACACTAGCAAACGCGGCACAGAGCGAGGCGTCGCTGACCGAGCGGCCGTTCAACCGGATGCGCTCGTTATAGGCCAGCAGGTGCGGTGACGTGTAGCAGCCGACCTTGTAGCCGGCACGGTCGATGATGCTTTCCAGATAGGCGCAGGTCGAGCCCTTGCCGTTGGTCCCGCCGACCATGATCACCGGACAGTGCTGCCTTTGGCCCAGCGCCTCCTTCACCTGGCGGACGCGCTCAAGACCCAGTTCGATGCCTGCCTGCCCCTTGGGGTGAAGGTTTTCGAGGTGGACCAGCCAGTCCGCGAGATTCGTCAAGCGACGGCAGGCAGTTTTTGCAGGAGCGCCAGCACACGGGCAACCTGGTCGCGCAACTGGCGACGGTCGACGATCATGTCGATGGCGCCTTTCTCGAGCAGGAATTCGGAGCGCTGGAAGCCCTCAGGCAACGTCTCGCGCACCGTCTGCTCGATGACGCGCGGGCCGGCGAACCCGATCAGCGCCTTCGGCTCGGCCATCACGACATCACCTACAAAAGCAAAGGAGGCCGAGACGCCACCCATGGTCGGGTCGGTCAGGATGGAAATGAATGGCTGCCCAGCCTGCGCGAGCCGGGTCAGCGCTGCCGTCGTCTTGGCCATCTGCATCAACGAGAACAGGCCTTCCTGCATGCGGGCACCACCGGATGCGGAGATGCAGATAAAAGGAATTCCCTGCTCAACCGCCGCGTTCACCCCACGGACGAAGCGCTCGCCGAGCACCGAGCCCATCGAGCCGCCCATGAAGTCGAATTCGAAGGCCGCGGCAACGACCGGCATGGTCTTGATCGCCCCCTGCAGGCAGACCAGCGAGTCGCTCTCGCCGGTTGCCTGGTTGGCTTCCATCAGGCGGTCCGGATAGCGCTTGGAATCCTTGAATCTCAGCGTGTCAACCGGAACAACCTCGGCGCCAATCTCGCTCCGGCCCTCTGCGTCGAGCAAGAGATCGAGGCGTTTCCTGGAATTCACACGATTGTGGTAGCCACACTTGGGGCAAACCTGGAGGTTCTTCTCAAGATCGGTGGCATAGAGTACAGCCTCGCACGACGGGCACTTGCTCCACAGGCCTTCGGGCAACGCGCCACGGCGCTGGATGCCCTCCTGGCGCTTGATCTTGGGGGGCAGGAGTTTGGTCAGCCAGCTCATTTCTTCACCTCATCGACACCGCGACGAATCTCCGTCACCAGCGCTCTGACACTGGCACAAGCCGTTTCCGAAGTCGATTTCTCGATCTCTTCGATGATCCGGCTGCCGACCACGACCGCATCAGCGATGCGTGCGATGCGCGCTGCGGTTGAGGCATCGCGGATGCCAAAACCGACGCCCACCGGCAAGCCGGTCTTTTCCCTGATCAGCGGCAGACGCTCGGCCACCGCCGCGATATTCAGCGCTCCGGATCCGGTCACCCCGGCCAGCGAGACGTAATAGACGTAACCGCTGGCCACTGACGCGACCTGCTCGATGCGTGCTGCAGTCGACGTCGGGGCCAGCAGGAAAATGGGGTCCATGCCCTGAGCCTTCAGCGCGGCCCCAAAGGTGGCCGCCTCTTCCGGCGGGTAATCGACGACCAGCACGCCATCGACGCCAGCCTGGGCGGCCGCGGCGGCGAACTTCTCAAGCCCCATCGCCTCGATCGGATTGGCATATCCCATGAGGACGACCGGGGTGTTCTTGTCGGTGGTACGGAAGGCAACGACCAGTTCGAGCACGTTCCTCAGGCTCATGCCCCTGGCCAGTGCGCGCTCGGATGCACGCTGGATGGTCGGGCCATCGGCCATCGGGTCGGAAAACGGCATGCCCAGCTCGATGACGTCGGCGCCGGCTTCGACCATGGCATGCATCAGCGGGACGGTCAATGCCGCATCGGGGTCGCCGGCGGTGATGAACGGTATCAGCGCCTTGCGGCCTTCGGCAGCCAGACGATCGAAAGCGGATTTGATGCGCGACATCAGAATATGATCCCGGATTTTTCGGCGACGGTGTGCATGTCCTTGTCACCCCGACCGGAAAGGTTGACCAGCAGTATTCTGTCCTTGCTCATGGTCGGCGCCAGTTTGGCCGCGTAAGCCAGGGCGTGGCTGGATTCCAGCGCCGGGATGATGCCCTCGATCCGGCACAGCGTGTGAAAGGCGTCGAGCGCCTCGCCGTCCTTGATAACCACATACTCGGCGCGCCCGATATCTTTCAGCCAGGCGTGCTCGGGACCGACGCCTGGGTAGTCGAGGCCGGCCGAAACCGAATGCGTCTCGATGATCTGGCCATCCTCGTTCTGCAGCAGATAGGTGCGGTTGCCATGCAGCACCCCCGGCACGCCGGCGGTCAGCGATGCGGCGTGGCGACCGGTGTCAACGCCTTCGCCAGCGGCCTCGACGCCGATCAGGCGCACCTCCGGCAAGCCGATGTAAGGATAGAAGATACCCATGGCGTTCGAACCGCCGCCGACGCAGGCGATCACCGCATCCGGCTGGCGCCCGGTCATTTCCGGCATCTGCCAGAGGCATTCCTCGCCGATGACCTTCTGGAAATCGCGGACCAGCATCGGATACGGGTGCGGACCGGCCACCGTGCCGATGATGTAGAAGGTGTTGTGAATGTTGGTGACCCAGTCGCGCATCGCCTCGTTGAGCGCATCCTTGAGCGTCTTCGAGCCGGACTCGACCGGTACCACCGTGGCGCCAAGCAGCTTCATGCGGTAGACGTTGGCTGCCTGGCGCTTGATGTCCTCGCTGCCCATATAAACCACGCAGTCCATGCCGTAGCGGGCGGCCACCGTCGCCGTCGCCACGCCATGCTGGCCGGCGCCGGTTTCGGCGATGACGCGCGGCTTGCCCATGCGCCGGGCGAGCATGGCCTGGCCGATGCAGTTGTTCACCTTGTGGGCGCCGGTATGGTTCAGATCCTCGCGCTTGAGGTAGATCTGCGCGCCACCAAGCATTTCGGACCAGCGTTTGGCATGGTAGACCGGCGAAGGCCGCCCAACGAAATGTTTCAGCTCGTATTCGTACTCGGCGCGAAAAGCCTGGTCAGCCTGCGCTTCGGCATAGGCGGCCTTGAGTTCGTCGAGCGCCGCGAACAGCGTCTCGGCGACGAAAACACCGCCGTAGGGACCGAAATGGCCCCTGGCGTCGGGGAAGTTATAGTGATTCATCAGCGTTCCGTACAGCCGCCACGAAGGCAGCGATTTTCGAGTGATCCTTGATGCCCTTGCCCGCTTCGACACCGGAAGAAACGTCGACTGCAACCGGCCGCACACGTTCGATCGCTTCGCCGACGTTAGCTGCGGTCAACCCCCCGGAAAGCACCAAAAAGCCTGGCAATTCCGGCGGGATCAGTGACCAGTCGAAGACATGGCCACCACCGCCGTAACCTTCGACAAAGGCATCCAGCAACAGCCCGCGCGCATCGGGAAACGCGCGCGCGAATTCTACCAGATCGAGACCCGGTCTGACCCGCGCCGCCCGCAGATAAGGCCGCTTAAACTGGCGGCAATAGGCTGCATCCTCGTCACCGTGAAACTGCAGCAGGTTGACCGGCACGGCATCACAAACCGCCAGCAGCGATTCGGGCGCCTCGTTCACAAACAGGCCGACGACATCGATGAATGGCGGAACCCGTCTGGCGAGTTCCGCCGCGCGCCGCGGTGACAAGTAACGCGGGCTCTGCGGATAGAAGACGAAACCGATGGCGTCGGCACCTGCAGCAACAGACGCATCCACATCCTCCTCGCGGGTGAGGCCACAGATCTTGATACGTGTACTCACTTCAGCGCTCCACCCAAGAAATCGTCCTCCGGATCGGGCAGGCTCCAATGCGCTTCATAGAGCGGCCCCCGGAAATAAAGGCCATCAGCAGCAAATGTGGGCGCGGCCAACCTGCGATCACGGGCCAGCAGCAATTCATCGACCCACCCCGGCGATCGCTCCCGCCTTCCAATCCGAACCAGAGTGCCGACAAGATTGCGTACCATGTGATGCAGAAAGGCGCTTGCCTCAAAGTCGAGAATAATCAGCGAGCCCTGTTGTCGCACTTCAGCACGCGACAGGATCTTGACCGGTGTCTTGGCCTGACATTCGGCGGCGCGAAACGCCGAGAAATCGTGCTCACCGCGCAATCGGCCAGCGGCATCCTGCATGAGAGCCAGATCAAGCGCCCCATGATACCAGCCGACCCGCCCCTGCCAGAGCCCCGGTCGCTGGGGACGATTGAGCAGCAAATAGCGATAGCGCCGACCGCGCGCGCTGAAGCGCGCATGAAATTCTTCGCTAACCGGTTGCGCCCAGCGCACGGCGACACTATCTGGCAGATGCGAATTGACGCCACGCACCCAGGCGCTCAGCGGCCTTTCGACCTTTGTATCGAAATGGACGACCTGATGGCTGGCGTGCACACCGGCATCAGTCCGTCCGGCGCAGATTACGCCCACGTGCTGGCCGGCGATCTCACCGAGGGCAAACTCCAGCGCATCCTGGACCGTGCCGCCCTGTGCCTGGCTCTGCCAACCACGAAATGGGGTTCCGCAATACTCGACGCCAAGGGCAATTCTGTTGACCATTACCCGCTTATCCCAATGAAATCGCAATCCAGAAGAACACCAATGCAGCAACGCAGATCAAATAGTCGCTCAGGCGCCACTGTAGCGCCTCGATCCACAGGGTTTCAGGGCCACCGGACGCCTCACCACTCCCGTCCAGCATGCAGCGCCAACAATCTTTCGGCAAATCGACCTGGAGATTCTCCATGACCAGCGAAAGGCGGACCACGAGTCGGTCGGTCGCCAGCCCAAGCCGCGCCAGCGGGCCCAACAGCGAACGCATGGCAACCAGCAATCCTTGATTGCCGAGGAAGGCAAACAGGGACGCCAGGCAGCCTAGCATCAACCCGAGTCGCGCAACATGCAGGGTCGCCTCGACAACCCCTTGATGGGTCGGCATCCAACCCAGATCAAACACGGCATCGCCCGACACGCCGTAGCCAAGTATCAGCCAGACGCTCAGCAGTAACCAGCGCATGCGGCGCAACAGGTTCCACCAGGCAAGAATTGATCTGCGCGCAGCCAGCAGCGCTACCGGAAACGCCGATGCAAGCCCGGCCCAGCCGAGAAACTGGATGACAACAATCGCAATCAGGCAGACCAACAAGGCTGCGGCAGGATGCAAGAATACGCCCCCCCAAAATGCACACAGCCCCACGCGGGGGCCATGTACCCATCGCAAGGCCGGATTCTAACCGCGCATGCGACCAAGGATCTGCCGAGCCTGCTCAGCCAGATTGCTGCCTCCTTCGGCAATGACTTCCTCGAGAAGCTCACGCGCCCCATCGAGATCACCCATCTCCTCATAAGCCTTGGCCAGCGCCAGCTTGGTGCTCACTTCCTCGCCGCCCGCGTCACCGTCGTGCGTTCCACTGGTGGAAAGGGCATCGCCAACGCCAACCACCTGCGTTGCATCCGAAGGATCGACGGCCAGATCAAGGTTGATCGAGCCAAGGTTGAACCCGGGAACGGGCATCGGCTCCCCGAGGATAGCGGACTCGCTGAGCTTGATGTCGAACTCGGCATCTTCGGTTGGCAAGTCAACAGACCCTCCGCCCATGACATCGGTAGCCGAAAGAGCGCCCTCATCCGATTCCAGCAGACCCATGGAATTCACCACGGTATCGGTACCCACCTCATCGTTCAGGCTTTCATCCAGCACGCCAGGGTTCACCACGGTCTGGGTGTCGAAGGCGACGTCACCCAGTTCGAAATCAAGCATGCCGCTGCCGCCCGCCTCATCCTGCAGACCGGCAGGCGCATCGAAGCCGATGTAGGATGCAGAAAAATCCATCTCGCCATCGATGGCGCCCGTCGCAAGCGCATCGGTTGCCGCCAACTGCGAATCAGCGTCCGTTGTCGGGAGAGGCTCCTGTGGAGATGTGCCGAGATCGAAGTCGAGAGCCTCGATCTCCGCCATGGAATAGTCCTCCACAGCGGGCGCTGGAGCCACCTCCGTCAACTCCCCTGCCGCGCCCAATTCAAAGTTAAAGGCGTCCACATCATCGGCAACAACCGACGACGCGAACGCATCGTCGACCGCTGTCTCGGGAGCAGCTTCGGCAACAACTTCCTCGGCGATCTCCGGGGCAGGCGACTCCGGCACTGCAACGGCAATCTCGGCAAGACCGGCTGCCAACAGCCCTGCGGCGCCCGGAAGCACCACAGCAGATTTTTCTTCAGCGACTGGAGACGCCTCGGGCGTCGCCGTTCCCATGCCACCGAGATACAGTGGATTTTCGGGATCAAGCGTCGCCCCCATGGCGGCCACTTTTTCCCATTCGGCACCGACTCCACCGGTCTGGGCATAAAGTTCGCTGGCCAGCGTATCGAACTGTTTCACGCTCTTGCGGCCAGCGTAGATTTCGAGCAGTTTGGCGGGGATGGCGGTACGTTGCGGGTCCTTGTGCAAAGCTTCGATCAGAATTTCCTCGGCCTGCGCATCCCTGCCATAGGCCATGTACACGTCGGCTTCGGCAACCGGGTCGACCTCATCGGTATCGATCGTTCCCGGACCGGTCTGGCTGAAATCGCCGGTCTGCAACGGCACGTTTCCGGTATCCACGCTCTGGCCACCGGTCGCCCGGAACACGGAACTCGGTCCGAGGCTCGATGGGCCGGGAACGGCAGTGATGGACTCGGCTGCCGATTCGCTGCGACGCCGCCGAACAAGGAAATAGCCGATCAGCAGCGCGATGATGCCGCCGCCACCAACCAAGGGCAGGGCGTCGAATTCCTCTGCTGGCGCCGGCTGTGGGGCAACGGCCACCTTGGCGGGCTGCTCAACGGGCTTCATTTCCGCAGGTTTGGGCGGCTCGACCGGCTTCGCCTCTTCGATGGGCTTGGGCGCTTCGACAGCGGGGACTGCAGGCGCCTGCTCGGGCACTTTCGGCGGCTCAATCGCCTTCTGCGCTTCAACAGGCGCCACCGGCTTCGCCTCTTCCTTGTGGCCGGAAGCCTGTTCCTGAAGTTCTGCCAGACGCTGGGTCTTCATGTCCACCAGTTTCTGGAGTTCGATGACATTCTTCTCGAGCAACGCCAGCCTCTGCTGCGCCTCGGTGAGCGACTTGTCCTTGGCGATAAGGTCTGCTTCCGCAGCTGAAGACGCTGCCGCCTTGCCGCCGACCACTCCCTTCGACGCCATTTCCGTTCTGGAAACCTTGACCTGGTCCTTCGCTTGATCGGCTGCCGAAGGCTTCTCTTCAACCTTCGCCATGATTTTTCCAGCTGAAGCCTGGGTCGCGGCATCCTGCGAGGGTTGGCCCTTGGCCGCCACCGAAGCCAGCTTCTGGCGATAGCTGTTCCAGTCTTCAGCCTGCGCCTGATAAAACTTCCGTGCTTCTGCAGGGGACACCGCAGCGACCGCAGCCTGATCCGGAAGGCTCAATATCGCTCCCGCCTTCAAGCGGTTGATATTGTCCCCGGAAAACGCCGCCGGATTCTTGTTGAACAGGCCGACCAGCATCTGCTCCAGAGAAACACCCTCAAATTTCGTTTCGGCGGCTATCTTGCGCAGCGTATCACCTGATTGCACAACCCGTGACCCCGACTCTTCAGCCTTCTTCGGCTGCGCTGGCGCGCGCGGCACCATGGCCGATTTGGCCGCCTCGGAACCCGTTCCGGTCGTCGGCGCAGCGCCACTGCCGCGAGTGGTCTCAACCACCCGGGCATCTGCCACGGCCTGGCGGGCAGCAGCCCTCGCCGCGACCTCGGGCGGATCGAGCAGGAAGGTGTATTCACGAATCACGGGTCCGGAGGCCCAGTTGAGCTCGACCAGAAAGTTCAGAAATGGTTCGCTAACCGGTCTTCCAGAACTGACCTTGATCACCGGGGTACCATTGCTGCGCTTGTCGATTGAAAAACGCAGATCGGCCAACGCCCCCGAGTAATCGATATTGGCCTCGCGGAAGGCCGCTTGCCCGGCGAGTCGGGCCGTCATGCCGTTCAGTTCGGCACGCGATGCATTGATCTCGATCTCGGCACGTAGCGGCTGACCGAGGCCCGAGAGTACCGTGATCCTGCCCAAGCTTGCGGCCTCGACCAACCAGGGTGCAAATGAAAGGCAGGAGGCCACGGCAACCGCTGCAGCACGTCTCTTGAAGTTTGTCCGGATATTGTCGGTCACGCCACCACCCTAAGCGTCAAATATGAACTTTGAAATTAACATCATGTACTTAGCAAATCAAGCTAATCCCGGTTGTAAATACCCGCCTTTCGCATAATTCCAACACAGAAAAAACCGGGGCCGCAGCCCCGGTCTTGATTTGATGCAGGTACTTATCAGGCCTCGAGCAAGATGCGCAGCATACGGCGTAGCGGCTCGGCCGCGCCCCATAGCAGCTGGTCGCCACAGGTAAAGGCCGCCAGATATTCCGGCCCCATCGCCATCTTGTGCAGACGGCCGACCGGAACAGTCAGCGTACCGGTGACGGCGGCCGGGGTCAGTTCGCGCTCGGACATCTCGCGGTCGTTCGGCACGACCTTGGCCCATTGGTTGGCCTTCGCCAGCATGTCCCTGATCTCGTCGAGCGGCACATCCTTCTTCAGCTTGATCGTCAGCGCCTGCGAGTGACAGCGCATGGCGCCGATACGCACGCACAGGCCATCGATCGGAATCGAACCCGGCGAACGGAACGCCGGCCGGCCGAGGATCTTGTTGCACTCGGCGCCGCCTTTCCACTCTTCCTTCGACTGACCACCTTCGACCGGCACGTCGATCCACGGAATCAGCGAACCGGCGAGCGGTGTATTGCGGAAGTTCTTCTTCGGGAAAGCGTCGGAACGAATCGTCTCGGCGACCTTGCGGTCGATGTCGAGAATGGCGGAAGCCGGATCGGCCAGCAGATCGGCCACCGACGAGTGGATTGCACCCATCTGCGCAATCAGCTCGCGCATGTTCTGCGCCCCGGCGCCGGAAGCCGCCTGGTAGGTCATCGAAGAAGCCCATTCGATGAGGTCGTTCTGGAAGAGGCCACCGAGTCCCATCAGCATCAGGGAAACCGTACAGTTGCCACCGATCCAGTTCCTGCCGCCCTTGGCCAGCGAATCCTTGATCACGTTCATGTTGACCGGGTCGAGGATGATCACGGCGTCGTCGGCCATGCGCAGCGCCGAGGCGGCGTCGATCCAGTGACCGTTCCAGCCGGCAGCGCGCAACTTGGGGAAGACTTCCTTGGTGTAGTCGCCGCCCTGGCAGGTGATGATGATTTCACACTGCTTCAGCGCGTCGACCGCGGCAGCATCCTGCAAGGGCAACGCAGGCTGCTGGCCAGCGAACACCGGTGCCTTGCCGCCGGCGGCGGACGTGGAGAAATACACCGGATCGATGTGGGCGAAATCTCCCTCCTCAACCATGCGCTGCATGAGCACCGAACCGACCATTCCACGCCAACCTACGAGACCAACCTTCTTCATGACTTCACTCTCCGAGAAAAACCTGCTTTACAGCGCCGCCAGCACGGCGTCGCCCATTTCCTTCGTACCGACCCTGTTGGTGCCCCGCTCGTAGATATCGCCCGTGCGGTAACCTTGAGCCAGAACCTTTTTGACTGCGCTTTCAACGCGAAGTGCCGGCTCTTCAAGACCGAAAGTGTAACGTAGCATCATCGCCGCCGACAGGATGGTCGCCAGCGGATTGGCGATCCCCTTGCCGGCGATGTCCGGCGCCGAGCCGTGCGACGGCTCGTACAAGCCCTTGTTCCTGTCGTCGAGCGAGGCCGACGGAAGCATGCCGATCGAGCCGGTCAGCATCGAAGCCTCGTCGGACAGGATGTCGCCGAACATGTTGCCGGTGACCATCACGTCGAACTGCTTCGGCGCCTTGACCAGTTGCATCGCGGCATTGTCGACCAGCATGTGGCCAAGCTCGACATCCGGGTAATCCTTGCTCACCTCAATCATCACATCGCGCCAGAGCTGGGTGCATTCGAGCACGTTCATCTTGTCGACCGAGCACAACTTCTTGTTGCGTTTCCGGGCCGCCTGGAAAGCGACATGACCGATGCGGCGGATTTCCGACTCGCTGTAGACCATCGTGTTGAAGCCGACGCGTTCGCCGTTTTCCTCGCGTACGCCGCGCGGCTGGCCGAAGTAGATGTCGCCGGTCAGTTCGCGGACGATCAGGATGTCCAGACCGGCCACCACTTCCGGCTTCAGCGTCGAGGCATTGGCCAGTTCCGGGTAGAGGATCGCTGGGCGCAGGTTGGCAAAAAGGTTCAGATCCTTGCGGATGCCAAGCAGGCCGCGCTCCGGCCGCTGTTCGCGGGGCAGGCTGTCCCACTGCGGGCCACCGACCGCTCCGAGCAGCACGGCATCGGCAGCGCGCGCCAGCTTCCGGGTCGCGTCCGGATAAGGTTCGCCGGTCGCCTCGACCGCAGTGCCGCCGAGCAGCGCCTCTTCCATTTCGAAGTTGAGGTCGAGCGCCCGGAGCACGCGCACTGCCTCGGCAGTAATCTCGGGCCCGATGCCGTCACCCGGCAGCACACATATCTTCATCGCTTTTCCTTGTCACGCGAACAGCCAGGGCTGGTCGATGCGACGTTTTTCCTCGAATTCCCTGATCTTCGCGGCATGGCGCAGGGTCAGGCCAATGTCGTCCCAGCCGTTGAGCAGGCACTCCTTGCGGAAGCCATCGATCTGAAACGGAATGCCGTAGCCATCCGGGCGAAGAACGGCCTGCGCCGGCAGATCGACCACCAGCTTGTAGCCCGGTGTCGACTCGACCTGCTGGAACAACGCCTCGACTTCGCCGGCGGGCAGAACGACAGGCACGATCCCGTTCTTGTAGCAATTATTGAAGAAGATTTCGGCGAACGACTCGGCGATGATCGCCTTGAATCCAAAGTCGAGCAGCGCCCAGGGCGCGTGTTCACGCGAACTGCCGCAACCGAAATTGGCGCGCGTCAGCAGCACCTCGGCCCCTTGGTAACGCGGCAGGTTAAGCACGAAATTCGGGTTTTTCGGGCGGCCGGCATTGCCCTGCCCCGGCTGGCCGACGTCCATATAGCGCCATTCGTCGAAGGCGTTCGGGCCGAAGCCGGAACGCTTGATCGACTTGAGGAACTGCTTCGGGATGATCGCATCGGTATCGACGTTGTTGCGGTCGAGCGGCGCCACCAGCCCTTCCAGGCGAACGAATTTTTCCATTACTCCACCTTCTTCTGCACGGCTTCGCCACCCTTCTTGAGGGCGCCACCCACGGCTTCACCCGTCTTGTTCAATGCACTCGCCACCGCCTCGCTGCTCTTCTGCAGCGCTTCGCCGGTCTTCTCGGCGCCGATCGCGACGTCCTTCTTGACTCCCTGAGCCGTGTTGCAGCCGGCAAATGCGATGGCCAGCAAACCGATCAGCAACGAGCGAACGAACACCATGGCCTACAGGATGTCGCGCACGTCGGCGAAACGGCCGGCAATCGCTGCGGCAGCGGCCATCGCCGGACTGACCAGATGCGTGCGACCGCCCGGACCCTGGCGGCCCTCGAAATTACGGTTGGAGGTCGACGCGCAGCGCTCCCCCGGCTCCAGCCGGTCGGCGTTCATCGCCAGGCACATCGAGCAGCCGGGCTCGCGCCACTCGAAACCGGCGGCGACGAACACCTTGTCCAGCCCCTCGGCTTCGGCCTGGCGCTTGACCAGGCCGGAGCCCGGCACGGCCAGCGCCAGCTTGACATTGGCCGCCACGTGGCGCCCCTTCAAGACCGACGCCGCCTCGCGCAGGTCCTCGATCCGCGAATTGGTGCAGGAACCGATGAAGACCTTGTCGATGGCGATGTTCTTGATCGGCGTGTTCGGATTCAGTCCCATGTACTGCAGTGCACGCTCCATGCCCTCGCGTTTGACCGGATCGCGCTCCTTCCCCGGGTCTGGCACGAGCGAGTCCACCGCAACCACCATTTCCGGCGAGGTACCCCAGGTCACCTGCGGACGGATATCCTCGGCTTTCAGCGTCACGATGCGGTCGAACTGCGCGCCGGCGTCGGAATGCAGCGTCCGCCAGGAGGCTACTGCCTTGTCCCAGGTTTCGCCGGTCGGCGAGAAGGGACGGCCCTTCAAATAGTTGATCGTGGTGTCGTCGACCGCGACAAAGCCCATCCGGGCGCCGCCTTCGATGGCCATGTTGCACAGGGTCATCCGCCCTTCCATCGAGAGGCCGCGAACGGCACTGCCGCCGAATTCGATCGCGTAGCCGGTGCCACCGGCGGTGCCGATGGTGCCGATGATGGCCAGGGCCGCATCCTTGGCGGTGACGCCTTTGCCCAGCCTGCCGTCGACAGTGATCAGCATGGTCTTCGACTTCTTCTGCAGCAGACATTGCGTGGCCAGCACGTGCTCGACTTCCGAGGTGCCGATACCGTGCGCCAGACAGGCGAAGGCGCCGTGCGTCGAGGTATGCGAGTCGCCGCAGACGACCGTCATGCCGGGAAGCGTGGCGCCCATCTCGGGGCCGACGACATGGACGATCCCTTGCCGCGGATCCTTGAACGGAAAGTAGGCCAGCGCGCCGACTTCACGGATGTTGGCGTCGAGGGTCTCGACCTGCTGACGCGAGACCGGATCCTTGATTCCTTCGTCCCAGTGATCGGTCGGCGTATTGTGATCTGCCGTGGCGACGATCGACGAGACCCGCCACGGCTTGCGCCCGGCCAGCTTAAGTCCTTCGAAAGCCTGCGGGCTGGTAACCTCGTGCACCAGATGGCGGTCGATATAGAGGAGCGCTGTACCGTCCGCCTCTTCATGAACGACATGGTTTTCCCAGAGCTTGTCGTAAAGTGTCTTCGCCATGAAACGCTTATGTTGAGCCGTAAAGCGTCTAATTATGGCACAGGATCGGCGGTTTTTGCCTCGCCGGGGACGTCGACCGCAGCATCCGCGCGCACCCAGCGCCAGACCAGCGCGAAGCCGCCAGCGGCGAAGACCGATGCCAGCGTGTAGGTCCACCCGGCGCCGATTCCATCCCAGGTCCAGCCGCTGATCAGCCCGCCGAGCAGGCCACCGGCGCCGAACGAGATGCTCGAATAGAGCGCCTGCCCCCGCCCCTGCGCGCGACCGGGGAACCACAGGTTGATCGCGGCGATTGACGATGCGTGGTAGGCGCCGAAAGTCAGGCCGTGCATCACCTGCGCCAGGACCATGACCGCCAGCGACTCCACGCCCCAGCCGATCAGCAGAAAACGCAAGACGGCGGCGGCGAAGCTGGCCAGCAGCAGAACGCGCAGCGAATAACGCCGTGTCAGCCGTGCCATCAACATGAAGACGACGATCTCCGCCAGCACCCCAAGCGACCACAAGGCACCGACCTCGGCCTTGCTGTAACCGTGATCGGCCAGATGGATGGAATAGAAGACATAGAGCGCGCCGTGCGCTGCCGACATGGCGAAACAGGCGGCGAGCAGCGCCCGCACCCGCGGTTGGCGAAGGATGTCGCCGACCGCTGGACTGTCGTGGGAATGCGGAACCGCGGGCGCATCAGGCACGACTGCGGCGAACACGACGATGCCGGCCAGAATTCCCCAGCACACCCAGAGCACGCCGTTGAGCGGAACCACATCGAGCACGGCGCCGGTACCCAGCACGGCAACGATGAAGCCGACCGACCCCCACAGCCGGATGCGGCTATAGCGTCCGCGCTCCTCCCGCAGATGGTCGAAGGTCAGCGTTTCGACCAGCGGCTGGGCAGCGCTCCAGAAGAAGGCGAGAACCGCCATCGCGACCAGCATTCCGCCCAGTCGGTCGAGCCAGAAGAAAGCGGAGAACCCGGCCAGCCCGGCCACCGCCGCCAGACGGATGATCGGCACGCGCCGGCCGTAGCGATCGGCCAGCCAGCCCCAGAGATTGGGCCCGAACAGGCGCATCAACTGCATCTGCGACATCAGCAGGCCGATGTCCCACGCGGAAAAACTCAGGGATTGGAGATAGAGCCCAAAATAGGGCGAAAACGCGCCGATGAAGGCGAAGTAGAAGAAGTAATAACCCGAAAGGCGCCAGTAAGGCAGAGCGTGCATCCGGCAATCTTACCGGATGCACCGGCGGCCAGAGGTGCTATCAGGCGCTGACCGACCTCTGGCCGGCACGGTAGGCCAGCAACAGATGGTACAACTCGTCCTTGAGCCTGACGCGTTGCTTCTTCATGTCTTCAAGCGTGAAATCGGCGACCGGCATGTCATGCTCTTCAAGGTCCTCGACCTTGCCGGTAAGCCGATGGTAGCTGTGGAACAGCACCGCGAAATGCGCATTGCCGGTCTTCAGCGCATTGATTGCATCGTTCATATCAGGAAATTCGTGGTGAAGGTCGTGGTGTTCGACGTGCATGTTGGTCTCCCTTTGCGGCGTTTCCGCCTTGAACAGCGGCAAACTTTGAATTTTACGCGATTTTTCCCGGAATACGCGGTGTGGTGACCACGACATCAGCACACTGCGCCCGATGACGCAGGGCGTGGTCGATCAGCACCAGCGCCAGCATGGCTTCGGCAATCGGCGTCGCGCGGATGCCGACACAAGGATCGTGCCGACCCTCGGTCGCCACCGCGATCGCGGTGCCGTGAACGTCGATCGAGCGCCGCGGTTGGGCAATCGACGAGGTCGGCTTGATCGCGATGTTGACAACAATTTCCTGGCCGGTCGAAATGCCACCGAGAATGCCGCCGGCGTTGTTGGTGACGAAGCCCAGGGGGGTCATTTCGTCGCCGTGCTCGCTACCACGTTGTGCAACCGAGGCGAAGCCGGCGCCGACCTCAACGCCCTTGACCGCATTGATACCCATCATCGCGTAAGCGATTTCGGCATCCAGTCGGTCGTAAACCGGCTCACCCCAGCCTGGCGGGACGCCGGAGGCGGTCACGGTGATCCGGGCGCCGACCGAATCCAGTGACTTGCGCAAGCCGTCCATGTAGGCCTCAAGTTGCGGCACGAGCGCCGCATTCGGCGCGAAAAAGGCGTTGCCGTCGATGTCGTCGGCCGCCACGAAGGGAATCTCGATCGGTCCCAGCGCGCTCATCCAGCCGCGAATATTGACGCCATAGCGCTCCAGAAGCCACTTGCGGGCAATCGCTCCGGCCGCCACGCGAACCGCAGTTTCGCGCGCCGAGGAACGGCCACCGCCGCGATAGTCACGGAAACCATATTTCTGGGTGTAGGTGTAGTCGGCATGGCCGGGCCGGAAAGTGTCGGCGATGGTGCCGTAATCCTTGCTGCGCTGGTCCTGATTGCGGATCAGCAAGGCAATCGGCGTGCCGGTGGTCCTGCCTTTGAAGACGCCGGAGAGAATCTCCACCTCATCCGGCTCGCGGCGCTGCGTCACATGCCGGGAGGTGCCCGGCTTGCGACGATCCAGTTCGGCCTGGATGTCGGCGGCGCACAAGTCCAGTCCAGGTGGACATCCATCGACCACGCAGCCGATTGCCGGGCCGTGCGATTCGCCGAAGGAGGTGACAGCAAACAACGTACCGAATGTATTGCCGGACATGGAAAGGTCAGTCTAGAATTAAATCAGGAGTTTAACATGTCAAGCAAAAAGACCCCTGCGAAGCCGTCGACCGCAAGCGGTCCCTCGATCAGGCCGCCAGCTCGCGGCAGGGCAACCCAGCCTGCCAGCAATCCCCGGCAGCAGGCGGATAACCGCTGGCAACGCAGCAAACACTATGGCTGGGACAGTCGTTAGCCGGAGAGGCAGAAGGCGGCCACGGCCGCCTTTCTTGTCGCCAGTTTGCCGCGATCAGATCTGCGACGCTTCAGGCCAGTTCTTGATGTAATTCTTGAGCATCTTGTTCTCGAAGCTCTGCTCTTCGAGAACGGCCTTGGCGACATCGAGGAAGGAGATGACCCCCATCAGCGTGCCGCCATCCATGACCGGCAGGTAGCGCGAATGCCTTTCGATCATCAACCGGCGCAGGTCATCGACCTCCATATCGGGAAAGACGGTGACCGGATCCCGGACCATGACGTCGCCGACCGTCACGCCGACCGGACAGGAGTGATGGGCCTTGAGCGCCTGCAGAACTTCGCGGAAAGTCAGCATGCCGGCCATCTTGCCGGACTCCATGACCACCAGCGAACCGACATCGAAGTCCGCCATGGCGTCAATGGCTTCGCCAAGCAGTTGCTTGGGCGTTGCGGTAAACAGGGTGCCGCCCTTGAGATTGATGATCTCCCTGACCTGCATGACGTTTCTCCGGGAAGTTTGGATTGTCTGGCCAATGATCTTAGTGCATCCCGCCGGTTTGGGGAAGCACTGGGAATGGCAACTTCACCGACACCTGAGAATCCGGGGCTGAAAACTGCATGCCAGGTGTGCGCGGCTCAATGCGGGGAAACTTTATGGCATTGGCACTTGTCCGATGTCATATTGGCCAATATAATCCCCAGTATGACCTTAGGCATAGATCGTCAGGATGCTTGGGTATTTCGCGAACGCTGACGAAGTGGAGATCTAATGATGGCAAACGTAAAAACTCCGGAAGCAATTGATGCCCGGGAAATTCGTCGCAAACTCGGGCTCAATCAGCAACAATTCTGGTCGACGCTTGGCGTGACCCAGAGCGGCGGTTCCCGCTACGAGAGTGGCCGCAACATGCCAAGACCGGTGCGCGAACTGTTGCGCCTGGTGCACGTCGAAGGAATCGACATCACCTCTATCACCCGGGATGACTGGGATGTCGTCGAGTACCTCAAGTCCAAGGAACCCGAGATGTACAAGTCACTCAAGAAATCGGCACACGGCAAGGGCAAGAAGGGGGTCTGAAAAGGCCGCCGGTCGCGCTCGGCGGAGTCCGTTTCGGGGCCAACGCGCCCATCACGGCGATACCGAAACCAGGAGACCCGTTTTTTCCCGGATCTCCGCCGCGAACCTCTCCAGTTCATTCGCGCCCAGCCGTTGCAGGCGCGGGGCATCTGCCTGCATCGACGGCCGCGCCAGTCCGTAAAGGTGGATCCCGGCAAGACCGGTTGCCACCGGTCCGAGCAGATCGCAATAGGCTTCGCGGGCGGCAGCATCAGGCGCCACGCCGTCCACCGCGAACCAGCAGGTCTGAACCCAGGTCGTGGCCAGCGCCGCGCATCGCGCCAGATTGCGGCGAACCTGCTGCGCGTCCATCGGGACGCCATTGATCGCCTTGACCTCGGCGGTCGTCCCGCGGTCGACCTTGAACCAGACTTCGCCGCCCATTTCACCCAGTGCACCAATGCCATCCTGCACTGCCTGGCGATACAACAGGCTGCCGTTGGTGATCAGGCGCACCGGCAGTTTGCCTGCCAGCCCGTGCCGCTCCAGGATGCGCCCCACCCGCAGGACCGCCTCGGGAAATTCGGCGGCGCTGGTCGGTTCGCCATTCCCGGAAAATGCCACGTCTACCAGACGACGGTCCTCGGCAGGCACCTCGCGCGACATGAAATCGCCCGTCAGCGCATCTTCAAGAAAGCCCGCCAGTTCCCGTTCGAGAACTTCGAGATCGATCGGCGGGGGACCGCCGCGAGTCAGGTTCTCGACCTGGCAATAGACGCAGGCCCAGTTGCAGGCATTGTTGACATTGAGGTTGATGCCCACCGAAACACCACCGGCACGACGCGACACCACAGGATAGACATGACGCAGTCCGGCACTGTCGCGGCGGTGGTCTTCGATCGTCAGCATGCGCCCATTGTATAAT
>JBEOKN010000096.1:0-67589 GCA_040275885.1 Azonexus sp. | reverse complement strand
AAACTGGTAGCATGAAACCCACTCGTTGGCAGACGAAAAACTGAGGGAACCTCACAGCGAGGGGTCGGTAGCGGCCGGCCACGTTCCGCTGTCGATCTCGGTTCTGCCTGCTTGCGACGCCGGGATTCGGTCAACGTAACCGGTACGTAGAATCCGTTATTCATGAATCTCGCCATCCGACTATATGGTTCGTACGGCGGTGTCGATTGCGGGATCACAAACCACCGCGACGGCGCACTCATTTACCGCAGGCCCAGGAGAAGAAACATGGACATCGTTCAGTTGGAAATTACCGATCACATCGGCACCATCACACTCAATCACAAGGAAAAACTCAATGCACTGTCGACCGAGCTGGTTGACGGGGTTATTTCGGCGTTGAATGATTGTCGGCGCAACAAGGCACGCGTTGTCGTGCTGCGCGCCAAACCGGGGGTGAAAGTCTGGTCGGCCGGACATGATGTCTGGGAACTGCCGGTGGACGGGCGCGATCCATTGGGCTGGGACGATCCGCTGCGCTCCCTGATCCGCGAAATCGAGATCTTTCCAGCACCAGTGATTGCCATGATCGAAGGATCGGTGTGGGGCGGCGCCTGCGAAACGATATTCGCTTGCGACCTGATCATTGCCTCACCAAGCACCACTTTCGCCGTCACGCCCTCACGGCTTGGGGTGCCGTATAACGTCAGCGGCGTGCTGACTTTCTTCAACGCGGCGCCCTATCGCCTGGTCAAGGAAATGACTTTCACCGCCAAACCGGTCAGCGCCCAGCGCGCCGAACAGGTAGGCATGATCAACTATGTCGTCGACAACCCGCAAATCGAGGAGTTTACTTACGAGATGGCACGGGGAATCACGCACAATGCCCCCTTGTCGATTTCCGTAATGAAGGACCAACTGCGTATTCTGGCCGGCGCCCATCCGATGACTCCGCAGGGCTTCGAGCGAATTCAGGGCTTGCGCCGCCTGGTCTACGACAGCAACGACTACAAGGAAGGGATTCTCGCCTTCAAGGAAAAGCGGAAACCGGTTTTCACCGGCACTTGAGCCAGATCCAGGTGGGGCCGACAGCAAAATCCGGCTTTCTCTGCCGTTGACCGCGGCAATTGCCTGCACCGCGCCTTCCTCTCCCCGACAGGAAATTCAAAATTGCGGGAGAGCGCAGGGGGCGCCAAGAGTCCGGGCTCGCCTGCGTCAGTCCACCAACCGATCGGCACTCCCGACTTCAGACCAGCGCCGAAAATACTCGGTGAAGGCAAGGTCCCGAGTGCGAATGTGTGCGGTCAGAAATCCCTTGATTTCAGAAAGGCTTGCCTCGGCGGCGACCGGATCCGCAGGCTGGTTCAACGCGATGCCGGCGAGCGTCTCCAGCGTGCGCTCATGGTCGGCGATGTGGTCGTCAAGCTCCGGGTAGGCGCAGAAGCGCATGAGCAATTCTTCCGACATGAAATGCGCTGCGCAGAAGGACTGCAATTGGTCCATGAGCGCAGTCGGGCCCGGCGTCGCCCCCGTGGGGTGGCGCAAAGTTGCCTGCAATGCGTCGATCAGTTCGATCTGCATCCGGTGTTCGCCATCGACCGTTGCACGATCATGATGGCAGTTTTCGCTCAGTGCTGACATTCTTGCGCCTCCTCACTAATTCTTGAGAAAAAGATACCACCGCCATCGTTGACAGCGAAACCGGTGGCCATTCGCTTGTCGTCCGGCAAGGCGCGTGGCGCAGCCGCGATGATCATGGACGTTTGTCCGGGTCGGGCAAGGTCAGCGCCATGCCACGAAATGATTTGTCTGCCGGGCAGTCGTCTCCATCGTCGCTGAGCACATAGATCCCGTTCTTGCCGCCAGTCGCGAACAGTGCCTCAGGGTGCATGCTGCCGAAGTCGACACCCTTGACCCGCCGTGGCGCGTCGGCCGCCTTGCCTGACCAAGTGTAGAGGACAAAGCCTTGGACGCGGCTTTTCGGGCCAAAAGGTCCGGCGACGATCGCGAACTGCGAACCGACAAGTTCGATGCTGCGAATACCGAGCCCACCGAGATCCAGGGCGATCGGGTCGCCGAAAACCGGCGCTGCCGTTTTGAGCACATCAGCCGGGTTCTTGAAGGGCACCAGCAGCGCCTTGCGTCTGGAGGCCACCCTGTGGTTGGACAGCGGATTCCGGAAGCCGATCAGGAGTTCCTTGTCCGGCGTCGCCGCAAGCCCTTCGATGTTGAGGCCGCCCGGCTCTTCCGGGCCCTTTCCGGCCTCACTGGCCAGGCGGAGATCGGCGAAACGCGGATCGGCGACGAGGGCTTCGATAAGACCCGTGTACGGCGGCGTGGCCGCACTGACCGTCGGTCCGGCTGCGCTCTCGAGTACGTCGGTGGCAAAGAACTGCCGCCGCGTTTTCTTGAACTTGCCGTCAGAGTTGGCGGAGTGTGAGGATATCCAGTAGATGCGGTCGTCGATCCGCGCCGCACCTTCGATATCCGACTTCGTCGGTTTGCCGCTGCGCAAGCATTCGCCACTGTCCTTGATCAGATCGACACAGGTCACGGCTTCGGGTTTTCCGCGTTGGTAGATCGTCAGCATATGGTGATCGTCATCGGCAACCACGAAGTGCTTTGGACCGAGCGCAACAGCAGCGGAAGCGTCGCAGAGGCCACGGTAGCGTGTTTCTTCTGCCTGGGAATGTGCTGCCGTCAGCTGCAACATCAGGATTGCCGTAGCAGCACGAATCAGACGGTTCATGGTCAGCAATCTCCGTTGTCAAAGCCGTAGCCCGGCATCTTATGGTTGCGAGGATTCGCGCCGCCCAACTCAGTGCATGTCGACGGCGAATTGCTTTAGCGCTTGCAACGGTACCACTTCCAGTGCCCCCTGGTTTGTCGAATTGAGCACCACACGCGGCGCCTTGCCGGCCTTGAACGCTTCAACCCAGCGGGCTGCACAGAGGCACCAGCGCTGGCCCGGCTCGAGGCCCGGGAAATCGAACTCGGGACGCGGGGTCGACAGGTCGTTGCCGCGCGCCTTGGAGAATTCGAGGAATTCGGCGGTCAGCACGACACAAACGGTGTGGCTGCCGAGATCTTCCTCCGACGTGTTGCAGCAACCGTCGCGGAAAAATCCGGTCAGCGGCCGGTCGCTGCAGGTCAGTAGCGGCCCGCCGAGTACGTTGAGCTGGCTGCCGCGCCCCGGAAGATCGCGCGCCTTCATGACACCTCGTCGATCCAGGCCTGCTGGATCGCCTCAAGAATTTTCTCGCCACAGTGCTTCGGATCGTCGTCGAAGTCCTCCAGTGCCATCACCCAGTCGCGCAGATCGACGAAATTGACCTTCAGCGGATCCTTGTCCGGGTGCGCTTCGCTCAATTCGATCGCGATATCGCTGATGTCAGTCCATTTCATTTGCGGTGGCCCTCCTTCGCCATGTTGATGCTGTACTTTGGGATTTCGACCACCAGCGGGGTCGACCGCACCAGCGCCTGGCAGCCGAGACGAGAATTCGGTTCGAGGCCCCACGCCTTGTCGAGGAGGTCCTCTTCCTCTTCCTCGGCCGGGTCCAACGAGTTGAAACCCTCGCGCACGATGACGTGACAGGTCGTGCAGGCACAGGACATCTCGCAGGCGTGTTCAAGTTCGATGCCATTCTCAAGCAGGTTCTCGCAGATGGACTTGCCCTCTTTCGCGTCGATGACGGCGCCGTCGGGGCAGTTTTCGACATGTGGCAGAACGATCAGTTGCGTCATGCCTCTTCTCCCATTCTCAGATCGGCGATCTTGCGCCCGGCCAGCGCGCGATTGACGCTCTGGTTCATGCGGCGGTGGGCAAACTCCTGCGTTTCGAACCCGAGATCATCCATCGCCAGGTTGATCTGGCGCCGGTTGTCGCCGACCACGGTCTCGCGAAGTTTCTCGATGCTCGCCACGATCCTCGCCGCTTCGGCATCGTTCAGCAGGTGGCGGTCGTCCCGGAGCGCTGCCTCGGTGGCTTCAATCATGCGCTGGGCCTCAACCTGTGCTTCCTTGAGTGCCCGCGCCAACGCGTCCTCCTTGGCGTGCTCCATCGAGTCCTTGAGCATGCCGGCGATTTCGTCGTCCGACAGGCCATACGACGGCTTGACGATGACGCTGGCTTCGACGCCGGTCGTCTGTTCGCGCGCAGCAACCGACAGCAGGCCATCGGCGTCGACCTGAAAGGTGACGCGGATGCGCGCCGCACCCGCCGCCATCGGTGGAATGCCGCGCAGCTCGAAGCGCGCCAGCGAACGGCAGTCGCTGACCAGTTCGCGTTCGCCCTGAACGACGTGGATCGCCATCGCCGTCTGGCCATCCTTGAACGTTGTGAATTCCTGGGCGCGCGCCGTCGGGATCGTCGAATTGCGCGGGATCACCTTTTCGGTCAGCCCGCCCATCATTTCCAGCCCGAGCGACAGCGGAATCACGTCGAGCAGCAGCCAGTCATCCTTGCCGGTCTTGTTGCCGACCAGCAGGTTGGCCTGGGTCGCCGCGCCGAGGGCGACGACCTTGTCGGGATCGAGATTGGTCAGCGGCTCCTGGCGGAAGAAGTCGCCCACCGCCTTCTGAACCTGGGGCATGCGCGTCGCGCCGCCGACCATGACCACTCCCTTGACGTCCTCCGCGCGCAAACCGGCATCGCGCAGCGCTTTCTTGACCGGCTGTATGGTCTTGGAGATCAGCGTCCGGGCGATTTCGGCAAAAGTCGCGACATCCAGCTTCAGTTCGACCATTTCACCGGTCGACAGGCGCGCGGTGATCGGCGCTTCGGGGTTTATGGTCAGGAATTCCTTGGCTTCGCGGCAGCGCATCATCAGCAGACGCCCATCCTCGGGCGACAGCGGCTGCAGCCTCGCCTGCTCGATCGCCCAGCAGAAGATGCGATGGTCGAAATCATCCCCACCCAGCGCCGAATCACCGCCGGTGGACATCACCTCGAAAACGCCCCGGGTCAACCTGAGGATGGAAATGTCGAAGGTGCCACCCCCGAGGTCGTAGACTGCATAAATGCCCTCAGAAGCATTCTCCAGTCCGTAGGCAATGGCGGCCGCTGTCGGTTCGTTGAGCAGGCGCAACACATTGAGGCCGGCAAGGCGGGCGGCATCCTTGGTCGCCTGACGCTGGGCGTCGTCGAAATACGCAGGCACGGTAATGACCGCGCCGACCAGTTCGCCACCCAGCGCAACCTCGGCGCGCGCGCGCAGGCTCTTGAGGATCTCGGCCGAGATCTCGACAGGGCTTTTGACTCCGGCCACGGTCCGGATCTTGACCATGCCCGTCGCCTCGACGAAGTCGTAGGGCATCGATTCGACGTGCGCGACATCTTTCAGCCCGCGGCCCATGAAGCGCTTGACGGAAACGATGGTATTCCTGGGGTCAACCGCCTGCCGGGTCTGAGCCGCATAGCCGACCTCGGTCACGCCGTTGGCCTGGTAGCGGACAATCGATGGCAGCAGTGGCCGCCCCTGTTCGTCGTTGATGACCACGGCGATGCCGCTGCGTACCGTCGCCACCAGTGAATTTGTCGTGCCGAGATCGATGCCGACTGCCAGTTTGTGCTGGTGCGGTGCCACCGACTCGCCGGGCTCGGCAATTTGAAACAAGGCCATGGCTATTCTTCCAGCGACGCCAGCGCGTCGTCGATTTCATGCAGGAGCTTTTCAAGAAACATCAGGCGGCGGACACGATCCGTTGCTGCCGCGAGATCGCCGGTGTCGTCAAGAAGTCGGCCCAACTCACTGTACCGTCCCTTGAGTTCGGCGCGCAGCCGATTGTGCAGGCGCTCGAGTTCATGATGGTCGCCGCCGTTGCGCGCTTCCATGACCGCTTCGCGCCATTCCATCTGCTCCATCAGAAAATCGGCCGGCAGCGACGTGTTGTTCTCCGCCTGGATATCGTGCCCGGCCAGGTGCAACAGGTAACGCGCGCGCTCCAGCGGCTTCTTCAGCGTTTCGTAGGCCTCGTTGGCGTGGGTTGCCCACTGCATCGACAAACGCCGCTCCGCGTCGCCGGCATTGGCAAAGCGATCCGGATGAACCTGCGCCTGGACGTCGCGGTAGCGGGAATCGAGATCCGACAGATCGAGCCCGAAGCCACGATCCAGTCCGAACAAGGCGAAGTGGTCGACGCGTACATCCATCACACGTTGAACGACTCGCCGCAGCCGCACTGATCCTTGACATTCGGATTGTTGAACTGGAAGCCCTCGTTCAGGCCTTCACGGGCGTAGTCCAGTTCCATCCCGTCAAGATACGGCAAGCTCTTCGGATCGACGACGACCTTGACGCCATTGCTCTCGAACACCAGATCCTCGGGACTGACCGCGTCAACAAATTCCAGCTTGTAGGCCATGCCGGAACAGCCGGTGGTCCTGACGCCGAGGCGCAGGCCAATCCCTTTGCCGCGCTTGGTCAGATAGTTGGCGACGTGTTTGGCCGCCTTGTCGCTCAAGCTGACTGCCATGCTTATTCTCCGTGCTTCTTTTTGTAATCGGCCACCGCCGCCTTGATGGCGTCTTCGGCTAGGATCGAACAATGGATTTTAACCGGCGGCAGGGCCAGCTCCTCGGCAATTTCGGTGTTCTTGATGGTCAGCGCCTGATCGACCGTCTTGCCCTTGACCCATTCGGTCACCAGCGAAGAAGAGGCGATTGCGGAACCACAGCCGTAGGTCTTGAACTTGGCATCCTCGATGACGCCAGACTTGCTGACCTTGATCTGCAGCTTCATCACATCGCCGCAGGCCGGCGCGCCAACCATGCCGGTCCCGACCCCGTCATCTTCCTTGTCAAAGGAACCGACGTTACGTGGATTCTCATAATGATCAATGACTTTTATACTATAGCTCATGTTGTTTCTCCTTAATGCGCGGCCCACTGGACAGTATCGAGATCGATGCCGTCCTGGACCATTTCCCAAAGCGGTGAAAGTTCGCGCAACTTGCCAACTTTCTTGTGTAACAGTTGGATTGCATAATCAATCTCGTCTTCCGTCGTGAACCGGCCGATGGTAAAGCGGATTGAGCTGTGCGCCAGCTCGTCGTTGCGCCCGAGGGCGCGCAGGACATACGACGGTTCCAGGCTGGCCGAGGTACAGGCCGAGCCTGACGAGACGGCCAGATCCTTGATCGCCATGATCATCGACTCGCCTTCGACGTAGGCGAAGCTGATGTTCAGGTTGTGCGCGACCCGCTGTTCGAGATCGCCATTGACGTAGGTCGCCTCGATATCCTGCAGGCCCTGCAACAACTTGTCGCGCAGTGTGCGGATGCGCCGGTTTTCCTCGACCATCTCGACCTGTGCGAGGCGGAAGGCCTCGCCCATGCCGACGATCTGGTGAGTCGCCAGCGTGCCGGAGCGGAAACCGCGCTCATGACCGCCGCCATGCATCTGCGCTTCGAGGCGAATGCGCGGCTTGCGTTGCACATACAGGGCACCGATGCCCTTGGGGCCATAGGTCTTGTGAGCGCAGAAACTCATCAGGTCGACTTTCAGCTTCTGCAGGTCGATGGCGACCTTGCCGGTCGCCTGCGCGGCATCGACGTGGAAGATCACGCCCCTCTCGCGACAGATTTCACCCAGTTCGGCGATCGGCTGGATGACGCCGATTTCGTTATTGACGAACATCACCGAGGCCAACACCGTATCCGGGCGGATCGCCGCCTTGAAGGCTTTAAGATCGATCAGGCCGGTACCCTGAACGTCAAGGTAGGTTGCCTCGAAACCCTGGCGCTCCATTTCGCGGACCGTGTCGAGCACAGCCTTGTGCTCGGTCTGCACCGTGATGATGTGCTTGCCCTTGCTGCCGGCGTAGAAGTTGCAGGCGCCCTTGATGGCAAGATTGTTGGATTCTGTGGCGCCGGACGTCCAGACGATTTCCTTGGGATCGGCATTGACCAGCGCCGCAACCTGTTCACGCGCCTCCTCGACCGCTGCGTCGGCGACCCAGCCGAAGCTGTGCGAACGCGAAGCCGCGTTGCCGAAATGCTCGCACAGGTAAGGAATCATCCTTTCCGCGACACGCGGGTCGACCGGGGTGGTTGCCGAATAATCCAGGTAGATGGGGAGTTTCATCTTGCTTCTCGCTTGTGTGGAAAGTCAGTCGGATTGATTCAGACGGGCACTGCCGTCAGTCCCTGCAGGCGTCCGACCGTAACCTGCAAGGCATTGATGAAGTCGTCGATTTCCGCCTCGCTATTGCCGGCGCCCAGACTGACCCGGACCGCGCAACGGGCAATTTCCGGCGTCACGCCCATCGCCTGCAGCACATGCGACGGTTCCGGGTTGGCGCTGGAGCAGGCCGCCCCGCTTGCCACCGCAAAGCCAGCACGGTCAAGTTTGCCAACCAGCGTTTCGCCATCGACATCGGGTACGGCGAAATAGGTCGTATTGGGCAGACGCTCTGCGGCAGCAGCGAAAATCCTTGCGCCAAGTCCTGACAATCCGTTTTCGAGCCGCTCCCGCAGCCATTCGAGACGTTGCGGCAGTTCGGCAACGCGTTCTGCCGCAAGTTCCGCCGCCACGCCGAAACCGACAATCGCCGGGACGTTCTCGGTGCCGGAACGCAGCCCGCGCTCATGACCGCCGCCAGCGATCAGCGGTTGCAGTTCGACACGCTTGTCGAGAATCAGCGCCGCAGCACCCTTTGGCCCGCTGGCCTTGTGCGCCGAGAGGGTCAGGGCGTGGACACCGGCTGCATTGAGCGCCCGGAAGTCGAGCGGCAGCTTGCCCAGGGCCTGCACCGCGTCGCTGTGAAACCAGCCGCCAGCAGCCCTGGCCGCTGTCGCTAGGCGCGGAATGTCCTGGATGACCCCGGTTTCGTTGTTGGCCGTCATGATCGACCACAGCCGCGGGCGAACCGCCAGAATCCGTGAAAATGAGTCGAAATTGACCATCCCCGAGGCGTCGACCGCAACCGTCTCGATCTGCCAGCCAACGCGTAGCATTTGAGCCGCCGGCTTGAGCACGCAAGGATGCTCGGTCGCCCCGACCGCAATCACGCCCGGCCGGACACATGCCGCAGCCCCCTTGACAAAGAGATTGTTGGCCTCGCTGCCGCCGCTGGTGAATACCACTTCGGTCGGATGCGCGTTGACCGCTGCTGCGACCCGCTGCCGTGCCTCGTCGACCGCCCTCCGCGCCGCACGGCCGTAGTCGTGGCGACTGGAGGCGTTGCCGAAGCGGCTTTCCAGCCACGGCAGCATGGCCGCCAGCACCGCCGGATCAAGCGGCGTCGTGGCGTTGTGGTCGAGATAGACGGGATTGAACATGGCGCTGCTCAGATAACCGCGGCCACCTTTTCGCGCACGGACCGTGACCGGGGATGCGGACCGGCCCGCCGGTCCGCGATAACCGACACGACGCCCGCTTTCGCCTCCTTTTCACGCTGGCGAACAACGAGATCGGCAAGCGTCACCGACGCCAGATAATCGTACATTCGGGTATTCAGCGAGGACCACAGATCGTGCGTCATGCATCGCTGATCGTCGAGACAATTCTCGCGACCGCCACACTGGGTCGCGTCGAGCGGTTCGTCGACGGCACGGATGATATCGGCCACCGTCACCATGGCGAGCGGCCTGGCAATGCAGTAGCCGCCGCCGGGTCCGCGCACGCTATCGACGAGTTTGTCCCGACGCAGCTTGCCGAATAGCTGTTCGAGGTAGGAGAGCGATATCTTCTGCCGCTCGCTGACCCCGGCCAGGGCCACGGGGCCATCCTGGCCACGCAGCGCGAGATCCATCATGGCAGTCACCGCAAAACGTCCCTTTGTCGTGAGTCGCATCTTGTACCTTTCGCAATTAACCTACTATTGCAGTCGACTATATATACCTGATCAAATTAGTCAACAATTTTGCCCAGGTATTTGGGGTCGAAGCGGTCAGCCGGCTGCACGTCCTCGTCGCACCTGATCCCCGCTTCTTCCAGTTCGCGCAGCAGCGAGGCCAGGCGGCGGTCGGTCTCGGCGGCGTGGTCGAGCAGACCATGTATCGCCTTGGCCAGTGGATCATCCTGATCGCGCCCGACCGCATAGGCGGAAAAACCCAATCTTTCAGCCTGCACCTCACGTTGCCGGCCTTCCTCCGAGTGATCGAGGACTCGCGCCGGGTTGCCGACCGCTGTCGCGCCCGCCGGCACCGCCTTGGTCACCACGGCGTTCGAGCCAACCTTGGCTCCCGCGGCGATGGTGATCGGCCCGAGAACCTTCGCCCCCGCCCCGATCACCACGCCGTCTTCCAGCGTCGGATGGCGCTTGCCCTTGTTCCAGGAAGTGCCACCCAGCGTTACGCCGTGATAAAGCGTGACGTCATCGCCGATCAGCGCAGTCTCGCCGATCACGACGCCCATGCCGTGGTCGATGAAGAAACGTTGACCGATCGTGGCGCCCGGATGAATTTCGATACCGGTCAGAAAACGCGAAATGTGCGCGACAAAACGCGCCAGCCAGCGCAAGCGATGACCCCAGAGCCAGTGCGCCAGGCGGTGCATGATCAGGGCATGAATGCCCGGATAGCAGGTCAGCACCTCCCAGAACGAGCGCGCCGCCGGATCGCGGTCGAAGACCGCCCGAATATCCTCACGCAGATGCTGGAACATGAAAGCGTATTCCCCTGTCGTTAACAGGGCGAATTCTAGAATACTCGACTGAATTTGTCAGCTATTTCCCGGCGCAGGCGCAGAGACCTGCCGGAAACGAAACGGCCAGTCAGCGACTGGCCGTCTGCACGAACCCGCCGGGCAAGCCTACTCGCTGTAGAAGTTCACGTCGTAGGGATACGGTTTTTGCGGCACCTTCGAGTCGGCATTACGCTCCGTAGTCTGGACATCCTGCTTCTTGTCCCACCACAGTGCGCGGCCGACCTTCTGGTCTTCGACCCACTCCGGGTGTTTCTTCAGTTGCTCGTCGATCCATTTCGTGTGGTCGGACACGTAGCTCGTATTTACGTCACCCATTTGGCTGCATTCCTCAAGCTGATCCAGTGCGTGATTCTAGCATGCCATATCCCGACCGCACTCAACATCCCGGACACCCACCGACAAGTTCGTCGACCAACCAGTTCAGTTTCTGGAGAACTGGATCAGGTGGCAGCATCACGAGACACCCGTATCATGAACACCGCCCTTTGACAGACGAAAAACCGAGGGAACCTAAAAAGACAGCAGCGCGAAAGCAAGGGGCACTTGCCGCACCCCTTGCTGGCCCCTGATTTCGTTCAAGTTCAGAGGATAGCCTTGTGTTCAACCTGCGAACTTGCACCCGGTTCGTAGACGACGTGCGGACGCCCGACCAGCAGCGGATCGATGGGCCCGATGGCGTCAACGTCCTTGCCTGCATAATCTATCTTGTGCAGGACGAAACGCATGGCGTTGAGACGCGCACGCTTCTTGCAATCGGACTTGACCACTGTCCACGGCGCTTCAGCGGTATCGGTATGGAAGAACATCGCCTCCTTGGCTTTGGTGTAGTCGTCCCACTTGTCGAGCGAAGCCAGGTCGATCGGCGACAGCTTCCATTGCTTGAGCGGGTGAACCTCGCGCTCCTTGAAGCGGCGACGCTGTTCCTTGCGACTCACCGAGAACCAGAACTTGATCAGGTGAATGCCGCTGCGCACCAGGGTGCGTTCGACTTCCGGCGTCTGGCGCATGAACTCGCGGTAATCGTCCTCGGTGCAGAAGCCCATCACGCGCTCGACACCGCCGCGGTTGTACCACGATCGATCCATGAAAATGATCTCGCCGGCGGTTGGCAGGTGCTTCACATAGCGCTGGAAGTACCACTGGCCGCGCTCCTCCGTCGTCGGCTTCTCCAGCGCGACCACGCGCCCGCCACGCGGATTGAGGTTCTCGGTAAAGCGCTTGATGGCGCCGCCCTTGCCCGCTGCGTCACGCCCCTCGAAGATGATGACCATCCGTTGGCCGGTTTCCTTGACCCAGTTCTGCAACTTGACCAGTTCGACCTGCAGACGGTATTTCTGCTTCTCGTACGCCTTGCGCGACATCAGGTTGCGATAGGGGTAGGAGTTGTTGTCCCGCCAACCGCTTGCCAGTTCGTCGTCGGGGCTGGTCGGCAGCTTCCATGCCGGCGCATCCTCCTTGCCAAGCAGCGCCTTGCGCAACGCCACCGCGTCATCGGGCGACGCGCCGGTCATGATGGCTTCCAGCGACTTGGCCAGCGCGACCGCATCTCCGGGAGGAGAATGCGCAATGATGTCTTTAAGAGCGACAGACTTCTGCTCGACCGCCGAACTGGCAGCCTCGGCAACGTCATAGGCCTCCATCGCCGCGGGGGTGTGTGCCGGCGCAACATCGCCGGCCGCGGCCCTACGCGTCTGCCCTACGCGGGGCAAGGCAAGTGCGCGTGCCCGGGGTACGGATTTCTTGGTGGTCGCGGAACTGGCGCTCGCGACGGGCTTTGCTGCAACCGTCGTCTTGCTGTCGGCGTCCGATGCAGGTGGTTTGGTACTCTTGTCCATCAATTTCTCCCCGGTGAAATGTGTTTTTCGTGGCAAAAATTTCTACGTCGAATCGTTGTTGTGCTATGCCTTCCATGGTACTCCTTGTATGCTCCTCGATTCAATCACCTGAACCCCGTTGCCCCACATTTTTCGGGCTTTTCGCCTCTCCCTGTCACCTGCCAGGAGCGTCCAGGCATCGCCCGTTGAGCCTGCCCCGCCGGCGTCGGCAATCCGGTCAAGTAGCTGGGTCAAACTGCTCGCGCTCGGCTGGCTGACCTGGCAGGGTCAGAAGGTGAGGACCGCTGAAATCTGGCGCTTCTTTCGTGTCGACCGCGGAAGCGCCGTCCCTATAGAATGTGCGGCTGACAACCAGCAAGCCGGTAAGCTCGGCTGGTGTCCCGCACAACCCATTTACCAATCCGGAGAGACCATTGTCCGCCCTGCTACCCAATGTTGACCCCCAAGGCCTGCTCGAATACTCGGTGGTCTATACCGACCGTGCGCTAAACCACATGTCACAGCGCTTCCAGGCCGTGATGAAGGACATCTCGCGCATCCTGAAGCGCGTCTACAACGCCCAGGCCGCGGTCGTCGTCCCCGGCAGCGGCACCTTTGGCATGGAAGCTGTCGCGCGCCAGTTCGCGACCGAAAAGAAAGTCCTGATTATCCGCAATGGCTGGTTCAGCTTCCGCTGGACGCAGATTTTCGAGATGGGGAAAATTCCGTCGGAAAGCATCGTGCTCAAGGCACGCCAGGTCGCCCGCGGTGCGCAGGCACCGTTCGCGCCGCCGCCACTTGCCGAAGTCGTCGCGATAATCCACGAACAGCGGCCCGCAGTCGTCTTTGCGCCGCACGTCGAGACTGCCTCGGGGATGATCCTGCCCGACGATTACCTGAATGCGGTCGGTGCTGCGGTGCGCGCGGTCGACGGCCTGTTCGTCCTCGATTGCGTCGCCTCCGGCACGGTCTGGGTCGACATGGTCGCAAGCAATGTCGACGTGCTGATCAGTGCCCCGCAGAAAGGCTGGAGCGCTTCGCCGTGCTGCGCCTTGATCGGTCTCGGCGAGCGCGCCCGCGCCCGGATCGACGCGACCACCAGCAGCAGCTTCGCCTGCGACCTCAAGAAGTGGCTGCAGATCATGGAGTCCTTCGAGAGCGGCGGTCACGCTTACCACGCGACGATGCCGACCGATGCGCTGGCGGCGATGCGCGACGTCATGCTGGAAACCGAAGCCTACGGTTTCGCCCGGGTCTGCCACGAGCAGCAGGAGCTCGGCCGCCGCGTGCGCGAGGCACTTGAGAGCCACGGCTATCCGAGCGTCGCCGCCGAAGGCTTCAAGGCGCCCGGTGTCGTTGTCAGCTACACCTCCGATCCGGACATCCAGAGCGGCAAGAAATTCCTCGCTGTCGGTCTGCAGACTGCGGCCGGCGTGCCGCTGCAATGCGACGAGCCACCCGATTTCCGCAGCTTCCGCATCGGCCTGTTCGGGCTGGAAAAGCTGCACAACCCGGAACGTACCGTCGACAACCTGGCCAAGGCGCTCGATGCACTCGCCTGACCCTCACTTCTTTCGGCAGTGGATGGACTCCCTGCCCCAAGCGACAGGCATCGTCGCTGTTGCCGCGCTGCTGGGGCTCGCCGGTGGCCCTTCCCTGGCGCAGACCCAATCACAGTCCGAATTTGCGAACTGCCTGACCCGCCTGCAACCGGTGGCGCAGCGCAGCGGCGTCCGCCCCGACAGTTACAGCCGTTTCACCGAGGGCGTGCAGGCCGATTTTGCGATACTCGACAAGCTCAACTACCAGCCCGAGTTCAAGTTGCCGATCTGGGACTACCTTTCCGGACTCGTGGATGACGAGCGGATCGCCGACGGCAAGGCCGGTCTCGCCCGCCACGCCGATGTTCTGCAACGGATTCAGGCGACCTACGGCGTCGACCCGGCGACCGTGGTCGCGGTCTGGGGCGTCGAGAGCAACTACGGGCGGATCACCGGCAAGTACCCGCTGGTCCAGTCACTGGGGACGCTTTCCTGTTTCGGCCGGCGCCAGAGCTATTTCCAGGGGGAGTTCTATGCCGCCCTGCGCATTCTTCAGCGCGGCGACATCGCGCCCGACCGTCTCAACGGATCGTGGGCCGGCGCCTTCGGCCATACTCAGTTCATGCCCGCCACCTACGAGCGCCTGGCAGTCGATTTCGACGGCGACGGACGCCGCGACCTAGTCGACAACAGCGACGACGCACTGGCGTCGACAGCAAATTTCCTGCGTAAAGGCGGCTGGCAGAGCGGACTGCCGTGGGGCGTCGAAGTACGGCTGCCCAACGGTTTCGACAGCGGCCTCGCCGGCCGCACGCACAAACGCGCGCTCGCTGACTGGGCAGCGTCCGGCCTGACGTTGGTCGACGGCCGCCCGCTGACCACCAGCGTTCTTCCTGCGAGCGAACGCGTCGGCCTGCTCATGCTGGCCGGGCCGCGCGGCCCGGCATTCCTGACGACGCGCAATTTCGACGTCATCTACGGCTACAACGCCGCCGAGAGCTACGGGCTGGCGATTGCCCATCTCTCCGACCGCCTGCGCGGCGGGCTGCCCTTCGCCACGCCGTGGCCGACCGACGACCCGGGACTGTCGCGCGCCGAGCGCCGCGAACTGCAGACGCTGTTGGCGGCGCGCGGTCACGAGATCGGCGAGATCGACGGCATGCTCGGCGACAAGAGCCGCGTCGCTGTCAGGCTGGAGCAGTCGCGGCTCGGCCAGCCGGTGAACGGGCGCGGCGGCCAGAAGGTGCTCCAGGCACTGCGTGCCGAGGGTGAAGCACAACGACCGGCCGGTCGATGAAGCAGACAGACAACAGGCTGCTTGAACTGCGTCGTACTCTCGGGTGCATCATTCTTCCCTGCTGCTGGCGGGTTGCCTCGTCCATGAAACGCTGGCCATCGCGCCAGGTGCGCCGGCCAGCTTCGACCGTTCGTGGAACGTCGCGCTCGGCGCGGCGCAGGACGCTGAATTCGCGATCGCCGCAGCCGGACGCTCGAGCGGAATTTTCCAGGGCCGGCACAAGAGGTGCTAAGGCCTTGGCAGGCTAGCCGCCGCCAGGCCATTTCTCGCCCGCCGGTACGGCGAACGGCAGCCAGATCTCGGGCGGCGGCAGCGGGCAGGTGGCAAACGCCGTAAAGGCGCAGGTCGCCAAGACAGGCCGGCTTGCCCGGCAACCGAACGATCGCATCGTCGGCGCTGCCCACCCAGTTCCTCACCGGTTCCAGCCAGAACAGACCGACCAGCCCAAGCCAGCTTTCTGGCGAGGTCAACTCGCCCTGGCGCCTTGTCCGCCAGCGCTCCAACTCTTCCGGGATTTCGCTCATTCCCGTATCATCCACCGGTTGGCTGTTGATTTAACGGCATCCTCGGCCATCGGGCCAGGTGCCTCGTCCGAGGAAAGTGCATATGAAAAAACTCCTGATTGCCGCATTGCTCGCTGGCGCTCCCTTGCTGGTCCATGCCGGCGATATCAACGTCAATCTCGGCAGTGTGCGCGTCGAGGCTCCTGGTGTCTCCGTGACCTTCGGCAGCCGCAACGACCGGGGCTACTACTGGGACGGCTACGACTGGCGCGAACCTGCCTACTGGAAACAGCACAACGGGCCGAAGGGCCAGAAATACTACACCGGCCACGGCAACAACGGAGTTCCCCATCAGGGCGGCGGGCATTGTCCGCCGGGTCAGGCCAAGAAAGGCAATTGCTGATCCCTGGGGCCTGCCCGTAAAAGAAGCGGCGGCACCTTCCGCTGCCGCTTCTTTGTCTCAAGGTCGGACGTCTTGCGGCACCTGCGCCGCAAACGGCGAGCTTGCGTTGTACATGCCGAAACAGCCACGTACTCCCGCCTGACCCTCCCGGGACGAACAGCAGATGCATTTCACCATCTTCGATACCCCGATCATCAATACCCTCATGCATGGATTGTCGCGGCTTGTATTGCGCTTGCTGGGATGGCGCGTCGAAGGCTGTGCACCCGATGCAGCGAAATACGTACTGATTGCCGCGCCGCATACCAGCAACTGGGATTTTCCGGTAACCCTGATGGTTTGCTTTGCCTTGCGCCTGAAAGTTTACTGGATGGGCAAATCCAGCCTCTTCCCCCCGCTTGCCGGAGGACTGATGCGCTGGCTGGGCGGGATTCCGGTGAACCGCGAACGCTCCGGAAGCTTGGTGCTGGGCACGATCGAAGCATTTCAGCGCAATCAGCGCCTGACCGTGATCATTTCCCCCGAAGGGACGCGCAGCAAGGTCACTCACTGGAAGACCGGCTTTTACCACATCGCTCACGGCGCCTGCGTGCCCATCGCCCTCGGCTACCTGGATTTTGGGAAAAAGCTGGCCGGCATCGGCCCCCTGTTTGCGACAACGGGCGACATCGATGCCGACATGCCCCTGATTCAGGCTTTCTATGCCGGTATTGCCGGCAGGAAGTCGTAGCGTTCCCGGGACACACCGGGAGTTCCGTTGCGGCGCCATCAGGGCCAGTCCCGAGCCACCCGGTTCGCCTGCCGGTAGCGATACCCCGAGGCCCGACAGTGCGCGGGGCGTTCTTCTGTTAACATAGCGCCCTTGCGCCGCCAGTCCGGGCGGCAATTTCCGGGACCAGGCTTGGGCGCGCCCCCGCCGGATCCAGAACAACAACCCCGCCAGCGGCATCTCCAATGAAATTCGACCTGCGTTTGACCCTCCACTACGGGCTGACGATATTTCTCAGCGCCTTCCTGCTCTTCCAGGTTCAGCCGATGATCGGCAAGATGATCCTGCCGTGGTTCGGGGGCTCGGCATCGGTGTGGACGACCTGCATGCTGTTCTTCCAGATGATCCTGCTGCTCGGCTACCTGTATTCGCACTGGGTCGTCGCCCGCCTTTCCCCGCGCCGCCAGAGTCAGTTGCACATTGTCCTGCTGCTTGCCAGCCTGCTGGTTATCCCGATCGCCCCGAGTGACGCCTGGAAGCCGACCGGCGCCGAGAACCCGACGCTACGCATCCTCGGGCTGCTTCTCGCCTCCATCGGCCTGCCCTACTTCGTGCTGTCGACCACCGGCCCGCTGGTGCAGGCTTGGTTCGCGCGCGAACGTTCCGGCCACATACCCTACCGGCTGTTTGCGCTCTCCAACTTCGGTTCGATGCTGGCGCTGATTGCCTATCCGCTCGCCATCGAACCGGTATTGCCGACGCGCCTGCAATCCTGGGCATGGTCAGGACTGTTCGCCACTTTCGTCATCTCCTGCGGCCTGCTCGCCTGGCGCGGGCGCAACAGCCAGCCCATCGTGATCCAGCACCACGACGAGGTACCGCCGATCAGCGGCCGCCAGCTCATCCTGTGGGCCGCGCTGGCTGCTTGCCCGTCAATCCTGATGGTCGCCGACACCAGCTTCCTGACCGAAAATATTGCGCCGATCCCGTTGCTCTGGGTTGCGCCGCTCGGCCTATATCTGCTTTCCTTCATCCTCGCCTTCGAAGGCCGTGGCTGGTACCGGCGCAGCATCTACCTGCCGCTGCTCGTCGTCGGCCTGGGCGCCCTCGCCTGGCTGCCAACCCTGGGCGTGTCCGAACTCTCGATCCAGGTGTCGATGGCGATCAACCTCGCATCCTTCTTCGTCGCCTGCATGGTCTGCCACGGTGAACTGTCCCGCCATCAGCCACATCCCGGGCAGCTCACCACTTACTACCTGATGCTTGCCGTCGGCGGCGCTCTCGGCGGGTTCTTCGTCGGGGTCATCGCACCGTATTTCTTCAACAGTCACTACGAGTTGTCGATCGCCATCGTCCTCACCGGGCTGGTAGCCGCCATCGCCGTCATCCCGACGCTGCCCGCCACACGACCGGGATGGCGACTGGCAGCCGGTGCCGGCTGTGTGGTCGTCCTCGTCGCACTGGCCGGAGTGCGCGTGGCCGACCATGTCGGGGAAAACAGCGGCGCCGATGCCCTGCTGCGCAACTTCTACGGCACACTGACTGTCCATAGCAACCCTGAAACCGGGTTCCGCACCATGTTGCACGGCCAAATCGTCCATGGACGGCAGTTCATCGCCGCTGACAAGGCCCAGACCCCCATCGCTTACTACAGTAGCGAAGGCGGCGCCGGCAAGGCCCTGCTCGCCAAGGCCGGCAGCGGCCCATTGCGCGTCGGGGTCGTCGGCATCGGCATCGGCACGCTGGCCGCCTATGGCCGCGCCGGCGACTACTATCGGCTTTACGACATCGACCCGCTGGTGATTGACGTCGCCCGCAGTCATTTCAGCTTCCTTGCGCAAACCCGGGCACAGACCGATATCGTCCTTGGCGACGCCCGCCTGCAACTCGAAACCGAGCGGCCACAACTGTTCGACGTGCTGATCGTCGATGCCTTTTCGGGCGATTCGGTGCCCGTGCATCTTCTCACCCGCCAGGCCTTTGAACTCTATTTCCGCCACCTGAAGCCGGACGGTGTGCTCGCGGTACACATCACCAACCGTTTCCTGGACCTGCGTCCCGTGATCAAGGCCGCCGCCGACCACTTGCAGCGGCCGGCGCGCATCGTCGACCACGACGGTGACCGCGAACGCGGCATCTACCGCTCCCGCTGGGCGCTGATCGCCCAGGACGACACCTTTTACTGCCACGAAGGTTTCGAGGACGCCAAGCTGCTCGCCGACAAGCCGGGGTTCCGGCCGTGGCAGGATGATTACAGCAGCTTGTTCGCGATCCTGATGTAGGTCGTGGCTAGGCCCGGCTCAAGGTAGAATCCTCGCCATGAGATCGCTAGCACCAATCACGATCATCCTGCTGGCCGGCCTTGCTGGTTGCGCCTTCTTCCCGAACTGGCACTGGGAGAAGCGCGGCGCAGCGACTGGTGACTACGACCAGGATGTCACATTCTGCAAGCAGCGGACGTACTCCGGGGTCGATGGCATGGTCACCGACGAGAGCGTGCGGCGGATGCACGGCTGCATGGAGGCGAAGGGCTGGCGGAAAGTTCAGAATTGAGCACCCGATGTGCGGACGCTACGCCCTCTACGGCCCGCAATCACGACTGCGCGAAGCATTTTTGCTTCAATTCTGTCCAGAGTATTTCGCGCGTTACAACATTGCCCCGCAAAGTCGCGTCCTGATCATCCGTGACAAGATGGGAACCGGCCAGGTTGGCCAATTGGTCAGATGGGGACTGATTCCGTCGTGGGCCGAGGATCCCGCCATCGGCAACCGGTTGAACAATGCCCGTGGAGAAACCGTTGCCGAGAAACCGGCATTCCGCAACAGCTTCGCCAGGCATCGCTGTCTGATACCGGCCAGCGGCTTTTATGAATGGCAGCCTGTTGCCGAAGATGGCAAGGTTCGCAAGCAACCCTGGTATATCCAACCAGCCGATGCGGGCGGTTTTTTTGCCTTCGCCGGCCTGCTCGCCGCCTGGAAGTTACCTGACGGCACGACGATTGTCACCACCTGCATCATCACGACTGCGGCAAATGACCTCATGGCGCCAATCCATGATCGCATGCCGGCCATCCTGCGTCCGGAGCAGTACGATGCTTGGCTCGATCCGGAAAATACGGACAAAGAGTCGCTTCAGGCAATGATCGGACCGTGCGCCAGCGAGTTGATGAGCGTCCGCAAGGTCAGCCCGGCACTCAACCGCGGGGCGACCGACGGCCCCGTGTGCATCGAGCCTTTGACAGTTTGATTATTCTGTCTCGCACCGAAAGGTGGCTAGTTGGTCTGTGGGCAGGGGGCATGCGAAAAGCGGGGAAACACGCTGATTGAGGCCAAGTGCAGCGATGTCTGGCAGGCCGGTGACATCTCAGGTGGTGTTCGGCACCCCGGAGGCGCCACGTTTGGGTAAGCCGGAAGACTCCCGCTATCTGCGTTCCCTGGCGACGAACGGTTCCACGAGTGCCTCCTGCACCGAGTCGGTCCTGTTGAGCGCCTGGTCGAAACTGGCGTTCCAGACATCGGCGTTAGTCAAGTCGGCACCTTGCATGTCCGCCCTGAAGAAAATCGCCTGACGCAGGGTGGCGCCCTTGAGTCGCGTCTCCTTGAGCATGGCATTGGTGAAGTCAACATTTTCCATGGCAGCGCCGGTCAAGTCGGCTCCGGACAAATCGACTCCGATCAGCTTCGCACCGGAAAACACGCCGCGAAAGGCGTAGCAGCCACGGATCGAGCCGCCCGAGAGGTCGATCCCTTCCATCAGGACGTCTTTCAGGTATGCCCCCGAGAAGTCTGCCAGTGGCGCCTTGGTGCCGATCAGGTTCGAGCCGAACAGATTGGCACCGATGAGTGTCGCCCCGCTCAGGTCGCCGTCATCGAAGGTTGCGTGAAACAGATCGGCCTCGCGCAGATCAGCGCCAGCCAGGTTGGCTGCCGTGAAGTTGGCCCATTTGGCATTGCTGCCGCGCAAGTCTGCGCCAGTCAGGTTGGCATTCCTGAAATCGGTGCTTTCCAGCTTTGCGCCCGCCAAGCGCGCGCCATGCAGGTCTTTGCCGGCCAGCTTTTTGCGGGAGAAGTCGCACTGCGAGAGATCCGTCGCAGCCTGGGGCTCAGCGCAGTTCCCGGGTGGCAGATCGGCCGCCGCATGGAGGGCAATGGGCAAAGACCAGAGAAGGGCAATGAGTTTAAGCGGCTTCACCAACTTTTTCTCCCCATCCAGACTGCCGTCGACGATTGTATTTTGTCTTGATTCGCCATGCCCGATCATGTTGAGCTCCACATCGGCTGATTCAATGTGGCGCGCGACCCACCACTCGACCAGATGGTGCTTGCCACCAGGCAATTGGTAACCTTCGCGTTTTGCGATTTCTCGCCGACTCCTTGGCGCCCGCCTTCTCGGCGCTGCCACACCCCTCCAGTTCGAAAGTCATCGTTGTCAGCAATCTGGCGCTGGCTCCGATCGATGGCTGGCTGGAAGAGCTTTGCTCACTTGGCCAGCCGCTCGTAGAGTTTGACCGTCGTGTCAACATAGCGGAGTAGACGCTCACCTTGTGCGATGACGGCCAGCGCATGCTGACTCCTGCTTGCATTGGCGAGATTCGGTAGCAGGACACTTTCGAATCTTTGCCACTGCTCTGCAATCTCCTTGAGCTGGGCAGCCAGTTCGGGAACACTCATCCCTCCTCGCTTCAACTCGGCCAGATTGACCTCAAATTCACGCCAAGAGTCTGCCATCCGTTGCAGCATCGCTTCGTTGCATACCCCCCATTCCCGAAACAGGAAGAACTTGCCGATCCGTTGCGACAGCATCCGGTTACGGCCGGCAAGATTGACGTAGTGCGCCGCCGGCACAGCGGCATGAGTCGCTGCATCGCGAGCCAGGTGATCGATGGCTTCCAGAATCTCCTCGCTCAATTCCAGCACCAGGGAGGCACCAGCCAGCGCCGGGGCAGTGTCGAACAAAGCCTCCCGATAGCGCGGCCAGACCTCCACCACAGCGGTCAGGCGGTTAGCGAGCGGATCGGGCAGGCCGATGCCGCCCAAGCGATCCAGCGTCCGCTCAAACTGGGTCTTCACTTGGCGCAATTTGACGCCAGCCTTGGTCGGGACAATATTCTGGCCGATCAGCGCCCAAGCCATAGCCATGCGCTGCGACAGGACACGAGGACGACCGCAGAGATTGATCAGTGCACCGGGCGACAGAGACAGGCCAAACCTGGCCCCGGACGCTGGCGATCTGCGGCAAAAGCTAAGACGTTGGCCGGGGTTGCCGACTTCGGTATTCAGCAAGGTGGCGTTCTGGATATGCACATTGCGCCCCTCGACGACGATGACGCCATTGTCGATCAACTGGCGGAGGCTCCGTGAGAAGCTCTCCGGCGTCATGCCAATTCGCGAAGCAATGATCTTCTTGCTGGCATTCAGCGTGACCGGGCTTTCGCCGGCCAGACCGGGAAGCTCGCCAGCCAGCTCGACAAGGTAGTCAAGCACACGCTGGGTTCCGGTCAGGCCGAAATGGTGACCGGTCACGTCGAACTCGATGGCGCACTGCCGCTCGGCCAGCGCCTGGATGATTCGCCAGCTCAAATCGAGATCTTGGCGAATCACAGCGTTCAATTTCGAAATGTCAAGAGCGACGACGATGCAGGGAGTGATCGTCTCGGCGGAACATGTATAGCGGCTGGTGCCGAAGAGTTCGCCCAGACCGAGGATCTGCTGGGCTTGCACCAGCTCGATGATCTTCTCTTTTTGGCCGGCCAGAGCCGTCGAACGTTTCAGCGTCCCGCTGACCAGTAAATGTGCTTCACGAATTGGCTGGCCGGCACGGAACAGATATTCACGCGCATCGAGTTGACGCAGACGGCTCGCCCCGATCAATTCGTCGAGTTGCGGCTGCGCCAACCCGCAGAACAAGGGGCTGTGCGACAACAGGTCACGCTGTGCCCAGTTGGGATCTCTAATCGGGACACTCAATTTCGCCGAATCCTCACGACACGCTTTCCAGGATCACATGTTAAGGAAGAAAAGAAGGGGGCATAACCCCCTTCCTTATGCCTAAGTCCCTTGATCTGGCTAATAGACGTCGTGCTGGGTATTGTAGACGTTGAACTTGCCTGTCGGAGTCACCAGCTTCGGATCGCGGATGACCGCCTTCAGCTTGCGTGTCTTGTCATCAACGATGACGATCGCCGATTCCTGGTCCTTGCCATTCCAGACCGAGAACCAGACTTCATCGCCCGCCTTGTTGTACTCAGGCTGAACGACGCGCTTCGGACCATCCTTGATCCCCGACCACTCGCCGATCGGGATCAGTTCGCTGCCTTTTTCAAGGTTGTTGATATCCCAGACCGCGACCGACTGGCTGACCGAGGGTTCCGGATTGAGTGTCGTATCGACCCACAGGTTCTTCGACTTCGGATGGGTCTTCAGGAACAGCGACCCCCCACCCTGACCCTTCAGCGTGCGCACGACCTTCCAGGCATTGTTCGCATGCTTCTTCGGATCCGTACCAATCAGGGAAATGCTCTCGTCCCCGAGGTGACCGGTCGCCCAAACCGGGCCGAACTTGGGATCGACAAAGTTGGCGCCACGGCCCGGGTGAGGCGTCTTGCCCACTTCGACCAGCTTGGTCAACTCCCCCTCCTTGGTGTCGATGACGGCAATCTTGTTCGAAGCATTTGCCGCATCCATGAAGTAGCGATGGGTTGACTCGAAACCACCATCATGCAGGAAGGGCGCCGCCTCGATCATCTTGAGCTTCAGGTTGTTGAGATCGCGATAATCGACCGAGTAAACCATGCCGGTTTCCTTCACATTGACGAAGAATTCCGGTTTGAAATGGGAGGCAACGATAGCGGCGACGCGCGGTTCCGGATGGTAATCCTGGCCGCCTACAGTCATGCCGCGAGTGGAGACGATCTTGCGCGGCTTCAAGGTGGCACCGTCCATGATCACGAACTGCGGTGGCCAGTAGGTGCCGGCAATCGCGTAGGTGTCCTCGTAACCCTTGGCCTTGGAACTTTCCACCGAGCGCGCCTCCATGCCGACCTTGATCTCGGCAACGGTGTCGGGCTTTTCCATCCAGAGGTCGATCAGGTTGATCTTGGCATCGCGGCCGATCACGAACAGGTAGCGGCCTGAAGCCGACATGCGCGAAATATGCACGGCGTAGCCGGTGTTCAGAATGCTGACGATTTTCTTGCTGTCGCCGTCGATCAGCGCTATCTCGCCGGCGTCACGCAGGGTGACGGAGAACAGGTTCTCCAGATTGAGATTGTTCACTTTCTTCTTTGGGCGCTGGTCGACCGGAACAATGACCTTCCACGAAGCCTGCATCTCCTTCAGGCCATATTCGGGCGGCGCCGGTGGCGTCTGCTGGATGTAACGCGCCATGAGGTCGACTTCGTCATCGGTCAGCACCCCTGATGTTCCCCAGTTCGGCATGCCGCCGGGAGAGCCGTACTTGATGAAGACCTTCAGGTACTCCAGGCCTTTTTCCAGCGTGATGTCCGGGGTCAGCGCCTTGCCGGTCGCGCCCTTGCGCAGCACGCCGTGGCAACCAGCGCAGCGCTCGAAGAAGATACGCTTGGCCTTGTCGAATTCAGCTTCCGTCATCTTCGGCGCCAGCGGATTGATGTCCTGGCGCATCGGCACATTGCCCAGCGGCGAGCCACCGGCGCTCTCATACTCGCGCAGCGTGTTATCGCCATGAACAGCCGGTGCCTGCGCGAATGCCAACTGACAACACATCGTCAGGGCCGGCAATGCTGCCAGATGAAAACGTTTGAAATTTCTGGAAATCATTAGTCCCTCCTCCTCTTTTGAAATCTGATTGGTGGCGCACTATCTCACTCGAATTGAATCGCGCCTTGATTGAAATCAAATACTTGGGAGGGCTAGAGACCACGTGGCTTCCCCACTGCCACGAACTTGATCATTGACAAGAAAGGCATTTTGCAAACCGGAAAAAACGAGTTTTGCCGCACTCGGAGGAATCTCGCCTTGCGCGCAGGCAAGTTGCTCATCGTTCTTTTGCTGCTCCCGCCACTGGATGCCACCAACGGCGCGCATGTGCAATTCGGATAGGCAGATGCACGCTACACAATTGCCCCCCAGTGCCGTTGATAGAGAGCGGCAGTACCCGCTGGCTCGACAATGCCCTGAAGTCATCATCGGTTGCAGGCGAAGAATTTCGCCTAACGCGGTAATGTGGCCGTGCAGGCGGTTGCCGTATCTGCCAGTCGACGGGCTTCGTCGTTGCTCTGGGCAAGTCCCATATCGCAGAACGAATCCGCTGAAAAGCCAACTACGAGAAGTCGGGAGATGGTCGCTCCTTGAGTGGCGTCCTTGGCCGGGTCCACCAGTCTCAAGCGGACAATCAGTGCCAGCGGCATCCCCGTTTCGTCCAGCCGCCATTCGGCAACGCCCGATGCGCTCACGTTGGGAAAGTGTCCCAACGCCAGGACATCGCGCCCATAGACCACGCGCTGTTCGCTGGACCAATCGAGATCGTTTCGCCGCAGGTCGACCCAGGAACGAGCGTCCGAAGAGACGACAAATAGCCGGTAGGGCACCGGAGCTGGGCACTCCTCGACTACCAGGTCACGCTGTTCATACGATCGAGCGATCTCTGGTGGGGGAACTGTGCAGGCACCCAACCCCAACGGCGTATAAAGGCTGGTCATTTCCCCGGCGCCAACCAGCGGGCTGACCAGGAAACCGACGGCGGCGACCATAAGGAGTGCCGCCCTGTTCATCCCGGTCACTGGACGGATCTTCTCATGCAAGACCAAGCGCGGCGGCCGTGGTCGGCCCGACAACGCCGTCGACCGGCAGGCCCTTCGCGCGCTGGAAGGCCATGACCTGAGCCATGGTTCCGCGACCGAACGCCCCGTCGAGGATGAGGGTGAAGCCAAGGGCGTTGAGCTTGGTCTGAAGCGCAAGGACGTCTGGGCCGCGATCGCCAAGGCTCAGAATCTGTGCAACGTGAGGCTCTCCGGAAAACCAGGATCGGATGGTGTCTTCGGCCACCTCGAAGTGCATGGCATCCTCGGTGCGAAAACCGGCACCCCAGAACCAGCCATGCCGGTTGAAGATAGGCGCAATGTCGGCCAGGCCCTGCTGACACATGCCATCGCCACGCTGATCGAGATTGCCGTCGAGGGTCAGGTCGACCGCAGTGCCCCAGGAATGGTTGCTTATCGAGACCTCGGAGCCGCGGACGAAGCGCGCGCACAGCATGCCGGCAGTGCCGAGACTCTCGTAAATGTCAGGTCGCGCGACGCTGATCTCACTCATGACCTTGGTCAAGGAAGCCACTGCCTTGTCGAAACCCGTAACGCGGAACGGGCCTACTGAACTCGTCATCATGTGCGGCTTCAGAGTGACATTGGTCACCGCCTGGCATTCGCGATCGTAGGTATGCCGTGGACTGCCGAGAAGTTGCAGCATGGTGGCTTGCCTGGCAGGGCCAACGCCCGGGTTGATGACTGCGGGGATGGGGATCAGTTTGGTCAGACTCATGGTGAAATATCCTTTCGTATTTCCATTTCAATGTTCAATGCGGGCGAGGAATTGCACGGCCAGGGGGGTCAGCGAAAGGCCGCCACCGTCTGCTTTGCTCCCGCCACGAAGCAACGTCCTACACACAGCAGCGTTTTCCCCGGAACCGCCGGCACCGCTCCGCCAGGACAGAGGCGTAACTCGAGAACCCCTGCAGGCGTTTCCTTGTCTTCATGGGTGAAACAGGTAAGCCGTCTTGGCGGAAAGTGTTCGCAAGCACTGATCGCCAGCAAGGGACCAACGTCTTCTTCCCCCGCCTGAATCAACTCAGTGATTCTGGCGAGGTCCAGATCATCTTCGATAAAGCGAACTGCCGTGATGTTCGGCATGGTGATGCTCCTCAGGGGCACGTTATCTTAAAAAAGCTCTCCAGGCGGTCCAGCTCAGGGGGTCTTTTCCCTCCAATTGCGCCCCTGATCTCGGCATTGTCACTGTTGGTGGTCAAGCCAAGTTCTTTGGCGACAACCTCCAGTTGCTTGGGGTCAACAATCTTCCTTACACAGTCGACGAGCCTTTTCTGGCGAACGCGGATCTCCGGCGATACGGGGTCGACGGTGCCGACGCCGAGGATGGCACGGACGGCCCCAGGGTTTTCCGATACCCTGATCGCGGCCTCCCCTGACGCAAAGCGGGTGCGGATTGTCAGCTCATCACTGACCAGCGGTAGCGACGCACGCGCGCCTGAATCGTCGAGATGGAAATTGGAAAAGACGCTCACCGCTTCGCCGTTCGGCGTGCCAGCCGTCCCGCCACGCGGCGGTGCCACGGTAGCAACCGAGCGCACGAGTCCGAAATTCACTCGCACCGGTTCGCTGACATTGTCGTTCACCTGAACTGCGGCCAGATTGAAGGAAGTGCGCTCGCCGTAAATCAGGGCGGGTTGACATGCCGCCAGCCCGAAGGCAGCGACCATCAGGACAAGACGTCGACCGACAAGAGTGTGGAATGTCATCGTCGCTTTCATCCTATCTGTCGGTGAAACAGTCAAAATACGCGGCAGCACCTTCGTCTTTAAGGTGCTTCGCGAAATTGGTGGCGGCAATCCCCGTAGCGAGCGATTCGTCAAACTTCTTGAGCGCAAGACCACTGACGACGACTTCCGTGCAGTTCAGCGCCGACATCACTTCGCGCCCGCCATCCTTCTGTTCGACCGTTTGGGGCACCCAGGTGACGAAGTAACGGTCATAACCGAACTGAACCCGACCCGCGCTGCGAGCGGTATTGACGCTGGCATCGAGGCCCAGCACAGTGGTCGACGAAACATAGAGGCGGTCCTGAGTGCAGGCCGCGAGTTGCAGCGCCAAAGCACCGGCTAGCGCGGCGCCGAGACGTCGGCGGGGATTTCGATAGGCCAGCATGGTTCCTCCTCGGAACAGTAGGTGAGACGGGTTGCGCTTACGTCATCTGGCAGGAATCGCAGGCGCATGTACAGGCTTTCCGTTGCCGGGATCAGGGCAATCAAGCTTGTGTCACGATAACCGAGCGTCAACCCGAACTCGACGCTTGATGCCCGCAGGTCCATACCGACGGCACGCGTGCTGACCGCTAACGGCGCCCGCTTCGGTAGCGGCACAAAGAAATAATGGCGGCCCTCCTCCGGCGGATCTTCAATCCGCTGCGGATAGACATAGCTGCGGCGATCGTAACCCAGCGTCAGTCCGGCATCCTCGGCAACGGTTCTCATGGTGATGCCAAAGCCCTCCATGGTCACGATGTACGCCCCCGCCGTCCGATACACATCAGCTATCAGCAGTCCACTGCCAGTGGAGCATCCGCTCACCAAACAGAGGCTTGTCGCCATGCCAAGCAGGGCCGAGACTCGCACCAAGTGGATAAACGCCTTTCCAGTATCAATCAAACCCCTTGCGCCGCAAGCAATCTTGCCAGGATGCCGGCTTCCACGATACTACCAGAGCGAAAGGCTGGGCCTGACACTGTTCGCTGATGACCTCCCAACGGTGTCCCTTCGTGTTTGCATTGAGGAATGACCTGCCATTTCTGGTCATTTTCCGCAGTCGACCGCAGCAATCAGCCGGGGACCCCTGGTGCAAGCTGTGCGGCTAATGCCCGGATATGCCGGTCATCGGTTCCGCAACAGCCACCGACGAGCTTCAGACCAAACTCCTGGTGCAGGCTGGCGACCGCACGCCCGAACCTTTCCGGATCTTCCTCGACCAGGCTGGCACTGTCGTTGAGTTCTTCGGGACTGAGCGGAGCGGTATTGGCCAGCAGCCCGATGATCCGCTGCCTGACCAGGGGCGAAGAATTTGCCTCATGGGTCAGCGCCGCACGGGCGAAGGAAACATGGGTGCAGTTGATCAGGTAGGCCAGCGGCCGGGGCGTAGCGATGGCATCAATCCTGGCGAGGGCGTCTTTCAGTGGCGTACCGTCCAGCAACGTTCCCTCCGGGCGGACAACGAAGCTGATGATGTAGGGCCTGCCGGTGGCAGCCATGGCCAGGGCCAGGCCGCTGGCCTCGCTCAGGCCCGGCAGCGTCGCGGCGAGAAGGAAATCCACCCCGGCCTCCGCCAGCTTGTCGGCCTGCCAGGCGTGGAACTCAAGGGCCTCGTCGGCGGCCAGCGCCTCGGCGGGGTTGTAGGCATCACCGCGACAACTCATCAGACCGCAGATGACCACCTGCTCCGCATACGCCCCGTAATTTCTTCGCAGCCTATCCAGATACCGCACATTGTCGCCGTTCACGTCGACTCCGGCATAGCCGGCCGCCGCGATGCGCTCCTGACTTGCCCGCCAGGTTGCAGTGGATATCACGAGCGGCAGGCCCGAGTCGCGACCGATGTCGAGGTACTGACCATAGATGGTCTCTTGGGCGGCGCGTTTCGCATCGTCGTAGATGAACGCCGAATTGACCAGATAAGGATCCAGTTCGAAGCCACCGTTGCGGCGCAGACGCTCGATGACTGCACCCTCCCCGAGTATGCAGGGAGATTTGCCAAGAAATTCCGCGATCGGCAGATGGTTCATGTGTGACGTTGCCCTGGCCTTTTTCGACAACCTCTCCGGGCTGTCCTCACTTCAGTTCTTTCCGCTCCGTGCTGCTATTTCCGGCCAGGCCATTCGCAGGTAGTAGCCCATTGACCATAATGTCAGAAGTGCAGCGATCCAGATCAGCCAGTTGCCAAACAGCCGGCAGTCGATCCCCAGAAATTCCTCATGGTAAAGCAGCATTGGAATCGCTACCATCTGCGCGACCGTCTTGATCTTTCCCAGCATCGATACTGCTACGCTCTTGGTAGCGCCAATCCTGGCCATCCATTCGCGTAGTGCCGAGATGGTGATTTCGCGGCCGATGATGATGGTGGCGACGACAGCATCAGCACGCCCCAACTGGACCAGGACGATCAAGGCTGCCGCGACCATCAGCTTGTCGGCCACTGGGTCAAGAAAGGCACCAAATGCCGAAGTCTGGTTCCACATCCGCGCCAGAAAACCATCTGCCCAGTCGGTAACCGCTGCCGCGATGAACAGGGCCGTCGTCGCCACATCGCGCTCGTGATCCGTCATTGTGTTGATGGGCAGATAATAGACGGCGATCAGCAGCGGTATCGCAACGATGCGCAACCAGGTCAGCAGTATTGGCAGGTTGAAAGGCATTGGCTTAGTGTAGTGCTGCGAAAATCTTTTCGGCTTGTTCCCGGCTGATTCCGGAAACTTCTGCCAACTGGTCCGGCGATGCTGCAAGGACACCGGCAAGGCCGCCAAAACGCGCGACCAGAGCCTTGCGGCGGGCTGCCCCGATGCCCGGCAGATCTTCGAGCCTTGAAGTCCTCCGGAGCTTGCCGCGCCGTGCCCGATGGCCGGTGATGGCAAAGCGGTGCGCTTCGTCGCGGATCTCCTGGATCAGGTGCAGTGCCGGATGTTCCGCCGGCAATTGTAACGGCTCGTGGGCCTCCGGGAAAACCAGAGTTTCCAGTCCGGGCTTTCTCCCCTCGCCCTTGGCCACGCCGATCACCGCCAGTTCTCCCAGCCCGAGTTCCGCGAGCGCCGCATGCGCACAAGCGACCTGCCCTTTGCCACCGTCGATCAGGATCAGGTCCGGCACCGTGCCTTCGCCGCCAGCCACGCGCTCGTAACGCCGGCTGACGGCCTGGCGCATGGCGGCATAATCGTCACCGGGCTCGATATTGCGGATGTTGAAGCGCCGGTAGTCGGCCTTCTTCATGCCGTTTCCCTGATAGACCACGCACGATGCGACGGCGGCCTCACCCTGCGTATGGCTGACGTCGAAACATTCGATACGCCGGATTGCGTCAGGGAGCGCCAGAACCTGCTGCAAGGCGAGCAGGCGCTGTTCCTGCTGGGCCGATGCCTGATTGCGGGCGACGATTGCCAGCCGACCGTTGTGCACCGCCATGTCAGCCCAGGCCCGGTGCAAGACCGAACGCGCTTCGCTGATGGGCACCGCCCGCCCGGCCAGTTCGGCAAGCAGTTGCCCGACATCGCCCCCATCTTCCTGTTCCGGCAACGGGAGCACGATGACTCTGGCGGGTGCCGGGTGTGCAGCATAGTGCTGCCCGATGAATGCCGCGACCGCCTCGGCCGGCAAGCGGTCGCCGGCATTGACCGGAAACTGCGGGCGGTCCCCTAGATGCCTGCCCCCCCTGACCATGGCCAGATTGACGCAAAGCTGCCCGCTTTCGCGCAGGGCAACGATGATGTCGATGTCCTCTCCCTTGCTGCTGGAAACATACTGCTTTTCCTGAACCTGGCGCAGGGACTGTATCTGATCGCGGTAGATCGCCGCCTGCTCGAACGCAAGCCTCGCCGATGCCGCCTCCATCGCCTTCGTCAGACGCCCGGTGACCTCCTGTTGGCGCCCGAGCAAGAACATCGCTGCCAGTTGAACGTCTGTCGCGTAGTCTTCCGGGCTGACGTGCCCAACACAGGGCCCGCTGCAGCGCTTGATCTGGTAAAGAAGACAGGGACGCGAGCGATTGGCAAAGACCGAATCTTCACAGCTGCGCAGCCGGAACATCTTCTGCAGCAGATGGATGCTGTCGCGGATGGCCCATGACGACGGATACGGGCCGAAATAGTCGGCCTTGCGATCGGGATTGCCACGAAAGAAGCCGAGACGGGGAAACTCGTCCCTGGTGAGCACGATGTAAGGATAGGATTTATCGTCGCGAAACAGGATGTTATAACGCGGCGACAACGACTTGATCAGGTTGTTTTCCAGAAGCAGAGCTTCCGCTTCGGTCCGCGTCGAAGTCGTCTCAACGGCTGCAATCTGGCTGACCATGTGGGCGATGCGCTGACTCGGCAGGTTCTCGCGGAAGTAGGACGAAACCCGCTTCTTGAGATTCTTCGCCTTGCCGACGTAGAGGACCGCGCCACCGGCATCGAGCATCCGGTAGACACCGGGCAACTCAGTCAGCGAGGCGAGAAACTCGCGGGCGTCGAAACTCATGCCGCTTCCGAATTACCCGAGCCGTGCCTTGACGGCGGCGAAGACAGCTTCGAAGCTGTCCCGCGACAGGCGCCCCGTCCGCCAGTTGTAACCGCTGCAGTGGTAGCTGTCCACCAGCAGGCGGCCATCCGGCAAGGCATGGCTGACGTTGTGACCAAACATGTGGCCCGCCGGTTTGAGGCGGTAGGCGCGAAGCACGGCCTGATGGGCGATGGCTCCGAGGGCGACGATGACCTTCAGGCGCGGCATCGCCGCCAGTTCGGCCTGGAGATGGAAATTGCACTCGTGGATCTCGGCGGTCGTCGGCTTGTTGGCCGGCGGCAGGCAGCGCACGGCATTGGTGATCCGGCAGTTGACCAGGCGCATCGCCGGATTGGCCAGGTTGTCCGACCCGAGAGGCGCGTCCGTGGTGGCAAAGGCGAAGCGGTGCAGTGCCGGATAGAGCAATTCACCGGCGACGTCACCGGTGAACGGACGCCCGGTCCGGTTGGCTCCCTTTTCGCCTGGGGCGAGTCCGACCACCAGCAGTTCCGCGGCCAGGGAACCGAAGGCCGCGACCGGCAGCGCGTGCCAGTCCGGATCGCGCCGGCGGATGATGGCAAGGTGCTCTGCCAGGCGCGGGCACGCGATACAGTCCTGCGGATCGTGGAATGACGACATGGCGACGATGGTAGCATGCCGTCCATGCAGCTTCATTGGGACATCTTCTGCCACGCAATCGACAATCAAGGCGATATCGGTGTCTGCTGGCGGCTTGCCCGGCAACTGGCCGCAGAGCATGGCAAGCAGGTGCGACTGTGGCTCGACGATGTGGACGGCCTGCAGTCGCTGTGCCCTGCCGTCTATGTCGCAAGGGACAAACAGCTTTGCCAGGGCGTCGAAATTCGTCGCTGGGCCGGAAACGTTGCGGTCGACCGAGTTGGCGAGGTCATTGTCGAGGGGTTTGGCTGCAAGCTTCCGGGAAACTATCTGCAGGCAATGGCGCAGGCGGCGACCAAGCCTTGCTGGATCAATCTCGAATACCTGACTGCCGAATCCTGGATTGAGGGCTGCCACGGCATGGTTTCACCCCACCCAACGCTGCCGCTGGTCAAGTACTTCTATTTTCCGGGCTTCTCGGCCGCCACCGGTGGCCTGTTGCGCGAGAACGGCCTGCTCGCGAGACGCGATGCGCTTGCAGTTCACCGCCCGCATCACGAAGGCATCGATATCAGCCTTTTCTGTTACGACAACGCGCCGGTGGGTGAGTTGCTCGACGTCTTGGCGGGCTCGGCGAGTCCGGTTCGCGTCCATGTCGCTGCCGGCAAGCCACTGGCTGCCGTCCAGGCGCATTGCGGTGGAAACGGCCCGTGGCAGTTTGGCAGACTGAGCGTCATTCCGTTCCAGCCGCTGGCACTCGATGACTACGATGAACTGCTGTGGCGCTGCGACATCAATTTTGTCCGCGGCGAAGACTCCTTCGTCCGCGCGCAATGGGCTGGCAAGGCATTTGTCTGGCAGCCTTACGTCCAGGAAGCTGGGGTTCATCTGGTCAAGATGGAAGCCTTTCTCAACCGCTACACCGCCGGAATGAGCCAACTGGCAGCGACTGCTACGGCGAACCTGTTCGAGGCATGGAATTTGACTGGCCACGTTCGCCAGTCCTGGGCGAATTTTCTCGGCTCCGGTATGGAGATCACGGCCTACACACGCCGCTGGGCGGATGAACTCTCCGAACGCCCCGACCTGTCCGAAGGCCTCGTCAAGTTCTGTGCTGCCAAGGTATAATCGCAGGCTACTTTTTGAGTTTTTTTGGACACTTCGAATGAAAAACGCACAGGAACTCCGCTCCGGCAACGTCATCATGGTTGGCTCCGACGCGCTCGTCGTCCAGAAGACCGAGTACTGCAAGTCCGGTCGCAACGCGTCGGTGGTCAAGATGAAACTCAAGAACCTCTTGAGCGGCGCTGCGTCGGAAGCCGTCTACCGCGCCGACGACAAGTTCGACGTGGTTGTCCTCGAAAAAAAGGCAGTCACTTACTCCTACTTTGCCGAACCGATGTACGTGTTCATGGACGCCGAGTACAACCAGTTCGAGGTTGAGGCGGAAAACATGGTCGATGCACTCAAGTACCTCGAGGATGGTCTGGCCTGCGAAGTGGTCTTCTACAACGGCAAGGCGATCTCGGTCGAACTGCCGAACAGCGTGGTTCGTGAAGTCATCTACACTGAACCGGCGGTCAAGGGCGACACTTCCGGAAAAGTGTTGAAGCCGGCGCGCCTGGCCACCGGTTTCGAATTGCCGGTTCCTGCCTTCGTCAGCATCGGCGACAAGATTGAAATCGACACCCGTACCGACGAGTACAAGAGCCGCGCCAAGTAATTCCCGGGGTTTCGCGGCGTATCGATCGGGCAGCTTCGGCTGCCCGTTATGTTTATGTCACCGGATCCGCCGGTGATGGGGTCGCTTGTGAATCAGGCCATCAATCGCGCAATGGTTTCCTGTGCACTGATATAGCGTGAGTCGGACTGAAGTGCCTGCCAGTCCATGGCCGCCCGCCGCGGCAACAAGGCTTCGACCCGCCTGCCCCTTGCTGGATCGACTTCTGGATGCCAGTCAGCGAGAACCTCGCCTACGGCATCCGGGGAATTGCACACGAGCAACATGTCGCATCCGGCACGATAGGCCGCATCGACGCGATCGAGCATGCCACCGATGACTCCGGCGCCTTGCATCGACAAATCGTCCGTGAAGACCACACCACAAAACGTTATGTCATTTCTTAAATAGCCAATCCATCTATCTGAAAATACTGCAGTATTGCAATCCATGCAGTTGTAAATCACGTGGGCGGCCATCACCGCATCGAGGCCGAGCCTGCGGTAAGGGAGCAGGTCGTCCTGCATTGCGTCGAGGCTGCGGTCATCGATGGGAAGTTCGACATGCGAGTCGGGAATCACGTAGCCATGGCCCGGGAAATGCTTGCCGCAGCTTGCCATGCCGCCGTCCCGCAAGCCGGCCATCAGCGCCCCGGCCAGCGCGATGACGGCATCCGGCCGGCGATGAAAGGCGCGATCGCCAATCACCCGCGACGGTCCGTAGTCGAGATCGAGAACGGGAGTAAATGAGTAATCGATACCGCGCGAGCGCAGTTCGGCGGCAAGGACGTAGCCCACCTGACGGGCAGATTCGAGTGCCGCTTCGGGTTGCCGACCCCAAAGCCGCCCGAGAGCAGCCATCGCCGGTAGCCTGGTGAATCCCTCGCGGAAGCGCTGCACCCTGCCCCCCTCATGATCGACGGCGATCAGGAACGGACTGCGCAGCGCGTGGATCTCGCGCGTCAGCGCTTCCAGTTGCCCGGGATTCTCATAGTTCCGGGAAAACAGGATGATCCCGCCAACCAGCGGGTGGCAGAGGCGTTCGCGATCGAGATCGCCGAGCCGGGTGCCGGCGATGTCGATCATCAGAGGGCCGAGGGCGAGGTGCTTCATGGACGCTCCAGAATGACACAGGCCGTGGCGTATTCCGCTTCATCACTCAGGGAAACGTGAACCGTGAGCCCCTGGTTTTCGATCAATTCAGCCAGTGGACCGCGAAAGACAAGGATCGGCTTGCCCAACTCGTCGTGAGCGACGGCGATGGCGGGCAGGACGGCCGGCGGGCGCACGCCGGTGCCCAGCGCCTTGCAGAAGGCTTCCTTGGCCGCAAAGCGCTTGGCCAGAAAGCGCCCCTTGGCGGCGGCTTGGGCGAATTCCGCGAGTTCCTGCGGAGCGAGCAGCTTTCCCAGCGCTCTTTCACCGTGCCGCTCCCACAGCCCCTGCAGCCGTCTCACCGCAACGATGTCGATGCCGATGCCGTGGATCATTCGCCGCGCTCGGCGGCTTCGCGCATCAACTGTTTCATTTCGCGGACGGCTTCGCGCAAGCCGACGAAAACCGCGCGGCTAACGATCGCGTGGCCGATGTGCAGTTCGCGGACCCCGGCCAGTCGGGCCACTGGCTGGACGTTGTAGTAGTTGAGTGCGTGGCCCGCATTGAAGCGCATGCCGAGTTTGCGAACTAGCTCGCCGGCCAGGCGGATCTTGCCCAGTTCGGTGATCACCGCCTGCGCCTCGGCATCGCGGCCCATCGCGTGAAAGGCGTGGGCATACGGGCCAGTATGAATCTCGCAGACACCGGCGCCAATGCGGCCCGCCGCCTCGATCTGCGGAATCTCGGCATCGATGAAAACGCTGGTCACGATGCCAGACTCGGCCAGACAGGCAATGACGTCGGCCAGACGTGCTTCCTGAGCCAGGATATCGAGTCCGCCTTCGGTGGTCACCTCGTGGCGACCTTCCGGCACCAGCATCGCCATTTCCGGTTTCAGGCCGCAGGCAATGCCGACCATTTCATCGGTCGCGGCCATCTCCAGGTTCAGCTTGATCTGGGTCAGGTCGCGCAAGCGCCGGACATCGGCATCCTGGATGTGGCGACGATCTTCCCGCAAATGAACCGTAATGCCGTCGGCACCGCCAAGATGTGCCTCGACTGCGCCCCAGACCGGATCCGGTTCGTAGGTGCAGCGCGCCTGGCGCAGCGTGGCGATATGGTCGATATTGACCCCAAGTTCGATCATTGATCCTGCAACTCCTTGAATATTCTGCGCGTTTCCAGCTCCTTGCCGCCGAGATAATAAGCCATCAGCGTGCGCATCAACTGCTTGGCCTCGCCGCGCGATCGCGGGTCCGAAAAATCCTCCACCGCCAAGTCGAGCAAGGTCTTGCCGCAGACGACCTGGGCCGCGCCACCGGAATGCTCCAGCCGCACCGGGCCCAGTTCCATGCGGTAGGTGTAATGGGCTGCCGGAATGATTTCCAGGCCAGCGCTGTCATGTTTCAACGTCAACCCGTAGCCGAGTTCCTGCAAGAGTGCTTTCTCGAAACAGCGCAGGTCGGCCTCGCGCTCCCCAGTCCCGGTATCTTCTGCCAGCCGTGAAAGCATCTCCACGTAGCGCGCAAAGAGCTTCTCGTGAGCATCCTCGCGCGGCAGCAGGTGCATCAGCAACTCGTTGAGGTAGTACCCGCAAAAAAGGGCTGCGCCCGCCAGCAAGGGTTGCCCGCCCAGCCATTCGGCCTTCATCAGGGTCAGAACTTCCCCTTTGCCGGCCCACGCAAGTTCAAGGGGCTGAAATGCCATCAACAGGCCGCGAATCGCTGAACGCGGCCGGCGTGCCCCGCGTGCCAGCAGCGCCATGCGCCCGAAGTCACGGGAAAACACTTCGACGATGAGACTTGTTTCCCGGAACGGGTATGCGTGCAAAACGTAGGCCGGCTGACCATCGACTTTGCTGCGCAGGTTCATTCGTAACCGAGACTCTTCAGCAGGCGCTCGTCGTCGTTCCAGCCGGATTTGACCTTGACCCACACCTCGAGATAGACCTTGCCGTCGAACAGTCGCTCCATGTCCTGACGGGCCTCGCTGGCGATCCGCTTGAGCGCTTCGCCGCCCTTGCCGATGACGATTGCCTTGTGGCTGTCGCGGTCGACGACGATTGCAGCGAAAATCCGCCGCAGATTGCCTTCGATCTCGAACTTCTCGATCTCGACCGTCGTCGCATAGGGCAGTTCGTCGCCAATGAGACGAAAGACCTTTTCCCGGATGTATTCGGCGGCGAGGAAGCGCTCGCTCTTGTCGGTCAGATCGTCCTCCGGGAACATCAGCCCTTCGTTGGGCAGATGCTTGCGCGCTTCGGCAAGCAGTTCATCGGTCTGGCGCCCCTTGGTCGCGCTGATCGGCACCACCGCCGCGTAATCATGCTCTGCGGAGACCTGAGCAATGAACGGCAGCAGTGCCGTTCGATCCTTCAACTGGTCAGTCTTGTTGATGACCAGAATGACCGGTCGGTCCTTGGGCAGGAGCCTGACCACCGCCTGATCCTTGGCGTCGTAGCGACCGGCCTCGATGACGAAGAACACCAGATCGACATCGTTCAGGGTCTGCGTCACCCCGCGATTCATCGTCCGGTTCAAGGCATTGACAAACCTGGTCTGGAAGCCTGGCGTATCGACGAATACATATTGCGCGTCGCCGCTGGTCACAATCCCGGTGATCCGGTGGCGGGTGGTTTGCGCCTTGCGCGAAACGATGCTGATCTTCTCGCCGACAAGATGGTTGAGCAGCGTCGATTTGCCGACGTTGGGACGGCCAACGATGGCGATGTAACCGGAACGGATCTTCTTCATGCCTTGAGTGCTTTCAGTGCGTTATCGGCAGCGGCCTGCTCGGCCAGACGACGGCTGTTGCCCTGCCCGATCGTGCGCATGGCGGGATTCTCGATTTCGCATGCCACTTCGAAGCGCTGTTCATGGGCTGCGCCACTGGCCTTGATGACCAGATAGCGCGGCAATGGTCTCTTTCGACCCTGCAGCCATTCCTGCAAGCGGGTCTTGGCATCCTTGTTCTGCTGCCCTTGCATCAGTTCGTCGAACAGGGGGAGATAGAGGCGAGCGATGACCGTTTGCGCCGCTTCGAAACCACCATCGAGAAAGATAGCTCCGATCAGCGCCTCTACAGCATCAGCCAGAATCGATGGTCGCTCGGCGCCACCACTCTTCAATTCACCCTCGCCCAGGCGCAAGCACTTGCCGAGATTCAGTGTGACGGCCAACCGGTGCAGCGCATCCTGACGAACCAGATTGGCGCGCAACCGTGAAAGCTCGCCTTCCGCCAAATCCGGATGGCGCCTGAAAAGCGCCACGGCGATCACGCAGTTTAAAACTCCATCACCAATGAATTCGAGCCGTTCGTTGTTGGGGTTGCCGAAGCTGCGATGTGTCAGCGCGGTCTGCAACAGCGCAGGATCCGTAAAGCCATGCCCCAGTGCCGCCGGCAGCGTCGACAAGTCAATCACCCAGCCTTCAGTTAGCCGACGAACCCTTGTAGTTGATCACCAGACTGACATTGGCGAACAGCGGGATACGCTTGTCGTAGTCGAATGAGACGACGATCTTGCCCTTGTCCTTGGAAATATCAAGCTGTTCCGGCTTGAAGTCGAGTTGATCGATATTGGCAAAGTTATCGAACGTCTTTCTGACATCGGCAACAGTCGCCTCGGGACCCACCCTGGCAACCGTTGCATTGACATCCTTGAGAATCTTGTAGTACTCAATCACCGTCGGCACCACCTTCATGCCCAGCACAGCCACCAGTGTGACCACGACACCCCAGAAAATCAGGCCGGAAAGTGCCACCCCGCGTTGATATTTCATTTTCATCTCCTCACTTGAAGGAACCAATCCGGCTCGGGCTGCTCAGGTTCAACCAGATAAAGAATGCCTTGCCCACGATATTTTGCTCGGGCACAAAACCCCAGAAACGACTGTCACGACTGTTGTCACGGTTATCGCCCATCATGAAGTAGTGCCCGGGCGGCACCTTGCAGACCACACCGGCCGCATTGTAGGTGCAATTCCCCCGATAAGGAAACTGCGTTGCATCGGGAACAAAGGCTGGCGCATCGCTGTCGTTCAGATACTTGTAATCGGCATCGCCCATTCTAGAGACGTATTGTTCCGAGTAGTAGAGACGTTCCGGATGGAGATAGTCTGAAATCCTCTCGGCCTCTACCGGCTTGCCGTTTATTGTCAGGCGTTTGTTCTGATAAGCAACCGTATCTCCGGGAACGCCGACCACCCGCTTGATGTAGTCAAGCGACGGGTCTTCCGGGTAGCGGAAGACCATCACGTCGCCCCGTTGCGGCGAATTGATGTCGATGAGCTTTTTGTTGATCACCGGCAGGCGGATGCCATAGGTGAACTTGTTGACCAGAATGAAATCCCCGACCAGCAGGGTCGGAATCATCGAGCCGGAGGGAATCTTGAACGGCTCGAAGAGGAAGGAACGCAGCACGAAGACGACCAGGATGACCGGGAAGAAACTGGCGCCCCACTCGACCCACAACGGTTCCTTGGCATCCTTGGCACGCAATTTCCGGAATTTGAACACGTCGACCGCATAAAGCACACCGGTCACGACCGTCAGCACCAGAAGAATAAGGGCAAAGTTCATTGGTCAGAATCTCAACTGTCGACGCGCAGGATCGCCAGGAAGGCCTCCTGTGGAATTTCCACGCTGCCCACCTGCTTCATCCGTTTCTTGCCGGCCTTCTGTTTTTCCAGAAGTTTTCGCTTGCGCGTGATGTCGCCGCCATAGCACTTGGCCAGCACGTCCTTGCGCATTGCCTTGACGTTCTCTCGGGAGATGATATGTGACCCGATGGCAGCCTGAATCGCCACATCGTACATCTGGCGGGGAATCAGTTCGCGCATCTTGGATGCCAATTCACGGCCACGATGCTGCGAGTTGGCGCGATGCACAATCAGCGACAAGGCATCGACCTTTTCGCTGTTGATCAGGATATCGAGTTTGACCACATCAGCAGCACGGTACTCCTTAAATTCGTAATCAAGCGAGGCATACCCCTTCGAGCACGACTTCAGCCTGTCAAAAAAGTCCATGACCACTTCCGCCATCGGTATTTCATAGACCAGTTTGACCTGGCGACCGTGGTAATGCATGTCGATCTGGTTACCGCGCTTCTGGTTGCACAAGGTGATGACGTTACCAAGATAATCCTGAGGCACGAAGATCGTCGCGGTAATGATCGGTTCGCGAATTTCCTCGATCTTGCTCAGTTCGGGCAGCTTGGCCGGATTCTCGATCTGAATCACGGAACCATCGCGCATCACCAACTCGTAGACAACGGTGGGCGCGGTCGTGATCAGATCCTGATCGAATTCACGCTCCAGGCGCTCCTGCACGATCTCCATGTGCAACAGACCCAGAAAGCCACAGCGGAATCCGAAACCAAGTGCCTGCGACACTTCCGGTTCGTAGTGCAGCGATGCGTCGTTCAGTCTCAGCTTTTCCAGGGATTCGCGTAGCGAATCGTATTGATTGGACTCGACTGGGTAGAGGCCGGCAAACACCTGCGGCTTGATCTCCTTGAAGCCCGGCAAGGGCTCGACAGCCTTGCGATCAACCGTGGTAATCGTATCGCCGACCTTGGCTGCTTTCAATTCCTTGATCCCGGCAGTGACGAAGCCCACTTCTCCGGCGCGCAGCGCGTCGCGCGAGACCGATTTCGGGGAGAATACGCCAACCTGTTCGCACAACTGCTGGGCACCGCTTGCCATGAAAAACACCTTGTCTTTCGGGCGCAAGACTCCGTCGATGACGCGCACCAGCATGACCACACCGACGTAGTTGTCGAACCATGAGTCGATGATCAACGCTTTGAGCGGGCCTTCGGGATCACCCTTGGGCGGCGGAATCCGGGCGACCACGGCTTCCAGAATATCCTCGACGCCCAGACCGGTCTTCGCCGAGGCGAGGACGGCATCGGTCGCATCGATACCGATCACATCCTCGATCTCCTGCCGAGCGCCATCGGGGTCAGCGGAAGGGAGGTCGATCTTGTTCAGCACCGGCACGACCTCGACATCGAGTTCGAGGGCTGTATAACAGTTGGCAACGGTTTGCGCTTCGACACCCTGTGAGGCATCGACCACCAGAAGCGCGCCTTCGCACGCTGACAACGAACGTGACACCTCATAAGAAAAGTCGACGTGGCCCGGCGTATCGATCAGGTTCAGGTTGTAGACCCTGCCGTCACGCGCCTTGTATTGGAGCGCCGCAGTCTGGGCCTTGATGGTGATGCCCCGTTCGCGCTCGATATCCATCGAATCCAGCACCTGGGCCTCCATCTCGCGGTCGGAAAGGCCGCCGCAGAGGTGAATGATTCTATCTGCCAGCGTCGACTTGCCATGGTCGATATGAGCAATGATGGAGAAGTTTCTTATGTGATCCATTAGTAAAAAAGGGCGCTTTTTCAGCGCCCTTCCTTGTTCAGAAGACCCTGAATTCTAACGGATTCCGGCCAGATATTCACGGATTTTGGTCTCATCGAGGAAGTAATGACAGAGTTCCGTTTCGCCATGCAGAAGTACCGGCACCAATTGATCGTATCTCGCCTCGAGAACCGGGTCGGAATCCACGTCGAGAACCCTTACCGAAGCGCCGAACTCTTCGGCAAGCGGAGTCAAAGCCACCTCCATCTCGTGACAGAGATGGCAGTAGCTCCGGCTGAGCAGAGTCAGGTCAATTGCCATTGAGACTCTTGATGGTTACGAAGGTCTGCATGTCGCCACGGCGGATCAGGAGCGTGATGTTGCTACCCTTTTCGAACTGCGCCAGCAGCTTGTTGAGCTGTTCGACCGTCGAGATCTCGGTCGTCGCCCCCTTGCTGATCAGCGCGATGAGAATGTCCCCGGCACGCAGATCGGCCCGCGCATTGGCCCCGCGAACATCCTGGATAAGCAGGCCGGACGACATCTTCAATTCCCGCTTTTGCTCGGCCGTCAGTTCGCTGACCACCAGTCCTAGACGATTGGCCTGCTGTTCCGCAGGCTTGCCGCCTCGCGTGGGGCGGCTCGAAGCAACCTTGTCTTCGGTCATTTCACCGACGGTCACGGCAATCTCGCGGGTCGCCCCCTTGCGCCACAACTGGACGGTCGATCGCGTACCGGGTTTGGTTGCACCAACCAGGCGCGGGAGATCGGCCGAGGAGTTGATCGCCTTGCCATCGAATTTGAGGATGACGTCACCCGGTTCCAGCCCCGCCTTCTCCGCCGGGCCGCCCTTTTCGACTGCATTGACGACAGCACCCATGGGCTTGCTCAACGCCAGTGATTCCGCCAGTTCCTTGCTGACTTCCTGAATCACGACACCCAGGCGCCCACGGCTGACCTTGCCGGAAGCACGCAACTGGTTCTGGATTTCCATCGCAACATCGATAGGAATGGCGAAAGACACGCCCATGTAACCACCGCTGCGACTGTAGATCTGGGAGTTGATGCCGACGACCTCGCCGCGCATGTTGAAAAGCGGGCCGCCGGAATTGCCCGGATTTATCGCGACATCCGTCTGGATGAAGGGAACGTAGTTCTCCTGAGGCAACGAACGGCCCTTGGCCGAAACAATACCCGCAGTCACTGTATTGTCAAAACCGAAGGGCGAACCGATTGCGACAACCCACTCGCCGACCTTGAGCTGTGCTGGGTCCGCCATCTTCACGGCCGGGAGTCCGCTGGCCTCGATCTTCAGCAGCGCGACGTCGGTGCGCTTGTCGGCACCGATGATCTTCGCCTTGAATTCACGCTTGTCGGTCAGGCGCACAGTCACTTCATCGGCACCGTCGACGACATGGGCATTGGTCAGAATGTAGCCGTCCACGCTGACGATGAAACCTGACCCAAGCGACTTGTTCTCGAACTCCCGCGGCGTGCTGCCTCCTGGCCCGCGGGGTATGAAGCGTTTGAAGAATTCGAAGGCCGGGTCGCTCTCGTCGAACGGAAAGGGCATTCCCTGGTTGCCGCGCATCACTTGCGTCGTGCTGATATTGACAACGGCCGGTCCCTGTTTCTCCGCCAGCTCGGTGAAATCCGGCAAACCGCGCATCTGCGCAAGTGCAACAGAAGAAACAAGAAGGAACGACAAGAGAGCCAGAAAACGTTTCATTGGCGTGTGCCTCCTGAATTGTTTAAGACGAACGGGAAACGATATGGGGATGAACTTCGGAGAAACCAGTATCCGCAGCCGCGCGGCGACGCGCATGAAGAAAGGCGAGCACCAAGCCGGCCAGACCTCCAAGCATCGCGCCTGGATCGTCGCCAAGAAGCATCCCGAGGAGGGCGCCGGCGATGGTTGCGGTCAACGGCAGAACGTAGGCCAGATTGGCGCTCCGCCGGACGCTGTCCGCGGCTATCGCGACCGTTACACGATCGCCGACCCTGGCTCCGATTTCGTTGGCGACGCGATAGGTTTTCGCTGTGGAACAGAACATCCGGGTTAACTGCTGACCGCCGCAGCCGCCCGCTTCGTGGCAGCGCCCGCAGCCTCCCTGCTCCACCTCGACCAGGGCATCGGCTTGGTTGATCTCGCGGACGATGGCGCGGACCGTGCTTGGTTCGGTATTCATCAATTACCAGCGGCGATCCGGCGCGAGATCGAGCAGAGGCCGCAACTTCAGGGCGACCGCCTCACGGGCGCGGAAGATTCGCGAGCGCACGGTGCCGATCGGGCAATTCATCATGTCCGCGATTTCCTCGTAGGACAGCCCGTCAATTTCACGCAGGACGATCGCCCTGCGCAACTCCTCAGGCAGTGCGTCGATGGCGGAATTGACAGTTTCCCCGATCTGCTTTGACATCAGAAGACTCTCGGGGGTGTTGATATCGCGCAATTGATCGGCGGAGTCGAAAGTCTCGGCTTCCTCGCTGTCGAACTGGGTCGACGTCGGCGCACGCCGGCCCTGGGCAACCAGAAAATTCTTGGCCGTATTGATACCGATGCGGTACAGCCAGGTGTAGAAAGCGCTGTCGCCACGAAACGATGGCAATGCTCTATAGGCCTTGATGAACGCCTCCTGCGTCACATCCTCAACTTCGGCGGCATCACGGACGAAACGTGACAGCAACCTTCCCAGCTTGCGCTGGTACTTGCTAACCAACTGGTCGAACGCTTGTCGATCGCCAGCCTGCGCCCGCTCAACCAGGATCTGGTCGATCTCGCGCTCACTAGTCACCTCTTGCATGGTCTGTCGGAAGCTTTCCGGTCTGTTTGTCGAGCGGAGTATAGCCCAGCCGCATTCCTCGGGCAGCGGTGTATTGCCTCTTAATTGTGACCATCCGTAACGGCAGGAATCATTTCGCGCATGATATATTTACCTAAAGCAATTCCGCCAGGGCAGAGCGTTGCACAATTTCGATGTCCTAATCATCGGCAGTGGTCTGGCCGGCCAGACAGCCGCGCTTCGACTGGCCGCACATTGCCGGGTGGTCCTTGTCAGCAAACGGAGTCTGGAGGACTCCGCATCGAGCTGGGCGCAGGGCGGCATTGCCGCTGTTCTCGACGGACATGACTCGATCGAAGCCCATATACAGGACACTCTGGTCGCCGGCGCCTGGCTGAATGATGAGAAGGTGACACGCTTCGTTGTCGAGAATGGGCGCCGTGCCATCGAATGGCTGATTGCCCAGGGTGTTCCCTTTACGCAGGATGCGTCCGGATATCACCTGACGCGCGAAGGTGGACACAGCAATCGTCGGGTCATCCACGTTGCCGATGCGACAGGAGCGGCGGTTCAGGAAACACTGACCCGACAGGTGCGTGCCGCACCCAATATCAAGGTTCTCGAAAACCATATCGCCATCGATCTGATTACCGGCGCCAAGCTGGGAACCGGTGAGAAGCGCTGTTTCGGAGCACACGTGCTGGATAACCGAAGTGGTGAGGTAATCACCATCAGCGCAGCCAACACTCTGATCGCGACGGGCGGCGCCGGCAAGGTGTATCTGTACACGACCAATCCAGACACCTCCACGGGTGACGGGGTGGCGATGGCTTGGCGAGCGGGTTGCCGGGTAGCCAACATGGAGTTCATCCAGTTTCACCCGACCTGCCTGTACCACCCGCAAGCCAAGTCCTTCCTGATTTCCGAAGCGGTGCGTGGCGAAGGCGGCGTACTCCGATTGCCAGATGGCACCCGCTTCATGCCCAAACATGACGAGCGCGCCGAACTCGCGCCGCGTGACATCGTCGCTCGTGCCATCGACTTTGAAATGAAAAGGCGTGGGCTGGACTGCGTCTATCTGGACATCACCCATAAAGGCGAGGATTTCATCCGGGTCCATTTCCCGAACATTCATGCCCGCTGCCTCGAATTGGGGATCGATATCGCCAGCGAGCCGATTCCCGTGGTGCCTGCGGCACACTATACCTGCGGTGGCATCGTCAGCGACCTGCGCGGGCGGACTGACGTCAAGGGCCTCTATGCCGCCGGCGAGGCTTCATGCACCGGCCTGCATGGCGCCAATCGCCTGGCCTCGAACTCGCTGCTCGAATGCCTGGTTTTTGCGGAAGCTGCGGTCAACGATATCCTCGGCCGAAAAACCGGCGGGCCGCCACGGCTGCCCCAATGGGATGAAAGCCGCGTCACCAATGCCGACGAGGAGGTGGTCATTTCCCACAACTGGGATGAGTTGCGCCACTTCATGTGGGACTACGTCGGCATTGTCCGCACCACGAAGCGGCTGAAGCGGGCTCAGAATCGCATCCGCTTGCTGAAGTGGGAGATCGAGGAGTTCTACGCCAATTTCCGGGTCAGTCATGACCTGATCGAACTGCGCAATCTGGTCGTCACCGCCGACCTGATCATCCGTTGCGCCATGCGACGGAAAGAAAGCCGTGGCCTGCACTTCTCACGCGACTATCCGGCGACGCTGCCGCAAGCGAAGAGCACGATTCTCAGGGGACGCCGGAAACGTCGCTGACGACAGCGCGCCAGCGCAGCCAGACCCGCAGGCGTCGAAACTCCTCCGGGGCGACAGAACCTGGGACAACGACCAGGAGCCACGCATCATCCTCGATGGCAAGGCGAAGTACGGTCAGCCAAGGATGCACCGTCGCACCGGGCAGGAGGTGCGCAGGGACAAAACCAGACGCTCCGGTTGCCTGGCAAGTGAGGTGCCCGTCGCCGTCGATGCGCAGGGTCTCGACGCGCGGCGACAGGGCTCGGATAATCCGAATCGCCATCAAGACCGTAACGGCCCCCAGCATGATCCGGATCACCAGTGGCCACGGAACGACCGAGACTGACAGAATCCCGACAAGAGCCGTGGCAACCGTTGCCAAGGTGAGAACGCGCGAACGGCGCAGCCCTACAACTATCGGAAACTGCATCGTCCAGCACCAGCGATTTCCAGCTTAGACCCGCTTGAACGCGACCGTGCCGTTGGTGCCGCCGAAACCGAAGGAATTCGATAGCGCGGCATCAATCTGCATCGGACGCGCCTGGTTGGCACAGTAGTCGAGGTCGCAGCGCTCGTCCTGGTTGAAGATGTTGATGGTTGGCGGCGAAATCTGGTCATGGATCGCCAGCGCGGTAAAGACCGCTTCAATACCGCCGGCAGCACCGAGAAGGTGTCCGGTCATCGACTTGGTCGAATTGACCACGACATTCTTGGCCGCGGCGCCGAAAGTGCTCTTGACCGCCATCGTCTCGGCCACATCGCCAAGCGGCGTCGACGTGCCGTGCGCATTGACATACTGGATATCGGCGGCAGACAGTCCGGCATTCCTGAGCGCAGCCAGCATGCAGCGCCGAGCGCCGTCCCCGTTTTCTGCCGGCTGGGTCATGTGATAGGCATCGGCGCTCATCCCGAAACCGGCAACTTCGGCATAGATCTTCGCGCCACGCGCCTTGGCATGCTCGTACTCTTCGAGCACCATGCAGCCGGCGCCTTCGCCAAGCACAAACCCGTCACGGTCTCGGTCCCAAGGTCGGCTGGCGGTCGCCGGATCCTCATTGCGGGTTGAAAGCGCACGAGCCGCACAGAAACCGCCCATGCCCAGCGGCGAAACCGTCGATTCGGCACCGCCAGCGACCATGACGTCGGCGTCTCCGTACTCGATGATGCGTGCCGCATCGCCAATCGAGTGCGTGCCCGTCGAGCAGGCTGTCACCAGCGCAATGTTGGGCCCCTTGAAGCCGTACATGATCGACAGGTTGCCGGAAATCATGTTGATGATCGACCCCGGAACGAAAAATGGGGATACCTTGCGGACACCGCCGGCATTGTATTCGTCCTTGGTCCCCTCGATCAGCGGCAGGCCGCCGATGCCGGAGCCGATCGACACCCCTACGCGCTCCAGATCAGCAGCGTTGTCCTGATCCAGGCCAGCATCGCGCACTGCCTGAATGCCAGCTGCCATGCCGAAATGGATGAAATGATCCATGCGACGGGCGTCCTTGGCTGAAATATAGCTGGTGATATCGAAATTCCTCACCTCGCCAGCAATGTGCACCGGGAAGGTGGATGTATCGAACTTGGTGACCTGAGCAATACCGGAGCGGCCGGCCAGAATGTTCTGCCAGGCTTCCGCGACGGTGTTGCCGACCGGGCTAACAACACCAAGTCCGGTGATTACGACTCTGCGACGTGTCAAGGGGAACTCCGAATGCAAATGCGGCAAGGCCGGCCATGGGGCCGGCCTTGTCGCGGAACCAAGCGAGATGAATTACGCCTTGTTGGCCAGAATGAAGTCGACCGCTTGCTGGACCGTGGTGATCTTCTCGGCCTGCTCGTCGGGGATTTCGCACTCGAATTCTTCCTCAAGCGCCATGACCAGTTCGACGGTATCCAAGGAATCCGCCCCCAAATCGTCCACAAAGGAGGACTCGTTCTTGATGTCCGCTTCGTTCACGCCAAGTTGTTCGGCGACGATCTTCTTGACGCGCTCTACGATGTTATCCATTACAAAAACTCCTTCCCTCTTGGGGGTTCGTAAAAAAACACAGATAGTTTACCAAAAGCCGGGGCATCAAGGAAATCAATCCATGAACATACCGCCATTCACATGGACCGTGGTCCCCGTCACATAGGCCGCTGCCGGAGACACCAGGAAACCAACGGCGCCGGCGACATCTTCTGGCGTACCGGCCCGACCGAGCGGAATGGTCGTCAGCATGGCCCGCCTTTGGTCTTCGGTCAATGCGTGCGTCATGTCCGTGGCGATGAAGCCTGGCGCAACGCAGTTAACCGAAATGTTGCGACTACCCAGTTCCCGTGCCAGCGAACGGGTCATGCCCGCAACCCCCGCCTTGGCGGCACAGTAGTTCGCTTGACCCGGATTCCCCGAATAGCCGACAACCGAGGTTATATTGACGATACGCCCGAAGCGCGCCTTCATCATTCCGCGCATGACGCCACGCGAAAGACGGAAAACTGCTTTCAGGTTGGTATCGATGACCGCATCCCATTCATCGTCACCCATGCGCATCGCCAGGTTGTCCCGCGCAATGCCGGCATTGTTGACGAGGATGGCAATCGGCCCGAAATCACTGGCAATGGCGGACAGCAGGGAATCAATCTGTTGTGCGTCGCAGACTTCAAGGACGGCGCCCTTTCCTTTCAGGCCCGCTTCGATCAGGTAGGCGGAAATATCCGCGGCGCCGTTGTCGCTGGTTGCGGTTCCGATAACGGTCGCTCCCTGCTTCCCGAGTTCAAGGGCGATGGCACGGCCAATCCCGCGCGTTGCACCGGTGACCAGGGCGATCTTGTCGTTCAGCATGGCTTACTCCAGGCCCAGATTGGCATCGATGGCCCCGGAATCCGCCAACGCCACGCCGGTAACACCGTCGGCGCAACGTTTGGTCAAGCCGGCCAGCACTTTGCCTGGCCCGCACTCTGCCACGGTCGACACACGCATGGTGGCCATTTTCTGTATGGTCTCGACCCAGCGTACCGGGTTATAGGCCTGCCGGACCAGCGCATCCTTGATACGTTCCGGATCTTTCTCGATAGCGACATCGACATTGTTGATCACCGGCAGGGTTGGCACCCGGAAGTCCAGTTCGGCCAGACCTGCCGCCAGCTTGGCGGCGGCAGGACGAATGAGCGCGGAATGAAACGGCGCGGAAACCGGCAGCGCCTTGGCCATCTTGGCACCATGCGCCTTGCAGGTTTCCATGGCGCGTTCGACCGCCGCCTTGTGCCCGGCAATGACCGTCTGACCGTTCGCGTTGAAATTGACCGGCTCGACCACCTCGCCTTGGGCTGCCTCACCACAGGCGGCGACGATCCCGGCATCGTCCAGGCCCAGGATGGCCGCCATGGCGCCTGTCCCGAACGGAACGGCTTCCTGCATCGCTGCCGCACGCAGCCGGACGAGCGGGACAGCATCCTTGAGTGCGATAACGCCGGCGGCAACCAGCGCCGAATACTCGCCCAGACTGTGACCAGCAACGACGGCGGGCTGGCGACCACCTTTCTCCAGCCACAGTCGCCAGGCCGCAATGCCGGCAGTCAGCATGACCGGTTGCGTATTGACCGTCTGGGCAAGGAGTTCCGCAGGGCCTTCGGCGACCATCGCCCACAGATCTTCGCCGAGTGCGCCGGAAGCCTCGTCGAAGGTCGCGCGAACCACGGCGGCACCGCCATAGGCAGCCATCATGCCCACGCTCTGCGAGCCCTGGCCTGGAAAGACGATAGCGAAAGACATATTCTTTTCTCCTGGATCAGAATTCGAGGAGGGTCGCGCCCCACGTGAAACCGCCGCCGACACCTTCCAGCAGGACTTTTTGACCACGGCGGATACGTCCGTCACGAACTGCCTCGTCGAGCGCCAGTGGAACGGAAGCGGCCGATGTATTGCCGTGGCGATCCACCGTAACGATCACCTTACTGCGGTCAACGCCGAGCTTCTTGGCCGTTGCTTCCAGAATTCGGATATTCGCCTGATGCGGAATCAGCCAGTCGACCGTACTGGTGTCGACACCCGCTTCCTGACATACCTCTGCGGCGACTTCCGCAAGCACTCGCACGGCAAACTTGAAGACAGCCTGACCGTCCATACGCAGGAACGGATCGCCAGTCACCTGGCCACCACAAACCTGACCGGGGACGTTCAGGATACCGTTCTGGCTGCCGTCAGCATGCAGTGCCGAGGCAAGAATCCCGGGGTTGTCGGCTGCTTCAAGCACGACCGCACCCGCCCCGTCGCCAAATAGCACGCAAGTGCCACGGTCATTCCAGTCGAGAATCCGCGAAAACACCTCGGCGCCGATCACCAGCGCTTTGCTGTGACTACCCGAACGAATGAACTTTTCGGCGATCCCCAGCGCATAGACAAAGCCGCTGCATACCGCCTGGACGTCGAACGCGGCAGCGCCCTTGCTGCTGCCCAACCCGTTCTGGATCAGGCAGGCGGTACTCGGAAAGATGAAATCCGGAGTCGATGTCGCAACGATGATCAGGTCGATATCGCTGGCCGCAACACCGGCCATTGCCAGCGCATGCTGCGCAGCGACCAGACCCAGCTCGCTCGAGGTCGTTCCCGGCGTCGCCAGGAAGCGACTGCGGATGCCGGTCCGCGAGACAATCCACTCGTCACTTGTGTCGACACCGCGCGCCGCCAGATCGTCATTGCTGACAGGCTTCCCAGGAAGACAGCTGCCGGTGCCCGTCACCCGTGCGTACATTCAGGCGCTCTCCTCGACTCTGGCAACTCCGGAGCCAGTCATTGCCGCAATCTTGGCGGCGATCCGCTCGACGACCCGATTCTCCACAGCCTCGTAAGCACGACTGATGGCGTGGCCAAAGGAAAATGCATCGGCTGATCCGTGGCTCTTCACCGAAATGCCCCGCAGGCCGAGCAGGATCGCCCCATTGAAACGTCGATGGTCGAAACGTTTCTTGAAGTTGTTCAGAACCGACATGGCGATGACGGCGGCCACTTTGGTCAGCCAGTTGCGCTTGAATTCGGTGCGCAGCGACGAACCCAACATTTGAGCCAGCCCCTCGGAAGTCTTGAGCGCAACGTTGCCGACAAAACCGTCACAAACGACGACATCCGCGTCGCCCATGTAGATGCCGTCACCTTCCACATTGCCGATGAAATTCAAGTCGGAAGCGCGGAGAAGCTCGGCGGCGGACTTGACCGTCTCGTTGCCCTTGATTTCTTCCTCGCCGATGTTGAGAATGCCGACCGTCGGGAAATCGCTGTGCTCCAACGCCGCCACCAGCATGGCGCCCATGATGCCGAACTGGAGAAGATGTTCCGGCCCGCAATCGACATTGGCGCCAAGATCAAGCATATGGGTGTGCCCTTTGGCCGTTGGAAACGGGGCACAGATTGCCGGTCGCTCGATTCCCGGCATCATCTTGAGGACAAACCGCGAGATCGCCATCAGCGCACCGGTGTTGCCCGCTGACACAGAGGCGTCAGCTTCGCCATTCTTGACGAGATTGATGGCCACCCGCATGGAAGAATTCTTCTTGTTGCGCAGCGCGAGCGCCGGCGACTCGTGCATTTCCACGACTTCCGCAGCGTGGACCACGCGCAAGCGCGAATTCCCGGCCCACTTGCCCAACAGCGGTTGAAGGATTTCCTCACGGCCAACCAGGATCAGGCTGGCGTCGAGATGGTTTTCCAGAAAAAGGAGCGACGCCGGCACCGTCACCGACGGTCCGTGGTCTCCTCCCATGCAATCGATGGCGATGCGAGCTGTCATGGCGAAATGAACGGGAGGTGGCGCAAGACGAACCCCCTGCCCTTCATCGAACGATTACTCGCCCTTGGCCTTGAGAACCTTCTTGCCACGGTAGACGCCATTTGGTGAAACATGATGGCGCAGGTGCACTTCGCCGGTCGTCGGCTCGACGGCCAGCGGTGGATTGGACAGAAAATCGTGAGCACGATGCATACCGCGCTTGGAAGGGGATTTCTTGTTCTGTTGAACAGCCATGTCATTACTCCATAAAAATCAGTTCAGCTTGGCCTTGAGCCCGGCCAATGTTGCAAACGGATGGATCCGCTCGCCCGCATCGGCCAAGCCCGGAAGACCACATCTTTCGTGCCTTGGCGCAACCGGCAAAACCAGGAGGATTTCATCCTCCACCAATTCGGTCACATTCAGCTTGCCTGCAACCGGCAGGAAATCACGGGTATCGTCTTCCAGCTCGTCCTGCGACATCTCGGCACCCTCCGGAATCAATTCCAGAAGATTGTCGACATCAAGATCGAAAGGAATGGCTTCCAGGCAACGTTGACAGGCCAGCGGGAGCGATCCCCAAACCTTCACATGCAGCATGGCCTCGCCCCGTTCCCCAGCTAGCCCACTGATGAGGAAGCTCACCTCTCCCGCCCTGTCGGCCAGCAGGTCATGCAGGCGTTCAAGGCCGGATAGCGCCAGCGCTCCTTCAAGGACCCGTCCTTCCCGGGAAAACGCGAATGCGTCCAAAATCCTATTCAATCTCAAGCTGTTGCGACTCAAACGTGCAATGATATTATTTCTCGTCCGCCAAGTCAAAACAAAGTATTACTTCAAGGAACTTCGGCAACGCCTTGTTCTATCGGAACTTTCATGTCACAGACCCTTATTCTCGCGTCGACGTCCCCATATCGCCGCGAATTGCTGGACCGCCTCGGCTTGCCGTTCGAAGTCGACAGCCCGCAGACGGGCGAGAACCGTTTGCCCGGCGAGAGTCCTGAAGCACTGGCATTGCGTCTTTCCGAAGCTAAGGCGCGGGCCGTCGCCCGCGCCCATCCCGACGCCCTGATCATCGGCAGTGACCAGGTTGCCACGGTCGATGGCCTGATCTATGGCAAGCCGGGAAGCCACGAGCGCGCAGTTGAACAATTGCGCGCCCTCTCCGGAAAGACGGTCAATTTCTATACCGGTCTCTGCCTCTACAACGCCCGCAACGGCCACGTCGAGGTGTGCGGGGTTCCCACCCTGGTCACCTTCCGCGAACTGACGGATGAAGAAATCGAAAGGTACCTGCACCGCGAACCGGCCCACGACTGTGCCGGATCCGCCAAGTCGGAAGGTCTCGGAATCACCCTCCTGAGCCGCATTGCCGGTGATGATCCAAGCGCTCTGGTCGGCCTCCCGCTGATCGCCCTTTGCGCTCTGCTGCGAAAAAATGGAGTGCCGCTTCCCTGATGGCCGGGACGCTCTATCTGATACCTGTGCCACTTGGCCCGACAGCACCCGAGGAGTCGTTGCCGGCGAGCGCGCTGTCTGCGGTGCGGCCGCTAGCCCACTTCATCGTGGAACAGCCGAAGAGCGCCCGTGCCTTCCTGAAGGCGGTCGCCACCGAGGTGCCATTGCAGGAATTGCAACTTGCCGAACTCAACGAGCACACCCAGCCGGAAGCCCTTGACCGTCTGCTCCTGCCCCTGCGCGCAGGCCATGATGTCGGGCTGCTGTCGGAAGCGGGCTGCCCGGCCGTCGCCGACCCCGGCGCCAACCTGGTGGCGCTCGCCCAGCAGGAAAACATCCGCGTCGTCCCGCTGATCGGCCCTTCATCGCTGCTGCTGGCGCTGATGGCTTGCGGCCTGAACGGACAGCGTTTTGCCTTCCACGGTTATCTTCCGACAAAGGAAACCGAGCGGGCAAAAGCCTTGCGCGAGATCGAAAGCGAGTCGCGAACGCGGCAGCAAACGCAAATCTGGATCGAAACGCCTTACCGAAACCGGCAGCTGTTCGCCACAATTCTGCAAGTCTGTCACTCGGCGAGCCGCCTGACCTTGGCCACCGACCTCACGCAACCAGGCGAATCCGTCGCGACACGCACGATCCGGCAGTGGAAAAACGAAACGCCTCCCGCAATCGAGCGGCGTCCGACGGTTTTCCTGCTTCTGGCCTGATCGACTTCAGCGCAGACCGACGCTCGCCGAGGTCTCGGAAAACCCCTTCCACAGGCTGTTGACCGCACCAGCCCCGAGGCGTTTGGCAAAGCGCTCGGCGATATTCTCCTTGACCGAATAGTCGAGCACCTTCTCGGCCTTGATCACGTCGCGCGCGACGGAATCGACGCTGCCAAAGTCATCGGCCAGTCCGAGCTTGACGCTCTGGTCACCGGTCCACATCAGTCCCGAGAAAGTTTCCGGGGTTTCCTTGAGCCGCGCGCCACGGCCGGTCTTGACCACCTCGATGAACTGTTGGTGGATATCGTCGAGCATGACCTGCGCGTGTGCGGTCTGACTGGGATTCTGCGGCGAGAACGGATCAAGGAACCCCTTGTTGTTGCCCGCCGTCAGCAGGCGCCGGTCGACGCCCAGTCGTTCCATCGTCCCGGTGAAACCGAAGCCGTCCATCAACACGCCGATGGAACCGACGATACTGGCCTTGTTGACAAATATCTTGTCTGCAGCCGCGGCGACGTAGTAGCCGCCGGAAGCACAGATGTCCTCGACCACTGCGTAGAGCGGGGTCTCGGGATGCTTGGCGCGCAGGCGGCGAATCTCGTCATTGATGATGCCGGCCTGAACCGGGCTGCCACCCGGACTGTTGATACGCAGAATCACGCCGGCGACGTTCTTTTCCTTGAATGCGCTCTGCAGCGATTCGATCATCTTCTCGGCGTTGGACGCACCTTTGGATTCGATTACGCCTGTCAAGTCGATCAATGCGGTATGTCGCTCCTGATGCGACCCTTCGGCTCCCCAGTCGACCAGAGCAACGAGAACAAGCGCCAGATAGCCGAAGCCCAGGAACTTGAAGAAGATTCCCCAGCGCCGCCGGGTCTTCTGCTCTTCAAGCGTCGAAAAAATCAGCTTCTCGAGCGTTTTCCGCTCCCAGTAGGGGGAATCGTTTGGGGCTTGGGGATTATCCATGAGTATGTTCTTTTACCAAAAATACCTGACCATCAGCCTCGTCGACCGCAAGCACCGCCAAGCCCTTGCCTTGGCAGCGCCCGCCAAGGCACCGACCCGTTTCCGGAGCATAAAGCGCGCCATGAACCGAGCAAATCAAGTATAGCTTGGAATCATCGAAGAACTCTCCCGGCAGCCAATCAAGTCGCACCGGAATGTGGCCGCATTCGTTGATGTAGCCGAAGACCTTCCCGCCAAAACGGACGGCGAACGCCTCCGCCTCGCGCCCATTATGGTTGACCTTGAAGCGGAAGCCCTTTCCCGCCTCGACAAGATCGGCGCTGGCGCAGATCAGGCGTTTTCCTTGAGCCAAGTCCAGAGTTCGGGAACGGTATGCAGGCAAGCCAGCGGCTGGTGCTCGAGCAGATGATCGTGCGGATGGGCGCCGTAGGTGACGGCAAGACCAGCGACGCCAGCATTTTGTGCCATCATGAGGTCGTGCGAAGTGTCGCCGATCATCAGGGTCGCTTCGCGGACCACCCCGAACTCCGCCATCAGTTCCTCGAGCATCTGCGGGTGGGGTTTGGAATGGCATTCGTCAGCACAGCGCGATGCCTGAAACAGCGGGCGCAACCCGGAATGATCGAGTGCCCGCTCCAGCCCGAGTCGGCTCTTGCCGGTGGCAATCGCCAAAATGTGGCCAGCCGTCTGCATGTCGGCCAACATTTCCGGGATTCCCTCGAACAAGGTCAGTCGATGATCCGCACCGAGATAGTGGAAGCGGTAGCGATCAACCATCGCCTGATAGTGCTCGGGTGGCAGATCCGGCGCCGCATGGCGCATTGCGTCGGCCAGGCCAAGACCGATGACGTGCCGGGCCTGATCGTCGCTCGGCGGGGGATGGCCAATGTCGCGACAAGCAGCCTGGATCGCCTGGACAATCGCTCCCGCCGAATCGAGCAGTGTCCCATCCCAGTCGAATACCACAAGATCGTACTTCATGGGCTTCAGGGCTGTTTCCCGATAAACTGGCCCAGATTGTCGACGGCGAATTCCCGCTTTTTTTTGGCGTCGACCGCAGCAATGTAGTTGGCGACGGCTTCCGGCAATGGTGCAACGAATTCCAGCGGCGCCCCGGTCAGCGGATGCTGGAGCGCCATTTTCCAGGCGTGCAGCGCCATGCGCTTGAGTCCGGCGCGCTTGAGATCACGGTTCAGCTCGAAATCGCCGTATTTTTCATCTCCGAGAATTGGAAAGCCGAGGTGCGCGAGATGGACCCGGATTTGATGCGTCCGTCCAGTCTTGAGTTGCGCTTCGAGGAGACTGATCTCCGGCCAGCGCGCCATTAGCCTGAAAACTGTATGCGAGTCCTTTCCTTCGGGATTCACGGATACCCGCCGCTCGCCACCTTCAATCAGATGTTTGAACAGCGCCAGTCTGACGTGTTGGGTCATGTTCATCCAGCGCCCCCTGACCAGCACCAGATAACGTTTGTCGGCCCCCGCGCCGCGTTCGCGGAACATGTCGTGCAGAGCCGTCAAGGCCAGCCGCTTCTTGCCGATCAGCAGAATGCCGGAGGTCTCGCGGTCGAGACGGTGCGCCAGTTCGAGAAACCTGGCGTCGGGGCGCTGCCGGCGGAGCGCCTCGATGACGCCGAAGTTGACGCCACTGCCACCGTGCACCGCGATGCCGTCCGGCTTGTCGATGACCAGCATGGCCTCATCCTCGTAGATGATTGGCAAGTCGACGCGCTGCTTGGCAGCCTCGTCGACTTCGCCTTGGGGCCTTTCGGCTAGCCGTAGTGGGGGCAAGCGCAGCACGTCGCCCGCGCATAGTCGATATCCCGCAGCGACCCGCCGGCTATTGACCCGGACTTCGCCGCTGCGCAGGATGCGATAGAGATGGCTCTTGGGCACACCCTTGCAGATACGCACCAGAAAGTTGTCGACACGCTGCCCTGGGTCATCCTCACCGATCACCAAGTGTGTGACCGATTTGTTAACCGCGCCGTTCATTTTGCAATATACTGACCACGCTTTATGTGCCGGTTTACAAGAGATCTTGACCGTCAGACCGTCTGCTTCGCGCCCTAGGCGCGACTGTCACGCGGCAGGCTCCGAAGTCTCTCTTGGCCAGTTGCACAAGCCAGACCAACATGGAGCAACAGGTTAAGTTCACTCACCAAAAGTAGTGATGGTAATGGATAAGCCCACCGTAAGCACGCACGGATTGCCCGTTGCAGGAATTTTCAGGTCGCGCCTTTCGATACAATATCTCGCGGCCAAGTATTGATCAGCACTTTCATCGTCGCTTTTGCCCTCTTACGCATGACGCAACCCGATAACTGAAACTGTCGCTGCCTGCACGGGACTCCGTTGCAGCGTGCCTTGGTGCGCTGGAGCCCCAAATCATGAAACGCATGCTTTTCAACGCGACACAAGCCGAAGAACTTCGTGTCGCCATTGTCGATGGTCAGAAACTGATTGACCTCGACATTGAATCGGCCGCCAAGGAACAACGCAAGAGCAACATCTACAAGGGTGTCATCACCCGCATTGAACCCAGTCTTGAAGCCTGCTTCATCGATTACGGGGCCGACAGGCATGGTTTTCTGCCCTTCAAGGAGATTTCCCGCGCCAATTTCCAGCCTGGCGTCGAGGTTAGTCGCGCCAAGATCAACGAGGCGCTGAAGGAAGGCCAGGAACTGATTGTCCAGGTCGACAAGGACGAGCGCGGCAATAAGGGCGCTGCCCTGACCACCTATGTTTCGCTGGCCGGGCGCTACTTGGTTCTGATGCCGAACAACCCGCGCGGGGGCGGAGTTTCACGCCGTGTCGATGGTGATGAGCGCACGGAACTGCGTGACACGATGGATCAGCTCGAAGTACCCAGCGGCATGAGTCTGATCGCCCGCACCGCGGCCATTGGTCGTCAGACTGAAGAGTTGCAGTGGGACCTGAACTATCTGCTGCAGCTGTGGAACGCCATCGAAGGCGCTGCCCGGCAGCAGAGCGGCGCCTTCCTGATCTATCTCGAAGGCAGCTTGGTCATCCGCGCCATCCGCGACTACTTTCAGCCGGAAATCGGCGAAATCCTGATCGACACCGACGAGGTTTACGAACAGGCACGCGCCTTCATGGGCACCGTGATGCCCGCCAACGTCAACCGCGTCAAGCGGTATCGCGACGATGTGCCTCTGTTCTCCCGTTTCCAGATCGAACATCAGATTGAAACCGCCTTCGTCCGCCAGGTCAATCTGCCGTCCGGCGGCGCCGTAGTCATCGATCACACCGAAGCGCTGGTCGCCGTCGACGTCAACTCTGGTCGTGCCACCAAGGGTGCCGACATCGAGGAAACGGCCTACAAGACCAACCTCGAAGCTGCGGAAGAACTGGCTCGCCAGTTGCGCCTGCGCGACCTCGGCGGCTTGATCGTCATCGACTTCATCGACATGGAGAACCAGCGCAACCAGCGCGAAGTCGAGAACCGCTTGCGCGATGCGCTGCGGTTCGACCGTGCCCGGGTTCAGATGGGCAAGATCAGCCGTTTCGGCCTGATGGAACTGTCGCGCCAACGGCTGCGTCCGGCTCTGGCTGAAACCAGCTACATATCGTGCCCGCGCTGCACCGGCACCGGCCACATCCGTTCGACCGAATCCGCTGCGCTGCACATTCTGCGCATTCTGGAAGAGGAAGCGATGAAGGAGAATACCGGGGCCGTGCATGTCCAGGTCCCCGTTGATGTCGCCACCTTCCTGCTCAACGAGAAACGCCCTGATATCCAGGCCATCGAGTTACGCCACAAGGTGACCATTCTTCTCATCCCTAATGTCCACATGGAAACGCCAGCCCATACGATCATCCGGCTGCGCCATGACGACCTGAACAACGAGGATCTTCGCGAGCCTTCCTACAAACTCGTCGATGTCCCTCTCGAGGAAGCGATCAGGCAGGCCACCCAGCCGGAAGTCGCCAAGCCGCGACAGGAAGCACTGATCAAGGGCATCTCCCCGGAACAACCTGCGCCAAACTTCCCCGAATCCACTATCGGAGCTCCACTTCCGCCAGCGGCACCCCCCCCAGAACCCGCAGGACGCAGCCTGCTTGGCAGGATGATGTCCTGGTTCCGCAAGGCTCCTGAACCGGTATTGCCTTTCCCTGCGCCAGAACTGCTCACCAAGGCTACCCAAGGGGGCGCTGAACCTCGCCCCGGGCGTGGCGGACAGGTTCGTGACAGCCGACGCGTTGCCAGCCGCGGCACGACCAATCGCCGCAACGAAGAGCCTGGCGTACGCCAGGAACGCAACAGCAACCGCAGTGAGCGTAGCAGCTCCGACAAAGTGCTGCGTGAAGAGACCGCCGCAGCCGTACCCGGCGGTGAGCGTCAGGAGCGTCGCCCACGCAGTGAGCGCAAGGAGCGAGTTGCCCGTCCGCAACCGGAAGCCGGAGAGAACAAGCTCATTCCCGTGGTTACGGCCGGCGAGATCGCTGCCGGCAGCGTCCTGCCCGACGCAATCGATAGCCGGGGTGCGGGCACAACTGAAGAGCAAGCGAGTCGTCGCCGTGGCCGGCGTGGCGGCCGTGGTCGCACCGAGCGGCGCAATGAGACTGAAGGCGCTGCCAATTTGGTTGCCCAGGACGGCGCTCCGGAGTCCGACGAGGTGACTACACAACTGCTCAGTGAGGAGGCACCAGCGGATGTCGTGATCCCTGCCGCAGGACAGGCAATTCCGGCCCCTGCCGCTGTACCGTCAGCCGAGGCGGCGATCGCCGAAAGCCCCGTTGAACCTGCGCCCATCGTTGCTGCCCTGCCCCCTGCAGCCGTCGAACCGTCTGAGCCTGCCATCGAAGTTGCGCAGCCTGAACCTGTCACGGTCAACATCGTGGAACGCATGGAAATCACCTCGGCACCGCACGCACCCCCTGCCGTGACGCCACTGGAACTGGAATCGACGTTGGCTGGAAGTGGCCTTGTTCTGGTTCAGACGACGGCGCCCACCATTACCATGCAGCCGGAGCCACCGGTCAGACTTGGCAGGCCGCGCAAGCAGAAAGCAGAGAGCGATACTGCGGAGGACGTGCCGCTGGTCATGGTGGAGACCAGATAGGGTCAGCGACACACTCTTGAGAAGGGGCGCCCACGGGCGCCTCTTGTGTCTTGCCCGGACCGGCTCAAGACGATCTCAAGCCCTGAAGCGCTGCCTGAGTTCATCGACCAATCCTTGGGCAGCATCCTCAATCATGTCGAGCACCAGATCAAAGCCATGCCCAAGGCCATAGTAGGGATCGGGCACTTCGTCATCATCAAAGTGCCTAGCGTACTTCATGAACAGTCCGAGGCGCTCATGGCTCTCCGGAACCGCCAAGCGGCGCAGGTTGTCAAGATTGCTTCTGTCCATGGCGAGGATCAGGTCAAAATAGTCGATATCCTGCGAGGCTACCTTGCGCGCTCTCAGCTGTGAAAGGTTGTAGCCCCTGGCAAAAGCCGCGCGCTGAGTCCTGGAGTCAGGTGCTTCACCAACATGGTAGCCATGCGTTCCGGCAGAATCAACTTCAATAAATTCTCCCAAGCTGTTGGTTTGTAGATACTTACGCAAAACCACCTCGGCCGTAGGGGAACGGCAGATATTGCCCATGCAGACCAGCAACACGCGGTAGCTCATGTAAACCCGTCTCCATCCCTGTCGTGTGGCGCCGCGCCAATCACTTGCTCCCGCAGGCGAAACAGTTCGTCGCGAGCGGCTGCCGCCTTTTCGAATTCCAGATTTCTTGCCGACTCGAGCATCACTTTTTCCAGGCGCCTGATTTCCCTTGCCACCGTCTTCTCATCCATGGCCGCGTAGGCCGCCTGCTGCTGCGCCACTTTCAAGTCGCTTTGAGCGGATTCGGCATCATAGGCGACGTCGATCATGTCCGTGACCAGCTTCGACACACCGCGCGGAGTGATCCCGTGTTCCGCATTGAAAGCAATCTGTCTCTCGCGACGCCGTTCCGTCTCGATCATGGCTCGCTGCATGGAATGCGTAATCTTATCAGCGTAGAGGATCGCTGTGCCATGGACATGGCGCGCCGCTCGTCCTATCGTCTGGACTATTGAACGCTCCGAACGCAGAAATCCCTCCTTGTCGGCGTCGAGTATGGCGACCAGCGAAACCTCGGGAATATCCAGTCCCTCGCGCAACAGATTGATGCCGACCAATACGTCGAAATGGCCCAGACGTAAGTCGCGGATGATCTCCACCCGTTCGACGGTGTCGATATCCGAATGCAGGTAACGCACCTTGACCCCGTTGTCAGCCAGAAAATCGGTAAGATCTTCGGCCATGCGCTTGGTCAGCGTAGTTACCAGCACCCTCTCTCCCACGCCGACCCTTCCGTGGATCTCCGACAGCAGGTCATCGACCTGGCTGGATGCCGGTCGCACCATCACGTTCGGATCAATCAGCCCGGTCGGCCGCACCAGTTGCTCGACGACCTGTCCAGCATGCCGGCTTTCGTAATCAGCGGGCGTCGCCGAGACAAAGATCGTCTGCCGCAGGTAGGCCTCGAACTCCTCGAACTGCAAGGGGCGGTTATCCAGCGCAGACGGCAGGCGAAAACCATAGTCGACAAGATTCTCCTTGCGTGAGCGATCGCCTTTGTACATACCCCCTACCTGGCCGATGGTCACGTGCGACTCGTCGATGAACATCAATGCATCGGACGGCAGATAATCAATCAGGGTCGGTGGCGGTTCGCCGGCCTGGCGGCCCGAGAAATGGCGCGAGTAATTCTCGATTCCCTTGCAAAAGCCAATCTGGTCGAGAAGTTCGAGATCGAATCGGGTGCGTTGCTCGATCCGCTGCGCTTCGACCAACTTGTTGTTCCGGGCGAAGAAATCGACACGCTCGCGCAGTTCTTCCTTGATCGCTTCGATGGCGCGCAGCACGGTCCCACGAGGCGTCACGTAATGCGACGCCGGGAAGACGGTAAACCGCAGGGCTTTGTGCAACAGGTGGCCGGTCAATGGATCAAAGAACTGCAAGCCTTCAATTTCATCGTCAAACAGCGAGACACGGATCGCGTACTCGGCATGCTCTGCCGGAAAGATATCGATCACGTCGCCGCGTACCCGGAATATTCCGCGATGAAAATCCATGTCGTTACGCTCGTACTGCATCTCGGTCAGGCGTTTGACGATTGCGCGCTGGTCCAGACGATCGCCGATACGCATCGTCAGGATCATGTTGTGATACTCATCACGGTCGCCGATCCCGTAGATGCAGGAAACGGTGGCCACGATCACCACGTCGCGGCGCTCGATCAGGCTTTTCGTCGCCGACAGGCGCATCTGCTCGATATGGTCGTTGATCGAACTGTCCTTCTCGATGTAGAGATCGCGCGAGGGCACATACGCTTCTGGCTGGTAATAATCGTAGTAAGAAACGAAGTACTCCACCGCGTTTTCCGGGAAAAAGTCCTTGAACTCGGAATACAACTGGGCAGCCAGGGTCTTGTTCGGCGCCAGTACGAGCGCTGCCCGACCGGTCCGGGCGATCACGTTTGCCATCGTGTATGTCTTGCCGGAGCCGGTGACACCGAGGAGTGTCTGGAAGGACAAACCGTCCTCGAGCCCCTCGACCAGCAGACGGATCGCCTCGGGCTGATCGCCCGCAGGGAGGAATGGCTGGTGTAGACGGAAGGGACTGCCGTTAAAGGAGGCAACCGGAGTGCCGGTCTTGGTTTCGCTCATGCTAGAATTCTACGGTTTTGCACGCACGGCAACATTGCTGCGCGGACAGAGTTTCTATTATTTCATGGAGTTCCTATGCCCTCTTCGATCTTTGCTGCGGTGGAATTGGCCCCGCGTGACCCCATTCTCGGACTGAATGAAGCCTTCAACGCCGATCCCCGTGACACCAAGGTCAATCTCGGCGTCGGCGTCTACTTTGACGACAAAGGCAAGCTTCCGCTGCTCGGTGCCGTCAGGATTGCCGAGGAAACTCGTCTCAAGGCCGCGCCATCACGTGGCTATCAGCCGATTGAAGGTGCTCCCGCCTACAACCAGGCCGTGCAGAACCTGCTTTTCGGCAAGGATTCCGCCCTCTTGGCCAATGGTCAGGTGATTACCGCCCAGGCACTCGGCGGTACCGGTGCGCTGAAGATAGGCGCCGATTACCTGAAGCGCCTCAACCCCGGCGCCAAGGTGTATATCAGCGATCCTTCCTGGGAGAACCACCGCGCCCTATTCGAATCCGCCGGCTTCGTCGTCGAGAACTATGCTTACTATGAGGCGGCTACGCGCAGTGTGAACTTCACCGCAATGAAGACCTCTCTCAATGACCTGGTGGCTGGTTCCATCATAGTTCTGCATGCCTGCTGTCACAATCCGACCGGCGCTGACCTCTCGCAAGCGCAATGGGAGGAAGTGGTCGGAATCTGCAAGGAAAAGGGCTTGGTGCCCTTCCTCGACATGGCCTACCAAGGGTTTGCCGACGGAATCGATGCCGATGCGGTCGCTGTCCGCACACTTTCGAACTCCGGCGTGCAGTTCTTTATTGCCAGTTCCTTCTCGAAGAGCTTCTCACTCTACGGTGAGCGCGTCGGTGCGCTCACTATTGTCACTGCGAGCAAGGACGAATCAGCACGCGTCATGTCGCAGGTCAAGCGCGTTATCCGCACCAACTACTCCAATCCGCCGATCCATGGTGGCGCCCTGGTTGCGGGCGTGCTCACGTCGCCCGAACTGCGCCAGATGTGGGAAACGGAACTGGCCGGCATGCGTGATCGGATCCGCGGCATGCGTACCAGCTTGGTCGATGCAATCAAGGCGCATGGTGTGGCACAGGACTTTTCGTTTATCGTCCAGCAGCGCGGGATGTTCTCGTACACCGGACTGACGGCTGCCCAGGTGGAGCGCATGAAGGAGGAATTCGGGATCTATGCCGTGTCAACCGGCCGAATCTGCTTGGCGGCACTGAACTCCAAGAATGTTGATTACGTTGCCAAGGCAATTGCCACGGTAATCAATAGCAGAACCCGGTAACCAGCAACCTAGGGCGAGACACTTGTCTCGCCCATCCTTGCCTGTTCCCTAGCGGACAACGGCCACCAGGTTGGGGAGCGTCCCGCTGACGCGAACCGGCAGTATCTGCGACGAACCCTGGTTACGCATCGTGACCATCAGTTTGCTGTCCACCTGGCGGTCGCGCGTAGCGAAAAATTGGCCGGTTGCGGTAAATTGGCTCGCATCTATTACTAGGCTCCGGCCATTCATCTGCCGCCGGTTAATGCTGACACTGACCGCGAGGCGATCAAATTTCGAGCTTCCAGCGCGGACAATCGACCCGCGACCGCGGCGCGTAGCCTCTGCCAGATCAACCCCGTTCAGGACGCCGCGAACTATCAGGGTATCCAGCGCCGCATCCATGTTTTCCCACATCGATTCCCAGTTGTCGCCGGCCCCGTGCATACGGAAGCTACCCATCAGGTCTCCCTCCAGTGACAGCGAAGGCGCAAAAACGGCAGTGACCTTGCGGCAGCTCAGGCGCTCGAGCATCGCGTCGCCGATCATCGCCAGACCCTCGTTCCATTCAACAAGCCAACTTCCCTTGAGCACGCCGCCGAGCGCCCGAATGTCGAAACTGCTGATGATCAGCCGGCCCTTTTGGAGCAGGCCGCTTGCGTGCAATGAGTCGAACGTTAGTGGAAACTCTTCGGCAGGACGCCAGCCAACCCCGTCGATCCGGAGAGTCGCTCCCTGAGGCGTGGGTTCAGCGGAAATGCGTAACGTGTTGCCAATGGTCCGCAAACTGGCTTGCTCGATCCGCCCGTCAGCATGGAACGAGACGTCGCCGCTCAATTCAGCGAAAAACAAAGAGCCAGCGGTTACCGAGAGGTTCTCCACAACAACCTGTTTCAGTAGCCATTGTTGCGACTTCCAGCGCTGCGGATTGTCAGCCGCAAACAAGCCCACGAGATGATCGGCGTCAACTGTCCCACCGGAAATCGCTATTCGTGGCAGGACCCGAACTCCCGACCCGAGCATCGCGATAAGTGAGTGCACGCGAATATTCTCGATCAGCGAGCCAACCCCCTCACCGATTCGCACATCGGTTAGCAACAATCCAGGCACCGGCATGAAATTCAGGCGGATGTCGCCAACGCGCACCGGCACTTGCCAGACCCGCGTCAGCTCATTCTCGATAGCCGGCTTGAAACGGCCATAGGGGAAGAATGCAAGGACCGCCGTTGCAACAAGGCCCGCGGCAAGCAGTGCGAACACCAAGTACGCCAGAGGAGTGTGCCACGGCGCCCGCGAAGCGTGTCTCTCTGTCCCGTTCTCCCTGATATCCTTGGTTCGCCAGCTAGCCGGCAGGATGGGTTCGCCGAACGCAGACGGAGCGCTGGATACCCCTTGCGAGTCCAGCCTGCTCAGCGACTTGGTACTGTCAAACGATTCACCCGATTCTTTGAGCTTGTCGAACTGTGACTTGCTTTCCTGCCAGATCGAGACTGCTTGAAGGCTTGGCGAGATATACCCACCCCGCTCCAAATCACGCAGCGCGTTTTCGACCAGGCCCGGATCACCGAGCTTGGCGCCCAATTCTTCGACGCTAATCTTGCCATTGATCTGCACGAGAACCATACGCAGATTGCGCCGGACAACACCCTTTCTTTGCCGAACGGCCTCGTCCCCGGTCGGGGTTTTTGCGTAGACTAGTTTTTGATCCATAGGAACAAGGAATTTTTTGGCAGTATATCCTGCATTGCCTTGACTGGACTGCATTTACTGACTAACATGCCCGCCTCTGTTCCTCGATAGCTCAGTCGGTAGAGCGCCGGACTGTTAATCCGTAGGTCCTTGGTTCGAGCCCAAGTCGGGGAGCCAGAAAATTTTGTTGCACTTCTTGCACTTAGCCAATCCCCCGGGGTTGGCTTTTTGTATTCCGGGGATCGCCAGTCCGTCGCTCGGTATTGAGACCATCAGGGAAAAATGCCCAAAATCATTCGCGAGAAATACGAAAATGGCGTTTTGGTCGAGCGCCAGACCGAAGGCTCGAACACGACTCCCTGGCATTGGCTCATGCTTGTCGTGCATTCGGTCATCGCCATCACCCTGGTCGTTCTGGCCGCTGTGGCCGTCCATGACAGCCTGACCCTCAGGGCGACCTTATCCGAAGACGATGCGTCGCAGGCCAGTTGCGAACAGCCACGATTTCGGTCGTAGGGCACGGGGCATCTATGTTCAAACTGATTGTTTCCCCGCTGGTTGCCTACCTGACACGGCTGCGCTTCCCGGCCCTGTTTGCCATCACCGCCGTGCTGTTCACCCTGGACTTCTTCATCCCAGACGTCATTCCGTTCGTCGATGAAATCCTGTTGGGACTGGGTGCGGCACTTCTGGGAAGCTGGAAGAAGCGGAAAGAGCCGAACCCGCCAAACGACCCGTCTGGTCGATAGCTGCCGATATTCAAGGTCTTGCAGTGGCTGTTCCATTGATCCAGCGTCAGGTTAATTGAGCAAATTAGCCCTATTCCCGAAAAACCTCATGACCCGAGAACTCGATTACAAGAACAACCCGCTGCACGGTGTGAGTTTGAAAACCCTGCTCACGGAAATCATTGACTACTACGGCTTTGATATTCTGTTTGCCTACTTGAACATCAACTGCTTTGCGAGCAACCCGAGCATCGAATCCAGTGTGAAGTTCCTGAAGAAAACCGATTGGGCGCGGGAAAAGGTCGAAGCCTTCTATTTGTACCAGTTCAAAGGTCTGCCTCGCGCTTCCGCTGAACAATTTGAATTGCCGCCGCGGGACCGGATCGTACCGCCCAACCAAAAGCCAGGGCAAGCAGCCGAATTGAGCCTGGAAGATGCCGAGCGATTGCGCGAAAAGCGGGCAAAAAAAGCTGTGCTACACGATCGTGCTGCCGATCAACGAAGCGGTGCCGGATGCCAACTCTCCAATAAGGCAGGAACTCCCGCCCCAGACAGTTCAGACCCTTGGGCGAGGTGGCGGAAATAGCAAGTTCATTCCTTGCGTCGGGGAAACCTTGACACCTTTCTGTATCATCGAATGAAAGGGTGCGGCAGGTTGCTGAGGTCTTGTATCTCACTACATCGCGCCCAGACGGTCGGCAACCCGATTTAGAGAAATGGAGGAACACAGGATGGAACAACCGATGCAGGAGCGCAAAGAAATGATTGCCATGCCTCCCACACTGCGACGAATGGGTCTACTTGTTTCCATCTGCCTTCTCGCCGCCTGCAGCAAGGTTACCGCCGAGAATTACGCCAGACTAAAGGCCGGCATGGAATACAAGGAGGTCACTAGCATCCTGGGCAACCCGGCGAGTTGCGATGACGTTATTGGGTTCAAGTCCTGCAAATGGGGCGACGAGAAGAGCCATATCACCGTCCGATTCGCAGGTGATGCCGTAATCATGCATTCAGCGGAGAACCTTCGCTAAGGCGGCACCGCCAAACCCCGACTTGATTAGCAATGAACGTCAGCTACGCGAATCGTGCGCAGTGGACGAGGATTT
>JBEOKN010000095.1:0-58470 GCA_040275885.1 Azonexus sp. | reverse complement strand
CCTGCCGGTGGCGGCGACGACGCTGATCGCGGCCGCGGCCGGTGGGTTCCTCGGCCTGGCCAACGGCGCGGCGATGGCGCAGGCCGGACCCGGCGTTCGCGGCGTGATCGGCATCGTCGGCGCTGTGTTCGTCGTGACGACGCTCGTTGCAGCGGCCGCCGTCGCCTGGCAGCAAGGGTGGCAGCGCATTGCCTGGCGCGCTGCCGGGAGCTGGATCGCGGCGAGCGGGCTGCTGTTGCTGGGATGGTCGCTGCGTTGAGCGCCCGGACGAAACGCAGCGGAGAATCCACCGTGGGCGGCCGGCGGCCAGGGCGGAATGTTTACCGGCGCGGCCGCAATCGCTCGCGGCGTCTACCTGTATCAGCTCACCGATAGCGGGTTATCGGCGACGGTCACCGTATCGGGCACCAAGATCTTCAAGGACGCCAACCTCTACTGAGGGCCGTTGCGGTCGACGGCAATTTTGTGGTGAATTCTGAAATAATGATAAATCGCCAAAGAAGCCAAGCGAATGGATCGATCAATCAGAGAGGTTTGACCCATGACGAAGAGCAGTGACATCAGCAAGACAGTGTCCAAGGGTGAACGGCGCAAAGCGTCGCTCCCGGAGTTTCTCTCGCGGCAGGAACGCGTGGCGGCGGGCAAGGCACTGCGCGAAACCGTTCCGCGCGAGCGCCATGCCGAATGGCAGCCGCCGGGCAAGCGCCGCGACCCCATCGACGTGCTGGAGGAATCCAACCGGGATCGAATGCAGGAACTGGTGCCTATCCGCTATGGGCGCATGCTGCGCAGTCCTTTCACCTTCCTGCGCGGCTCGGCAGGCCTGATGGCTTACGATTTGTCCAGCACCCCCGGCACCGGCCTGCGGGTGCAGGCCTGCGGCGACTGTCACCTGCTCAATTTCGGCTTGTTCGCCACTCCCGAGCGCAACCTGGTCTTCGACATGAACGATTTCGACGAGACCCTGCCGGCACCCTGGGAATGGGACCTAAAACGCCTGGTGGCGAGCTTCGCGGTGGCCGCCCGGGACAGTCGTTGCACCGACAAGGAAGCCCGGGGCGCTGCCGTCGCCTGCATCGGCGCCTACCGGGAACACCTGCACGAGTGCTCGAAGAAGAACCCGCTGGAAATCTGGTACGAGCGCCTGGACTGGCAAACCGTGATCGACCAGACGCCCGACGCCAAGCTCAAGAAAGCACGTGAGGACCTTGCCGTGAAAGCCCGTCAGCGGATCGGCGAATATCTGTTTCCCAAGCTGGCCGCTCCGGTCGGCGGACACCATCGTCTGGTGGATCAGCCCCCGGTACTCTTCCACTTGGCCGAGAAGGGCGTCGAGAATCGATTCCGCGAGGGCCTGGCGATCTACCGCCTGTCCCTGCCCGACGACCGCCGCATATTGTTCGATCGCTACCGCCTGGAGGACTTTGCGGTAAAGGTCGTCGGCATCGGCAGTGTCGGCACGCGCTGCCTGGTGGGCCTGTTCTTCTCCCCGGAAGGCCATCCACTCCTCCTGCAATTCAAGGAGGCCTGTCCCTCGGTGCTGGCGCCCTATGCCGGCAAGAGTGCCTATGAGAATCAGGGCCAACGGGTGGTGGTAGGGCAGCGGCTGATGCAGTCCTCCAGCGACATCTTCCTGGGCTGGACGCAGGGCCGGCGCGGTTACCATTTCTTCGGGCGGCAGTTACGGGACATGAAGTTGTCCATACCGCTGGAGGGCGCTTCGGCCGTGCAATACAAGCGTTACGCAAAAATGTGCGGGACAGTTCTGGCCCGCGCCCACGCCAGGTCTGGTGACGCCGCGAGGATCAGTGGCTATCTCGGCAAGACGGAGGTTTTTGACGAAGCCATGGGCGACTTCGCCCTGGCTTACGCCGACCAGACGATTCGCGACCATGCGGCGCTGGTAGCGGCGGTGAAAAAAGGACGCCTCAAAGCGCTTGTGGAAGAAGATCTGTGAATTAGGCCAAGGCTCAGATTGTGGAAGCGACCTGCACTGAGGACGCATAGCCCGCGAAGCCGGCGATTCGGGTTCTTGCGTCAATTTTTCCGAAAGCAGGCATGTGGTTTGGCAGTGCCTTCGACTACGGAGCGTCTCGACATGCAAATTGAAAGATTGACGAAGAAGGTGCGGCTCGAGTTGATTGAGTACGCGTTCAACGTTGTCTATCTGACCCTCGTCTTCGCCGCGTTCACACAGTACCGACGATTCCTGCTCGCCGAGTACAGCATCACATACACCAACTACTGGGTGGGGCTGTTCGCCGCCATGCTTCTCGGCAAGGTGATCATGATTGGCAGCGTCTTTCGTCTCGGGCGATGGCTTGAGCAAAAGCCGCTGATCATCCCAACGATCTACAAGGCCCTGATATTCACCATCTTCGTCCTGGTCTTCCGAGTCGTCGAATATGCGATCAAGGGGTTGCTGCACGGCGATGGACTCGTCGTAGCGTTCGGCGAGTTCTTCGCGCAAAAAGGTATAAACGAGGTACTTGCCAATAGTGTGGTCGTCCTGGTCACCTTGATTCCATTCTTCGCCGTTAAGGAACTGGGCCGTGTGCTCGGGCGCGAACGGATCGCTGCGCTCTTCTTCCGGAACAGAGTCGAGCAATGACCAGGGCGAATAGTGGAAAGCGAGGCGGGCTCCTGCGCCACTACCTTTCCATCTTCGGCGTGTTGGGGATAGCCTTGGCGGTCGGGATGCACTCGGCGTGGTCGGCCACAACCGATGACGCCGCGAGCCGTCCATTGAGTGTGGTCACGGCCCCCGTCGCGCCGTTCGTTCTCCCCAAGACCGATCCACCAGCCGGCTTCAGCGTCGACCTGTGGAGCGAGGTGGCGCGGCGCATGCACGTTGAATTTGCATGGCGGGTGGTCCCGCAGCCCGAGCTGTTGCAGGCGGTGCAACGGGGCGACGCCGATGTCGCCATCGCCGCGATCACCATGACGCCAGAACGCGAGATGCTGGTGGACTTTTCGCATCCCTATTTCGATTCCGGATTGCAGATCATGGTGCGTGCACAGCAGGAAAGCCGCTTCCTGAGCACCCTTCGTTCGATGCCATGGCAGGCCATCGGACACCTCTTCGCCGCAGCGTTCGCGATCATTTTCCTTCTCGCCAACGTGCTGTGGCTCGTCGAGCGGCGCAAAAACAGCAACTTCACGAAGGGCTACCTGCGGGCCATTGGCGAAGGCCTGTGGGGAACCATGCTCATCATCGCAACCGGCGAGCATGGCGACCGTGATGCACCGGGCGTGGTCAAGCGGGTCACCGTGGTATTGATGTGGCTTCTCGGCGTCGTGCTGATCGCCCAGCTGACGGCCATAGTCACGTCGTCGCAGACCGTCGACCGCCTCCAGTCGAGCATTCGCGGCCCCGACGATTTGCCAGGCAAGACGATCGCGAGCGTGACGGGGACCGTCGCCGGAGACTATCTGGCCCATCGCGGATTGCCTTTTGTCAACGTGACCTATGGTCCCGAGGCCATCCGGATGCTCAGCGAAGGCGAGGTGCAGGCCGTCGTTTTCGATGCGCCAGTCCTTCAGTACTGGGCAGCGAAGCAGGGGCAAGGCGTGGTTCAAGTCGTCGGTCCACTTTTCCGGCAGGAAAAGTACGCTATCGCCGTTGCGGAGGGTAGTAATCTGCGCAAGAAAATCAACGAAGCGATACTCACGATCTACGAAGATGGAACCTACGAGAAGATCCACGCGAGGTGGTTCTCTGCGAATCAGTAACTCGGGTGCGAAACAAAGTTTGCGTATCCGGTTTGCGATAGGCCGGGCGACGAAAGTGAGTCCGGGTACCCAAGTGCGAAAAATTACCGCCCCATTTTGCACGAGCCTCCTGACGGCTCTGGTCGACCAAGAGACTGACTACAGATTAGTGCCAACAGCAGGTTGGAGATCAGGTTACCGTCACTTGCTCACCGTGACATTCGACCCACTCGAACGTCTCTTCGTGGCCGGCAGCGCCTGTTGATGAGCATGCCAGAAAGAAGTCGCACGGCGTAACCGCTCTACCGGCGATGGACGGTCGCCAAATTTCAGTCTGCTCCGAGAATTCAAGCGCGTCATCACAGTTTCCCATACGCTCAACTCAAGCCGCCTTGAGCATGAGATCCACATGCATTCCGTCATAGGGAAACAGGAATCCATCATCGCTGCGCTGAATCAGGCCCGCATTCAGCAGGGCATGGACATCGGTGTGCACCGCTTTCACATCGCGCTCCATGCGACGGGCGATTTCGCGCAGGCCCAGCGGGCCGGCGCCGGTCATGGCTTTCAGTATCGCCCAGCGTTTGGCGCTTAGCACCTTCCAGAGCAGTTCTTCGGAGGCAAAGCTGATTCGCGCTTCCCTGCGCTGCCCCGATTTCCAGGCTGGTGAGAAATCGGCGAGCGAGCGAACTTCAAGAGTCACCGTATTCATCGTTTCAGCTCTTCATGTCTACGTCTCAAGCGGCCGTGAATTGATCGAAAGTTGTTCAATCGAAGTGGCTGCGGCTTCCCATTTTGCCAGCATTGGTTGCCGGCAAAGCCCGATCAACAGTTCGAATGCCAGCGTGGCGTGATTCTCGGCTGCTGCGGTCAACGGCTCCCCAAGCTCGAATTTCTCGCCGCGCACGCACAGCACGAAGGAAGGTGGCGGGTCCGAGCGTTCCATCTGGCGATAGACCTGCAGCACGGCTTGCGGCGGCAAGGCGTGGGTGGTGTGGCTGGGTACGGTCGACGGGAATATTTGCGCGAAAATGAAAGGCGCCGGGGTGTTTTCGCCGGCGTCGATGAACAGCGCGAGTTCCCTGCTTTGCAGGTCGAGCGCGTGCTCGACGTTGAGTTGAAAGTCTTCGATCAACTCGACGCGGTCGGCGAGTTTTTCATTTTCGAGCCATTCCTCCAGTCGACCGCAGATGACTGGCCCGATCGCGTCGTCACCGCGACTCGGGTTGCCGACGGCAAAGACGACGAGCGGCGCGGTCATGAGCGGCTCAGCGAATGGACGACATTCCCTTCCGGATCGACCAGTTCGACGGCCAGCGGCATCTTGCCCAGCGCGTGCGTCGCGCATGAGAGGCAGGGATCGAAGGCGCGGATGGCGACCTCGATGTGGTTGAGCAGGCCTTCGGTGATTTCGCGGCCGTGCAGGTAGCGACGGGCGACGTGGCGCACGGCTTCGTTCATCGCCTGGTTGTTGTTGGTCGTCGAGACGATCAGGTTGGCCATCGTGACCAGGTCGTTTTCATCGACCTGATAGTGGTGGAACAGCGTCCCGCGCGGCGCCTCGATGACGCCGACGCCTGCCATCTGGCGCTCGCCCTGCACCATCAGATCGTCGCCGAGAAGGTCATCATCGTGCAGCAGTTCCTTGATCACCTCCGCGGCATGCAGCATCTCGATCATCCGCGTCCAGTGGTAGGCGAGCGGCGCATGCATCGGCGATCCGCCGGCGTAGTCGACGAATTCCCGGCGCTCGTGCTCGGCGAACGGCGTCGAAATCTGGTCGCAGTTCTGCACGCGGGCAAGCGGACCGACCTTGTACCAGCCCTCTTCCTTGCCGAGGGCGCGGAAGAACGGAAACTTCATGTAGCTCCATGGCCGGACTTCTTCGTCGATGTAGCGGTTGTACTGCTGGTAATCGACCTCGTCGAAGATCAACTGGCCGCTCGCGTCGCGGGCACGCAGCGTGCCGTGATAGAAATCGAGATCGCCGTTGTGGCCGACGATCGACATGAAATTGGAGCGAAAGATGCCGAAGCTGTTGTACAGGCCGGGGTTCTGGATATGCAGCTTCTGGATCAGCCGCACCGCTTCGCGCGACCAGGCGACGATGTGATAGATCTCCTTGAGCAGTTCGTCGCGCTCGACGACAGTCAGCGACTTGTTCATGCCGCCCGGCACCGCTCCCGTGCCATGCACGCGCTTGCCGGCCGTGACGCGGATGACTTCCTGGCCGAACTTCCGGAGCAGCACGCCGCGCCTGGCGATCTCGGGATGCGCGGCAGCGACGCCGACGATGTTGCGCTTCGCGACATCGCTGTCGAAGCCGAACAGCAGATCCGGCGAGCACAGATAGAAAAAGTGCAGCGCATGCGACTGGAGAATCTGACCATAGTGCATCAGGCGCCGCAGTTTCTCGGCGGCCGGGGTCAGCTTCCTGGCGCCGACGATGATGTCGAGCGCCTTGGAAGCCGCGAGATGGTGCGAGACCGGGCAGATGCCGCACAGGCGCTGGACCATGACCGGGACTTCCCAGTACGGCCGGCCCTGGATGAATTTCTCGAAGCCGCGGAATTCGACGATGTGCAGGCGGACCTGATGCACCCTGCCTTGCTCGTCGAGCAGGATGGTCACCTTGCCGTGGCCCTCGACCCGGGAGACGGGATCGATCGCGACACGGCGCAACCTCTCCGGGTGGGCGGCGGTTTCCAGTTGATAGCCCATCGTCTGCCTCAATCGTAATGTATCAAGCCGTGCCCCAACTCCGGCTCCCTGCCAGCCAGCAGATCGGTCAGCACCTTCCAGATCGCGTCGGCAGAGGGCGGACAGCCGGGGATGAAGTAGTCGACCTGCACCACTTCGTGGATCGGATGCACCTTGTTGAGCGGCAACGGCAGTTCGGGGTCGTTGGGAATCATGCCGTTGGCCAGCCCCGGACTGGTGTGGTAGATCTCCTCGAGTATCGTCGCCAGCGGCAGATGGTTGCGCTGCGCCGGCAGCCCGCCGTTGATCGCGCAGGCGCCGATGGCGATCAGAACCTTGCAGTTCTTGCGGAAATCGCGCAGCACGTGGACGTTCTCGGCATTGCACAAGCCACCCTCGATGATGCCGACATCGCAGTCGGCGCTGACTTCCTTGATATCGGTCAGCGGCGAACGGTCGAATTCGATTTGATCAAGCAGCGTGAACAGGCGCTCGTCGATGTCGAGAAACGACATGTGGCAGCCGAAACAACCGGCCAGAGAAGTCGTGGCAACCTTGAGTTTCCTGCCCGCAGCAGTCATTTCGCCAACTCCCGCCCGGCTTCGGCAATCTCGCCAATCGCCTTCCTGTCGTAGGTGCGCTCACCGATCGGCACGGCGAAACCCTTGCGCTTTCTCAGGATGACGCCGACGGGGCAAACCCGGGCCGCCTTGTCGGCCGACGTGAAATTGGTATCGCCCAGCTGGCCGGTCCTGGCATTGACAATCAGGTGCGTCGCGATCCCGCGCCCGGAGAGGGCGAAGACGTTCTTGCCATCGACATCGCGGCTGGCCCTGACGCACAGCGAACAGAGAATGCAGCGGTTGAAATCGAGCAGAAAGTCGGGATGCGAGGCGTCGACCGCGCGGTTCGGGAAGAAGTGGTCGTAATGCGGGCTCATCATGCCCAGGTGGTAAGCCGTCGCCTGCAACCGACAGTTGCCGCTCACCTCGCACGAGGGGCAGAAATGATTGCCCTCGACGAACAGCATCTGGGTCAGCGCGCGGCGTTCGCCATTGAGTTCTCCGGTATCGCTTTCGACGACCATGCCGGCCAGCGCCCGCATCGTGCACGATGCCGTATGCCGGCCATTGACCTTGACCGTGCACAGCTTGCACGAACCATGCGGCTTGAAATCCGGGTGGTAGCAGAGGTGTGGGATGAAAACTCCGGCTGCGGTCGCCGCCTGCAGAATCGTCTGGCCTTCGGCGAAGGGGATGTCCCTGCCGTCGATCGTAAACGTCTGGCTCATGCACCCTCCCCGGAATTGTCGGCGACAATGTGCGCCGCCGCATCGTCGCGCCCGGTCATCTGCCGCGCCGCGGCCAAGGCCCGGTCGAGATCGAAGGCCGGCGAGAAATTGCTGTGCTCCATGCGCCGGTCGTACGCCGGCCTGAACTTGGCGATGGTATCGAGCACCGGATTGCATGCGGTGTGGCCGAGGCCGCAGTGGCTCATCGACTGCAGCAACTGGTTGAGCTTCTCGATTTCGGCGAAGTCATACGGCGAGCCATGGCCGTTGTGCAGCTTGTCCATCAGGTTCCTGAGGAGCGAGGTGCCGACGCGGCATGGGGTACAGAAACCGCAGCTCTCGTGCTGGAAGAAATGCACGTAGTTGCGCGCCACCTCGAACATGTCGCGACTGCTGTCGAAAACGGTGAACGCCCCGGCAGTCGGGATGTCCTCGAAGGCGATGATACGGTCGAATTCGGACGGCGCCAGGCAGATGCCCGACGGGCCGCTGACCTGCACCGCCTGCGTATCGAGGGCGCCGCAATCGTCAAGCACCTGGCGCACGCTGACGCCGAACGGGTATTCGTAGATGCCCGGCCGCGCGCAGTCGCCGGAAACCGAGAGAATCTTGGTGCCAGCGGAATGCCGCGTGCCAATGGCCGCGTACCAGTCACCACCGTTCAACGCGATCAGCGCCGCTGCGGCGAAGGTTTCAACATTGTTGACGACGGTCGGCTGGTCGAGGTAACCGTTGGTCACCGGGAACGGAGGACGGTTGCGCGGGGTACCGCGCTTGCCTTCCAGCGATTCGATCAGCGCCGACTCCTCACCGCAGACATAAGCGCCGGCACCGACATGAATCTCGATATCGAAGTCGGCGCCCGGAATGCCCAGAATGTTCTCGCCAAGCAAGCCCTCCCGCCGGCGGTGCGCCAGCACGACGTTCAGGTGGTCGAGCAGGTAGCGGTATTCACCGCGCAGATAGACAAACCCGCGCTGGGCGCCGACCGCATAGGCCGCCACGGTCATGCCTTCGAACACGAGATCGGGGAACCTGGCGAGCAGCACGCGGTCCTTGAATGTCCCCGGTTCGCCCTCGTCGGCGTTGCAGACGACGATGCGCTGCTTGCCGGCCGCCAACGGTGCGTTGCGGCAGGCTTCCCACTTCAGGCCGGTGGTGAAGCCGGCACCACCGCGCCCGCGCAGGTTCGCCCGCTTGATCTCGTAAAGCACGGCAGCCGGCCCACCAATGCCGCTCGGCAGGCCCTCGCGCCAGGAGCGCATGTTCGAGGCCATCAAGCCCTCGTCCGGCACCCGCGCCAGGGCGGCACGCAGGGCGTCGCCGGATCGCAGGTCACTCCCGAGCAGTATGTCTGCTCTCCGGATGTTGTCCTCGATATGGAAATATTCCGCCGGCCATTCGGCGAGCGTCACCTTGCTGCGAATCAGTTCGGCGATTTCGTCAATGCGTGTCGCGGTCAACCCGGCCACGGCGTAGTTGTTGACCAGCAACGCCGGCCCCTGATCGCACATGCCGGTACAGGCCGTCTGGCCGACGCTGACCAAGCCATCTTCCGATACCTTGCCACGCTCGATCCACAGGTTCGTGCAGAGGCGGTCCATCAAAAACTTGCTGCCCAGCATGCGGTCGGTGATGTTGTCTGAAAACAGGATACGGTATTTGCCGCGCGGCCGCGTATAGAAAAAGGAGTAGAACCCGGCCACCCCCTCGATCTTGGTGCGCGGCACCCCCAGCGTCGTCTGCATGCGGTCGATCGCTTCCGGCGGAATCCAGTCGCATGCCTCCTGCACCTCGCGCAGAATCTGCACCATGCAGGTCGGATCGCGGCGATAGCTCGAAACGATGCGTTCCACGATGCCAGCGACCCGATCAGGGTGCATCCCGTTGAGCGCCAAGACCATCTCCCGGCAAGTATCCATGACAGCTTGCAGCCTAGCACCAATGCATCGCGCGTTGTTACGTCAGGTCAATCGCCGCCGTCCTTTGCCGACACGGATCATTTCCCGGAAAACCGCCGAGCTTGTTTGCTGCATTGCAGCACCCTATACTGAACGGAGTTTGCGAAGAACCCAAGGAGTCCGGCAATGGCTGAAGACCACGAGAAACGACACATCGTCAACAAGACCTACGACGAGATCCGGATCGGCGATTGCGCCAGCCTGTCGCGCACGCTGATGCCCGATGACGTCAGGCTGTTCGCCGTCCTGTCCGGCGATGGCAACCGCGGTAGCGCAACTCACGAGCTCTCCGAGAGCGGCATGTTCCGCGAGGTCATGGCCCACGGGATGTGGAGCGCGTCAATTATCGCCACGGTGCTCGGCACTCAGTTCCCCGGCCCCGGCACCATCCTGATCGACGAAACCCTGCATTTTGCCCGACCGGTGACGATCGGCGACACCATCACCATCACGGTGACAGCCAAACAGAAGTTCGATCACAACAAGCATGTGATCCTCGATTGCGTCTGCACCAACCAGGAAGGGCTCCAAGTCGTGCGCGGGACGGCCGAGGTTCTGGCGCCGACGGAAAAAATCTCGCGCATGGAGGATGTCCATCACCCGTTGGTCAGCGTGGACGACAAGCACGAGCGCTACGAACAGATGTTGTCGCTGGCCTGCGGCATGGAGCCGATTCCGATGGCGGTGGCGCACCCGTGTGACAGGGAGTCGCTGAGAGGCCCGATCATTGCCTTCCACGAAGGCATCATCGAGCCCATACTGGTCGGTCCGGAAGCCAAGATCCGGTCCGTTGCCGAAGAGTTCGGCATCGACCTGCACGGCGTGCGGATCGTCAACGCCCGGCACAGCCATGACGCGGCGGCGATTGCCGTGTCGCTGGTTCGCACCGGCGACGCCGAGGCGCTGATGAAGGGCAGCCTGCACACCGACGAACTGATGGCCGAGGTCGTCTCGCGCGCCAACGGCCTGCGCACTGCGCGCCGCATCAGCCACGTCTTCGTGATGAACGTTCCAACCTACCATCGCCCGTTGCTGATCACCGACGCCGCGATCAACATCGCGCCAACGCTGGAAGACAAGGTCGACATCATCCAGAACGCCATCGAACTGGCGCACATCATCGGCATTCCCGAGCCCAAGGTGGCCATCCTTTCGGCGGTCGAGACGGTCAACCCGAAAATCCAGTCGACACTCGATGCCGCCGCGCTGTGCAAGATGGCCGACCGCGGGCAGATCACTGGTGGGCTCCTCGACGGCCCGCTCGCCTTCGACAACGCGGTTTCGATCATCGCCGCCAAGACCAAGGGGATCAAGTCGGCAGTCGCCGGCCATGCCGAGATCCTCGTCGTCCCCGATCTCGAGTCGGGCAACATGGTCGCCAAGCAGCTCGAATACCTGGCGAACGCACTGACCGCCGGCATCGTCCTCGGCACGCGAGTACCGATCGTCCTGACCAGCCGCGCCGACAGCGCCGAAACCCGTACTGTCTCATGCGTGCTCGCCGCGCTCGTCGCCCATGCCCACCGTACCAAGGGCGCCGGCTAAGCGGCGCGCGGCAGCCTGACCGGCCGGCAAGTCGCGCCGACCAACGAGGAATGGATGGCCGTGTATCACGCCCACGCCCTGCTCGCCCACTGAGCAAGTTCATGCCAGGCCCCGGTGCCACCAAAGCCACCGGGGTCTTGTTTTTCGGACATTCCCGAGCATGACGACTGCAAGGGGAGCATGGCGAAAACACTATATTTAGTTAAGTTGTTGCCTTGACCCACTAGATATAGTAGCTTTGCAAAACACGAAGGCAAACCATCCAGACAACCAAGACCACGCCGAGGAGCGCCCCATGAGCCAAGTTACCGAACAACTCTCGCTTACCGAAATTCCCGCCGCTCCGAAGTTCGCTCCCCTCCCCGAGCAGGAAATTTCCGGTGAGGTGCTGATCGAAAAATATGCAAAAGGGAAGGAAACCAACGTGCACGACGTGCGCAAGCGGGTTGCCTACGCTCTTGCCCAGGTTGAACAGGAAAAGGATCGCGCCCATTGGGAAGCACGTTTCCTGTGGGCCCAGGAAAACGGTTTCATCCCCGCCGGCCGCATCAATTCGGCCGCCGGTACCGACCTCCATGCCACGCTGATCAACTGCTTCGTGCAACCGGTGGGGGATTCAATCGTCGAAACCACCGACGGCAAGCCCGGCATCTATGCGGCGCTGGCCCAGGCTGCCGAGACCATGCGGCGCGGCGGCGGCGTCGGCTATGATTTTTCGAGCATCCGCCCGCAGGGTGCCCACGTCAAGGGTACCCAGTCACGCGCTTCCGGTCCGGTTTCATACATGCGCGTCTTCGACCGTTCGTGCGAAACCGTCGAATCGGCCGGCGCCCGGCGTGGTGCCCAGATGGGCGTGATGCGCTGCGACCATCCGGACATCGAAGACTTTATTCACGCCAAAGATCATGGCGACCTCACCAATTTCAACATCTCGATCGGCGTCACCGATGCCTTCATGGAAGCGGTCGACGGCGACGGCGATGTCGAACTGCTCCATCGCGCCGAACCCAATACCGACATGAAGCTGTCCGGCGCCTATCAGCGCGAGGATGGCATGTGGATCTACCGCAAGCTGCGCGCCCGCGAGCTGTGGGATCAGGTGATGAAATCCACCTACGACCACGCCGAGCCCGGCATCCTGTTCCTCGATCGCATGAACAAGGACAACAACCTCAATTACTGCGAAGTCATCGAGGCCACCAACCCCTGCGCCGAACAGCCACTTCCGCCTTATGGCTGCTGCTGCCTGGGTTCGATCAACCTGACCCCGTTCGTCACGCACCCCTTCTCCGAGCAGGCCGAATTCGACTTCGCCGGCTTCGCGGAAGTCGTTCGTGTATCGACTCGCATGCTCGACAACGTTCTCGATGCAACCCACTGGCCGCTTGAGCGCCAAGCGCAGGAAGCTGCCAACAAGCGGCGTGTCGGCCTCGGTTTCACTGGTCTCGGCGATGCCCTGGCCATGCTGCGCCTCCGTTACGACAAGCCGGAAGCCCGTGCGATGGCAACCCGCATCACCGAGTTCATGCGCGACACCGCCTATCTGTATTCGATCGAACTGGCCAAGGAACGGAGCGCCTTCCCGCTGTTCAACGCCGAGTTGTACCTTTCCGGCGGCAACTTCGCCTCACGCCTGCCGAACGAGGTCAAGGCCGCGATTCGCAAGCACGGCCTGCGCAATTCGCACCTGCTCTCGATCGCGCCAACCGGCACCATCTCTCTGGCCTTCGCTGACAACGCATCGAACGGCATCGAGCCGCCCTTCTCCTGGACCTACAGCCGCAAGAAGCGCATGCACGACGGCACGCTCAAGGAGTATTCGGTCGAAGACTACGCCTGGCGCCTCTATCGTCATCTGGGCGGCGACGTCACCAGACTGCCGGACTATTTCGTCACCGCTCTGGAAATATCGGCGGCCGCGCACAAGGACATGGTCGCCGCCGTCGCACCTTACATCGACACCTCGATCTCGAAGACGGTCAATGTCCCGGCGGAGTACCCCTATGAAGATTTTCAGGACCTCTACATGAGTGCCTGGAAATCAGGCCTCAAGGGGCTGGCAACCTACCGCCCGAACAGCGTTCTTGGTTCGGTGCTGTCGGTCGAGCCGACCGTGGCCGAAGCCGCTGCGGTCGACGCCAAATCGCCGCAGGATTTCGTTTCCGACGCCAACCGCCGCCTGTCGATCAAGGACCTGCCCGCGCCAGTGCTCTCAAGCCTGCGCTGGCCGAACCGTCCCAACCTGCCGGAAGGCAACCTGTGCTGGACCTACATGCTCGATTCGCCGATCGGCAAGTTCGCGCTGTTCGTCGGTCACGTCGAGCCTGAGGGCCACACCTGGCCGTTCGAGGTCTGGGCCAATGGCCCGGCGGAGCCTCGCGGTCTCGGCGCGGTCGCCAAGACGCTGTCGATGGACATGCGCGCCAAGGATCACGGCTGGCTGGAGATGAAGCTTGAGGCGCTGGCCAAGACGCCTGGTGACTCCTTCGAAATGCCCATGCCGCCGCATGGCGAGCGCAAGCGAGTACCCTCGGTCGTATCGGCGATGGCCCAGATCATTCGCTGGCGTTGCGAAAACCTCGGTGCCTTCAAGCACGAGGGCCCAACCCCGGTGAAGGATGCCCTGTTCAGCGCCAAGGAACCGAAAACCGGCACCGACGGCACGCTGTCGTGGACCGTCGACGTCAGCAATCCGTCCACCAGCGAGGATTTTGTCCTCGGCCTCAAGGAAATCACCCTGCCCGACGGTGTCACCCGTCCCTACTCGATGTGGCTGTCCGGCAACTATCCGCGCGCGCTCGACGGTCTGTGCAAGCTGCTTTCGCTCGACATGCGCGTCCTCGATCCAGCATGGATCGGCATGAAACTGCGCAAACTGCTCGACTACCCGGAACCGCTCGGTGACTTCATGGCCTTCGTCCCCGGGTCGCGCAAACAGCAGACCTACCCGTCGACCGTCGCCTACATCGCCCACCTCATCATCCATCGCTACGCGATGCTGGGCATCCTCGACGATAACGGTTTTCCGCTGCAGCAGATGGGCATCCTCAAGGCGCCGGAAGACGCCAGCAATTCGGTCCACCCGACGCAGGGCAAACTGTGCAGCGAATGCGGCAATCACACCATGATCCGCAAGGATGGCTGTGACTTCTGCACGGCCTGCGGTGCAGTCGGGACCTGCGGCTGACAGGGGTCCGCTTCAAACACGACGCCCCTGTTGTGAGTGACCCCATATCGTGCTCGATCCGTTCAACCGCGAGGTGGTCGGCTGGCCCCTGAAACCGCGCAAGACGGCAGACATCGTGACGGATGGACTGCCCATGGCCTGGTTCACGCAGCAGCCGGCATCAGGTCTGCTGCACCACCTCCGACCTGGGCAGCCAGTACACCAGCCATGCCTTTCAGGACAAGCTCAGTTTCTGGAGAACTGCATCAGGCAGGAGCATCACGAGAAACTCGTGGTATGAACCCCGCCCTTTGGCCGACGAAAAACCGAGGGAACCTCACAACGCCGAGATAGTCGTCCTTCCCGGCCGCGTCAAGGGCTGGCGCCCTGGCGGGACAGGACTTGCAGCGCGGCAACGGGCCAGCGCAAGACGGGGCGGGTCGGGCGCGTTCATCTTTCGGGAAGTCCGGGCTGTGCCGAAACGCTGTGGCCTGCGGCCATGCCGAATCCGAGAGTGGTCCGCGCTTCCCGGGATCACTCCCGCGCATCGTCACGATATTGCAAATCCCCCCAAACAATGACCTACACATACCAATCACCGCGCGAATAAGCCATATGATTTGCCGTTTGCATGTTTTCATGACAATGGTAGTGAGATAGTGCTTGACAAAATTCCGAAAATAATATTTATTTTTGCCAACCCCTTGCGCCTTCGTAAAAATGAGGTAAATTACTTGGCTGAAGTGACCATTTTTTAACTCAGGGGGAAATTTACATGCTCAGCAGCCTTATGCCTCAACGCAAGGAATTCTATGTGCTCCTTGCCACTCTTGCCGATCGCGTCGTCGCCGGCGCCAACGCCACCTTGCGCTTGATGAACGGCCTCGGCAGTAACGCCGAGGACTTGCCCACGCTGGTCGCCGAAGTCAGCCTGCTCGAGCAGGCCGGCGACAAGATCAAGGCCGAAGTGATCACCTTGCTGCACCGCTCGTTCACCACGCCGATCAACCGCGACCAGATCCATTCGCTGGTCATCGAACTCGACGGCGTCCTGAATGCACTCGAAGACGTGGCACGGGCCGTTTCGATGTACAACATCAAGGAATCCACCGCCGAGGCCCGCGAACTGGCCTCGCTCGGAGCCGACGCCTGCATGCGCCTGAACCGCGCCGTCGCCGGCATCGCCGAAAAGGGTCGCCGCCCGGAAGTCATCGGCCTCTGCAAGGAGATCGAGGAGATCGAGGCAAAGGCCGATGTCGTTCAGCGCAAGGCGGTCAGCAAGCTTTTCGACGGCAGCGGCACGGCTTGGAACGCGGTGAAGATGAGCCGCTTCTACGCGCTGCAGGAAGTGGTTCTTGACGCCTGCGAAGAGGCGGCCAAGACCATCGAAGAAATCCTGATCGAAAATTCCTGAGGGGCGCGCGAAATGGAAGCACTCACCATGAGCATCTGGACGCTCGGCCTCCTGATCTTCATCGCGTTGGCATTCGACTTCATGAACGGGTTTCATGACGGGGCGAATTCCATCTCGACGATCGTCGCCACCGGCGCCCTGACTCCCAAGCAGGCGGTGCTGTTCGCCGCGTTCTTCAACTTTGCCGCGCTCTTCATCTTTCAACTCAAGGTGGCGGCGACCATCGGCAAGGGGACGGTCGACCCGTCCTTCGTCGATTATTACGTCATTTTCGGCGCCTTGATCGGGGCGCTGGCCTGGAACATCATCACCTGGTACTACGGCATCCCGTCGTCGTCGTCGCACGCGCTGGTCGGCGGCCTGGTCGGCGCCACCTGTGCCAAGTCCTTGTCGGGTGCGCCGATCGTCTGGTCGGGCTTCGGCAAGATCCTCGCGTTCATCATCATCTCGCCGCTGGTCGGCTTCATCATCGGCGCCCTGATGATGATCCTGACCGCGTGGATCTTCCGCAAGCATACGCCGCACGAGGCGAGCAAATGGTTCCGCAGCGGGCAACTGCTGGCCGCGGGGCTCTACAGCCTCGGTCACGGCGGCAACGACGCGCAGAAGACGATCGGCATCATCTGGCTGCTGCTGATTACCGCCGGCGTCGCGACCAAGGACGTGTCCACCCTGCCGATGTGGGTCGTGTACTCCTGCTACGGCGCCATTGCCTGGGGCACGTATCTCGGCGGCTGGCGGATCGTCAAGACCATGGGTTCCAAGATCACCAAGCTCAATTCGGTCAGCGGATCGTGCGCCTCGATGGGCGGCGCGATCACCCTCGGCCTCGCGACCTTCGCCGGCATCCCGGTATCGACCACGCACACCATCACCGGCGCAATCGTCGGCGTCGGCGCGGCATCGGATGTCAAGGCGGTGCGCTGGGCGGTTACCGCCAATCTCATGGTGGCGTGGATTGTCACGATCCCGGCGGCCGGCCTGATCGCCGGGATCTGCTGGTACATTGGCACGAAATTCCTCTGATCAATACAAGGAACGCTGATCATGTCATCAAGTAACTTTCTACCGAAGCGCGCCGAGTTTTTCGCCTTTCTGGCGGCCCACACCGATCGTGTCGTCGCCGCAGCCAATGCGACGTCGCGGCTGGTCAATGGCCTCGGCAATCCCGCCGGCGCCGCTGAAACCGCTGCCCTGATCGACGAGGTGAATTCCAACGCGACCAGCGGCGACCGCATCAAGGACGATTTCGTGCAGATCCTGTACGAGGCGTTCACCACCCCGATCAGCCGCGATCTGTTGCACACGCTGATTCTCGATCTCGACCGCGTGCTGAGCAAGCTGCAGAACGTCGCCGACGCCGTAAGCATGTACGGCGTCGGCGAGGCGACCAGCGAGAACCGCGTCATGGCCGCGCTCGCGGTCGACGCCTGCTCCCGTCTGAACAAGGCGGCGATCGCCATGGGCGATACCAAGCAGAACCCGGAAGACATCGCCAGGCTCTGCCATGAAATCGCCGACGCCGGAACAAAGGCCGGCCAGGCGATGAGCGAGGGCGTGACCCGACTGTTCGCGAGGGACGGGGACGACGACGCGACGATTTACGCTTTGAAGATGAACCGCTTCTATTTCGCGCAGTACGCCGTGGTCAACGCCTGCAAGCGCGCAGCGCAGGGCATCGAGGAAATTCTGCTCGAAACCGCCTGATCGAGGTTGGCGGGGGCCGCTCCAGGCCCCCGCCTTTCCCGCCGTCCGCGTGCCATGACCAGTCGTCAGCGAGCACTATGCCAGCAGCCTGTCGGTCTTGTCATGACGACTCCGGCCAGCTGCTAATCTTCTTGTATTGCCTCGATGATCCAATGCTCGCCGACCAGCGCGAGCTTTCGGTCACAGACCGGCCCCTCGCAGGCAGTCTCACCCGGCAGAAGTTCAACGACAATCTCTCCTTGCTCGCGCAGCGCGGCGATGTGCGCAGCGAGTTTGCCATCATGGTCGCCGTGCGGCGCCAGGATGGCCCGCGATGGCTTTCCAGCCGGTGCCAGGCGCGCCACTTCACGCAGATCCATCGAGAAACCGGTTGCCGGACGCGCCCGTCCGAAGACCTTGCCGGCACCATCGTAGCGGCCGCCGAGCGCAACCGCCACCGGATAGTCCGGGCAGTAGGCGGCAAACACCACGCCATTGTGGTAATGGTAACCGCGCAAGTCTGCGAGATCGAGCGAAAACGGCAGGTCGGTCGCCAGAGCCACAAGATGGCGCAAGTCGGCGAGCGCTGCTGTAACGCCCGCGAGTGCAGGCAGCTCGGCGGCAGCGCGGTCGAGCACTTCGACGCCGCCATAAAGTTGCGGCAAGCGCTGCAGCGCTTCCCGGAAGGGTGCAGGCACTTCGGCGCAAGCTTCCATCAGCCCGGGAATATCCTTGGCCCGTAGCAGATCGAGAACCGTTCCCTCGGAGTCCTGCGGCAGCCCGGCCGCTTTGGCCAAGGCCCGGAAAATGCCGACATGACCGAGATCGATGCGGCTGACCGGCACCTTGATCTTCGCCAGAGCGTCGGCCAGCAGCCGAATTACACCGAGGTCGGCAGCGATCCCTGCATGTCCATAGACTTCGGCGCCGATCTGCACCGGCTCGCGGCTAGCAGAAATGGTCGCCGGCATGGCATGCAGCACGCTGTCGCAGTAGCAGAGGCGCGTCACGCCAACATGATTGAGCAGATGGGCGTCGATGCGTGCCGCCTGCGGCGTGATGTCGGCGCGCACTCCCATGCTGCGTCCGGAAATCTGGTCGACCAGCTTGAAGGTACGCAAATTGAGATCATGGCCGGCGCCGGTCAGCAACGACTCGAGGTACTCAAGCATCGGCGGCATGACGAATTCGAAGCCATGACTGCGGAAGTGATCGAGCAAGCTCCGACGCAGGCGCTCGATGCGTTCGGCCTCATTCGGGAGAGCGTCGGAAATGTATTCGGGTAACAGCCAGTTCATGACAAAACCATAAGCAGGACAAGACCAATGATCATCGAGGTCAGTCCGATGAAACGAATCTGGCCGTCCGTGAGTTGAACGAGACGGCGAAAGGTTTCACGCCAGGCCGCCGGCGCGATGAAAGGCATCAGGCCTTCGAGCACCAGCATCAGCGCGAAGGCCAGCAGCAGCGTCGAGGTCATTTGCCTTTGTCGTTTCCTCGTCCGGCACCCTTCATGTACTTGAAGAATTCTGAGTTCGGCTCGACGATCAGGAGGTCGCTCTTGGTCTTGAAGCTGCCGCGATAGGCTTCCAGGCTGCGGTAGAACGCGTAGAACTCCGGATTCTGATTGAACGCCTGGCCATAGATCGCAGTCGCCTGGGCATCGCCGTCACCCTTGATCTTCTGGGCATCGCGATAGGCGTTGGCAATGATGACCTCGCGCTGGCGATCGGCATCGGCGCGAATCTTTTCTGCTTCGGCCGAGCCTTCGGAACGCAGCTCATTGGCCACCCGCTTGCGCTCCGCCTCCATGCGCCGATAGACTGCCTCGCTGACTTCGTTCGGCAATTCGACCCGCTTCAGCCGGACGTCTACGATCTGAACACCTATCTTGCGCGCATCGGCATCTGCCTTTTCGCGCATCTGATCCATGATCTTCTCGCGCTCGCCGGAAATCACATCATGCACCGTGCGCTTGCCGAACTCCTCGCGCAGGCCGGCATTCACCGTCTGGTTGAGACGGGTCTTGGCCCGCGCCTCGTCGCCGCCGACCGAGATGTAATAGAGATTGGGATCAATGATCCGCCACTTGATGTAGGAATCGACCAGGACGTTCTTTTTTTCAGAGGTAATGAAGCGTTCCGGCTCGTTGTTGTCCAGCGTCAGGATGCGCTTTTCGAACAAACGAACGTTCTGGATCATCGGAATCTTGAAGTTGAGACCCGGCTCCGTAATCACCCGCTTGACTTCCCCAAGCTGGAAAACCAGCGCGAACTGGCGCTGATCAACGGTAAAGATCGCCATGGCAACCACGACCAAGGCGGTCAGGATGCTCAGGGCAACAACATTGAATTTCGAGTTCATCAACGGGCCTCCCGGTCACGAGAACGCAGCGCGGGCTCGCGGGGTCGCGTCTGGTTGTTCAGCGAGTTGTCAAGCTGCGGCGGCGATTCATTCGAGGTCGCTGCCTGCTTGGTCGCCGCCTGCGGCGCTGCCGCCACTTCCGGGGCGGTCTGCGCTGCCGCTGCGGCACCGGTCGCCTGAATCAACTTGTCGAGCGGCAGGTAGAGGAGATTACCTTGGCCCTTGCCATCGACCAGGACCTTGCTGGTATTGGAATAGACCTGCTGCATCGTCTCGAGATACATGCGCTGACGCGTCACTTCCGGCGCCTTGGCATACTCGGCCTGCACCTGCCGGAAGCGCGAGGCATCACCCTCGGCGGTCGAAATTACCCGCTGCTTGTGGCCGTTGGCCTCTTCCATCAGACGCGCAGCGGTGCCACTGGCCTTCGGAATCACGTCGTTCGCGTAGGCCTGGCCCTCATTCTTCTGGCGTTCGCGGTCCTGTCCCGCCTTGACCGCATCGTCAAATGCAGCCTGCACCTGCTCGGGGGGCTGCGCATTCTGCATCGTCACCTTGGAGATCAGGATGCCGCTCTTGTAACGATCGAGAATGTCCTGCATCAGCTTGGCCGCCTGGGCGGCTATCTGTTCGCGACCCTCGTAGAGCACAAAGTCCATCTTGCTCTTGCCGACGATCTCGCGCACCGCTGTCTCGGCGGCACCCATCACCGCATCGTCCGGGTGCCGGTTGTTGAACAGATATTCGACTGGATCCTTGAGGAAGTACTGGACAGCAAACTGGATATTGACGATGTTTTCGTCATCGGTCAGCATCAGCGCTTCTTTCAGCACCTTGTTACGTTCGCTACCGCGATAGCCGATTTCGACCGTTCGCACACCGGTCAGATTGACCAGATCGACCGACTGGATCGGATAAGGGAAGCGCCAACGCAGGCCCGGTTCAGTGGTTTCCTTGTAACTGCCAAACTGCAAGACAAGTCCGCGTTGAGAAGCATCGACAATATAGAAACCCGAAGCCAGCCAGACAATGATTGCGAGCGCGGCGAGCAGGCCAATCCCGCCGCCGAGGAACCTCGGGTTGAAATCGATCTGCGGCAGCCGCGGGCCGTCGCCCCCGCCACCACTATTTCCGCCGCCTCCCCCCTTCTTGCCGAACAGTCCGTTCAGTTTGCGGTTGAAGTCGCGCCACAACTCCTCGAGGTCGGGCGGCCCCTGGTTGGGGCGGCGCCGACCTCCCCCGTCCGGTTTGTCATCGTCGCCACTGCCACGGTTGCCCCACTGCGGGTCATTGAGTGACATGAAAATTCCTAGTGTCGGGATCATCGGTATTGGGGATCAATTCATGTAGTTAGGTTGAGCATCACGAGCCGCCGCCGCAATTTCTTTCTGGCGGCTTTGCGACTTGGCCAGAGCGTATTCGGCAAGGGATTCGCGCAACAGTTCCACGCCCTCGCCTGATCGCGCACTGAGACGAACGCGCGCGATATTACCATATTCGTCACGCTCCACTCCCGGCGCGGCTTCGGTCAGATCGATCTTGTTCCAGGCGATCAGTTGCCGCACCTCGCGAGCGCCAATTTCCTCGAGAACCTTGTTGACTTCGCATATCTGGCGATCACGGGCGTGGCTGGCGCTATCGACGACATGGAGCAACAGGTCGGTATCGGTGGCAGCTTCCAACGTAGCATGAAAGGCATCGACCAGCGAGTGCGGCAGATCGCGGATGAAACCGACCGTATCGGAGATGACGACGTTGCCAGCACCCGCGATCCACAATTTGCGCGACGTCGTATCGAGCGTCGCAAAGAGCTGATCTGCTGCATAGACGCCGGCATGGGTCAGCAAATTGAACAGCGTTGACTTGCCGGCATTGGTGTAGCCAACCAGCGAGACATTGAGCACGTCGCCGCGCATCCGCGCTTGGCGCTGCACGCCGCGCTGGCGCGACAGTTTCTTCAGTCGCTCCTTGAGCAGCTTGACCCTGGTGCCGAGCAGACGACGATCCGTCTCAAGCTGCTTTTCACCCGGCCCGCGCATGCCGATTCCGCCACGCTGGCGCTCGAGGTGGGTCCAGCCGCGGACCAGTCGCGTCGATAGGTGCTCCAGCTGGGCGAGCTCAACTTGCAGTTTGCCCTCGGCGCTCGCAGCGCGTAGGGCGAAGATGTCGAGAATCAGGCTAGTCCGGTCGATGACGCGGCATTTGAGTCCGCGCTCGAGATTGCGCTCCTGCGCCGGCGATAACTCGTGGTTGAAAATCACCAAGTCCGCTTCGCCAGCCGCGAGCATGGCGGCGATTTCCTCGACCTTGCCCTTGCCGGCGAAGGACTTCGGATCGGGACTGTGGCGCCGGCCGAAGACTTCGGCAACGACCAGGCCACCCGCCGATTCGACCAGCAGGCGCACTTCGTCCAACTCGTCGGCAAGATCTGCCTGGCCGAAATCCAGCTGAACGATCACCGCACGTTCGCCGGCGGCGGGGCGTTCAGTCATGGTCTGTTCCGGGAGGAGAGGGGTCTGACCCGCCACGCGGGCTCGACAGTGGCCAGGTGCTTATTCTTCAGCCGCCTGCACTTGCTGGAGGCTGACCGGGCGGGAGGGCACCACGGTGGATATGGCATGCTTGTAGACCATCTGGGTCACCGTGTTCTTGAGCAGCACGACATACTGATCGAAGGATTCCACCTGACCCTGTAGCTTGATCCCATTGACCAGATAGATGGAAACCGGGACGTGCTCGCGACGAAGCGCATTGAGGAACGGGTCTTGAAGCAATTGCCCTTTGTTGCTCATGGTGGGGACTCCATGTGGGTATGTTGTTATAAGGTGGCTAATGTACCCAAAATTGCTTGGGGACGCCAAGGTTTTTACTTCTTGTCCTTGTCCGCATACGGATTCTTGCTGGTCACGAACTGGATGCGCAGTGGCGTCCCCTGAAGCTTGAAAGCTTCGCGAAACGTGCTTTCGAGGTAGCGGCAATAGCTGTCACCAATGCGGTCCACTGCGTTGCCATGGACGACGATGATCGGCGGATTGGAACCGCCCTGATGAGCATAGCGCGGTTTCGGCCGGAAAAGGCCGTGCCTCGGCGGCGCTTGCTTGGCGACCGCATCGGCCAGGACGCGGGCCAGACGGGGCGTCGACATTTTCGTCATGGCCGCCCCGAAGGCGGCGTCAACCGACCGGAACAGACCCACAAGACCGATGCTGTCACGTGCTGAAATGAAATGAAATTTCGCGAAATCGAGGAACTTCAGCTTGCGCTGGAGAGTCAGCCGGGTCTGCTCGCGGGTATAGGCATCGAGCCCGTCCCACTTGTTGACCGCAACCACCAGCGCCCGCCCGGACTGCACGATGAAGTCGGCGATGTGGGCGTCCTGCTCCGAAACGTCAGCCTGTGCATCGACCATCAGGATGACGACGTTGGCATCCTCGATCGACTTCAGCGTCTTGACCACCGAGAACTTCTCGATCGACTCGAACACCTTGCCGCGCTTGCGCATGCCGGCGGTATCGACGAGCACATACTTGCGGCCACCGCGCTCGAAATCGATCTCGATCGAATCGCGCGTCGTGCCCGGCGCGTCGAAGGCGATCACCCGCTCCTCGCCGAGCAGGGTGTTGATCAGCGTCGACTTGCCGACATTCGGGCGGCCGACAATGGCAACCCGCACCGCGTCAGACTTCTCCTCGTCCTCTTCCGGATCGGGAAACGATGCGAGTGCGAGATCAACCAGACCGCGGACCCCTTCGCCATGGGCCGCAGAAATGGCATTCGGCTCGCCCAGGCCAAGTTCGTGAAAATCCGCCTCCACCATCCCGAATTTCATGCCCTCCGCCTTGTTGACCGCAACCACCACCGGCCGCCCCGCGCGGCGCAGCTTTTCTGCAATTTCCTTGTCGAGCGGGGTCACGCCGGAGCGGCCATCAACAACGAAAATCACCGCATCGGCTTCAGCGATGGCCTGTTCGGCCTGACGCGCCATCTGATGCACGATGCCGTCCTTGGCCAGCGGTTCGAAGCCGCCGGTGTCGACCACAATGTAGGGCTTGCTCCCGAGTTTCCCGTGCCCGTAATGGCGGTCACGCGTCAGCCCCGGCAAGTCGGCAACGATGGCGTCCCGAGACCGCGTCAGGCGATTGAACAGCGTTGACTTGCCAACGTTGGGCCGACCGACCAGAACGACGGTTGGTTTCATCGCGCCTCGATCGCGCTGACATTGCCGCCGCTGGTCTGCACCAGGAAGCCCGTGCCCAGCGTCTGGACCGGTGTCCGAATTGGGGCGCCATCGGTCTTCTGGCGTGCCACAAAGCTGCCGTCGTCACGCGCCAGAAAATGGACGACTCCCTCGGCATCGCCGACGGCGACCACGCGACCCTGGACAGCCGGGCCGGAGACACGGCGATTCAGCAGCTTGTCCTGCTTCCACAAACTGCTGCCTGAACTGCGATCGAGCGCATGGACAGCACCGCGCTCGTCGGTGACGAACAGGTAGCGGTCGCTGAGGGCCAGCCCTGAAGCGGAGGAGATATCGCGCGCCCAAAGCAGCACGCCACCCTGCCCCATGTCGAAGCAGGCGACACGGCCCTGAAAGGCGACCGAACAAATCTGCCGCCCATCGATCGCCGGCAACGAGACGACATCGGCAACACGGTCCAGTTCAGTCGCCCCCTTGGGCAAGGCCACGGCTCCTTCCCAGACCGGCGCGCCGTTTTGCAACGCCAGGGCGACCAGCTTGCCACCGGGGAAACCGACGAAGACAAAGCGGTCGGCAAAAACGGGCGGTGCCGCGCTACGCAACGAAAGCGTCGGCGTCGACCGCTGATAGAGCCACTTGCGTCCACCGTCGTTGGCATCGAGCAGCACCACGCGATTGTCGCCACTCTTGACGACGACACCATCGCCACCGACCGCCGGCGCCGCCAGCACTTCGCTGGTGACCTTGGCTGTCCACCGTGGCTGACCATCGCTGGCGGAGAAAGCCAGGACATCACCCTTGCCGGTGGCGACGACCACCAGACTGGAATCAGCGCCGACGCCGGCCGACAGTTGCTGTCCGGCGTTGATCGACCACTCCTTGCGTCCATCGACGAGCTTGCTGACCTCGCCATTGCGGGCGGCAACGAAGACTGCGTTGCCGACCACCGCCGGCCTGAAGATGTAGTCGCCCGCCTTGCCGACGCTGGCGGACCATTGATCGCGGACGCTGATGGTCGGGTTGACCGGTTCAAGCTTCGCCATCTTCGGACCGCGCGATGCAAAGGGATTGATCGAATCCATGGCATCGGACATGGTCGAGCATCCGGCGGCGAGCAAGCTGACTGAAGCCAGCAATGGCAGGAGACGAGGCGCCATCATGTCACCTCGCCCAGACTGTCAAGCTTCTGTTGCAACAGTTCGTGGCCAACACCGCCCCTGCCCTCGCGGACCTCGCCCTTGTCCAGCGCCGCCTTGTAGGCGCTGCGCGCCTCGGTCTTCTTGCCTTCGGCGGCGAGAACGTCGCCCTTGAGTTCGAGAAAACGCGCAGCAAAGGCGGCAGCGTGCGCTGCCTCCAATTGTTTGAGGGCTTCGCCGTAGGCCTTCTCGTCGAGCAGGACGGAGGCCAGCCGCAGGCGGGCCAGATCCTTGATTTCGTCCTCGCCGTTTTCGGCCGCCCAGGTCAGCTGGGCCCTGGCCGTCTTCAGGTCGCCGGCCTCGAACGACTGGCGGGCGGCAACGAGGGCGCCCAGCGCCGCATAGCTGGTGCCGCCGAACTTCTCGGCCAGTTCACCGGCTGCCGCCTTGACCTTCTGCGCATCACGCGCCACGACCGCCTGTTCCAGCACGCCGTAGATGGCCGAGGCCTGCGCCGACTGGCTGCGCTGATGCCAGTTCCAGCCCTGCCAGCCGATCACCGCAACGGAACCGGCGACAACGACGCCGGTCACCAGGTTGCCGTACATCTTCCACCAGGTCTTGATGGAGTCTATCTGTTCCTGTTCTTCGAGGTCGTAACTAGCCATGCTCCTGTTCCTCTTCGTCCGAATCGATCAATTGCCCGATGATGGCTTCCGCCAGATCATCCACTTTCAGTTTCAATTGCGCTCCACCATCTTCGCGCAGCGGCTTCAGCTGTGCTTCCCCGGTCGACGCCTCATCATCGCCGATAACGACGGCAAAGGTCGCACCGCTGCCATCGGCCTTCTTCATCTGCGACTTGAAGCTGCCGCCGCCGCAATGCAGCAAGACATCGATGCCCCGATCACGCAGGCCTTCGGCGACGCGGAAAGCCAGGCGCGAAGCCTGCTCCCCCTGATGCACCAGATAGACATCCGGTGCCGGGCCGGCCGGCTCGCCCCCGGCATCCCTGATCAGCGCGATCAGGCGCTCGATGCCCATGGCGAAGCCGCAGGCCGGCGCCGGCTTGCCGCCCAGCTGTTCGACCAGGCCGTCGAAGCGTCCGCCGGCACAGATGGTGCCCTGCGCGCCGAGGCGATCGGTGACCCACTCGAACACCGTCAGGTTGTAATAGTCGAGTCCGCGCACCAGGCGCGGGTTGACCGTGAACGGCAGCCCGGCATCGCGCAGGACACGCTGCACGCCTTCGAAATGGTCCAGCGACTCGGGGCCGAGAAAATCGATCAGCCTCGGCGCGGCAGCGCACAGTTCCTGCAGCGCCGGATTCTTGCTGTCGAGGATGCGCAGCGGATTGGTATGGAGGCGGCGCTGCGAATCGTCGTCGAGCAACTCGGCGTTTTCCTCGAAATAGGTGATCAGCGCGGTGCGATGCCGGGCGCGCTCCTCGGCTTGGCCGAGGCTGTTGATCTGCAGTTCGATACCGTCCAGACCGAGGTCGGACCACAGGCGGGCGCCCATCAGGATCATTTCGGCATCGATGTCGGGTCCCGCGTAACCGAGGGCCTCGACTCCGACCTGATGAAACTGGCGATAGCGGCCCTTCTGCGGCCGCTCGTGGCGGAACATCTGGCCGATGTAGTAGAGCCGCTGCGGCTGGCGGGCAATCAGGTTGTGCTCGATGACGGCGCGCACGCATCCGGCCGTCCCCTCCGGGCGCAGGGTCAGCGCTTCGCCGTTGAGGCTGTCGATGAAGGAATACATTTCCTTCTCGACGATGTCGGTGACTTCGCCGATGGCCCGCTTGAAGAGCGGCGTCGGTTCGACGACCGGCAGGCGGATCGGCCGGTAGCCGTAGCTCTTCAGCCACGAACGGACGGTTTCCTCGAACAGTTCCCAGAACTCGGCTTCGTCGGGCAGGATGTCGTTCATCCCGCGCACGGCCTGCAGCGCCTGACTCATGACTGCAGCTTCTTGACGTAGGTGCGCTGGACGTAGCGCTCGATGATGTCCTTGAATTCGCTGGCAATGCGGTCGCCCTTCAGCGTAACCGTCTTGACACCGTCCTCGTACACCGGCGCCGACGGCGCTTCGCCGGTGCCGGGCAGCGAGATGCCGATGTTGGCGTGCTTCGATTCGCCCGGGCCGTTGACGATGCAGCCCATGACGGCCAGGGTCATGTTTTCAGCGCCGTCGTATTGCAGCTTCCATTGGGGCATCCTGGCGCGGACGAAGTCCTGCACCTCGCCCGCCAGTTCCTGGAAGAAGGTTGACGTCGTCCGGCCACAACCCGGGCAGGCGGCGACCATCGGCGTGAAGGCCCGCAAGCCCATGGTCTGCAGGATTTCCTGGGCAACAATGACTTCCTGCACCCGCGCCCCACCCGGCTCCGGCGTCAGCGAAATCCGTATCGTGTCGCCGATTCCTTCCTGCAGCAGAACCGAGAGTGCTGCGGTCGACGCGACGATTCCCTTCGATCCCATGCCGGCCTCGGTCAGACCGAGGTGCAAGGCGTAATCGGCGCATTGCGACAGCTCGCGATAGATGGCGATCAGGTCCTGCACGCTGGACACCTTGCACGACAGGATGATCCTGTCGCCAGCCAGCCCGACGTCCTCGGCCCTCGCCGCCGACTCCAGCGCCGAGGTCACCATCGCATGACGCATGATCGCCGTCGCGTCGAGCGGCTCGGCACGCTTGCTGTTCTCGTCCATGATGCGGGCCAGCAATTCCTGATCGAGACTGCCCCAATTGACGCCGATGCGCACCGGCTTGTCGTACCTGCAGGCCAGTTCGACCATCAGCGCGAACTGTTCATCCTTCTTTTTGCCGAAACCGACGTTGCCCGGGTTGATGCGGTACTTGGCCAGTGCTTCGGCGCAGGCCGGGTTGTCGGTCAGCAGGCGATGGCCGTTGTAATGGAAATCGCCAATCAGCGGCACGTCACAGTTCAGTCGGTCCAGGTGCTCGCGGATTTTCGGCACGGCGGCTGCCGCTTCCGGCGTATTGACCGTGATGCGCACCAGTTCCGAACCGGCACGCGCCAGTTCGGCAGTCTGCAACGCGGTGGCCAGGTAGTCGGCGGTATCGGTGTTGGTCATCGACTGGACGACGACCGGGGCGCTGCCGCCCAGTCTCACTTGGCCGATCCGGCAACTGCGCGTCAGGCGCCTGGCTGCAGCACTCAACGGCCTACTCCAGGACGAGGCGGGCGACTTCGCCCTTGGTATGTGGCGCCAGATCGATGGCCTGGCCACGCCAGAACAGCTTGACCCCTGGCGCGTTGCGGATGACCAGCGACAACGGCATTGCGCCGTCGATGGCCTTTTCGGAACCCGCCGCGCCGCGCTGTGAAAAAACAACCTTGTCGTCGCGATCGCGCACCTCAACCTTGGCCTTCCCGATGAAGACAACGCGCAGCGGTGGCGGTCCCGCCGCCGCATTCGCTGCACCAGGGGCTGGTGCGACAAGCGGCGCCGGCGCCATCTCGGCGGGCGCCTGGTCCTGAGGATGCATGACCTGCTGCTGCGTCGCGCCGGGTGGAAATACCGGTTCACTGACTGCCGCGGGCGCTGCCACGGGGGCTGCCACGACAGAAACGGGGACCGGCGCCGGTCTCGGCTCCTTGTGCGAAAGCGAGTCAATCAGCCCTTGGGCACGCTCGCGCAAGGCAGAAAGGTCATTGGCCAGCAGCAAGTAGGCCAGCATCGCCAGCAGCACGATGACAAAGCCGGCCAAAATGACATTCCGGTCGCGATGTTTCTGGCCCCTCGGCATTGTCGTCGGCCGGCCCACTGGAACATTCAGGCTGTCGGCCGGCTTCTCCAGCGTGTCATCAAGCTGATCCATCAGCGGAGTCGGGTCAATCTGCAGCAAGCGTGCGTAATTGCGCACAAAGCCGCGGACAAATGTCTGTCCCGGCAATCCCTGCCAGTTGCCGTTCTCCAGTGCCTGAACCTGGCGCGAGCCCAGTTTCAGAGCCTGTGCCACATCATTCACGCTCATCTGGCGAAGTTCGCGCGCCAGGCGCAAGCGGGCCCCGACACCCGGCGGAACCCAGTTACCTGCCTCGTTTGTCCCGGCCGCCGCGTGCCCCGGACTGACTGAATCGCTCATTCAAAATTCCCCTTGAGGAAGGCCTGATATTCCTTGGATGTCGGATAGCGGCCACGCAACTGCGATGCGTAGGTGCCCTCGGCGGCCTTGTTGCCCAGCCTGCGCTCGAGACGAACGGCCAGCCAGAGCGCCTCGGGGGATGGCGGTTCCATCGCCTTGATCGCTTCGCCAAGATATACCTTGGCCTCGTCCAGGTTACCCCGCTGGTAGAGCAATTCGGCCAGCCTGTGGCGGGTCATCGGCGCTGCATCTTTCGCCAGGCGCAGAGCCTGAAGCAGATACTCCTGCGCACCGTCGAGGTCGCCCCCCTTCATGGCACAGATGCCGGCGTTGGTATAAGCCACCTCGGGCGTCTCGTAGAGCGGGTCCTTCAGCGCATTCAGGAAATACTGGATCGATTGCCGCGGCTGGCCGATGTCGCAGAGGAACCAGCCATAGTTGTTGTTGACGTCGGGATTCATCGGGGCAATCTTGAGCGCCCGCCGGAAATCGTCCTCGGCCTTGCCGTTTTCCTTCAGTTTCGCATGAACCAGACCGCGTACGCTAAGCGCCTGAACGTATTCAGGATCGGCCTCGAGGGCAATCCTGGTTTCCTCCAGCGCCACTGCCATGCTGCCGGCCTGATAGTACGCGGCGGCCAGTTCGGTATGAATCTTTGCGCGCTGCTTCGGGTCGGCCGGCCGGGACTGGGGCACATTGGCTTCCGGGACGATGGTTGTGGTCGGACCAGCGCCCTGGCCTTGGCCGGGCATCTCCTTGATCCACTCCAGACTATGCTGGGCGTGGGATGAGAGTGCAACGGCCGTGCCCAGGCAAAAAGCCAGAATTGTCTGTTTCGTCCTCGAGCCAGTCATGCCCTTGCCTCCTGAAGGTGGATGATCCGCCCGGCGACGCGCCGGGTCTTGTCCTTCACCTGTCCAGCCAGTTGGCCGCAGGCCGCATCGATGTCGTCACCCCGCGTCTTGCGCGTGGTCGTGACGATGCCGGCCTGCATCAGAACATCGGCGAACCGGCGTACCCGCTCGGCCGGCGAACGCTTGAACGGCGATCCGGGGAAGGGGTTGAATGGAATCAGGTTGAACTTGCAATAAACCGTCTTGACCAGCGCCAGCAACTCGCGGGCGTGGGCATCGGAATCGTTGATGCCGTCCAGCATGATGTATTCGAAGGTGATGAAATCGCGCGGCGCCTTGTCCAGATAACGCCTGCAGGCCGCCATCAGATCCTTCAGCGGATACTTCCGGTTGATCGGCACCAGTTCGTCGCGCAGCCTGTCGTTTGGCGCGTGCAGCGATACCGCCAGGGCCACCGGGCATTCGTCGCGCAGTCGATCCATGACTGGCACCAGGCCTGACGTGGATACCGTGACGCGGCGCCGCGACAGGCCGTAGGCGTTGTCATCGAGCATCAGCTTGAGCGCCGTGACCGAATTTTCGAAATTGGCGAGCGGCTCGCCCATGCCCATCAGCACGACATTGGAAATGGCCCGTTCGTCACCGTGGACCGCACCCAGCGCCTTGTTGGCCAGCCATACCTGACCGATGATCTCGGCAACCGTCAGGTTGCGGTTGAACCCCTGCTTGCCAGTCGCGCAGAATGCACAATCGAGCGCACAACCTGCCTGCGTCGACACGCAAAGCGTGCCGCGGCCGTCCTCGGGAATGAACACTGTTTCAACGGCATTGCCGTTGCCGACATCGATCAGGAACTTGCGCGTACCGTCATCCGACAGCTTGTCGGAGACGACTTTCGGCGGTGCCACGACCGCCTCCGCCATGAGCTTCTCGCGCAGGCTCCTGGCGATGTCGGTCATGTCAGCGAAGTCCGCCACGCCGGAACGATGGATCCAGCGCAGCACCTGGCGGGCACGGAACGGCTTCTCGCCCCGTTCCGCGAACCAGGCGGTCAAGCCTTCGGCATCGAAATCCAGCAGATTGACGGTCATGCAGTCTTGCTTAACGCCCGGCGTAGACGTTCATGCCGGGGAAGAAGAAAGCGATCTCCACAGCAGCGGTTTCCGGGCCGTCGGAGCCATGCACGGCATTGGCGTCGATGGATTCGGCGAAATCGGCGCGAATCGTGCCCGGCTCGGCCTTCTTCGGATCGGTGGCGCCCATCAGCTCGCGGTTCTTGGCGATGGCGTTTTCGCCTTCCAGGACCTGGATCATCACCGGCCCGGAAATCATGAAGGACACAAGATCCTTGAAGAAGGGGCGCTCCTTGTGCACGCCGTAGAACTGGCCGGCTTCCTGCGGGGACAGCCAGGCCATCCTGGAAGCGACAATCTTCAGGCCATTGGTTTCAAAACGGGAGTAGATCTTGCCGATGACGTTCTTGGCGACAGCGTCGGGTTTGATGATGGAAAGAGTGCGTTCGATGGCCATGTGATTGCTCCGCAATGCTAGTCAGTTGAAAAACGGGCAATTTTAGCAGATATGGAGCCCACGCGCCCTGTTCAACGCGGCGCGCTTTGCGCCGGCGCCGCCAGCAGTGGCTCGCGCAGCCGGGCAAATTGTTGCGGCGTAACGTATTGCAGCAATTCCTTGCCGTCCTTGTCGACCACAACATCCAGCCCCAGCTTCGGGTAGAGCAGATGGGTCCGCTTGTCGGAAACGACGATGCGCTCGCCCGGTTCGCCAAAGCGCTGGACGATCGCCGCCTCGTCGAGGTTGACCGTCGGGATCACGCTGATGGCACGAATCGGCCACCGGTCGGCCGCCGCCAGGTCGTCGGGATGCAGCGTGATGCGGCGCGTCGTGCTTTCCATGTGCTTCGCCCTCACGGCGCGCTCGCGCATCGCGGAAATCGCCTCATCCGGCACGTCGACCGTGACAATCATTTTCGCCAGCACGAAACCGAGCGGCAACTGTGCGTAGTAGCCTTCGAGCGCGCCGATCTCGTTCGGCTCGGCGATAATCGCCACCTCGATCTCGTCGCCGAGACGCCGGCGCACGTCGCCCAGCGTGCTGACGTCCGGCCTGAGCCCGAAAACGCTGCTGCCGCCCTGCCCGTCCGCGGTAATCTGCCACGGCAGATTACTGTTCGGATCGACGCCTTCTTGCTTGCCGGCATTTGGGATGAAGAACGGCAAGATCAGCGCGAGCAGGATGAGGGCAATCAGGGAGAGGGCGAATTTCACCGGCAGCCAGGGGCCATCAACAACGGAGAGCGGATTCTGCCACAGCCCGTCAGGTCGCCTTCAAGTTTCCACTCGCCCCACTCCGGCACGGATCAGAGCACCAGTTGCGTCCCCAGTTCGACGACGCGGTTGGTCGGGATCTTGAAGAAGTCGGTGGCGCTGGTTGCGTTCTTCGACATCAGGGCGAACAGACGGGCCCGCCAGGGAGCGATGTCGCGCCCGGGGATGCGCGGGATGACGGTCTCGCGGGCGACGTAGAAGGTCGTTTCCATCATGTCGAAGGTCTCGCCGAAGCGGGCGCACTGCTCCAGCGCGGCGGGGACATCGGGGTCCTCCATGAAGCCGTAGCGGACGATGACGCGAATGAAGCCCTCGTCCAGCCGGTGCAGATAGAGGCGATCGAGATCGTTGACGAAGGGGGTGTTGGCGGTCTGGACAGTCAGCAGCACGACACGCTCGTGGAGCACCTGATTGTGCTTCAGGTTGTGCAGCAACGCGGACGGCACGCCTTCCTTGGCACTGGTCATGAAAATCGACGTGCCATGGATGCGATAGACGTCGCCGATCGTGGCGAGGAAGTCAACCAGCGGAAAAGTCTGCCTGGCCATTTCGTCGAGCAGCAAGCGCCGACCGCGCCGCCAGGTGGTCAGCACGGTGAAGGAAACGAGGGCCATGGCGATCGGGAACCAGCCGCCTTCGGGAATCTTGATGATGTTGGCGGAGAAGAAGGCGATGTCCACCACGAGCAAGGAGCCGACGACCAGGGCGACGAGCATCAGGTTCCAGCGCCACAGAAGGACCATGACGAAAGCGACGAGGACAGTGTCAATGAGCATGGTGGTGGTCACCGCGATGCCGTAGGCGGCGGCCAGGTTGGACGAGTTCTGGAAACCGACGACGAGGGCGACGACCGCCAGATAGAGCGTCCAGTTGGTGAACGGCACATAAATCTGGCCTTCTTCCCGGCCCGAGGTGTGGATGATCTGCATGCGCGGCAGCAGGCCCATCTGCACGGCCTGGCGCGCCACCGAAAAGGCGCCGGAGATCACCGCCTGCGAGGCGATCACCGTCGCCAGCGTGGCCAGAACGACCATCGGGATCAGCGCCCAGGAGGGTCCGAGATGGAAAAAGGGGCTCTCGATGGCCGTCGGCTCGTTGAGCAACAGGGCGCCCTGGCCGAAATAGTTGAGGACCAGCGCCGGCATCACGAAACCGAACCAGGCGAGACGAATCGGCGGCCGGCCGAAGTGTCCCATGTCGGTATACAGGGCTTCGCCGCCGGTCACCGCGAGGATGACCGAGCCGAGGGCGAGGAAGGAAAGCCGGGGATGGGCGACGACGAAGTCGATGGCGTAAAGCGGGCTGAGCGCAGCAAGAACGCTCGGGTACTGCGCGATTTCGATCGCCCCGAGAACGCCGAGGATCGCGAACCAGCAGACCATGACCGGGCCGAAGAGCATGCCGACCGCGCCGGTGCCGTGTTTCTGGATGAAAAACAGCCCGGTGAGAATCACCAGCGTGATCGGAACCACGTACGGCTTGAGGTCCGGGGTGATGATCTCGAGACCTTCGACGGCCGAGAGCACGGAAATCGCCGGGGTGATCATGCTGTCGCCGTAGAACAGCGCGGCGGCGAAGATCCCGAGCAGCGAGATGACCCAGGTCAGACGCGGATTACCCTTCGCATTCTCGATGACCAGCGAGAGCAGCGCCAGCGAGCCGCCCTCGCCCCGGTTGTCGGCGCGCATGATGATGAGCACGTACTTGATCGTCACCATGATCATGATCGCCCAGAACACGAGCGACAGGACACCAAGAATGTTGTCCGGCGTGACCGGGATCGGATGGTGGCCGTTGAAGATTTCCTTCAGCGCATACAGCGGACTGGTGCCGATATCACCGAAAACGACACCGATCGCGGCAACGGCGAGCGCCGGCATGGCTTGACGTTCGTGCATGATGTTCCCCTGAGCGTTGTTCTGGCCTCGATACCATCCGCCAGAGTTCCCCCCTTCACGGCCGCATCTGGCGGCCCATAGTATATTCTCTTTGCCTGACAACTGGCAGATTGACCCTGCCCGATGATGCATAGAAAAAGGATGTTGCCGCGACGGGAACGCGGGACGACGTCGTGGCCAGGATTGCGGCAAACCAACAGAAGGGGGGTGTTCATGACGGCTCCAGCGGAAATCGGCGATATCGGTCGCGTGCGCCAGTTCCACGCCAACCTGGTGTGGCCGTTGCAACTCGAACCACTGGCCAGCGCGGGCGCTGGCGGGCGGCACTGGGAAACCTTGGAGGCGGGCCGGGAAACCCATGCCTGGCGCCGGGTCGACGATGAATTCACGGCCGATCCGGAACAGTTCCGGGAGCGCCATTACCGCGAGTTCGTTTCCTTCCTGCCCTATGTCCAGCGCTTTCTTTACGGCGAAGGCCGCGCCCGCAAGAGCAATCCCGACGATCCGCCCGGCAACTCGCCGGTGCACGTGTTCCGCCGGACCGACATCGACCGCCTACGCCTGACGCTGCGCAAGGGTGCGGCACCGGTTGAACTGCGCGTCGTTCATGTCGACCTCTATTTCTTCCAGGATCTCGACGTCGTCCAGCTCAACGTTGAGGTGCGCGGCGAGGACCTGCCGCTCGCCACCGTCCGCGACGTCCTGTTCCGTTTCGGCCGCGCCTATCCGTCAGGCTGGGACGAGCACGGCGAGGGGGTGAACAACGCCCACGTTTCGGAATGGCTGGACGCCGACGGCACGGTCATCGCCCGCTCCGACCCGGGAGCGCGAGCAAAGTATCTCGCTTTCGTCTGCGCGCACCGGAGCCCCTGCGTTTCCGAGCATTGGGCCTGCATTCTCCGCCCGCTGGCCCTCGCCCACTCCGACGAAGCGGGCGAACTGCGCTACCGGCTGCTCGAGTATCACCGCATGCCGCTGATGGCGTTTCTGGCACTCGAAGCACCGCGCTGCCTGCGCCGCGAGGACTGGGTGCGCATCGGGCTGGCGACAACGCTGCATCCCGACGAGCCGCTGCCGGTCAACGAGCCGGGAGTGGTCGAATTCGAGAAGCGCTACTGCCAGGACCGCTTCTGGAACGACAACGAGGCCGGCCCGAACACGCGCTTCGTGTGCACCGGCAACTCGCTGACCGTGGTCGGCGACGCCGCCATGCCCTTCACAACCGATCCCGAACGCGGTGTACTCGGGCAGTTCCGGCATCAGTACTTCCTGGTCTTCATGATCGCCCACCTGCACCGGGCCGCGTTGCTGGCGTTTTCCGAGACGCTCGCCGATGCGGTCAACGATCTCGACATCCGCGACGACGAATCGGTGCGCCGCTTCAAGCGGCGGATTCGCGCCAATTTCGAGACCTTCCTGCGGTTCACGCACCGCTACTGGTTCGAACTACTGTCGGAGCGCGCGCATGTGCAGGCCGTTTTCCGCCTGTGCGCCACTCATCTGGGCAACGCCGATCTCTACGACGAGGTGCGCGACGAAATCCGCGAGATGAGCCAGTATCTCGACAGCGACTCGCAGCGCCGGCAGTCGAACACCGTCGTGCGGCTGACCGTGATCACGATCCTCGGCCTGATCGCCACCGTAACGACCGGCTATTTCGGCATGAACATCATCCCGTTCGGTGACGGGTCGCCTGAGGAGCGCCTGTTGCATGGCGCGCTCGCCGCCGTCGTCTTCACCGTCCTGGTGCTGTTCGCCGTCGCCCGCTCGAAGCGGCTGTCGGACTTCCTCGAGGATCTCGCCGACGAGCGACTTAGCACGGCCGGGAAATTGCGCGCACTGTGGGCTGCCTTGTGGGGAAACGGACGCTGACGCGAACAAAAAGCACCGCGCCAACGAAAAGCGGCCCCCGGACGTTGTCCGGGGGCCGCCTGGCGTTGCGCGTTCCGGGCTAGATCATGCCCAACTGCCGCGGCAACCAGAGCGAAAGTTCGGGCCAGTAGGTGACAACCACCAGGAAGCAGAGCATCGCCAGCAGCCACGGCCAGACGGCGACGGTCAGCTCGGTGATCCCCATCTTGGTGATGCCCGACGCCACGTACAGGTTGAGGCCGACCGGCGGGTGGCACATGCCGACTTCCATGTTCACCACCATCAGGATGCCGAAATGGACGGGGTCGATACCCAGCTTGATCGCCACCGGGAACAGGATGGGTGCGAAGATCAGGACGATCGACGACGGCTCCATGAAGTTGCCCGCGAGCAGCAGGATGATATTGACCGCCAGCAGGAAGGCAATCATCCCGAGGCCGTGCCCCAGCATCCAGTCGGCCAGCGCCTGCGGGATGTTCTCGTTGGTCATGATGAACGAGAACAGCACGGCGTTGGTGATGATGTAGAGCAGCATCGCCGACATGTTGGCCGAGTTGAGCAACACCTTCGGCACATCCTTGAGGCCCAGGTCGCGGTAGATGAAAACGGCGCAGATGAAGGCGTAGACCGCGCTCATCGCCGCCGCTTCGGTCGGCGTGAAGATGCCGGTGTAGATACCTCCCATCACCACGACAATCAGCAGCAGACCCCAGACCGACTTGCGGAAGGCGGTCCAGCGCTCGCCCCAGGTCGCCTTGGGCTGACGCGGGTAGTTGAACTTCTTGGCGCGATACCAGGTCACGCCGCCGAGAGTCAGCGCCAGCGCAATGCCGGGGATGACGCCGGCCATGAACAGGGCGCCGACCGACGTATTGGTCGCCACCGAGTACATGACCATGACGATCGACGGTGGAATCAGGATACCGAGCGCGCCGGAGGTGGCGATGACGCCCGCCCCGAACTTGTTCGGAAAACCTGCCTTGATCATCGCCGGTAGCAGGATCGAGCCGATCGCCACGACGGTCGCCGGGCTCGAGCCCGATACCGCGGCGAACAGCGCGCAGGCCAGCACGCCGGCGAGGCCGAGACCGCCATACCAGTGCCCGACCATCGAAGTGGCGAAATTGATCATCCGTTTCGCCACCCCGCCATGGGTCAGGAAGTTGCCCGCGAGGATGAAGAACGGGATGGCCATGATCTCGAACTTCTCGATGCCGGTGAACAGCTTGAGCGCCACCGACTCGAGCGGCACATGGGTCATCGTGAACAGGAAGGTCAGCACCGTCAGGCCGAGCGAAATCGAGATCGGCATGCCGGTCAGCATGAGGACAGCCAGCAGGCCGAAAATCACCAGTGAGTTCATGACTGTTCTCCTTCGTCACCCTGGTTGCGGCGCTCTTCATGACGGCGCTCGGGGGTGCGCTTGCCGCCGGCGATCTGGCGACGGTCCTCGCCGCTGCGCCGGTCACCGACCATCGGGTGCTTGAGATCGTGCATGTGCAGGTTGTCAGCCATGCTGTAAATGTCGACCGGCGGCTCGACTTCCTCCAAGCCATCGACGTGGCCGTGGTCATGGTGCGGCAGTTCGCCGGTGCGAATGAAGGAAACGCAAACCTGCAGGAAACGGAAGCACATCAGCGAGGAACCGAGCGGAATCGCGCTATAGACGATCCAGGTCGGCCATTCGAGGTCGGGCGTGGTCGGTCCCTCGTAATTGTCGCCGGTGTCCAGTCCGAGGAACTGGAAGATGGCGTAATGCGCGCCGTTCTCCCAGACGAAGTGCCCCCCCAGGGTGGCGACGATGCCGGTAAACGTGGCGCCGGCGAGAAGTCCAAAGATGATGAACTTGCTGCGCATCCCGTCGTTGAGACGGTTGATCAGCACGTCGACACCGACGTGGATGCCGGTGCGCACGCCATAGGCGGCGCCGAACTTGGCCATCCAGACGAACATGATGATGCAGAGCTCCTGGGTCCACCCGAAATCGAGGGTCAGCAGCCAGTCCTGCAGGCCGGGAATATCCACCCCGGACATGTAGCGGTGAACGACCGAGATAAAGATGATCACCGTAGCTGCGCCGATCAGAAACGTGATCAGCAGCTCTTCGAGGTGATTGAGCGCCTTGTTGATCATGAGGACTTCCCCCGTGCTAACCGGGGGCCGCGGCCCCCGGATTCTTGTTTGAGCGGCGAGTTACAGGGCGTCGGGCTTGAACCCGATATCCTTGTAGACGCTCTCGATGACTTCCTTGCCGATCCGGCCTTCCATCTTCTTGTGCACCGGCACCATCGCCTTCTTGAACGCCAGCCGCTCTTCCTTGGTCGGCACATAGACGACGGTCTTTCCGCTCTTCTTCACTTTGTCCAGAGACTCTTCGTTCTCCACCCTGGCGATCTGGTTGGCGTAGCGGGTCGCCTGCACCATCGCTTCGTCAAGCTGCTTGCGGACATCCTCCGGCAGGCCGTCCCAGAACTTCTTGTTGACGATCACCGCATAGCCGAGATAGCCATGGTCGGTGAGGGTCAGGTGCGACTGCACTTCATACATCTTCTGGGTGTAGAGGTTGGAAATCGGGTTTTCCGTGCCGTCGACCACGCCGGTCTGCAACGCCTGGTAGACCTCGGAGAAAGCCATCACCTGCGGCAGCGAACCCACCGACCGCATCTGCTCTTCGAGCACCTTGGACGACTGGATGCGCATCTTCTTGCCCTTCAAGTCGGCCGGAGCCTTGATCGGGGAGTTCAGCGAGAAGGACTTGAAACCGTTGTCCCAGAAGGCCAGGCCGCGGATCCCCTTGCCTTCCAGCTTGGTCAGCAGTTGCTTGCCAACGGGGCCGGTCGTCACCTTGTGCAGGTCGTCGTAATTGCTGAAGATGAACGGCAGGTCAAATAGCTCAAATTCCTTGACGCCGAGCGGGCCGAACTTGGCCAGCGACGGCGCCAGCATCTGGACGGCGCCCAACTGCAGCGCCTCCATCTCTTCCTTGTCCTTGTACAGCGTCGAGTTGGCGTACACCTCGACCTTGACCTTGCCCTTGGTCAGTTCCGCCGCCTTCTTGGCGAACATTTCCGCCGCCTTGCCTTTCGGCGTGTCGATGGCGACGACGTGGCTGAACTTGATGACGATCGGCTCCTGAGCATAGGCGGCGAGCGACAGGGCACCGGCAAACAGGCCGATCAGAAGTTTCGGGATTCTCATGTTTTCTCCTCCGGATGATGGTGTGGCGCAACACCTGGTTGCGACTGCGCGGAAGTATTGCGAAGGAAGCAGGTGCCGCGTAATTGTGGTTATCCACATCAAGGCCGGCCGGGGCCGGCTTTGGCGACACGCACTTTTCGACAATGGAGCGATCAGGTGCCGGCTGCTGGGTTAACATCCGCCCATGCAACCGCTCCCGCCGCCCGTCAGCAGCAGCCGCCTGCGCTGGTTCCTTGCCCTGCCCAAGCTGGGCGTGGTGCTGTTGCTCGCCGCCGTCGTCGCCCTGCTCTGGCTGCTGCACCAGAACGAACTCGAGGAGGAGCGGACCGGCCTGATCAAGGACGTGCTGTGGCTGGAACAGAACCTGCGCTTCCATCTCTCCAGCAACGAGGAGCACTTGCAGCAACTCGCCGCTGACCTCGGCGACCTGCCCAAAAGGAAGCAGCTTTTCCGCATCCGGGCCAGCCATATGGTGAAGACCAATCCCGATATCTCGCAGATCGTCTGGTTCGACGCAAAACGGCGGGTAATCGACGCCCTGCCGGCGTCGACACCCGCCGACAGCGGCGTCGACGCCTTCGGGCCGGCGGCGACGCAGAAGGCATTCGAATTGGCCATCCTCCTGAACAAGCGCATCTACAGCGAGCCGTTCTTCCTCAGCGGCAATGTCGCTCACTTCGCGATCGTCATGCCGATCTACGGCGACAAGGAAGTGACCGGGATGCTGGTCATCACCTATTCTATGGAAGATCTTCTCGGGAATCTCGTGCCCTGGTGGTTCACCGAGAAATACCGGGTGGTCGTGGTCGACGACAATGAAGTGCAGTACGCAGCCAAGTCGAATGTCAGCGGCACGCCGAATCTGTCCTACGAACTTCCGTTCGACCCCCCTGGTAATGGGCTGAGTTTTCGCGTCACCAGCTATCAGGGCACTGGCAATCCGCTGCAGCGCCTGCTGGCAGGCGCCATCCTGATACTCGCCGCCGGTGTATTCTGGAGCCTGTGGATCGTTCGTGACCTGATGAAGAAGCGCTCCGACGCGGAACAGGCGTTGCGCGCCGAGCACGCGCTGCGATCGGCGATGGAGGACTCGTTGACCGTTGGCATGCGGGCACGCGACCTGACCGGGCGGATCATTTATGTCAATCCCGCCTTCTGCGGGATGACCGGATTCAGCAGCGCGGAACTCGTCGGCCGCGATCCGCCAATGCCCTACTGGATTCCCGAGCAACTGGACGAGACGCTCGAATTGCATCAGGCGGTACTCGACGGCAACGCGCCGCCGGACGGCTTCGAGATTACCTTGCAGCGCAAGGATGGCGAGCGCTTCCAGGCGCTGATCTACGAGGCGCCGCTGATCGACGGCAACGGGCAGCACACCGGCTGGATGGCCTCGATCCTCGACGTCACCGAGCGCCGGCAGGCCGAGGAAGTGGCGCGCCAGCAGCAGGAAGAACTGCAGTTCACTTCGCGCCTAGTGACCATGGGCGAGATGGCGTCGACGCTAGCGCACGAACTGAACCAGCCGTTGGCGGCGATCGCCAGCTACAACACGGGCTGCCTGAACCTGCTGGCGGCCGACGCCTTCGACCCGCAGGACTTCCGCGAGGCACTCGAAAAGCTTGGCGTCCAGGCCCAACGCGCCGGGCGCATCATCCGCCGCGTGCACGATTTCGTCAGGAAAAGCGAGCCGAAACGCGCCCCGTGCGCAATCGCCGAGATCGTCGACGACTGCCTCGGCTTCATCGAAGCCGAGGCGCGCAAGCACCGCGTTCAGATTGTCACCGACCTGCCGCCGCTACCCCAGGTGCTGGCCGACCACCTGATGCTCGAACAGGTGCTGCTCAACCTGATCCGCAATGGGATGGACGCGATGTCGGCAACCCCGGTCGCCCGGCGGGTATTGCGCATATTCGCCGAGCGCCGCGCCGACGAGGTGGTCGTCAGCATTGCCGACAACGGCTGCGGCATCGCACCGGAGGTTCACGAAAAGCTGTTCACCGCATTCTTCACGACCAAGCCTGAGGGCATGGGGATCGGCCTGTCGATCTGCCGCTCGATCATCGAGTTCCACCGCGGCCGCCTGTGGGTGGAAGACAATTCCCCCGCGCCGGGCGGAAGCGGTACGATATTCAGCTTCACCCTGCCGCTGGAATCCGCATGAACACTCCGCAAGCCCATCTGGTCGACGACGATGAAGCAATTCGCGATGCGCTGGCCTGGCTGCTGAAATCTCGCGGCATCCAGTGCACGACCTACGACTGCGCCGAGGCCTTTCTCGCCGCGTGGACGCCGAAGCTGGCCGGCTGTGCGATTCTCGACATGCGCATGCCTGGCATGAGCGGCCTCGACTGCTTCGATTTGCTGGGCGAACGTCAATCGACCTTGCCGGTGATCTTCCTGACCGGACACGGCGACGTTCCACTGGCTGTGGCGACGCTCAAGAAAGGCGCCTTCGACTTTTTCGAAAAGCCGTTCAACGACAATGACCTCGCGACCAGCGTCCGCGACGCGATGGATCTCGATGCCCGGCAACGCGCGGCGAGTGCCACGGTCGACTCGGTAAACTCGCGTCTTTCGACATTGACCGCACGCGAACGGCAGATCATGGAACTGGTCCTGCTCGGCAAATTCAACAAGGTCATCGCCGACGAACTGAACATCAGCATGCGCACCGTCGAGGTTCATCGCGCCAACCTGTTCGACAAGATGAAGGTGAAAACCGCAGTCGAACTGGCCAATTTACTCAAACCCAACCGCTGACTCTTCCCTTGCCGCCGCTTTTTCGCTAGCATTTGACAGCACCTGCGGTTGCCAAATCGGCACACCCTTTTTCACGGGCATTCTCCCATTCCACGAGGCACTTCATGAGCGAGCATATCCATTACGTCACCGATGACACCTTCGAGGCCGAGGTGTTGCAGTCGCTTCAGCCGGTTCTGGTGGACTACTGGGCCGAATGGTGCGGCCCCTGCAAGATGATCGCCCCCATCCTCGACGACATCGCCCGCGACTACGCGGGCAGGCTCAAGGTGGCCAAGGTCAATATTGACGACAATCAGGCGACGCCTGCCAAGTTCGGCATCCGCGGCATCCCGACCCTGATGCTCTTCAAGAACGGCAGTGTCGAAGCCACCAAGGTCGGCGCGCTGTCGAAGTCACAACTCGCCGCCTTTATTGACAGCAACCTCTAAACTCCGTAGTCTCCGAACCTGAAGGTGCGTTCTGCGCCTTCAGGCAGACGCAGCACCGACTGAAGCTGGCGTCGATCTCCCCTCACAGCGTTAGTATCTTGTCGCGCCCTTTGGCCAGCGACATTCGCCCGCCTTAGTGCAGGCGTCATAACCCTCCTCCACATGCAACTTTCCGAACTCAAGACCCTACACGTCAGCAAACTGCTCGACATGGCCACCGAACTGGCTATCGAGAACGCCAACCGCATGCGCAAGCAGGAACTGATCTACGCAATCCTGAAAGCCCGCGCCAGGAACGGCGACACCATCTACGGCGATGGCACCCTCGAAGTGCTGCAGGACGGCTTCGGGTTTCTCCGCTCCTCGGACACCTCCTATCTCGCCAACCCGGATGACATCTATGTGTCGCCATCACAGGTCAGGCGCTTCAACCTGCGCACCGGCGACACCATCGAGGGCGAGATCCGCACACCGAAGGACGGCGAGCGCTATGTGGCGCTGACCAAGCTGGAATCGATCAACGGCTTCCCGCCCGAGGCGAACAAGCACAAGATCATGTTCGAAAATCTGACGCCGTTGCACCCGACGCGTCACCTGCACCTCGAACGCGACATCAAGGCCGACGAGAACATCACCAGCCGTGTCATCGACATGATCGCCCCGGTCGGCGCCGGTCAGCGCGGCCTGATCGTGTCGCCGCCGAAAACTGGCAAGACGGTGATGCTGCAGAACGTCGCCCACGCCATCACTGCCAATCATCCGGATGTCGTGCTGATCGTGCTGCTGATCGACGAGCGTCCGGAAGAAGTCACCGAAATGACCCGCACCGTCAAGGGTGAAGTCGTTGCTTCGACCTTCGACGAACCGGCGACCCGGCACGTCGCGGTCGCCGAGATGGTCATCGAGAAGGCCAAGCGCCTGGTCGAGCACAAGAAGGATGTTGTCATCCTGCTCGACTCCATCACCCGCCTCGCCCGCGCCTACAACACCGTGCAGCCGGCTTCCGGCAAGGTGCTGACAGGCGGAGTCGACGCCAACGCCCTGCAAAAGCCCAAGCGCTTCTTCGGGGCCGCGCGCAACATCGAGGAGGGCGGCTCGCTGACCATCCTCGCCACGGCGCTGATCGACACCGGCTCGCGCATGGACGAAGTGATCTACGAAGAATTCAAGGGCACCGGCAATTCCGAAGTCCACCTTGACCGCCGTATGGCCGAGAAGCGGATGTACCCGGCGATCAACGTGAACCGCTCCGGGACTCGCCGCGAAGAACTGCTGCTCAAGCCGGATGTGCTTTCGAAGATGTGGGTCCTGCGCAAACTCTGCTACCCGATGGACGACCTCGCCGCAATGGAATTCCTGCTCGACAAGGTCAAGTCGACCAAGAGCAATGCGGAATTCTTTGACGCCATGCGCCGCGGTTAAGTTCTGGATTTGTATTGCAAGCACGTGATTCTTCGAGGATAATCTTGCGTTTTCCAGGTCGGCCACATCCGCCGGTCGCGTAACGAAAGGACACCAAATGAAAGCCGACATCCATCCCGCCTACAATGAAATCCAGGTTGCCTGCTCCTGCGGCAATGCCTTCACGACTCGTTCGACCACGAAGAAAGCGATTCACGTCGAGGTCTGCTCGCAGTGCCATCCCTTCTACACTGGCAAGCAGAAGATCGTCGATACCGCCGGCCGCGTCGAGAAGTTCAACCAGAAGTTTGGCGCCTTGCGCGGCAAAGTGGCCGCCTGAACGTTATGCGCCAAGTCAAAAAGGGCAGCCAGCGGGCTGCCTTTTTCGTTTCAGGACCATCTTCCGCCCATGGGTGATTTCGGAAACCTGCTCCGTCGCGGCATCCGCCTGCCTCCGGTCGGTTGGGCCCTGGCAGCGATGCTGGCGTTTTACGTGCTTGCCGGCCTCTTTGGCCGCGACCCGTGGAAGGGCGAGGACGCGATCCACATCGGTACCACCTGGAACATGCTTCATCACAGCGACTGGCTGTCGCCTGACCTGGCCGGACGCCCTTTCCACGAACCGCCACTGTATTACTGGACGGGCGCCCTGACCGGCAAGGCGCTCGGCTGGCTGTTGCCACTGCATGAAGCCATTCGCCTGGCCAGCGGCATCTGGGTCACGCTGGCGCTTGTCGGGGTCTACTATGCCGGTCGCGAACTCTACGGACAGGAGAGTGCGGCCGCCAGCTCGCTCCTGCTCGCCGGTTGTGTCGGCCTGCTGATCCACGCCCACGATGCTCAGCCGATGCTGATTGCGGTTGCCGCTTACGGTGGAGCCATTGGCGCGCTCGCCGCACTGAGCCGGCGGCCATGGCGGGCCGGGACTATTTACGGCCTCGCTATCGCCGCCTGCCTGCTCGGCACCGGCATTGCGCCGACGCTGCCGCTCCTCGCCATCGGGCCGCTTGCCTGGTGGCTGTCGACAGATCGCCGGATAGCCCTGCAGGCTCTTGCGCTCGGTCTTGGCCTTGCACTCCTGCTGATTCTGCCCTGGCCACTCCTGCTGCTTGCCCTTGAACCCTCGCGCTTCCACGGCTGGCTGAACACCGAACTCGCTCCCCTCAAGACGCCCTTTTCGTTACTCGGCGCCGGTCGCTTCCTGTCGTTGTTGCCATGGTTTGCCTTCCCGGTGCTGCCGCTCGCCGCCTGGGGGCTGTGGACCCGGCGTGAGGCGCTGACGGCGATGCCGCAACTGCTGCCGCTTGCCTTCCTGCTGTTGACCTTGATGATGCTCGCACTCGCTTTCCGTCCCCGTGAGATCCCTGCCCTGCTGCTCCTGCCACCGCTCGCCCTGCTTGCCACACCTGGCGCCCTCACCTTGCGGCGCGGCGCGGCCAGCGCATTCGACTGGTTCGCCATGATGACCTTCAGCCTGTTCATCGTGCTGCTCTGGGTGGCATGGTCGGCCATGGCGCTCGGCTGGCCTGCTCGCCTGGCGACGCGGGTAATCGTTCTGCGCCCGGGGTTCGTCGGGCACTTCGACCTCGCAGCGTTCGTCATCGGCGTACTGGCCACAGTCTGGTGGATCTGGCTGATCTTCACGGCCCCCCGCTCGCCCTACCGCAGCCTGACCCACTGGACACTCGGTTTCACCACGTTGTGGCTGATGGCAACCTCGCTGATCCTGCCCTGGTTTGACTACGGCAAGACCTATCGCCCGGTCGCGGAAGCTATTGCCAAGGCGCTCCCTGCCGAGCACGGCTGCCTGGCCGAACGCGGCCTCAGCGACACGCAGCTGGCTTCGCTCGCCTATTTCATCGGAATCGAACCGGCACCGGTCTACTCGGCCACGGGCAAGCAATGCAACTGGCTGCTGGTCATGGGCAGTAGCAGCAAGGATCTTGCTGCGCCTGATGGAACCTGGACCCGGGTCTGGGAAGGCAACCGCCCTGCCGACCGCAAGGAAAAATTCCGCCTTTTCCGGCGCTGACCGCTGCATCTGCCGGGTCGGATATGGCCGGCGATCAGCCTTTCAGGAAGTGCTCGCGGTAATACTTGAGTTCGTCGATCGACTCGTGGATGTCGGCCAGCGCCGTATGCCGCCCCTTCTTCTTGAAACCCTTGTAGATTTCTGGCTGCCAGCGCCGGCAGAGTTCCTTGAGGGTACTGACGTCAAGGTTCCGGTAATGGAAGAAGGCCTCGAGCGACGGCATGTGGCGGGCCATGAAGCGGCGGTCCTGGCCGATCGAGTTGCCGCACATCGGCGAATGACCCTTTGCCGAATACCTGCTCAGGAATTCCAGGGCCACCAATTCGACGTCCGCCTCGACCAGCGTCGACGCCCTGACCCTGTCGATCAGTCCCGAGCGGCCGTGTGTCTTCCGGTTCCATTCGTCCATCGCGTCCAGCGCGGCGTCGGTCTGATGGACGGCCCAGGACGGCGACTCCGCCACCAGTTCCAGCTCGGAATTGGTCACCACCATCGCCATCTCGATGATCCGGTCGCCGTCCGGATCGAGCCCGGTCATTTCCATATCCAGCCAGACGAGGTTGTTTGCGTTGCCTGTCATATAATTGCCCAAGATCCTGAAGACCAACATTTTCTCATAGCTTCGCAGCCAGTTTCGTGAGCGCCAACTTTACCTTCCTGTTCCTTGCGGCTTTTGCCCTGACCCTTGCCGGCCGCCTGTGGCTGACCCTGCGCCAGATCCGTCACGTCGCCGCGCATCGTGCCGCCCTCCCGGCCGGTTTTGCCGAACGCATTTCGCTGGCCGCCCACCAAAAAGCCGCAGATTACACGGTCGACCGCAACCAGCTGGCCATTCTGACGACACTGGTCGATGCCGCGCTGCTGCTCGCCTTCACCCTCGGTGGCGGGCTCGCCTGGCTGCATGAATTCTGGGCGGCGCGTGTCGACGGCCTGATCTACGGCGTCGCCCTGATCTTCAGCGTCATGGCGATCGGGGCGGCCATCGACCTGCCCTTCGCGCTCTATCGCCAGTTCGTCATCGAGGTGCGTTACGGATTCAACCGCATGACGCTTGCCCTGTTCTTTGCCGACCTGCTCAAGCACACGCTGCTCGGCATCGTCATTGGCGCCCCGGTCATCCTGGCCGTACTCTGGCTGATGGCCGTCATGGGCAGCGCCTGGTGGTTCTGGGTATGGCTCTTCTGGAGCGCCTTCAACCTGCTGATCCTGTTCGTCTACCCGACGTGGATCGCGCCGCTGTTCAACAAGTTCTCCCCGCTCGCTGACGGCGAGATGAAGTCGCGCATCGAGGCGCTGCTGTCCCGCTGCGGCTTCCGCTCCAGCGGGCTGTTAGTGATGGACGGCTCGAAGCGCTCCAGCCACGGCAACGCCTATTTCACCGGCTTCGGCAACAACAAGCGCATTGTCTTCTTCGATACCCTGCTCGCGCGTCTCGCACCGCCGGAAGTCGAGGCCGTCCTCGCGCACGAGTTGGGACACTTCCGCCGCCACCATGTCCTCAAGCGCATCGTCCTGATGTTCGCCGCCTCGCTCGGCTTCCTCTGCCTGCTCGGCCAACTGATCGACGCGCCCTGGTTCTACGCCGGCCTCGGCATCCCGGCGCAAAGCACCGCGCTGGCGCTAATCCTCTTCTTCCTCGTCGTGCCCGTATTCACCTTTCCGTTCACCCCGGTGCTGAGCCAGATCTCGCGCCGCCACGAGTTCGAGGCCGATGCCTACGCCGCCGCCCAGACCGACGCGGGCGACCTCGGCCGGGCGCTGGTCAAGCTCTACGAGGACAACGCGGCGACGCTGACCCCCGACCCCCTGCATTCGCTGTTCTACGACTCCCACCCGCCGGCCGCGGTGCGCATCGCCAGGCTCCAGGCCGCAGCCCGCTGATGGAAGGCCGCGTCGTCGCCGCCCATGGCCGCCAGTATGTCGTGGAGCTTCCCGATGGCGTCCTGCTGCCCTGCTTCCCGCGCGGCAAGCGCAGCGATGTCGCCTGTGGCGACCGCGTCGACATCCAGCGCACCTCGGATGACCAAGGGGTGATCGAGGCCATCCAGCCACGCACCAGCCTGCTCTACCGCTCGAATGTGGTCAGGCAGAAGCTGATTGCCGCCAACGTCGACCAGATCGTCATCGTCGTCGCCACCGAGCCGGGATTCTCCGACGAACTGGTGACACGCGCCCTGCTCGCCGCCGAGAGCGAGGAAATCGAGCCACTGATCGTTCTCAACAAGTGCGACCTGAACGAACGCGTTGCAGCCGCCCGCGCCCAGCTTGCCGTCTTCGCCGGCCTCGGCTACCGCATTGTCGAACTTTCGGCCCGCGACCACGCTGAAGACCTGCGCCCGGAGCTGCTCGGCTACACCAGCGTGCTGGTCGGCCAGTCGGGGATGGGCAAATCGACGCTGGTCAACGCGCTGGTTCCCGACGCCGGCGCCGCGACCCGGGAGATTTCGGCCGCCCTCAATTCCGGCAAGCACACGACGACGCATGCCACGCTCTACCATCTGGATACCGAGAGCGAACTGATCGATTCACCGGGGCTGCAGGAATTCGGCCTCGGCCACCTTGATCGCCAGGATGTCGAACACGGTTTCCGCGAATTTCGCCCCTGCCTCGGGCAGTGCCGCTTCCGCGACTGTCACCACGATCGCGAACCGGACTGCGCACTGACCGCCGCCGTCGCCGCCGGCCGGATCGACCCGCGCCGGTTTGCCGTCTATCACCGCATCATCGGCACGCAGCGCGCGGACTGAGCGCCGCGCCATGGCTCACGATCGGCGGTCCAGCCAGTTTCGCACGCCCTGTCCCGCAGCGTGGCCGGTGGCAAGGCAGGCGGTCAGCAGATAGCCGCCGGTGGGTGCTTCCCAGTCGAGCATTTCGCCGGCGCAGAAAACACCCGGCAGATCGCGCAGCATCAGGTGTTCGTCGAGCGCTGCGAAGGCAACCCCGCCCGCCGTGCTGATCGCTTCGTCGATGGGCCGTGGCGCGCTTACCGGCAACGGCAGATCCTTGATTGCCGCCGCCAGGCGATCACTCGCGGTCAACGTCTCCGGCGGCAGCAATTCGCGTAGCAGGCCGGCCTTGACGCCGGCGATTCCGGCCCGCCGGCGCAGATGGCTGGCCAGCGAATCGTGGCCGCGCGGTCGCGCCAGATCGGCGGCCAGGGAGGCCAGCGTGCGACCCGGCGCCAGGTCGAGATGGAGTTCGGCGTGTCCGTCCGTCGCCAGCGCGTCGCGCAACGGCGCGGCGAGGGCGTAGACCAGCCCGCCCTCGATGCCGCCGGCGGTGATGATGAACTCTCCCTGCAGACACCACCCGGCGATCGATGCGATCACCGGCTTGACCGGCTCGCCGGCAAAACGCTCGCTGAAATGTGCGCTCCATGCCACATCGAAACCGCAATTGGCCGGCTTCAAGGGCTCCACCAGTATTCCGCGTTCGGCCAGCAAGGGCACCCAGGCGCCGTCCGAGCCAAGCCTTGCCCAGCTCCCGCCGCCCAGCGCCAGAATCACGGCATCGGCCGCAACCTGCCGTTTACCTTGCGGCGTGGCAAAACGCAGCGCGCCGGCGGCGGCCCAGCCCTGCCAGCGGTGGCGAACGTGGAAATGGACGCCTTGCCCGCGCAAGCGGTGCAGCCAGGCACGCAACAGCGGTGCTGCCTTCATTTCGGCAGGAAAGACGCGGCCCGACGAGCCGACGAAGGTCGCGATGCCCAGCCCGTGGATCCAGTCGCGCACGGCCTGCGGACCGAAGGCGTCGAGCAGCGGCGCGAGGGTTGTGGCGCGCGCGCCATAGCGGGCGACAAAGGCCGGCAGCGGCTCGGCGTGGGTAATGTTCATGCCGCCCTTGCCGGCCATCAGGAACTTGCGCCCCGGCGTCGGCATGGCGTCGAAAACGGCCACCTCCAGGCCGTCGACCGCAGCCAGGCGCTCGGCAGCCATCAGCCCGGCGGGGCCGCCGCCGACGATGGCGACGCGGCGCATCAGGCCCCTGCAGCGCCGGCGGCCTTGCCCGCGGCGGGGGCGTCCGGCGGTTCCCCCTCGTCAAGCGGCGTGACGGTCACCGCAACCTCGGGCTCGGCACCGCGACCGCCGAGAATGATGCCGCGCAGCGGCGAGATGTCGCCGAAATCGCGGCCTATGGCGACGGTGATGTGCTCGGTATCGGGCAACAGGTTGTTGGTCGGATCGAAATCGACCCAGCCGTTGCCGAATCCGGGGGCGTAGACCGAAACCCAGGCGTGCGAGGCATCGGCCCCGACCAGGCGCGGCTTGCCCGGCGGCGGCTGAGTCACGAGATAACCGCTGACGTAGCGCGCCGCAAGCCCGCAGGCGCGCAGGCAGGCGATCATCAGGTGCGCGAAATCCTGGCAGACCCCGCGCTTTTTTTCCAGGACTTCCATGACCGGAGTCGATACCGTCGTCGCCTCCGGGTCGAACTTGAGCTCCCGGAAAATCTTCGTCATCAGCGCTCGTGTGCCAATCAGCACCGGCGTTCCCGCCGGGAAACAGGCGGCCGCATAGTCCGCCAGTTCGTGCTTGATACGGACATGGGCACTCTCGAACAAGAAGCACATCGCGTCCAGATCCTCCGGCCTCGGCGGCTTGGCGTCATAGGCCAGGCGGTCGCGCACCTGCTCCCATGGCAAGGACTTCTCGAGGCACTCCGGCCGGCAGGGTGTTACGGCAACGGTCATTGCCGAGCGGATCAGCAGCCCCTCATGCGGGGCATGAAAGGCGATCCACGTCACCGGATTGCCGAATGCATCCTGGCCTTCGCGCCGCCAGGCCGGCTGGGGTGCAATGTCGATACGCTGGTCTTCGACCTGCTGCCAAGCCACGACGCGCGGGGCGAGATGTAACTGCTGTTGCGATAGCGACACGGCACTGCCGTAGTCGTAGCGGGTCTCGTGCAGGACGTGGTAACGGATGGGCTGGCGATCCATGCTACAAGGCCATCGTCTGCCGGCTCACGTCCGACACATGGGTGAAGTAACGCATCGCCAGCCAGTCGGAAAGTTCACCGGCTGCGGCATTGAGATCCTCGAGCAAGGTCGCCAGATCGGCACACGGCAAGCAGTTGCGACATTGACTGAACTCCAGTTGCTGCAGTGATTCCAGATCGAAGGCGCGCAGGCTCCTCAGCGCAGCGCCCAGCTTGCCGTCGCTGGGCTCCCCCAGTTCGCGCGCCATGCGCTCCAGGTAGCGGGAGAGCACACTGCCCTGGAATACCACCCCATGTGGATTGCTGTCGTCGAAGATCAGCAGATAGAGTACCGGCAGCAATTCAGGCAGGCGCGAATAGCGCGAGCGGTAAGTGATGATCGAATCGGTCAGTTCAAGCAGCCATTCCAGACAGCCGGGCCCGCGCGTCGACGGTATGCGCAGGAAATTGGCCAGCGCTTGGGCCAGAAACGACAAACGCTCCATACGGCGGCCAATGATCAGAAAACGCCAGCCATCGTCGCGCGTCATGTTGTCCATCGCGAAGCCGGTCAGCGATGAAGAAACTCCAAGGACGCGGTCAAGGAAAGCAATCGCCTCGGTCAGTGTCGGGTGCCGCTTGAGGGCAGCCTGCTGCTCGCGCTGCAGGCGGTTCAGCGAATGCCAGTGGTCGAGCGAGAGTCGCTCGCGGACATGGGTCGCCGACCACATGACGCTGCGGATGTTACTGGCCAGGCTACCCGGCTGCTCGGGATCGTAGATGGCTTCGAGCAGGACATGCTCGCTGCCCTCATTGACCTCGGCATCCTCATCGGGGCCGGGCAGGATGCCCAGACGCTCGGCCAGTTCCATGGCCGACTCGACGGCCGGCGTCTTGCGGCCACCCGACTCAACAACGCGGCCGAGGGCGACACGCAGCATTCGGGCGCTGTCGTCGAAGCGCTCTGAATAGCGCCCGAGCCAGAACAGATTTTCAACGACGCGCGAGGTCAGGTTGGCTCCCGCGCGCACCAGATCGCGAACGCCGACCGAGGGCTTGAGCATTGTAAACTCGCTGACCGGGCCATCGGTCAGTACCCAGGCATCCTTCGAGGACCCACCGCGCTGCATCGAGATGATGCGTTCGTTGCCCCCGGTGGCAACACGCGCCAATCCACCAGGCATCACCGAATAGCCGGCAGGTGTCGCCACCGCGTAGGCGCGCAGGCCGACCGGACGTGCCAGCAGGCGACGCTCGTGCGAGCGGCTCCACGCCGGCGCCTGCGACAGATCGACAAGTTCCTGGGCAACATAGGCATGCGGCCGCACCGCAATGCGACGCAACAAGTCGGCGCGCGCCTCACCCTTCAACTCGTAGCCGAAGACCGGATCCATGTGCTGCGATGGGTAGGCCGCCTTGATGACAAGGTCGTCGAAGTGTTTGCGCACGAACTCAAGTGCCGGTTTCTCGCCGCACCACCAGGTCGCGACCGAGGGCATCGCCAGTTCCTCCCCCAACAGCTTGCGGCAGACGGCCGGCAGAAAGCCCATCAGCGCACCGGATGCAAGCAGGCCGCTCCCCAGGGCGTTGGCCACCACGACACGGCCGGCCCGGACGACGTTGAGCAGGCCGGGAACACCGAGTGCCGAATCGCCGCGCAGTTCCAGCGGATCACAATAGCTGTCATCCTGCCGGCGCAGGATCACGTGCACCCGCTTCAGCCCCCGCAGCGTCTTGAGATAGACGGTTTCGCCGCGCACCGTGAGATCATGGCCTTCGACCAGCGGAAAGCCCAGGTAGCGTGCCAAGTAGGCGTGCTCAAAATAGGTTTCGTTGTAAGGCCCGGGCGTCAGCAGGACAATGTGCGGCTGCTCGTCGCCCTCCAGTGGCGCCAGCGCCGCGAGGCCATCCTGCTGGTCGTGGAAGAAATCCGCGACGTGCTGGACGTGCAGTTCACTGAACATTTCCGGAAAGACGCGCGCCACGATCAGGCGGTTTTCCAGCGCGTAGCCAGCCCCCGACGGGGCCTGCGTGCGATCGCCGATAGCCCACCAGCGACCGTCTGGGGACCGCGCGAGATCGACTGCGTAGTTGTGCAGCCAGATACCACCGGCCGGCTTGATACCACGACAGGGCCACAGGTAGCCATGCTGGCCGTAGACGAGGGCCGGTGGCAGCAGGCCTTCTGCCAGCAGCTTCTGTTCGCCATAGAGATCGGCCACGATCGCGTTGAGCAGTTTTGCCCGCTGGGCCACAGCCGCAGACAGTTCGGCCCACTCGTCGGGCGGGATGATCAGCGGCAGGGGATCGAGCGCCCACGGACGATCCGATCCGTCGGGGTCGGCATAGACGTTGTAGGTGACGCCATTTTCCAGGATTCGCCGGTCGACAAATGCAAGCCGCTCGCGCATCTCTTCCGGCGCCACCGAATCGAGATGGACAAAGAATTTCTGCCAGTGCGGCCGCACCGTACCGTCTTCCGCCAACATTTCGTCGTAACGGCGGGAGTTGTGCGGATAGATTCCGAGAAGGGTGCGGGCCATCGAGCCTGAAAGAGAATTCGGATGGCCGGTTGCTGGCCCGATTGGCGCGGCCCCGGCCGCGCTGGCATTCTCAGCGGTTAGAAACGCCGCAAGTCTAGCGTAAACGGATGCTCAGCGGTGATTTCGGGCGCTCCGACCTGCATCCTGCCGGGCGTATGACCGAAGCGGAAGAAACGCGACAGCCGTCGCGCTTCGGCCTCGAAGGCATTGATCGGGAAGGTTTCGTAGCTCAGCCCGCCGGGGTGGGTCACATGGTACTGACAACCGCCCAGCGAACGCTGCATCCAGGTATCGACGAGGTCGAAGACCAGCGGCGCATGGACGCCGATCGTCGGATGCAGGCAGGACGGCGGCTGCCAGGCGCGGTAGCGCACGCCGGCAACGAACTCGCCGTTGCTGCCGGTATTCTGCAAGGGCACCGGCACACCGTTGCAGGTCAGCACATAGCGGTCCGGCGCCATGCCCCTGACCTTGACCTGCACCCGTTCGACCGACGAATCGACGTAGCGCACGGCGCCGCCGGCCGCCCCCTCCTCGCCCATGACATGCCAGGGTTCGAGAGCATGGCGCAGTTCGAACTCGATACCCTTGACCGCGAAATCGCCGTATTTCGGAAAGCGGAACTCGAAGTGCGGGGCAAACCATTCCGCCTTGAACGGGAACCCGGCCCCCTGCATTTCTTCCATGACATCGCGAAAATCCTGCTCGGCATAGAAGGGCAACATGAAGCGGTCGTGCAGTTCGGTGCCCCAGCGCGCCAGCCGCGCCGGTACATACGGCTCGTCCCAGAAACGGGCGATCAGCGCCCTCAGCAGCAGTTGCTGGGTCAGCGACATGCGGGCATGCGGCGGCATCTCGAAGGCGCGCAGTTCGAGCAGACCGAGGCGGCCGGTGGGACCATCCGGCGAGAAGAGCTTGTCGATGCAGAACTCGGCGCGGTGGGTGTTGCCGGTGACATCTGTCAGAAGATGGCGCAGCACGCGGTCGACGACCCACGGCGCGATATAACCGCCGACCGGCGGAATCTGGCTGAAGGCAATTTCCAGTTCGTAGAGGCTGTCGTTGCGCGCCTCGTCGACGCGTGGCGCCTGGCTGGTCGGCCCGATGAAGAGGCCGGAGAAGAGATAGGAAAGACTCGGGTGATTGTGCCAGTAGGCGATCAGGCTACGCAGCAGATCGGGGCGCCGCAGGAAGGGCGATTCGTTGGGCGTGGCGCCGCCGAGAACGAAGTGGTTGCCGCCACCGGTGCCGGTATGGCGCCCGTCCACCATGAATTTCTCGGTCGTCAGACGCGAGACATGGGCAGCATCGTAGAGGTGGGTGGTCTGGTCGACAAGTTGATCCCAACTGTTCGCCGGATGGACGTTAACTTCGATGACGCCTGGATCTGGCGTCACCCGGAAATTGGTCAGGCGCGGGTCGCCCGGTGGCTCGTAGCCCTCCATGACAACGGGCATCTGCAGTTCTGCTGCGGTCGACTCGACGGCGGCGACCAATTCCAGGTAATCGTCCAGCGTCTCGGTCGGCGGCATGAAAATGTAGAGCCTGCCCTCGCGCGCTTCAGCGGACATCGCGCGGCGGCTGACCCAGGCGGCGGACTCCTTGAATCCGGGGACGGTATCGGGCGCTTTGCCGCGGCCGCGAACGGCCTCACCGCCAGCCTTCGGGCCACCCTCTTCGGCCATGGCGGTACCAGAAACCTGTGCCCACGCCTCAGTCTGCCGAACAATTTCGGCGTTACTGCGCAGCGCTACCATAGTCTGGGAGGGGTCAGGCGGGTTGACGTAGGGGAAATCGCTCTCCGTTACCCACGGCTGCGAATCGAGCGGCAGTCGGTAACCCATCGCCGAATCACCAGGAAACAAATAGCAGTGCTGCGCGCGCAGGAACCACGGGCCACTTTCCCAGCGCTTCCCTTCGTTCTTCATGACCGGAAGTGCGTGACCGATAATCTTGGTCAGTCCCTGCGTAAATAATTTCATCAGACGCGCGCGCTCCAGCGGGTCATTGACGCGCGAATCGAAGGGATCGACGTTGCTCGGCAAGCAGCGCTCGCGCCACATGTAATAGTAGATATCCTCGAAAGCGGGAAAAACATACTTGGGATCCAGCGCCAGCCTTTCGGCGATGCGCATCATGAAACGCCCTGAGTGCTCGCTGGTCGCGCCGTAATCCTTTCTCTCGTCGGCGTAGAGATCCGGCGAACTCCAGATCGCTTCTCCATCCCTGCGCCAGAAGCAGTTGAGGCTCCACCGCGGCAGTTGTTCCCCCGGATACCACTTGCCCTGACCGAAGTGCATCAGGCCGTTCGGGGCGTATTTCTCGCGCAGCCGGTGAAACAGTTCGGCCGCGTAGATCCGCTTTGTCGGACCGAGCGCGGCGGTATTCCATTCGGCGCCATCCGGGTCGTTGACCGCGACGAAGGTCGGCTCGCCTCCCTGGGTCAGACGGACGTCAAGTTCGAGCAGAGTCGCGTCGACCTGGTGGCCGAGGCCCTCGATCTCAACCCACTGCTCGTCGCTATACGGTTTGGTAACACGCGGCGCCTCCCAAATGCGGACGATCTGCATGTGGTGTTCGAAACTGGTTTCGCACTTCTCGACGCCACCGCTGACCGGCGCCGCGGAAGCCGGCTGCGGCGTGCAGGCGAGCGGGATGTGGCCTTCGCCGGCAAACAGCCCGGACGTCGGATCGAGACCGATCCAGCCGGCTCCGGGCAGATAGACCTCAGTCCACGCGTGCAGGTCGGTAAAGTCAGCTTCCGGTCCGGAAGGGCCGTCGAGCGACTTGACGTCCGCGGTCAACTGGATCAGATAGCCCGAAACGAAGCGTGCCGCCAGACCGAGGTGGCGCAGGATCTGGACCAACAGCCAGGCCGAGTCGCGACAGGAACCGGTGCGCTTCTTCAGCGTTTCCTCGGGCGTCTGCACCCCCGGTTCCATGCGGATCGTGTAGCCGATGTCTTTCTGCAGGCGGGCATTGAGCGCGACCAGGAAATCTACGCTGCGCGTCGGCTCCAGTGAAATGCCATCGAGATAGCTCTGGAAGCGCGGCGTCGATGGCAGCTTGAAGAGGTAAGGCTTCAGCTCGTGACTTTCCCACGCCCGGTAATCGAAGGGAATTTTCTCGGCGTGCGGTTCAAGGAAGAAATCGAAGGGATTGATGACCGACATTTCGGCGACCAGATCGACTTCGACGCGAAATTCGTGCGTCCTTTCGGGAAAGACCAGGCGCGCCAGGTAGTTGCCCTGCGGGTCCTGCTGCCAGTTGATGAAATGCTTCTCCGGCGCGACTTTCAGCGAATACGAAAGGATCCGCGTCCGCGAATGCGGGCACGGACGGAGCCGGACAACCTGCGGTCCGAGAGTAACCAGACGGTCATAGGTGTAGTGGGTGACGTGATTCAGTGCGACGTGGATAGACACGGTCCGGCTCCGTACAAAATGACTATGGTTATTCAAGCAAGATGCGAACCAGCTCGCAAGTCTCTGGGCTTTTCATGCGCCCCGCCAGGCGTCGCACAAAGGCTTAACGAACTGACCTCCACATCCACTGCTATCAGGACTCTCAGGTGATTATGCCTGATCCAGAGCATGGACATGCCTCGCCCCGACAAAGGATAGAGCGGCGCCATACTCCCGCTAAGCAAGGGGCAACGGTGTGCGCACGCTCGTCAGACAATGGGCGAATTTGCCAAAGACCCAAGGCGGCACCTGCGGAATCGCCAAGTGTCACGACACAGACGAGAGGCTCGATGCCAATCCATAGACAACTGAATCACCGCACCCGAACACTTTGTGACGCACCAGCGAGGAGCGGACGCGCCGGCATGGTGCGATCCTGGCGGTGCTTGCCCGACTCGGAACTCCGTTTCCAACTCTACGTTATCCGGCGGCTCTTCCTTAGCTACAGCTATCCAATCCTGCATCGCCGGCATCAACTTGATGCTCCAGCGGCAGGCGGCGCACGTCTGGTCGAATGCCACGGCGCAAGCCAGAAAGCGGATCACGACCGGCGCATACATTGGGTCGACAAGGATAGGCGTCGCGCCAATGAGGCAAGGAGCAACAGTTCCGGAAGTGCGCTGACGTCGTCCTGTTCAACCATCTTCCCGGCAAGATCGAGTCCTGCCCGGCGCACCATCAACCGGTTGCCCAAAGACCAGGACGTGTAATTCTTGATGCCGAGGTTCAGGGTTGCGACAGGCATCGGATTCGCGCTCCACAAGATTGGCCTGGCGGCTCGAATGATGACCGAACGCCTTCACGGCAAGCTCCATACCAGGTGTCCGTCGCCGGAAGGCACGCCAATTGCTTATAACGACCGTCACCGATCCGTTCGAAACAACGATCATGTCCGCTCTTAGCCCAGCCGTGCATTACCAGACAGATCAGGCACTCGCCGAACTGACTACGCCGATGCGCGTCGTCGCCGGCCACCTGGCACCCTGGCGGCCCCACAGCCGGTTCTTGCCCCCCGTGAGCCGGACGCTGCGCGAGGCCGCCGCAACCTGCCAAGCGCCGCCTCTGGCCGGCCTCACCCATGCCCTTCCGCACGCGCCAGCACTTTCGCAAGGAACCAGCCAGCGTCGGCGGGCCCTACCGCAAGCAGCACCATCTGCAAGGGACCATCAGCCATTGTGGCGTCTTCAATGGGAAGCGCTGGATTCGGCAGATCGACCAGCAGCTTCGCGATTTCATTCATGCCTTTGACGAGCAAAACGCAGCAGATTTCAGTACCGCGAAACTATCCTTCTCGAGGACAAGACACCATGACGAACAAACGCAAGGCAACTTTGAGCATTGACGGGATGGCTCCTGTCGACTTTCCGATCATGACCCCGACACACGGTAACGACTGCATCGACATCCGGACGCTGGGCGGCAAGACCGGTCTATTCACCTACGACTCCGGGTTCCTGTCCACCG
>JBEOKN010000094.1:0-20412 GCA_040275885.1 Azonexus sp. | reverse complement strand
GTCAGCCCCGGTGATTCAGCAGTGCCTTGAGGCCGGCGACATTGAGAATCCGGATGCGTTTCTGCTGGACCGCGATGTGGCCTTCTTCCTGGAAGCGCGAGAAGGCGCGGGAAACGGTTTCCAGCTTGAGTCCGAGGTAGCTGCCGATTTCCTCGCGCGTCATGCGCAGGTTGAACTCGGCGTACGAGAAGCCGCGCGCCGTGAAGCGTTGTGACAGGTTCAGCAGAAAGGTTGCCAGGCGCTCTTCGGCGCGCATCGTGCCGAGCAGCATCATGACCCCGTGGTCACGGACGATCTCGCGGCTCATCACCTTGTGGAAATGGCGCTGCAGCGTGTGGATCTCCCGCGACAGGCCTTCCAGTCGGGAGAAAGGGATCGCGCAGACATCGCTATCCTCGAGGGCGACCGCGTTGCAGGTGTGATGTTCGCTGCTGATGCCGTCGAGGCCCAGCAATTCACCGGCCATCTGGAAGCCGGTGACCTGTTCGCGTCCGTCTTCGAGCAACACGTCGGTCTTGAAGAAGCCGCTGCGGATGGCATAGATGGCGTCGAATGGCGCACCGAAACGGTAGAGACGATCGCCACGTTTCAGGCGGCGGCGGTTCGATACGAGGTCGTCAAGACGATGGAGCTCTTCGTCAGTGAGCCCAAGGGGCAGGCACAGCTCGCGCAGATTGCAATTTGAACAGGCGGTCTTGATCAGCGATAGTGAAATGGGCTTGCCAGAGGATTTGGGGGGCATCAGGAACCTGTAGAAACTTGATCCACGTCAACCGGGTTGACCCCGCATCCGAAGATAATCCGTTCCGTTGTCGTCGGCACGTTCAATGAATCTCGCAACTGAAAACCTCGTCTTCGATCCTCAGATCATTCGCCGTTTCGATGTGAACGGCCCGCGCTACACGTCCTATCCGACTGCGGATCGCTTCGTCGAGGCCTTCGATTCCGATGCGGCCAAGCTGTGGCTTGGCAAGCGCACCATCGGCGGCATCGGTCGACCGCTGTCATTATACTTCCACATCCCGTTCTGTAGCACCATCTGCTACTACTGCGCCTGCAACAAGATCATCACCAAGGATCACGGGCGCAGCGCCAAGTACCTGAAATATCTCGGCAAGGAGCTTGCGCTGCAGAGCGAGAGTCTGGAAGGCCGCGATGGCGAGCATGAGGTCATCCAGTTGCATTGGGGCGGCGGCACGCCGACTTTCCTGTCGCACGATGAAATGCGGCAGTTGATGGGCGAGACGCGCAAGCACTTCAAGTTGCTCGACGGCGGCGAGTATTCGATCGAGGTCGACCCGCGCAAGGTCGACACGGCGACGGTGGCCCTGCTCGGCGAACTCGGCTTCAACCGGATGAGCGTCGGCGTCCAGGATTTCGACGAGCGCGTGCAGGTTGCGGTCAACCGCGTCCAGAGCGAGGAAGAGACCGCCACCGTGATCAACGCGGCACGGGCCAACGGCTTCAAGTCTGTATCGATCGATCTGATCTACGGGCTGCCGCATCAGACGGTGATGGGCTTCAACCGCACGCTCGAGCGCGTGCTGGCGATGGATCCGGAACGCCTGTCGATCTACAACTATGCGCACCTGCCGAGCCTGTTCAAGCCGCAACGACGCATCGCCGAGCCCGATCTGCCTTCGGCCGACACCAAATTGCAGATCCTCGCGCTGGCCATCAGGAAACTGACCGAAGCCGGCTATGTCTTCATCGGCATGGACCACTTCGCCAGGCCCGATGACGAGCTTGCCGTCGCCCAGCGCCAGGGGCGACTGCACCGCAACTTCCAGGGCTATTCGACCTATGCCGACTGCGACATGCTGTCCTTCGGCATCTCGTCGATCGGCAAGGTCGGGCCAACCTACAGCCAGAACGTCAAGACCCTCGACGAGTACTACGATCGTCTTGATGCCCGGATGCTGCCGGTGTTCCGCGGCATCGAGCTGAATGCCGACGATATCCTCAGGCGTTCGATCATCCAGGCGCTGATGTGTCACTTCGAGTTGTCGCTCGAGTCGATCGAAAGCGCGCACCTGATCGATTTCCACCGCTATTTCGCGGCCGAACTCGACGATCTCAAGGAGATGGAGCGCGCCGGTCTGCTCAAGGTCGAACGTGACTGGATAACCGTTCTCCCGCCGGGGCGCCTGCTGGTACGCATCATTGCCATGGTTTTCGACCGCTACCTGCGCGCCGACCGCCAGCGGACCCGCTATTCCAAGGTGATCTGAGCCGCAACCGTTCGGGGAAGGCAGCGGAGTGAGGTATCCTTGCGCCGTGACTTCCCGCGCCAAATGTGCCCTTGCAGATGCCTGATTCCGGCTACCTGGCACTATTCCTTGTCGGTCTGCTCGGCGGCACCCACTGTGTCGGCATGTGCGGCGGCATTGTCGGGGCGCTGTCGCTGGGCGCGCCCGCCCGCTGGTCGATGCACCTTGCCTACAACGCCGGGCGCATCCTGTCCTATGGCGTCGCCGGCGCCCTGGCGGGTGCCCTCGGCGCCGCCAGCCTGGCGCTGGACGGACCGGCGCCGGTGCGCCTCACGCTCTACCTGCTGGCCAACCTGATGCTTGTGGCGCTCGGCCTCTACCTGCTCGGCGTGACCCGGGCGCTGGCCTTCACCGAGCGTGCCGGCCAGCACCTGTGGCGCCACATCCAGCCGCTGACACGCCGCTTCGTGCCGGCGAAGACGGTGACCCAGGCTTTTCCGCTCGGTCTCTTGTGGGGCTGGCTCCCCTGCGGGCTGGTCTATAGCGCGCTGACCACGGCTCTCGGCGCCGGATCGCCCGGGCGCGGGGCGCTGCTGATGCTGGCATTCGGGCTGGGAACATTGCCAAATCTGCTGCTGGCGGGCATTCTGCTGGCAAGGGTCAATGAATTCGTCCGGCGCCCGCTGGTCCGCATAGCCTCCGGGCTGCTGGTGCTGGGCTTCGGCATCTACGGACTGATCGGCTTGATGCGTTTGTTGCACTGGATCTAGGAGAGAGCGATGACCATGAAAATCCTGCTGCCGGTTGACGGCTCCGACTGCTCGCTGCGTGCGGTTGGCCATCTTCTCGCGCATACCGCCTGGTTCAGGGAGGTGCCCGAGGTTCACCTGCTGCACGTCCAGCCGCCGATCCCGATCGGCCACGCACTGGCGCACGTCGGGAAGGAAACCCTGCACGGTCACTACATGGAAGAGAGCCGCGAGCACCTGCTTGGCGCACAGCAACGGCTCGACACCGCTGGCCGCTTCCACACGACCCACATACACGTCGGGCAGCCGGCCGAGGTGATCGCCAAAATGGCCAACGAACTGGGGTGCGATCTGATCGTCATGGGCACCCACGGACGAGGCGGGATCGCCGGGCTGGTGATGGGTTCCATTGCCAGCCGCGTGCTGCATCTGGCGGACTGCCCGGTGATGCTGGTCAAATGAACGAAGCCGCCGGCAGTGCCAACGAAACAACTGCTGGCACCAGTCGCGTCGTCGAGTTCGCGATTGCCGGCATGACCTGCGCGGCCTGTTCGGCGCGTCTCGAGAAGGTGCTCAACAGGCAGCAGGGGATCGAAGCCAACGTTAACCTGGCTGCCGAGCGCGCACGTGTCCGGCTCGCTGGCCCCGCCGACGAGGCGGCGGTGATTGCCGCGGCGGCCCGGGCCGGGTTTACTGCCAGCATCGCTGACCAGGGCACGCGGGAACGGGAAAAGGCGCGCCGGGCCGCCGACTACCAGCGCGAGATCCGCCGCTTCTGGATCGCGGTGGCTCTGACACTGCCGCTGGTCGGCCAGATGTTCTTCATGTTCGGCGGCGGGCACCACCATCCCGAACTGTCGCGCTGGCTGCAACTGGCGCTGGCGACGCCGGTCCAGTTCTGGATCGGCTGGCGCTTCTACGACGGTGCCTACAAGGCCTTGCGCGGTGGTGGCGCCAACATGGATGTGCTGGTCGCGCTCGGCACCAGCATGGCCTGGGGGTTTTCGACGGCGGTGACGCTATTCGGGCTCGACCAGCACGTCTATTTCGAGGGCGGGGCGGCGGTCATCACCCTGGTCCTGCTTGGCAAGCTGCTTGAGGCACGCGCCAAGGCGCGCACCTCGGAGGCGATCGAAGCGCTGATCCGCCTGCAACCGAAGACGGCGCGCATCGAACGCGACGGCCAGTGGATCGAGATCGCGGTCGACGCGTTGATGCCCGGCGATGTCTTCATGGTCCGGCCGGGCGAGAGCATGCCGGTCGATGGCGAGGTGATCGATGGAGCGTCCAGCGTCAATGAGGCGATGCTGACCGGCGAGAGCATGCCGGTGGGCAAGGCGGCGGGCGACAAGGTGTTCGCGGCGACGGCCAATGGCCAGGGCGTCCTGCATTGCCGGGCGACCGGTGTCGGCGAACACACCCTGCTGGCCGGGATCATCCGCCTGGTCGGCGAGGCGCAGGGGTCGAAGGCGCCGGTGCAGCGCCTGGCCGACCGCATTTCGGCGGTCTTTGTCCCGATCGTCTGCGTGATTGCTCTTGCAACCTTCGTCGGCTGGTGGCTGTACGCCGGCGACTTCGCCGAGGCGCTGGTCAATGCCGTCGCCGTGCTCGTCATCGCCTGCCCGTGCGCGCTCGGATTGGCGACGCCGACGGCGATCATGGTAGGCACCGGGCAGGGGGCGCGGGCCGGGATTCTGGTCAAGAACGTCGAGGCGCTGGAGCGCGCCGAGAAGATCGCCGTTCTCGCTCTCGACAAGACCGGGACGCTGACCTGCGGCGAGCCGCAGGTGACCGACATCGTGGCGCTGGCCGCCGATGCCGATGTTGCGCTGCGTCTGGCAGCGGCGCTCGAGCAGGGATCGGAACATCCGCTGGCGCGGGCGGTCCTGGCGCGGGCTGGCGCGGTCGACCTGCCGAAAGTGGTCAATTTCAGCGCGGTGCCGGGGCATGGCGTGGCCGGCGAGATCGAAGGGCGTCTCCTGCGCCTCGGGGCGCCGGCCTGGTTCGGCATGAGCGACCAGGCGGAGGTGGTCGCTCTGCAGCACGCTGGCAAGACCGTCGTCGTCCTCGAGGAAAGTGGCATGGCGCTGGCCCTGCTCGCCATCGCCGATGCCCTGCGGCCGACCTCACGGGCGGCGGTCGCACGGCTGCGCGCGCGCGGCATCCGGGTCGTCATGCTGACCGGCGACAACGCCGCGACGGCGGCGGCGATTGCCAGCGAGGCGGGAATCGGCGAATTCCGCGCCGACATCCTGCCTGGCGCCAAGGCAGCCGTGATCGGCGAATTGAAGGCCGGCGGGCTGGTGGCGATGGTTGGCGACGGCATCAACGATGCGCCGGCACTGGCGGCCGCCGACGTCAGCTTTGCCATTGGCGCCGGGTCCGATGCGGCGGTCGAGGCGGCGGACCTGACCTTGATCAGGAGCGACCTGTGCGGCGTCGACGATGCCATCGAACTGTCGCGGGCGACGCTCGGCAAGATTCGTCAGAACCTCTTCTTCGCCTTTATCTATAATGTGCTGGGGATTCCCCTGGCGGCCTTCGGCATGCTCAATCCGGTTGTCGCCGGGGCGGCGATGGCCATGAGTTCGGTCTCTGTCGTGTCGAATTCCCTGTTGCTGAAGCGCTGGCGACCGCGTGGCCGCTAGCTCAAGGGGGTGGTTTGAAAAAAGACGAAAAACTGTTGTTCTACGAGACGCTGCTCGAGAGCATCGCTCGGGTCGTCTATCGTCTCAATTTTGTTACCGGCCGTTTTGAATTCATTTCAGATGCGGCGACCGAGCTGTTCGGTCTGGATGTCGAATCGGTGTGCGACGCAGGGCTCGCGCTTCTTGGGCACCACATGCTGCCCGGCGATCTCGAAGCAGTCATGGCGCGCATATCGGAAGTTGCGGCAAGGCGTCCGGGGCAGCGCGTATCGCTGGCTGTCAACTATCGCGTGCGCGATGCCAAGGGCGAGGTGCGACATTGTCATGACACGATGGCGCTCGAGGTTGGCGGTGACGGCAAGCCGCTTGCGGCATTGGGCATTTCCGTCGATGTCAGCAAGCGCATCGCGGCCGAGTTGGCCATAAGGGAAAAGGAGGCGCAGTTCCGGTCGACGATGGAAGCCGCGCAGGTCGGAATCTTCGTGCTCCAGGACAACATTTTTCGTTATGTGAACCCTTTCCTGATGGCGCTCTTCGGTTACGCCGAGGAGGAACTGGTGAGCCGGCGCGGGCCGCTCGACCTGATCGTTCCCGAGCAGCGCGCCATGGTTCGGGAAAAGATGCGGCAGCGGGCCGCCGGCGAACCGGGCACACCCTACGAACTCACCGGCGTGCGCAAGGACGAAACCCGGTTCCCGATCATTATCCTCGGTTCGCCGGCGACCTATGAAGGGCGGCCGGCGTCGGTAGGCACCGTGCTCGACATCTCGGCGCAGAAGGAAGCGGAAATGCGGGTTCGCGAACTCGCCGACTTCGACCCGCTGACCGGTTTGCCGAACCGTCGCCTGCTGCGCGATCGCTGCACGCAACTGTTGGCGGCGGCCGAGCGCGACGGGTCGGAGATGGCGTTGATCTTCATCGACCTCGATCATTTCAAGCGGGTCAACGACTCGCTCGGGCACGGCGCCGGCGACGAATTGCTGTGCGCGGTGGCGCAGCGCCTGGCGACGGTGGTGCGCAAGGTCGACACCCTGGCCCGTCTCGGCGGCGACGAGTTCATCATGGCCTTGCCCGGCATCCAGGTCTCGGGCGCCGCCGAAGTCGCATCGCGCCTGATCGAAATCTGCATGGCGCCGTTTTCGGTGGGCGGCCACGATCTGACGATTACGCCTTCTTTGGGCATCAGCATCTATCCGGTCGACGGCAAGGATTTCGGGGTCTTGCTGAGCAATGCCGACGCCGCCATGTACAAAGCCAAGCAGGCAGGCCGCAACGCCTTCCGCTTCTATTCGAGCGAGATGAATGTCGTGACGCTCAAGCACCTGCTGATGGAAAGCGGGCTGCGCCGCGGGCTGGGGGCGAGCGAGTTCGTCCTGCATTATCAGCCACTGGTGAGTGTCGAGTCGGGCGCCACGATCGGCGTCGAGGCACTGATTCGCTGGCAAAACCCGGACCTCGGCCTTATTTCGCCGGACCAGTTCATTCACGTCGCCGAGGATATCGGGCTGATCAACCCGATCGGCGAATGGGTGCTGCGCGAGGCCTGCAGGCAAATCCGCGCCTGGCAGGACGATGGACTGCCGCCGTTGATCGTCGCGGTCAATGTTTCGCCCCTGCAGTTCCGGCAGGCCGGCTTCGTCGACACCGTGGCCAGGGCGCTTGCGACCTCGGGCCTGGAGGCGCGTTTTCTGGAGTTGGAACTGACCGAAGGCACGGTCATGGACGATGTCGAGTTGAGTCTCAACGCGCTGTCGGCACTCAACCGCATGGGTGTCGAACTGGCGCTCGACGATTTCGGGACGGGTTATTCGTCGCTCGCTTATCTCAAGCGTTTCCCGGTCGGGAAGTTGAAGATCGACCGCTCCTTCGTTCGTAACCTCGAAGTCGATCCCGACGAACGCGCCATCGCCTCGACCATCGTCAGCATGGGTCGCAGCCTGCGCCTCTCGGTACTGGCCGAGGGCGTCGAGACCAAGGAACAATATGCCATTCTGCGTGACATCGGTTGCGAACTGGTCCAGGGTTATTTCTTCAGTCGGCCTTTGCCGCCCGAAGATCTGGTCAAGTTCCTCAGGAAGCATCCCTTCGTAGGCAAGGAGTAGAAGATGGAAGCCAGCGTTATCAAGGTCGGCGGCATGAGCTGCCAGGGCTGCGTCAGGAACATAACCGGCGTGCTCACCGCGTTGCCAGGCGTGGCGGTGGCCGAGGTTTCGCTGGAGGCTGCCGAGGCGCGCGTTTCGTTCGATCCGCAGGTCGTCTCGCGCAATGTTCTGGTCAGGGCGATCGAAGACGCGGGCTTCGATGCCGAGTGAGTCAAACACGCCGCGTGGGCAAGCCTTCGATCGCGGTCTTCTGAGCCTGGAGAGATTTCGATGAATGCGTCCTTGGCGGCCTTTCGCCTGATGATCCTGCTTGCGGCCATGCTGGCGCCTGGGTTGCTATTCGCCAAGGGCGAGGCCAGTCCGGAGGCCATGCTGACCATCGCCAATCGCGACATTGTCACCTTGCGCGCGACGATCCAAGGTGCGCCGCCGGAGATCCGGGTCAAGCGCATTCAGGAGCGCCTGCGGCCGCTCGGCGAGCGCGAACTGGCCAAGCCGGTCACGCGCTCCGCGCTGGTCGTCGAGGAGCAGCGTGCCTTTGTCTACTACATCGGCGATCACCTTTTGTTCGGGCTCTATGAGGCGGACCTCGACCGCGAGCAGAAGCTCAGCCTCGATGAAGTCGCACAACAGGTTGACCAGGGCCTGGCGGCGGCGATCAAGGCGCTGATCGAGCAAGGACACACTTCCATCCGGGTCAAGGGCGCCCTGCTGTCGCTGCTCGCCACCGGGATCATGCTGGGGCTGCTGTGGTCGATCCAGAAGGCTACCACCTTCGTGCTCGATCGCCTGCAGACGAGAATCCTCTCGGCCAACGAAAGCACCGGGTTGCGTTGGGCGGCGCAGGGATGGCTGCTGGTGAAACGGGTCGCCCATCTGGTGTTGATCATCCTCTGGGTGACCGTCGCCTATCTCTGGTTCGCCTATGTGCTCTCCAGCTTTCCGCTGACCCAGCCGCTGGCCGAGCGGCTGGAGGGCTTTCTGCTCGAACTGCTCGAGAATTTCGGCAATGGGATCATTTCCTCGATTCCCGGGCTGTTGACCGTGGCCGTCATCCTCTTTCTCGCCAAAGCCGCCAACGACGTTGCCGGCAACATTTTCGACAATGTGCATCAGGGGCGCTCGCTGATTCCCGGCGTGCACCGCGACACCGCCTTTGCCACGCGGCGCCTGGTCGGCGTCCTGATCTGGGCGGTCGGCGTCGCCATTGCCTATCCCTACCTGCCGGTCGCCGACAGCGAGGCGTTCAAGGGGCTGTCGGTCATGTTCGGCTTCATGCTGACCCTCGGCTCGGCTGGCGTCGTCACGCAGTTGATGAGCGGGCTGGTGCTGATCTATTCGCGCGCGCTCAAGGTCGGCGACTTCGTCACCATCGGCGAGGTGACCGGGGTGGTCAAGGAAATGAGCGCCTTGTCGACCAAGATCGTCAACATGCGCAACGAGGAGGTGACGATACCCAATGCCGTCCTGGTCGGCAGCCCGATCAAGAACTACACGGGCGCCTTCGGCGAGCGCGGGGCATTGATCTCGACGACGGTGACGATCGGCTACGATACGCCCTGGCGCCAGGTGCATGCGATGCTGATCGAGGCGGCAGAAGAAACTTCGGGCCTGCGCACGCAGCCCACGCCCTTCGTCATGCAGAAGGGACTGCAGGATTACTACGTCGAATACGAGCTCTACGCCTACGTCGATCGTCCGCTGGAACGGATCCAGATCCTTTCCGAACTGCATTCGCATATCCAGGATCAGTTCAACACCTACGGTGTCCAGATCATGTCGCCGCATTTTGTCCTGCAACCGGCGAGCAACGTCGTGGTGAACAAGGAAGACTGGTTCGCCGCGCCAGCGGAGCCGCCCGCTTCGCCAGCAGGTCGCGCCGAATCGTAGGGCCAGCATGGCGGTGAGCGGTAGAATCCGCTCTCGTCAGATCAACTCACACAGCAGATTGAAGGAGAACAAGCCAATGTCCGGTCATGGTTTTCACGTACACGGTCCGCACGATCACGAGGTCGAACACGTTGCCCAGCACGGCGGCGACAGCTTTACATCACGGCTGGCGGTGCTGACCGCCGTCCTGTCGACCGTCGGCGCCATTTTCGGCTACATGGGCGGGCATTCGCAGAATGCGGCGCTGCTCCTCAAGAATGAGGCGGCAATCCAGAAGACCTCGGCATCCAACCAGTGGAACTACTATCAGGCCAAGAGCAACAAGCAGAACCTGGCCGAGCTGTCGATCACGCTGACCAGCGGCGAGGCGCAGGAAAAGTACAAGCAGGAAGTCGAGCGCTACAAGCAGGAGAAGACGGAAATCAAGGTGGAGGCAGACAAGCTTGAAGCGCTGGCCAAAGAAGCCGACAAGAAGAGCGAGGCCGAAATGCATGTCCATGAACGCTGGGCGCTCGCCACCACGCTGCTGCAGATCGCGATCGCGCTGGCTGCCATCACGCTGCTGACGCGCAAGCGCTGGCTGCTGGGCGGTGTTTTCGGGTCCGCGGGCCTCGGGCTGCTGGCCGGTGCCATGGGTTACCTGCACCTCTGATGTCGATGCGTGCCGCCGGTCATTGTCGGCAAGCCGTCGCCGGGCTGGTTTTGGCCCTTCTGGCGGCGTCGACCGCAACCGGCGAATCCTGCCGCATCGGCTATGACATGGGCTCGTCGGGCATCCGGGCGGGCGCCACCGGCAGCGCCGTGACGACGCAGGTGGGCATCGACTATCTCGATCCGCTGTGGGCGGGACGCGGGCTCGAGGAGACGGTCGCGCCGACCGTCGCCGCATTGAACGATCTCCCGCGCGCGGCTGGCTTTCCCGCGGACTGCGCGCGCGTCGGCGGCGGCTTCTCGGCCTGGCGGCTGGCCCTGGAACAGGACGCGGAGCAACTGGCAGCCATCCTTGGCCGCATTCACGCGGCCAGTGCCGTCGCCGTGCTGGTCATTCCGCCGTTGCGGGAAGGGGCTTACGGCTATGCCGGCGCCCGTCAGTTGCTCGGCGAGCGGCTGACCACCAGCCATGTGCTGGACATCGGCGGCGGCAGCCTGCAGATTGCCGGCGAGCGCAGTGCCTGGGGCGAGATGCTTGGCCAGAAGGCCTGGCATCGCCGGCTGTGCCAGGAAATCCGCAATTCCGAATCGGTCCCCTGTGAACTGCAGCCGATGACCGGCGCCGAACTTGCCACGGCGCGCTCGCTGCTGGCGGAATTGCTCGGCGGCGTCGCGGCGGCGCTGCCGGGACCGGTCACGCTGACGGCGATCAGCCGTCCGGTCAGCCGTAGCGTCGCCCCCGCAGTTGCCCGTCTGATACCGGCGAGCGCCGGCACCAATGCCTTGCAGCGTGTGGCGATCAGCGCGGCGATCGGCCAGATCGCCGGGTTGACGGGCAGCGAAACCATCGTGGCGACGGGCAGTTCGCGCGACTACGTGGCTTACCTGCTGAGCAGCATGCTGCTGGTCGAAGGTGTGTTGCTGGCGACCGGCGGCGAGTCGCTCAAGGTGGCCGAGGTCGACTTGACCAACCTGCCCGGACTGCTTGCGGACGACCGGGCGTTTGCCTGGGGGCGGCGCCATGGCTGCTACCTGGAGCGACTGCAGACACTGGGCCTCGGCGCCTACGCCAGCGATCCGGCGACCTGCCCCTGATCGGGGCAGCGTCGGGCTGCGTCACATGTAGCGACGCACCAGGTGTTTTCGTGTTTCCTCCAGAACGGCGAAGGCAAGCGCGAGAATGACCATCAATCCCCAGGCCGCCGGCGCGAAAGCCTGGGTCGCGAAGATTTCGTTCCCCGGCGGCGAGTACACGATCGCCAGGATCAGTGCGAGTTCGACGCCGAGGCCGAGCAGGAGGAGCGGATTCTGCGTCAGCGAAAAACGGATCGCGGCTTCTCGAGGATGGCGGCACAAGAAGACATTGACCATCTGGGCGATCACGATCGCCGCGAGGCAGGCTGTCGTCGCCTGCCGATACAGCGGATCGGTGGTGGCGAGGAATTCGCCATATTGCCAGCCGCCGAGGTGAAGAATGAAAAAGAATGCCGCGAGCGCCACCGCAGCCTGGAGCGGGCCGAGCCAGAGATAGGCGCGCGCCAGCAGCGGCCACGACAGCAGGCGTTCATGGGTGGGGCGCGGCGGCTGACGCATCAGGCAGGGTTCGGGGCGCTCGGCTCCCAGCGCCAGCGCCGGCAGCATGTCGGTGCCGAGATCGACGGCGAGAATCTGGATGATGGTCAGCGGCAACGGAATCCTGAACAGCACGAAGGCCAGATAGGGAAGCAGTTCGGGAATGTTCGAGGTCAGGATATAGGTCAGGAATTTGCGGATGTTTTCGAAGACTGCCCGCCCTTCCTCGACGGCATTGACGATGCTGGCGAAATTGTCGTCGAGCAGGATCATGTCGGCCGCCGCCTTGGCTACATCGGTTCCCGAAACCCCCATGGCAATGCCGATGTGCGCGGATTTCAGCGCCGGCGCATCGTTGACTCCATCACCGGTGACGGCGACGATTTCGCCCTTGTTCCGGAGCGCGTTGACCACCAGCATCTTCTGCTCGGCGGTGACCCGGGCGAACAGGATCTCCGGGCTGTCGAGGGCAATCTGCAGTTGCGCCGGGGTCAGCTTGCGCACCGCTTCGCCGAGCAGCACGGTCGGTTGCGCACTGCTGACCAGCCCGATTTCGCGGGCGATGGCGAGGGCGGTATGCGGATGGTCGCCGGTCACCATGATCACCTTGATGCCAGCCGAGCGGCAGCGCGCCATGGCCTCGGGCACCTCGGGCCGCGGCGGGTCGTGGAGGCCGATGAGACCGGAGAAGACAAGTTCCCGCTCCGCCGGGATTTCCTCCGGGGCCAGCTTGCGGTACGCGAAGGCCAGCACCCGCAGCCCTGAATCGGCCATCGCCTCCTGCGCCAAGGCAATCTGTTGCATGCGCTGCTCGCCGAGCGGGATTGCGCTGCCGTGATGGTCGACCTGCGTACACAACTGCACGACGACCTCGGGTGCCCCCTTGCAATAGAGCCAGCGCGCGCCATCGTTGTCGACGATGACCGACATGCGCCGCCGGTCGCTGTCGAAAGCCAGTTCGCCTAATCTTTGGCCGTCGCCGCGTTCGCCGTGCTGTCCGGCGAAATCGCGCAGCGCCGCTTCCATCGGGTCACCCAGCCAGACTTCACCGCCGTCACGCTGGCTGCGCTTGAGATTGTGGCAATTCGCGGCATTGCGCAGCAGATGGCCGGCGGCAAACCCTTCGGCCAGCGGGTTGGCGTCGAACAGCATGCCGGCGCAGAAAACCCGGCGCACGCTCATCCGGTTCTCGGTCAAGGTGCCGGTCTTGTCGCTGCAGATGACGGTGGTGGCGCCCAGCGTTTCCACCGCCGGCAGATGGCGCACCAGCGCGTTCCGCCGCGCCATGCGCTGCGTCGCCATGGCCAGCGACAGGGTGACGGTCGGCAGCAGGCCTTCCGGCACGTTGGCGACGATGATGCCGATGGCGAACATCAGGTTGGCCCAGAAGGGCAGGCCGATCAGGGCGCCGATGGCGAAAAACACGAGACCGAGCGCGCTGGCGAAGATGGCGACCAGTTTCGAGAGGCGGGCGATTTCGATCTGCAGATGGGAAACGGTCTTTTCCGCTGCCTGGGTCAGGTGGGCGATCCTGCCGAATTCGGTTTTCATGCCGGTGGCAAAGACGACTGCGCGCCCTTCGCCGGAAACCAGCGAGGTACCGGCCAGCAACAGGTTCTTCGTGTCGAGCGCTGTCGTAACCGCCACGCCTTCCGGGCTGCGTGCTTTGGGCAGCGCTTCGCCGGTGATGGTCGACATGTTGACCCGGATGGCACCGGCGATCAGCCGGCAATCGGCCGGGACATTGTCGCCCTCGCCAAGGAGGATCACGTCCCCGGGCACCAGGGCCTCGGCGGGCAGCGTAAACAGCTGGCCGTCGCGCATGACCTTGACCGTCTGCGGCAGCAGCTTGCGCAGCGCAGCGATAGCCCGTTCGGCGCGATATTCCTGCCAGAAGGAAAACGAGCCGTTGATCACGATGACGGCAACGATGGCAATCCCGAGCTGCCACATGCCCTCGCCCGGGCTGCGTGATTCGGCGAAGAATGCCAGCCCGGCGGCGACCCAAAGGATCAGCGCAAAGAAGTGCGTGAATTCGGCAAGAAACCGCCGCCACTCTGCCTCGTGCCCGATTTCGTCGAGGCGATTGGTGCCGTATTCGCCCAGGCGCCGCTCGGCGTCGGCCATGCCCAGGCCCTGTTCGGAGGTTCTGAGGCTGCGCAGTGCATCCGCGCTGGAGAGAGTTGCGATGTGCATGGGCCGGGGACAGGATCAATCGGGTTCCGCAGCCAGCATATTCGATTTCTCATTGGAAAAGGCCCAGCATCTCAAACCTGCTGCACATCGGCGTTGAAACCGCCACGTGCATCGCGAACCGACGCTATCCGAGTCGTCGATAAACCTCGACGACCGTTTCGTCATCGGTCAGGTTGACCTCGAAATTCAGCGCTTCAATCAGGCCGAGCATGGGTTCGTTGTCGGCCATCACCTGCCCGCGGATGACAGCCACATGCTGCTGGCGTGCAGCTTCCAGCAACCGCTCCATGAGATACCCGCCGAGGCCCTTGCCTGCCATTTCGTCGGCGGTCACGATGGCAAAATCACAGCTCTTGCCATCAGGCAGAATCGAATAGCGTGCCTCGCCGAGAATGACTGGCCGGCCGTCCCGATTGCAAGTGGCGACGATAACCATCTCGCGGCCGTAGTCGATCTGCGCGTAACGGGCCAGTTGCTGGCGCGGCAGTTCGCTGAGGGCAGAAAAGAAGCGCAAGCGCTTGGTCCGGACCGACAGGTTGCGGACAAAGTCCTGCAGTGCGGCAGTGTCTTCGGGGCGGATGGGGCGCAGCAGGCAATGGCTGCCGTCTTTCAGAAGCGCTGCCAGTTCAAGTTGCGCCGGATAGGGAGAGATGGCCATGTGTCCGTAAGGGTCGGCCTCCCCACGCGGAGGTTGGAGTTCAATGCTGACATCGACAGCGATTGCACTCACGCTGTCGGCCGCCAGCGACCCGATCTCCAGATGGCGCACGCAGGGCAGTTCGCTGGCGATCTCGGAAAGGCGCAAGAGAATGTCACGCAGGGGGCCTTCGGCAACCGCCGGCTTCCCCGGCAGCGGCCCAAGCAGCCGGGCGACGTGCGGTACACGCAGCATGACGTCGACCAGACGCGGGTTGAGTGGCGGCAGTGCCACGGAACAAGCGTCATAGATGATCGGGGCAATGCCACTCTCGGCAAGGGATATGACGGGGCCGAACAGGCGATCCTGGCGGATGGCGATGGCCAGCCAGCGTCCCCCCGGCTTGTCGACCTCGCGTTCGAGCAGTACGCCACGGTCCGCCGTACCGAGTTCCCGAAACGCGAGCACCACTTCCGGTGCCGAGCGCAAGTGCCGGCGGAAAGCGCCGCTGCGGTCCGGGCTATCGGCTGCCGCGAGCGCCCGCATGGTAAGTGGATAGCCAAGATAACCGGCGACGCTGACGGCATCGGTCGGCGTGGCGGCGAACCGGGTCTCGGATACCGGGATGTGGAAGCTGGCGAGCACCGCCTTCGCCTCCGGAAGCGTCAGTGCATTGCGCCCTTCGGCCAGCGCATTCTCGATGATGTGGCGGGCGGACGGGACATCCGGTGCGGTATAGGAGGACTGAGCGGGTGGCGTTTCCAGCAGCATCGCCTGGTTGTGCACCCAGTCCACCATGAAGGCGAAGGCAGCGACTGCACTTTCCGGCGTGCGGAACGTCGGGAAACACGCTTTGGCAAAGGCCGCGCGTGCGCTTCTTGCCTGTAATTCGCCCAGCCAGCAGGTGAGCACGGGTTTGTCGGCCTGGCTGGCGGCAGCGATGGTGGCCTGGGCGACCGCGAGCGGGTCGATGTAGGTGTTCGGTGTCAGGATGGCCAGCACGCCATCCACACCGGGATCGTCCAGGCACGCGCGAATCGAGGTGACGAAACGTTCCGCGCTGGTCTCGAATGTCACGTCGACAGGGTTGCCCGGCGACCAACTGGCGGGGAACATCGTGGACAGTTTTTTCCGGGTGTCGGGTGCGGGCTGCGCCAGTGCGATGTTCAGTTCCGCAGCCTGGTCGAGCGCCATTACCGCTGGGGCGCCGCCGTTGGAAACGATGGCGAGTCGGTTGTTTCGTGGCAGCCGGGGCGTGGTCAGCGCGCGTGCTGCAGAGAACATGTCGCCGATGGTACGGACACGCAGCACGCCGGCGCGGCGCAGCGCGGCATCAAAAGCGTCATCCCGGTCGCTGCGGGCACCGCTGTGGGCTTCGGCAATGCGCGCCGATGTTACGCCCTGGCCAGCCTTGACGGCAATCACCGGCTTGATGCTGGCTGCGGCGCGGACGGCGCTGAGAAACCCGCGCGCGTCGCGCAGCCCTTCCAGATAAAGCAGGATACTGGCAGTTCTCGGATCGCTGGCGAGGTGGTCGAGTATCTCCGGCAGTTCAAGATCCTCGGATTCGCCCGGGGCGAAAATCGCCGAAAAGCCGAATTCCTCGTTGTGGTTCCAGTCCAGGATGTTGGCGCAGACAGATCCTGACTGGGACACCATCGCAAGATTGCCGGCGGGGACGACTTGGGCGATGGGCGTCAGGTTAAGGCCGGCATGCGGTAGGATGTACCCGAATGCATCGGGGCCGAAGAGACGTATCTTGTGGAACTGGGCCGCAGTGCGCAACTGCATTCCGGCCGGGTTGGCGGGCCGCAAGCCTTCGGAGAAGATGACTGCCGCGCGAATGCCACGTCTGCCGCAGGCCTCGACAATGCCGGGAACGGTATGTGCCGGGGTGAGGATCAGTGCCAGAGAAAGCGGCGCCGTGATTTCAGCGACGGATGCATGGCAGGGCAGGCCACCGATATCGACGTATTTTTGCGAGACGAAGTGCAGCTTTCCGGACAACTGGCTGGCGAGCAAATTGCGGAGCAGGCCATTGCCCAGGGTGCCGACGTCCGGACTGGCGCCGAAGACGGCAACGCCCTTTGGCGACAGAAAGGGTTCTAGCGGCGTTCTGGCAAATGACATGGGCTTTTCTGGCTATCTCGCTTGGTTGGCGCAGGCTCAACCCTTGTCCGGAGCTTCGGTGCTCAGATCGACCAGCGTTTCGATAGCCCCGACCACTTTGCCGCGCAGGTTGTGCAGCGGAGCCGCCATGAAGTGGAGCCACTTTCCCTGGCTGCCAAATGCCGGGAAAAAATCGCGTGCCTCGAAGGCGCCAGGAAGCAGCGCCGAGGGTTGGGCGTGGCCGGTATAGAGATCGGTGACCTCTTCGTTCCGGGCGCCGCGGACGATCATTTCGGCGAGCACCACGCGACGCGTCTCGTAGGGGTAAAAAGCGCGCCAGATTTCACTCTTGCCCATCATTTCCGCCGCTGAAACACCGGTCAATGCTTCGCAGGCGCGGTTCCAGTGGGTGACGCGGCATTGTGCGTCGATCACAAAGGTGGCCACCGGGCTGCCGGTAACCATTTCGGCCAGATGCCGCTCGGCTTCCCGTCGCGAGAGTTCGGCTTCCTTGCGTTCGGTAATGTCCTGGAGGGTTTCGACGCAGCCGACAACCTTGCCTTCGGCATTGCGGATGGGCGCTACCGAGAAGGCCAGCCAGCGGCCATGTTCGCCGAACGTCGGAAAGAAGTCCTCGGATTCCCAGCCGTCCGGGCAGTGTGCTGCCGGCCGGTACTTGCCCCGATAGAACTTCTCCAACGAGTCGCGGGAACTGCCATCAATGACGAGGTCGGCCAATACCGGGCGGTGTGCAGGATAGAAGGCGCGCCATTGTTGATGTGTCCCGAGCACCTCGGCGGCGGGGACGCCCGACATGCGGGCAAGAGCATCATTCCAATACACGATGATATGGCTGGAATCGATTACGAAAGTCGGTACCGGGCTGCCATCGAGAATGCGGGCAGCGTCGGTAAGTGCGGGGTCGGTCATCGCAAGCCCCCTCCCTTGCGGGCTTTCTTCGTACCAGATATTACCGTATTAGCGTGTAACTGTGCAGCCTGCTCTTGCGTCTGACCAGAAACTGTGCAGGCGCCCGGAAAGGCCAAAGGGCTGGGCCATCAACTGATGCCGATCGCTTTGCCTTTCTTTGAACGACGCGGAGAGCTATCCTCGATCGACGCGAACGTGAACAGCAGGACGTCCTTGGGGTCGTTCTGGTGGAGCTTCCACGCCCGCTTCGACCCCGGCTTCAGAAAGGAGGCAAGCGCACGTTCGAGGTGGCCGGAAGAGAAATCGATCCGCCGTTCTGGAGTGATGTCTGCATCGGCAGGGAGCGGTGTGGCGATCGGGTTGCCGCTGGCCCGCATATGGTTGAGAATGCGGCACAGATATTCGCTCTCCGGGTGGGCCTTCAGGATCCGCGACGAGTTGGTGCAAGCGAATACGCGAGCCATGTTCGGCACATCCGAGAACATCATTCCCTCGTAGCCGAAGGTTCTGGAAAGATCGACCTTGCGCCTGTCGACCGCAACCGCCATCCCGGCAAGAAACTGGAGCTTGACTCCGGCACCGGGCCGCCGCCCCTGGGGATGTGGCGTGCTGGCAACCAGGATCCGTTCAACTTCAGATGTCAAGTTGAAATGACAACTTTATATTGAATTCTGCCGCAGAATTAGGGATACTCACCCGATTGCCCTTGCAGGCCTTTTCTGAACTTGGTTGCCTGGCTACCCGGACTCATGGACAACCCGACTCGACATTCGCTGGTTGACCTGCGCGATTTGCAGCTCGGTGACGCGCGTGCATTGCTGCAGCACGGAGTTGCCGACAGCCAACCCGCGCTGGACGAGTCGCCCGTCCAATATCTGCAGAGCTTGATCGACGGGCTTTGTCAGCTGTCTCTGACCGACCCTCTCACAGGCCTGACCAATCGGCGACATTTCGAGTCGGTACTGGAAACCGAAATCAGCGCGGTGGCGCGTTCAGGGGAAGCGGCGCTGCTGCTGCTGCTGGATGTTGACCACTTCAAGCAGGTCAATGACATCCATGGCCACGCCGCTGGCGACCAAGTGCTGAAAGCGGTCGCCATGGTCCTGTTGTCCTGCGTGAGACCCATGGATACGGTAGCGAGGTATGGTGGCGAGGAGTTCGGTGTCGTGCTGCACAATTGCCAGGCGTCGTTTGGTCAAACAGTCGCCGAGCGCATCCGTCAAAGCATCGCGGCGATGCGGATTTCCCCGGTGGCCGATGCGACGATTCAGGTCACCATCAGCGTGGGTGGGGCCTATGCGCTCGACTGCGCCAGTTCAAGCGTGGCATCGTGGACCGAACGTGCCGATCTGGAGCTGTACCGTGCCAAGTCGGAAGGCCGCAACCGGATCTGCATGGATCATCAGGCAGTTTTTGCCGTCAGCGCCGAAGAAAAGGGCCTTCTGTTTGGCGACTCCGGCGTGAGCGAGCCGGCATTGACTGAAAGCACTCCGGGCAACGCATCCTGCGACGCAGGAGGGCGCAACCCGATTTTCATGGACCATCAGGTGGGGTTTGCCGTCAGTGCCGAAGAAAAAGGTCTTCTGTTCGGCCACACCATCCTGAGCGAGCCGGCATTGACTGGAAGCACTCCGGGCAACGCACCCCCCGACGCCGGATAACGAGTCAAATCATGCGCGATCTGCACAACCTCAGCAGCCACGAACCGATGACAAAGGCGCCCCCTAGAGCGCTGGGCAAAGTGCTTGCCGTGACCAGCGGCAAGGGCGGTGTCGGCAAGACGTTCGTGTCGGCCAATCTGGCCGCTACCCTTGCCAAGCTCGGTCACCGTGTGCTGGTTCTCGATGCCGACCTCGGGCTGGCCAATCTGGATGTGGTGCTCAATCTCTATCCAAAAGTCACCTTGCACGATGTCTTTACCGGGAAGGCGGCGCTCGAAGAAGCGATAGTCCAGGTGCCGGCCGGCTTTTCCGTGTTGCTGGCGGGTTCCGGGATGGTCGAGTATTCGCGGCTGGCGCCCGAAGTCCGGGAGCAGTTGTTCCGCATCCTGAAAGGCTTGGTGTTGCGCTATGACATCGTCGTCCTAGACACCGGGGCGGGCATCTCGGACGTGGTATTGTTTGCCGTGTCGCTCGCTTCCGAAGTGTTGATGGTGGCGACGCCCGAACCCACGTCGCTGACCGACGCCTATGCCACCATCAAGGTGCTGATCGGGCAGCAGAAAAGACAGAGAATCGGGATCGTGGCCAATCAGGTTGCGAAATTGGGCGATGGGCGCGCCATTACGGCGCAACTGCAGCAGGTGCTCGACCGCTTTGTCACCACTGACCCGGCGCACCCGTTTCGACTGGTTCACATGGGCGACATTCCGGCGGATCAGTCTGTCCGCCAGTCGGTGATGCAGCGGCGCTTGCTGATGCAAGCCACCCCCGGCTGCCCGGCGGCGCTTGCCATGTCGCAATTGGCACTGAAGCTCGAGGGGGTCCTCGTTCCGAACGCAAGATAGGGGTAGGGCAGGCTGGGCGCTGGCCACGGTGGTCAGCGCCCAGCCTGGAAGATCTTCCCGTCCCGAGAGCGGTCCCGCAACAGGCTCCTTCGCCGGAGTGCTGCGGTCGACCGTCAAGAGCAAGCAGAAATCAAATTACGGATTGGGCAGGAGTTCAGGCGGCATCGCGCGCGAAACGCGCGAGGCGGACATCGACGGTCAGGGTCAGCGCG